>NZ_JBSIBP030000001.1:0-836685 GCF_053613295.3 Aquimarina ulvae
CTCCTACGGTAACAGACCCTACTTCAGTATCAGGACAATCACCATTACCCCATGCTGCATAAATGGTATATGTACCAAGAGATACATTGTTGATCGTGTAGTTTTCGCTTGTACCTTGATTAGCTGAGTAATCACCATTTCCAATTTTATACTTGATCTTTGTACGACTACCAAAATCTGATACGTTTAAGGTTACTGTACCACCAGTATCGCAAGTAGCAGGTGTTGTAGATGAATTAACATTGATTGTACAGTCTCCTCCATTATTATTGCAATCTTCTCCTACGGTAACAGACCCTACTTCAGTATCAGGACAATCACCATTACCCCATGCTGCATAAATGGTATATGTACCAGGAGACACATTGTTGATCGTGTAGTTTTCGCTTGTACCTTGATTAGCTGAGTAATCACCATTTCCAATTTTATACTTGATGTATGTACGACTACCAAAATCTGATATGTTTAAGGTTACTGTACCACCATTATCACATGTAGCGGGTGTTGAGCTTGATTTCACATTGATTGTGCAGTCTCCACCGTTATTGTCGCCATCGTCACAGTTTACAAACTGTACTTTATTACTTCCTGGATTTTCTCGTATATCAATACTATTGGTTCTTAGGCATCTACCATCTATTTTCATGGTAGCATTTTTCAACCCTGTTTTATCTCTAGGACGACCTATAGTATACATAGTAGCAGCTTGTTTCCCTGGATTGATGATATAATCAAATGAACCTTCAATTTTTACATGAATTGTTTGGGGAAAATCATCATGTTTTTGTGACCAGGAAAATACACCGTGATTATACCCATCATCAGAGTTAGCGATAACCGTACAGTTACGAATAACACAGGTGTGATTATTAGGCACCTCTGCTCCCCAGCTAGTCATAAACGGACCGCCGTTTTTATTATGTACAATTGTTGTATTTTCTATTAGCTTACACTCTATTGTGTATAATGCATCATCATAACAATTTATATAGCAATCTTTCACTACTGTTTTCCCACGACCACCGTGGATACCATCCGTGGTGTGCGTGAGAGATCCAGCTATAATGTCGCAACGCTCGACCGTTACATTACCAAAACCAGCACTAATATGGAATTTCATTGGTTTTGTAATCTTTAGGTCGTGTATATACACATCTGGCGATTTATCACATCGTATGGCGGAATAAGAACGTCCTTTTATACCGTCATCTGTTGGCCTAGAACCATCACCTTGGATGATGGATGTTTTTCTACTTTTACCAGCAATTTCAATAGGGTGCTTACGAGTCGGCATGTAAAAACTACCTGTAATGGTAACGTTTTCTTTAATTAGGATTTTGTCCCAACTATCTGGAACCTTGAATTTTTTACCAATATTTTTATTGCTATGATAGGTGGCTACTCCATTTTGAACCGTTGGGTTCTGAGCATAAATAACCCCTGTGGCTAGCACTAAGGCAAACAAAAGGATTTTACTTAATACTTGTTTCTGTATATAAAAATTAAAGCTTTCAAGGATTCCTTGATTTTTATTTGGGATAGATATGTCTCTGCTCATAACTTTGTTTTTAAGGTTACTTCTAAAATTGCTTTTGAATCACTGGAGTCAAAGTTCAAATTTGTCCAGTATTTATCATTTCTTATTTCACACCAGTCTCTATTTAAGTTTCCTGATGTTTTTGCGTATCCGTGCGTATAAGAATTTTTAAACGTTCCGTTACCTTCTTTGACTTTTACAGAATATATCTTAGATTTTTCCCAACCATTTGGTGCATTGGAAAATACCTCGAGCTTTGCCCAGACTTGTGTAAGACAAAGTAAGCTTTGTACTAAAACTGCGCTTAGTTTTTTCATAATGTTATATTTACTTAGGTTTTAATGATACTGTGGAGGATAGAATAATGACAGACGATATAATTCATAAAGCCTCTGCCCAATAGTTATTATGATCATTCCACTAGATTTTCCAGACAGTAATTTAAGTTCAAAAAAGCAAAATTAAATTTACTGATATGACAAGAAGAAAGTTTATTTCAAAACTTAAGACAAGAGTTGCCTTAGAAGCTTTGAAAAAGCGATCAACGAGAAATAAAAATACTTGCTTAAAATAATTGTTCAACAAAAAATCGAGATTAATTTAACACAGAGTCTGTCTAAAAGATGAGGAAATGATCACGACTATTAAAAAGAAAAATGATTTAGTGACAAATTAAACCGCTAAGGATTTCAAGTCAATAGCGGTTTGGTTTAATTAATTACAGTTTTTCTAGTTGATTTTAGCTTTTAAGCAATAATTTTTTAAACAATTAAAACTAAAGATCCTTAATCATTAATAATAAACATTTTATAAGAACTAATTTTATCATATAAACTTGCATTTACTGAAAAGGTTGTAGCTCGTGTGCTATTTCTTTTAAAGAAAGTTTGTCTTTTTCCTGTAAAATTTCTATTTTCAAAAATCACAAGTTTTACTTTCTTCCCTGAAATAGGGTTTTTAATCTTAATATAGCTTGTTTTATTGTCTACACTAGATTTTAATGTGCCTTGAACTCCACCACCGCTTTTAACTACTTGTTTTTGAGGACATGCAGAAAGACATCTTTTAAAAGTAAGTGTAACTTTTCGCGATGCTTTTGCCAATACATCATTGTCATCTTCTTCAGATTCTTCAATAAGAAGCTCTTCAGAGGTTAAAAGTTCTTCATTTTCAAGATTGCTAAAGTCTTCTTTTTCACAACTTGTCATTACAGTAAACGTTGCCACTGCAATAAATAATAATTTCAAATTTTTCATTTTTATAAAATTTAGTTTGTTAATATTGGGTAAATTAATAACTAATGTAACTTCTAAACCATAGCTAATTCGTATGTGAAGGGGTTTCAATTGATAGGTAAAGCGAATGAATTGATGGCTGTATTTAACCCATAAGTGCAACACACTTATCTATTAGAACTTCAGTAGGGTTGTTGTAGTTAAATTTTCTAACAGGTCTGTAATTTTAGTAATAATTCTACTTCTTTAACTCTCTCTATTGTTATTTGATTTATATCAGTTTTCTTAGGAAAGAATCTTCTTATTACACCTGTTCTATTTTTGGCTATACCTTTTTCACGCGATGTATAAGGTCTAGTGAAATATGTCTTAATACTTATATTATTGGCTAGTTTATGGTAGTAAGCGAATGCCTTTTTGCTATTAAAAGTGATAGTTTTTACCTACGAGTTCCTAAAGTTTGAGAAGCGTTTTTTATATACGTTTTCTGCGTCTTTGCCATTTAGTATTTCTATCATAGTGATCGTGTTGCTCTACCAGTCATTACTAATAGTGCTTGCTGATTTATGATCGACACCCCTCATTAAATGTACCTTTATATCACCTATACGTTTGCGCTCAGCAACTATTTCTGGTCGTTACTTTATAGGACTCTTTTTAAGATAGCGTCTTTGTTATCTTTTAAATTACTTCACTTCTGTCTTCTAACTTATATGGTGTAGATGTTTGTGGAGGGTTTTATATTCTTTGTGCTTTTTATGAAGACTATGCTTTGCTTCCCATATCCACTTGTATCTGGTTTCATGGCAATTGCATATTTCGCCTTATTTGGAAAGACACTTGGCAATGAATTCGGGACTCCATTTCTGATATTTCATCAAACTGACTATATGCCTCCTTAAACCTTTAGTTAAGACAGTGGATTTAGTTTTGGTTGCGTGTCTAAGTGATGTTTTACGCTGAGCGTGTTCAGCTATATAGATATAAGAGGTTTGATCTCTTGTTGGTATATTAGGTTTAAGTTCTCGGCTAATGGTTTTCCTATTTACACCTAATTGATCCGCTATTTACATTTGGGTAAATCCCACTTGTAAAAGACTCTAAATTTAATACCTTTGAGAGAAACTCAATTGTTCATAATGTTTTGCGCAAGATGAATATAAATATTGAACCTAAAATACTACCGGCTAGCCTGGAGTATTTTAAATAAACGCGTTGCACTTGCAAATTGAACTTAGAATTTGATAAATTTTTGTACTAAATAATTTTTTTTACAGATTGTATTGCTTTATGAAACCTTCAAACTCCTTACGTTTGTTTTTTGAAATAGGTAATGTTTTACCGTCTTCCATAATAACATAACCACCATCTGACCGGTTAACTTCTTTAATTTTTTCATAATTAATAAGAACAGAAGGGTGAATTCTAATAAATCCATGTTGTTCTAATCTAAGTTCATAGTGTTTAAGGTTTTTTGAAACGACTAGTTTAGAACCTTGGTTAAAAATGACAATAGTATAACTACCATCTGCTAAAAGGTATGATATATTGGAAATATATTCTAATCGAAAGCCGTTTAAGACCGGAAATACTACCTTTTGGCTATGGTTTATAGGTTTGGTTACTAATCTACCTAATCTATTTAATGTCTTAGAAACAGCCTCTTTTAAATTTGAAATATCTACGGGCTTTAAAAAATAATCTACAAAGAGTTCATCAATTTTGGTAGTCAGCTCATAGTGGTTTTCAACACAGTGAATTTGGGTTTGTAAACTCCTTTCCATATGGTTAATAAATGCCGTCTTTTTACCGCTTTTAATACAAATAAAAAGGGCTTTAGCAGCATTACCTTCTTTTAGTAAAAAATTATAAATGTCATTAACCATTTTTACCTGATCTGATTTAAAGAGGATAACGCTTTGATGTACTTTATGGAAATAAGAATTCCATATTCTTCTATTCCATAGGGGTGCTATTTCATATAAAGTGTCCAGAGCAGAATAGGACTGAAAAATGTTGATGTCTTCGGGATTTAAAATACCGATATGACATGATCTTTGGTTAACATCACAAGATGCAGTTACTTTTGAAAATTTCATAGTCAAGTTTTAAGATAGTGTTACGTAAAGCTAGCTATATGAAGCATTTAAGTAATAGAGTGCTGTACAAAGTGCTGTTTTGCTGTATAAGATGATATAGTGATTGTAAAACATGCATTTACTTTAACTGTAAGTGGTCTGATTCTTTAAAATTATAGTAGCGACTGTGTTAATACTAGCTTTTTTAGTAATTTAGTATCCCGATACCCTTCATTAAAATATAGACAAGTTTGGTATGAAATTCCTTAAACGTTTTTTAAAAGGCATCCTTATCCTTTTGGTGTCTTGTGTTGTATTACTGTACATTTTTGATTATGATTATATTCTAAAAGGAGTGCGGGTAGTCTATATGACCGGGCATACCACAGCTTATATAGATGATTACACCTACTTTGACAACCATACCGTAGAAAAAGGAACTACAACGGTTCCTTGGCAATTTGACGCCGATTATAATACTGCAACTCCTACAGAAAGATTGAATACAACCAATGAAGCTATGGGAACCGTGGCATTTATGATTATTAAAAACGACCAAATCTGGTACGAAAAGTATGCAGAAGACTACGGAACCGAGTCTAAAACTAATTCTTTTTCTATGGCCAAAAGTATTACGACAGCCTTGTTAGGAAAAGCTATTATGGATGGATATATCAAAGATATGGATCAACCGATTGGAGACTTTTTACCCACATTCTCTGATGGATTGGCTGCCAAAGTAACGGTTGGAGACTTATCATCGATGGCGTCCGGATTGAATTGGACAGAACATTACACAAGCCCTTTTTCAATAACAGCAAGAGCGTATTATGATCCAGATCTTAGAGAAGTAATGACAGGATTAGACTTTGTAGAGGAACCTGGAAAGGAATTTACATACTTAAGCGGTAACACTCAGTTATTAGGGATGGTCATAGAGAAAGCAACAGGAAAAACACTATCAACTTATTTAAGCGAAAGTTTTTGGAAACCAATGGGTATGGAGCAAGACGCATTATGGCAAGTAGATAGTGAGGATAATGGTATGGAGAAGGCATATTGTTGTATCGCCAGTAATGCAAGAGATTTTGCTCGTTTTGGCGTATTATTCAAAAACGAAGGAAATTTTTTCGGAAAGCAAATATTACCTAAAGAATTTACAAAATTAGCTACCAAAAAACGGTTTGAAAATGATGATATGTATGGATATGGTTTTTGGTTATCGGATCATTTAGATAAAGAGATTTTTGTAATGAGAGGTATTTTAGGACAATATGTAATAACGATTCCAGAGGATGATGTAATTATTGTTCGTTTAGGTCATCATAGAGGACAACCTCAAGGTTCGTTTAGTAAAGATTTCTTCATATATATTGAAGAAGCTTATAAAATGTTAGAGAATGCTTCATAAAATTAATTTAGAACATATTCTATTTCTGGATATCGAAACAGTACCAGAAGAGGAGAATTTTGATAAGCTCACAGACGAAATGAAATATTTGTGGGCGGATAAAACAAAGTACCAACGTAAAGAAGAATTCGCCCCAGAAGATTTTTATGACCGAGCTGGTATCTGGGCAGAATTCGGTAAAATCGTATGCATATCGGTTGGGTTTTTTACTTTCAAAGGAGAAACAAGGTCTTTCAGAACCACTTCTTTCTATGGAGAGGAAAAGCAATTGCTCCAAGATTTTAAGAATTTATTAGAAACCCATTTTAACGGTCCACATCATTTGTTATGTGCCCATAACGGTAAAGAATTTGATTTTCCTTATATCGCTAGGAGAATGATTATTCATAATATAAGCTTACCGTTTAAGCTAAACCTGTTTGGTAAAAAACCTTGGGAAGTTCCACATTTAGACACCTTAGATTTATGGAAATTTGGTGACTATAAGCATTATACTTCTTTAAAATTGCTTACTAATATTTTAGGAATTCCTTCTCCAAAAGATGATATAGATGGCAGTCAGGTAAGACAAGTATATTATGAAGAAAATGATATCGATCGTATTGTCATCTACTGTGAAAAAGATACGGTAGCTGTTGCACAGATTCTATTAAGATTGCGCCAAGAAGAACTTTTGGATGATGATGAAGTTGTGTCTGTGTGATAGCAATTAAAAGACCTGAAAAGGAATAAAACTTTAATTCTAGTCATATTGAGCAAAGTCGAGAATGTACTGAATTCATATTTAATAGTTCCCAACCCCGCTCAAAATGACCAAAAATAACTTTTTAGAAAGCCTCAATCAATCTTTTATCTACTTATTGAAGTTGAGTTAAGATCGATTTACTCATTAATTTTCCGTTTGTTTTTGTAGTTTCTTGCTGCACCAGACCTACACCTTTAGCAATCCATTGTTTTACATAAAAAGTTTGTTTCATCCCCATGCTCATGCTGGTTGTATTTGTGTAGGTGATCACGTAACAATTAAATGATCCTGCAGAAGTAGTAATCGTTTCTTTAGATGTTACCTTTCGGTTTTTGAGATCTATGGTCATATCTATACTCATTACTCCGGCATCCACAGACATAGTCACTTGCCCATCTTGTAATTGTTGTCCAACAGATAGCGCATTCGGAATATCAATGCCTTTTCCTTCGATACTATATTCCATATTCTTGTATTGATCGAATAATTGAGGAGAAATTATAGACTCCGGATCTAAAGAAGTAGTACCCCCATCACAAGTAACTGTAAAAGTTGCTTCTGTTATTGTTTTTTTCTTTTTCGAATCGCTAACAGACATATTCATAGTAATGCTGGATTCTGATCCAGAAGAATTTATACTCAGAACTTCATAATTTGTTTCTGAGATAAGTTTATTCTTTTGGTTATAATGGCTCATAGTGATTTTAGTTCCTACTTTAGAAGGATAAAATTGGCTACAATTGTTTTGAGCAGTTACGCTGCTTACAATCAAAATTGTGATAATTATATATAGTCTTTTCATATTTTAGGTATTTATTTTAATTAATCTTCATCGATAGTCCAAATTGCACCTGAGGTACCGGATGTTACATAACCTCCAAAAAACCAAATTTGATCCCGATATACTAAGTTTGTATGAGAATGTGAACTTTGAAAAGGAATACCTCCTTCATATCTAGACCAACTGATCATATCGGATGAATACCAAATGTCTTTGATAACTCTGGATGTGTCAGACTTACCATTGATAATCCATACTTTGTTATTAAAAACAGTCGCGGTATATAAATCCCTAGCCGAAAAAATAGGAGTTGATGTAACTACTAAGGACCAGCTAATACCATCAGTACTCGACCAAATTTCATTAAATCGATTGGTTTCATTCCTGCCTCCAATCACATATAAGACTCCATCAAAAGTAACAGTTTCGTGATTACCTCTTACGGGAAAAGCGTTTGAATTTTCCTCTATCCAATTGATGCCATCCACTGTAGACCATACAACCATATTGATCCTTGAGGATGAAGGACCTATAACATACATTTTGTTATTATATACTGTGGTAGTGTGAGCAGACATACCACCAAAAGGTGCAGTCATAGTTACATTTACCCAATTCATGCCATCTTCCGATCGCCATATATCAGATAAAAGATCATCTGTGTTGTTTTCACCACCAATTAACCACATTTCGTTATTAAAAGTAGTCAATGTATGTTTGTATCTTGCTTCGAAAACATTATTGGTTACAGACTGCCAGTTTGTTCCATTGTTACTGGACCAAACGTCGTTTCCGTATGTATGATCTGTGGTATAAGAATTGTCGCCACCAATAGACCACACTTTTCCATCAAATATAACCATGGTGTTTTCTGCAAATTTACCCATCTGATCTTCAGAAGTTTTTAATTCAAATGTTAGAGAAATGTCAGAAAAATCATCCTGTAAGATTTCATCATCCGTATTACAGGCAATGCTGATAATACTAAGAAAAAGCAGTAAAATTTTTGAGGTTTTCATTTTGTTAAGTTTTATGATTTATCAATTAGTATGATGCGTTAGAGATAAGTAAACATAACGCATAAAAAAATCACTCTTAAGAGTGATTTTACAGTTATGCTGGTATTAGTTCTTACCTGTTAATTTCTTCCATTCTCATCTGGATATAACATATAAACCGGATCACTTTGCCAAAACTCTTTGGTATCAATATCCATAGCGGTTAGCGGTCCCTTAAAAGCAGCTCCTGTATCTATGTTCCAAACGCAGGTTGCATTGACAGGTGTTGTTTTATGAATTCTGGTTACTGGTGTATGACCAATGTATATTTCATCAAATAACAAAAGTCTTTTAGGATAGGTAAGCGCTGTTTTTTTTAGGCTTGGATCTATGGATAAGGCGGTTTCCCATAGGGTTCTATCCCAATAAAATAATTCACTAAAATACTCGCGTTGTGGCCCGTGGAGATTTGTAAAACCTGCGTGCAAAAACAGGCGATTATAATCATCGATATAGTAATTGATAAGATTCTCATAAAATAGAAAATGAGCTTCAGTATCTCTTCTGGATAATTTTTTATAAGAATCAATAGTTGCCTGACCTCCATGTTTTATCCATTCTGGATTATATTTTTGTTTCGTTAACCAGGTATAGCAAAGTTCATCGTGATTACCTCGAATGAAAACACAATTATGGTTTTTTTGTAATTTTATAAGAAAAGAAACTAACGAAGCACTATCGCTCCATCCATCCACATAATCACCTAAAAAAATTAGTGTGTCTTTTGTCGTAATTTTTGCCTTTTCAATTAATTGTTTCAATCCCTTGAGGGCTCCGTGTATATCTCCAATAACAAGAGTTCGATTCATACTACATTTTATAGTTGGTCAATAAAAATTTTTAAGTTGAGTGTTAGCTATATCTTATTTTTCTAAGTATTCGAACACTTTCTTTATATAAAGAATATACTTTATCATTTGCATAATTTTTTAGATAAGGCTTTGCTTCTTCTAATTTGTCTTTTGCCTCGCTAAAATCATTAAAATAACATAAAAGGTACGTTACAGGTAGGTTAAATAAATCCTTCTGTTCATTTGTAGAGAGTGGCATTTTCTTCTTTAATTTTTCGATCAATGCATTATTGTTATTGTATAAATGATATAATGTTTTCCGATCAAATTGAGGTGGTTTAAAGAGGAGTTTATTTTCTATGTCATAACTTACATTATTTTTAAACTTAATAGTAACTTCCTCCAATGGATAGTAATTATACGTATCCTGTAAACCAAGTCGAACATATTCTACAATTTTGAATTCTTCATCAGTAATTGAAATGCTAACTTCGTCGAATTGAGAATAAAATAGCTTTACCTGTTCATTGATCAATGCAATATCCACTCTGGAATAATAGATCTCGTCATTTACACTTTTTTCTTTTGCAGACCAACATACTACAAAATACTCTTTAAAAACTTTATACGTGGGGTTGTAATCTTTCCTGGAGTTCATGAAGTCAAAAACACCGTCTAAAGTCAGCTCAATATTGTTTTGAGCATGACTTTCTATCGATTCTACAATTTCAGAATTTACATCTTTAATCTTAATATCAAATACTTTGGGCATACTAATGCTGCCATCTCTAAAAAACACAGAACCCCCATAATATTTCCAGATGTTTTTACGAAGAGAACATAGTTTTCCCTCTTGAGACCGTATAGAAACCAAACCAACTACTTTGTCGCTTGGTAAATGGGGGAAAGGGATATTTTCATACGCTACAATAGGAGGATTAGAAAGATAGGCATTCACTAGGTTCTGAATCTTACTATCATCAAAAAAATCAACACCTATAATTTCGTTGTCTTCATCTTCAACCCCGATAACTATATAAGAATTATTTTTTGGATTCGAATTAGATAATGCACAAATGTGTTTTAGAAATTTAGCTTTCCCTTCTTTTTCGCCAATATTGAGCTTTCGTTTCTTGTCATAAAAACTATTTTCGTCATTATGGGCAAGCAGATTTTTGATAAGTAGGCGTTTATTAATCATTCCTTTCTCGAATAGCAGTCAACATTTTTTTCCCAAGTTAAACTTAGTTATTTTTATTGGGTCGGCAATGTGATGATAATAAAGAAATTATGAACTTTTATTCACGATTGTACTATTGGCTTGAGCAGTTGGAAAAACTACAAGATCTGCGATATTAACGTGATAAGGTCTTGTAACTACAAATGAGATGATATCCGCGATATCTTTTGGTCGTAATGGCTCAAATCCTTGATAAACAGTGTCTGCCCTTTGATCATCACCTTTAAACCGAACATTACTGAACTCTGTCTCTACCAATCCTGGATGTATTGCTCCAACCCGAATACCATACTGATTAAGATCTATTTGCATTCCCTTGTTGATAGCATCTACCGCATGTTTGCTGGCACAATAAACATTTCCGTTTGGATACACCTCCTTACCTGCGATAGAACCTATGTTAATAATATGACCGGATTTTTGAGAAATCATTTTTGGGATTATTGCTTTAGAAACATATAATAATCCTTTTACATTTATATCCAACATCGCATCCCAGTCATCTAAATTTCCAGTTTGAATAGGATCAAGACCGTGAGCATTTCCTGCGTTATTGACCAATATATCAATGGTACTAAATTCTTCTGGAAGTGTTTCAATATTTTTTAAAACACTTTCTTTGTCGCGTACATCAAAGCAAAGAGTATGCACCATTACTTTTTTACCTAATTCCTGTTGTAGTTGATTTAAACGCTCTTGTCTTCTACCACAAAGTATCAAGTTTATACGCTGTTTAGAAAATTGAATTGCTGTAGATTTTCCGATACCACTGGTAGCTCCGGTAATTAATGCTGTTTTCATAACGTCAAGTAGTTTTTTCTTTTAAAGATTCTTATTATAAATGCCAGACCTATCGTTCCCTATACAAACATGGATACATATGCTACCTCTTGAATGCTACATAAGCTGATAAATGGAACACACCAGCGATAACATAAGAAAATAATGATAATTTGACCATTTAGATTGAGTTTTTCGCAACACTCCAAAAAAGCTTTCGTCTTTTATAAGTATCATCGCAAAAGCCGATGAAAATAGTCACGTCCGTTTTTATCAGTAAAAAGATCTAAATATACTGTAAAATTTGGGCGTATGCGTATTTTTAGAAGACACATTTAACCTATAATTAACAACAAAAAGAAAAATATTTTAACAATTTGCATTGCTGGAACATGAATGTTAAATTCACGACTTTAAAAAAAAGAATAGATGGAAGAAAATAGTTCTATTGATATTGCTTCAATCAATGAAAAAATACAGAAAGAATCTGCATTTGTAGATTTACTTACTTTAGAGATGAACAAAGTAATCGTAGGCCAAAAACATATGGTAGAACGATTGCTAATTGGATTACTCGGCCAAGGACATATTTTGTTAGAAGGGGTTCCTGGATTGGCAAAAACATTAGCAATAAATACATTAGCCAAAGCTGTACACGGAAGTTTTAGTCGTATTCAGTTTACACCTGATTTGTTACCTGCAGATGTTGTAGGGACACTAATTTTTAATATGAAAGAGAACGATTTTTCGATTAAAAAGGGACCTATTTTTGCCAATTTTGTGCTGGCAGATGAGATCAACCGTGCACCGGCAAAGGTACAGAGTGCTTTGTTAGAAGCCATGCAGGAAAAACAAGTTACTATCGGAGACGAAACCTTTATTTTGGATAAACCATTTCTAGTTATGGCAACTCAAAATCCTGTAGAGCAAGAAGGAACGTATCCATTGCCAGAAGCGCAGGTCGATCGTTTTATGTTAAAAACTGTAATCGATTATCCTAAATTAGAAGAAGAGCAATTAATTGTTCGAGCAAACCTGAAAGGCTCCTTTGAAAAAGTAAATCCTGTTGTTTCCGTTGATCAAATACTGACTGCCCAAAAAGCGGTAAGAGAAGTATATATGGACGAAAAGATCGAAAAATACATTCTTGATATTATATTCGCAACTCGTTTTCCAGAAAAATACGGTCTCGAAGATTTAAAACCGTTAATTAGTTTTGGAGCTTCTCCAAGAGGAAGTATTAATCTTGCTACCGCAGCTAAATGTTTTGCGTTTATAAAAAGAAGAGGGTATGTGATTCCAGAAGATGTTCGCGCAGTGGTACACGATGTATTGCGTCATCGTATTGGTATTACCTATGAAGCAGAGGCAGAAAATGTAACTTCAGAAGAAATTATTAATAAGATTGTAAACGAGATTGAAGTGCCATAGATGCTATGCATTAGTACAAAGTCCTGGGAAATAAGCACCAAGCACTAAATCTTTGTACTTCATACTTCGCACTAATTACTGAATACTAACGAGCCAAAAGGCGAGTACATGGATACTAAAGAGTTACTAAAAAAAGTTCGGAAAATTGAGATCAAGACAAGGCGCTTGAGCGATCATATCTTTGGAGGAGAATATCATTCTACTTTCAAAGGACGGGGTATGACTTTTAGTGAGGTGCGCCAATATCAATTTGGCGATGATGTTCGAAACATAGACTGGAATGTAACCGCCCGTTATAATGAACCTTACATCAAAGTTTTTGAAGAGGAAAGGGAATTAACGATGATGTTGATGGTCGATGTTTCTGGATCGCAATTGTTCGGAACCAAGCAACAATTCAAGAAAGAAATTATCACTGAAATTGCTGCGACATTGGCATTTTCTGCTACGCAGAATAACGATAAAATTGGATTGATTTTATTTACAGATAAAATCGAGTTATTTATTCCGCCAAAAAAAGGAAGATCTCACGTCCTAAGAATCATTAGAGAACTTTTAGAGCACGAGCCTAAGAGTAAAAAAACGAATATTACTGAGGCATTGAAATTTTTATCCAATGTCATGAAGAAAAAGGCAATAGTATTTATGCTCTCTGATTTTATAACGGATGGGTATCAGCAGACACTTAAAATTGTTGGCGGAAAACACGACGTTACCGGAATTAGAGTGTACGATCAGCGGGAAGAGGAAATTCCAAATTTAGGAATGGTTCAGATGGAAGATGAAGAGACAGGAGAATTGTTATTGGTAAATACAAGCTCCAAAAAAACGAGAATGAATTATGCCAAATACTATCAGGAAAGAGTTGCATATTTTAGAGATAGTTTTACCAGAAGTGGTGCAGGATCATTAAGCAGTCGTGTGGATGAGAGTTATGTAAAAAAATTGTTAGGTTATTTTAAACGAAGAGGATAGGCGATAATTAAGAATGAAGAACTACAAATTACTAGATATAAATATAAAAAGTGATATTTCTTTTTGGAAAAGGATAAAAAGATTGGTTTTTATAGTAACCCTTTTTCTTTCCTATTCTGGGGTTGCTCAGGTTACTGCAAATATAGATTCAACAACGATTCAGATCGGTGAAGAGATCAGATATAAAATGCTGGTAGAAGCAGATTCTACAAAAATTGTTGTTTTTCCAGAAGGACAAACTTTTGCGCCACTTGAGGTTATAGAATCATATAAGACAGATACTACTAAAAATGGGAGTCGATTCAACCTAATTAAAGAGTATGCACTAACACAATTTGATTCTGGATATTACACTATTCCAAGACAAAAAGTAGTGATTGGTGATCAGGTGTTTTTTACGGATTCTTTAGAAGTAGCGGTTCGTGATGTGCTTGTAGACACTACGAAGCAGAAGATGTTTGAAATAAAACCTTTAGTGGCTGTAGACGCATCATTTGTTAACTGGGAAAAATATATATGGTGGATCTTAATTTCGCTGCTTGTTGTAGGTTTGATTATTTTTTTGTTATTAAGAAGAAAAAAGAGAAAGGCGGCTAAAGAAGATAAATTACCACCTTACGAAAGAGCAATCTTGGCATTACAGAGAATCGATGCCTCGCATTTATTAGAACAGGATTCACATAAAGAATATTATTCGCAACTGAGTGATACCGCTCGTAAATATATTGATGAGGAAGTATATGACCACGCTATGGAAAGTACAACCGACGAGCTTATTGAACGTCTGGATGAAGAAATAAAAACCGGAGCACTAAATCTGGATAAGCATACAATCAAGGAGCTTAAATCTGTACTCAAAACTGCAGATATGGCTAAGTTTGCTAAATCGAAACCTGATATTGGTACCGCCAAAGCGGATAGAAATGTTATTGAACGGGTCATTAATGAGACCAAAAATGCCATTCCCGAACCAACAGAAGAAGAATTACTGGCAGACGAGGAATACAGAAAAACGGCAGCAGAGAAGAAATTTCGAAGAAAAATAATTTTCGGAAGTCTTGCAGGGATTACACTAATAGTCATAACATTAACAGTATTTATTGTAGTAAAAGGGTATGATGTTGTCAAAGATTCACTTTTGGGACATCCAACCAAAGAATTGGCAGAGACAGAATGGATTCGAAGTATGTATGGTTCTCCGCCAGTAACCGTTTCTACCCCCAAGGTTCTGATCAGAAACAACTTTCAGTTAACAGAAGAACAAAAACAAACGCTTAAAGGAAATGAAACTTTTGTTTATGGAAGTTTGATGGGAAATTTCTATATAACAGTCTCCACCATACAATATAATCAAAAGACCGAAGTAGATCTTAGTAAAATAGTTGAAGGCGTTGTAGGTAATTTTGAATCGGAAGGAGCTAAAAATATAACCGTAAAGGATGAAGAGTATGAAACATTGGGTGGCGCAAAAGGAGTCAAAGTATTCGGAAGCTTGGAGGTAACAAATCCAGTGAGTAAAAAAGAACAGAAAAGTGACTATTTGATGCTTAATTTTGCAGAAAATGGCGGGTTTCAGCAAATTATGGTCGTTTACAATCAGGAAGATCGATACGCAAAGGACGTTGCACAGCGCATTATTAACTCTGTTGAACTTAAAAATGCCAAATAACTATGTTTGAAAATTTCACATTTGAGAATCCTCAGTTTTTTTGGTTGTTTTTAATCTTACCATTAGCAATAGCTTGGTATATATGGAAACGAAATAAACAGCAGGCAGCACTGCGGATATCTAGTATTAAAGGGTTTAAGGTGTCTGGTAGCTGGTTAGCCAAACTAAGACCAATTTTGTTTTTAGTAAGGTTAGTCGCACTAGCATTAATCATTACTGCAATGGCACGACCAAGAACAGTTGATGTATCTACCAAAACCAAAACGACCCGTGGAATTGATATCGTCATGGCAATTGATGTATCTGCCAGTATGTTAGCCAGAGATTTACGACCAAATCGACTAGAAGCCTTAAAAGAAGTAGCGGCAGAGTTTATTCAAGGACGGCCAAATGATAGAATCGGATTAGTAATGTATGCAGGAGAGAGTTTTACCAAAACACCAATAACTAGTGATAAAGCTATTGTGCTTAGCGCTTTAAAAGAAACGGTGTATGATAATTTATTAGAAAATGGAACTGCCATCGGGATGGGACTTGCTACTTCTGTTAATAGATTAAAAGATAGTAAGGCTAAAAGCAAAGTAATTATTTTACTTACTGATGGTTCTAATAATGCAGGTTTTATAGACCCAAAAATTGCGTCAGAATTAGCTGTGGAATATGGTATTAAAACTTACACCATAGGTATTGGCACAAATGGAATGGCATTATCTCCAGTTGCCATAAGACCCAACGGAACGTTTCAGTACGGGAATGTTAGAGTAGAGATTGACGAAGAATTATTAAAAGAAATTGCCAAAGTTACCAAAGGAAAATACTTTAGAGCGACTAACAACAAAAAGTTAGAACAGATTTATGAAGAAATAGATAAACTGGAAAAAACGGATGTAGAAGAATTTAAATTCTATAATTATGAAGAAAAATTTAGGCCATTGGTGTTGTTAGCAGGATTATTATTATTGGTAGAGTTTGTATTGAGATTCACCATATTTAGAAGTTTTGTTTAATAAAAAATGAGGGTTTGAAAAGAAACATAATTATAGGAGTATTATTAATTATAGTCGGATTTCTGGTAAAGTATGCTTTTAACTTTGATGGAGTAGGGTTTTTATCAGGAGTGGCGGTTGGTGTAGGAGTCGGTATCATTATTACTAGTGTTTTTAAAAAACAAAAGCAGGATTGAAAAAAGGGATTATAATTCAAGGAAGTTCGAGAAGCGACGGAGATACAAACATTGTTGTTTCTTATCTAAGAAATATGACGAGTTTTGATGTTATCGATCTTCATCAAAGAGAGATAAATTACTTCGATTATGAGTTCAAAAACAAAGATGATTTTGAAGTGATTTTTAAAAATATAGTTCATAATTATCAGACATTGGTTTTAGCAACACCCGTGTATTGGTATACTATGAGCGGAATTATGAAAGTTTTTTTGGATAGAATTTCTGATTATTTATACAAAGAGAAGGATTTTGGTCGCATGCTTAGAGGAAAAAACATGGCTATGCTTAGTTGTAGTAATGATGATGATAGAGTAAAAGAGTTTACGCTTCCTTTTTCCAGAAGCGCCGAGTATCTGGGAATGAATTATCTAGGAGATATTCACACAAAAGTCACAGACAAAGAAATAGCTCCAGATGTAAAAGAAAAAATAAACGCGTTTGCGTTGAAATTAAAGAAGTAAACAGTTGATGCAGTTAGACTGTCGTAGTGTATTTTAAATTGGTATAAACTTAGAATTATAAAAATGTACTTATTAGAAGAAAAAATATTTTTCTGGTTATTGTTGGTGATACCGATACTAATACTGATGTTTTTGGGTGTTTTAATTTGGAAAAAAACGACTCAGAAAAAATTTGCAGATAAGGATCTACTGAAAAAATTGAGTCCCAACCAGTCTATATTTAAATCGATATTGAAAGTTATCGTGATAAGTTTAGCTTTAGCGTGTTTTATTATCGCTCTTGTAAATCCAAAAGTTGGTACTAAACTAGAGACTGTAAAAAGAGAAGGTGTAGATGTTGTATTTGCCATAGATGTTTCGAAAAGTATGCTAGCCGAAGATATTGCACCTAACAGGCTTGAAAAATCTAAACAATTGGTAACTCAGATTATCAATAATCTAGCCAGCGATCGTGTAGGAATTATTGCCTATGCAGCTAGTGCATTTCCGCAGTTACCAATCACAACAGATTATGGTTCTGCAAAGATGTTTTTGCAATCCATGAATACCGATATGCTTTCTTCTCAGGGAACGGCCATAAATGAAGCCATAGAATTAGCCAAAACCTACTATGACGATGAAGAGCAAACGAACAGAGTATTATTTATTATTAGTGACGGAGAAGATCACGAAGGGAATATTGAGTCCATGGCAGAAGCGGCTTCCGAAGAAGGGATAAGAATATTTACCATTGGTGTCGGAACGACAAAAGGAGGTCCAATACCTATAAAACGTAACGGAATTGTACAGAGCTATAAGAAAAATAGTCAGGGTGAAACCGTTATCACTAAATTAAATACGACAATTTTGCAGGAAATCGCAAATCAGGCAAATGGCACATACATTGATGGTACTAGTACAAACGTTGTAGTAGAAAATGTTACTGAGTTACTGCAGGGAATGGACAAAAAAGAATTTGAAGCCAAACAATTTGCAGATTTCAAAGATCAATTTCAATGGTTCTTGGGAGCTGGTTTGCTATTGTTGTTTTTAGATATTTTCTTGTTAGAAAGAAAAACTTCTTGGGTTAAAAAATTAAATTTATTCAATGAGCAATAGGTAGCTAGCATTAGAATAATATCTAACCGAGCCTGTTATATTAAGCTTATCGAAATGTTCTTTAAGCAGAAAAATAAAGACGTTATGAAGAATTTACTAATTGTACTGTTGTGTTTCCAATTTGGGATTGTATTTTCTCAAGAAGAGGGAAATAGGACTGAAATTATCGCAGAAGCAAACCAATATGTAGCAACCGGGAATGAAGTATTAGTAAAAGATGGTAATTTCCCAAAGGCAGAAGGTGAGTATAGAAAAGCAATTTCCACAAACCCAGTGGATGCTACTGCAAAATATAATTTAGCCAATGCTTATTACAATACAGAAAAGTATGATGAGGCAAACCAGCGTTATACAGAAGCTGTAAAGACAGCAACATCCAAAACAGAAAAGCATAAAGCCTTCCATAATCAAGGTAATACCTATATGGAACAAAAAAAATATAAAGAGGCCGTAGAAGCTTATAAGAATGCATTACGGAATAATCCTAAAGATGACGAAACCCGTTATAATCTGGCTTTAGCAAAACAGCTATTGGAAAAACAAAAAAACGAAGATAAAGGGGGTGATAAAGACAACAAGGACAAGAACAAAGACGAAAACAAAGACAAGGAGAATAAAGATAAAAAGGAAGGCGAAGATAAGGAAGATAAAAAGGAAGGCGAAGACGATAAGGATAAAAAAGGAGATGAAGGAGAGGAGAAAAAAGATGAAAAAGGTGAAGATAAGAAAGATGAAGAAGCAGATCCAAAGGATGAAGGAGAGGAGAAAAAGAAAGACAAAAAAGAAGGTGATGGAAAACCTGAAGAACAGAAAAAGCAACCACAACAAGTTCAGGGGCAGTTATCTCCTCAGCAAGTTAAAAGCTTGTTAGAAGCGATGAATAATGAAGAGAAGAAGGTACAGGATAAAATAAATGCCAAAAAAGCTCAGGGAGCGAAAACAAAAACCGAAAAAGATTGGTAGCAGATGAAAATAAAATTAATTTTTCTTACACTATTTTTAGCAATAACCCAGCTTAGTATTGGCCAAGTTAAGTTTGAAGCTAAGGTAAGCAAGAAAAAGCTAGGTGTAAACGAGCGGTTACGGGTCGATTTTGAGATGAATCAAGACGGTGACAACTTTACACAACCTAGTTTCAACGGATTTACTGTGGTTGGAGGACCGAATCAGTCTATAAGCAATTCCTGGATCAACGGTAAACGATCTTATGCTAAAACGTTTAGTTATTTTCTTTCTCCTACCAAAAGAGGAACTTTTACCATTGGACAGGCAACTATAGAGATAGATGGTCAAACATACAAGACCTTGCCTGTAAAAGTAGAGGTTACAGCGGCAGTAGATAAACCAAAGGATGGAAATAATGCAGACTATGTGGCAAGTGAAAATCTTCATTTGATAGCAGAGGTTTCCAAAACAGGTCCTTATCTCAATGAAGCAATCACTGTTGTATATAAACTTTACGTAAGTCCTAGAATACAGATTAGTAATCTGAGAGAAATTGACAACCCAAAATATAGTGATTTTTGGAGTCAGTCGATCAAAATAGGACAATTAAAGGTGGAACGAGGAGAGTATAAAGGCGAGCCATACAACTTTGTAGTTTGCGGTAAGACAGTCTTATATCCGCAGAAAACAGGTACATTAGAAATCGAACCCTTAACACTTTCTATTGCAGTAGATGTTCCAACCAATCGGCGTGATATTTTTGGAGGCAGATTATACTCCACGGTAAATAAGACAGTAGCTGCGGGTACGAGAACTATTAAGGTGAAGCCTTTACCTCAGCAAGGTAAACCTGATAATTTTTCGGGAGCCGTCGGGTCTTTTGATTTTAAAGTCACTCCTAATAAAACGTCATTAGATGCTACAGAGTCACTAGAGACTAAGGTATTGGTTTCTGGAAACGGAAATCTAAAACTTTTTGATCTGCCAACATTGAGTGTCCCCAACGGTTTGGAACAATATGAGCCTGAGCATAATGAAAAAGTAAGAACGAATCTTACTGGTATGACAGGAAATATTTCGGATTCATATACGCTAGTACCTCAGTTTAAAGGCACCTATCCGATTCCGCCAATTTCATTTTCATATTTTGATCTAAAGACTGAAACTTATAAGACGATTACTTCAGATGAAATTGTGATTAATGTAAAGAATGGACCAGATAGTGGTAGTATTGTTACCAATTCTGAATCCTCTGGAACTACCAAACAAATAGTAACGCAAACAGGAAGTCAATTTAGGTTTTTAAAGCTTGATGCAAACCTGCAACCCATAGAAAAAACATACTTTTTTAAGTCTACAGGATATTGGGTAGCATTAACAGCTCCTTTATTGGCTATTCCATTATTCTTGTTCTTTGGCAAAAAAAGAGAAGAACGATTAAGTGATGTTAGTGGCAACAGAGTTCGTAAAGCTGATAAGTTAGCGAGAAAATACTTGTCAGAAGCAAAAAAGAATCTGGGGAACCAAAAGGAATTCTATATAGCAATGGAGCGTGCATTGCATAATTATCTCAAAGCAAAATTACATATTCAGACCAGTGATATGAGTAAAGATCGTATCCAGCGTTTACTAAAAGAACGAGAAGTGCAGGATACAACCTCGATAGAATTTATTGCATTGCTAGAAAGTTGCGAATTTGCAAGATATACTCCGTCTTCTACTACCGCAATGCAACAGGATTATGATAAAGCTTCGAGGGTAATAGCAGCTATTGATAAACAATTATAAAAATTGAAGTAGTGAAGAATTTAGTAAAAGTTGTTGTTTTTCTAATCAGTATGGTGAGCATAGCTCAGGATGATCAGGTTTTTGATCAAGCCAATACGCTTTATAATCAAGAAGAGTATCAGAAAGCTATTGATTTATATAAATCGATTTTAGATAAAGGTCAGGAATCGGCAGCGTTATATTATAATTTAGGTAATTCTCATTATAAGTTAAGTAATGTTGGGTCCAGTATCTATTATTACGAGAAAGCCTTGGAGTTAGCACCTAATGATGAGGATATTAAAAACAACCTTGCTTTTGCTAATAACGCTACTATTGATGCAATCGATGTAATCCCTGAAGGTGTAATTTCAAGAACAATCAATGGTTTTACGAGCATGTTTAATTTCGATATGTGGGCGTGGATTTCGATACTTTTTGTAATGCTTTTTGTGATGTTGTTTATACTGTATTATTCTGCCAGAATATCCTCTAAGAAGCGGTTGTTTTTTCTAGGTTCTTGGATTTCTTTGTTCATTGGCTTATTCGCAGTATTCTTTGCTTTTAAGCAATATAATTTTATAAAAAACAATCAATACGCTATCATTTTTGCCCAAGAAACTACGGTAAAAAGCGAACCTAATTTACGAAGTGAAGAGGTATTTGAACTTCATGAGGGAACCAAGGTTAAAGTAACTGAAACGGTAAACAATTGGAAAAAAATCAAATTAGCTGATGGAAAAATAGGATGGATCCCGGCAACAGATCTTAAGGAGTTGTAAAAATCACTTTTTAAAAGCCTGAATTTTACCTTTGGTAGCGCTTCGCCATAACCATTCCAACGGACCATACCTATACCTTTTTAACCATAGCTTACTTACTATAGCCTGTAATGTAATAACTAATAAAGCGATAAGTACGAGATACATCGTCTGCAACTTTCCTAAAAGCCCTAATCCCCATCCAAAAAGTAGAAAAGTACCGATAATGGATTGTAACATATAGTTCGTCAATGCCATTCTGCCATATGATTCAAAAAAAGAAAAGAATTGATATCCTCTTTTTTTTTGATACATTAGAATAAAACCGCAAAGAATGATTGATGTTAGTGCAATATTAGACCAATCATAAGCATTGATACCAAAAACGTGTAACCAGTTTTCAAAGTTGACTGGTTGCGATGAAATCAAAAAGATAGCTATAGTTATTAAAAGCGTAATCACAAATAGGATGAGTCCCCATTTCAACCATTTTTTTACCAGTAGTTTTTTTTCTTTTATCTTTTGAAATAGGCCAATTTTTCCAAGCCATAAACCAATAAGGAAATACCCAAATGTAAGATAGAATCGTGCAAACAATCCTATCTGAAAGTCCATTTTTTGTAACATTCCCTGACTTCCGTTTATCGCGAACACCTCTGTAATACTTCCTCCTTTTAATGTAGCTATATAGTTTAAATTTGTTACGGTATTAGCCTCTGTTATGGGTGCTAGTCCAAAAGCACTTTCAGTACCCAGAATTCCATAGGAAATGAATCTGGGAACACTAATTAAGAACAGACCAGAGACTAACAATATCCACTTGTTTGGCAAACGATAAAAAGGAATAAGAAAAGGAGCTAATAGGGCATATATAGTTAGAATATCTCCCTTATAAAACAATTGATGAACATATCCAATAATGAATAGTAAGAATGCTCTCCAAAGAAATTGTAAATCGAAGTTTTCATTTCTTTTAGATGCACCGTTCATTTGTATAAAGAAACTTAGACCAAAAAGGATTGAAAATAAAGCAAAGAACTTACCAACTATAAAGAAACCAATAACCCCACCAAGTACTTGATCAAAAATACTATTAGTAACCTCCATTAGATTTTCGGATGGTGGAGATGCAATATATTGTTCGTTCATATGGACCAAACACACTCCAGCCAATGCAAAACCTCGTAATGCATCAATTATTTTGATTCTATTAGATGTAGAATTCTCCAAGACAATTAAAATTAATCTATTGAAACCGTTTAAACAAATACTAAAAAGTTAAATTCTCTCAACATTTTTTGAAATATACTGCTGGTAAAAAAATCTCTTTTCAGTATATTTATATATAGGAATTTTACGATTGATTTAACAGATTTTTGAAAGTATTACTATTACTTTTACAATCCATAAAAAAATGTATGCCAACTATAAAAATAAAAATAGCTAAATCCTTGATTTTTGTCGGTTTTCTTTTCTATTTGGGAAATTATGCTGTCGAATTATTTAATTTTTATAGTGGTGATAAAGATTCAATAGCACATATCATAGAGGACACAGAAGAAAAATCAGAATCCAACGAAAAGGATACTTCTGAAAAAGAAGACTTAAAAGAAAAAGATAAGATTTCTCAATATACAGATGATAAAAGCGCAAATGTTGCTATACTTACTTTAAATGATTATCCAGCGTTAAATTATGGACACTTATCCGTGTTTCTTGAGTATATTACACCTCCTCCGGAATACTCGTAATTCTTAGTACATATTCTTCTTATCCTCTACTGTTCCAAAATATGAAGAGGACATTTTGATTTTTTAATCACTGTAAAAACCTAATTGCCTGATTTTTGGCAACAACTTAATCATTAAATTATGAGTATTTTTAAAAATTTAAAAAAAGACCTTCCCGCAAGTATTGTAGTGTTTTTTGTGGCACTACCCCTATGTTTGGGAATTGCATTGGCAAGTGGAGCTCCTCTTTTCTCTGGTGTTATAGCAGGAATCATTGGAGGGATTGTTGTTGGAGCTTTAAGTGGTTCGCAGATAGGAGTCAGTGGACCAGCAGCTGGATTAGCAGCCATTGTTCTTGCAGCTATTTCTTCTTTAGGAGGGTATGAAAACTTCTTGGTTGCTGTTGTTTTAGGAGGATTAATTCAATTGATTTTTGGAATACTTAGACTTGGAATTATTGGATATTATTTTCCCTCTTCGGTGATTAAAGGCATGCTTACCGGAATCGGAATCATTATTATTCTTAAACAAATACCATATTTCTTTGGTATTGATGCAAACCCTGAAGGAGATTTTGCGTTTCTTCAAATTGATGGAGAAAATACTTTTACTGAATTATTAAAAACGCTGAACGCACTTTTGAGTGGAAGTTTTAATGTAGGCGCTGCTATTGTGGCGCTCTTAGGTTTAGGTATTTTAGTTTTATGGAGTAACGTTTTATCTGAAAAGGGAAAATTTTTTCAATTAGTTCAGGGACCACTGGTAGCAGTAGTAGTAGGGATACTTTTCTATGTGTTTACAAAAGATGGTGCCATCGGTATCACGGCTGAACACTTGGTTTCAGTACCGGTACCAGATAGTATTGATAGTTTTTTAGGGCAGTTTGCTTTCCCTAATTTTGCCGTAATTACTAATATTGATATATGGATTACAGGTTTTACAATAGCGTTAGTGGCGAGTTTGGAGACATTATTATGCGTAGAAGCAACAGATAAATTAGATCCAGAAAAAAGAGTAACACCTACCAATAGAGAATTACTTGCACAAGGAACAGGTAATATGATCTCTGGATTAATCGGTGGATTGCCAATAACTCAAGTTATTGTGCGTAGTTCTGCTAATATACAATCAGGTGGTAAAAGTAAAATGTCTGCTATTATTCATGGGTTTTTTCTTTTAACTTCGGTTATTTTAATTCCAACCTTTTTGAATATGATTCCACTTTCTGTATTAGCGGCAATTCTTTTTATTGTCGGATACAAACTGGCAAAACCATCAACGTTTAAGGCTATGTGGGTAGCGGGTTGGAAACAGTTCGTTCCATTTATAATAACTGTTTTAGGTATTGTGTTTACAGATTTATTAATAGGAATCGGGTTAGGTTTAGCAGTAGGAATAGTAATTATTTTATTTAAAAGTTACCAAAACTCTCACTTTTTACATATTGAAGGAAAGAGTAACGGAAAGGATAAAATTAAAATGACTTTAGCAGAAGAAGTTACATTTTTTAATAAAGGTGCTATCTTAAAAGAACTGGATCAATTACCAGAATATTCTGATCTCACACTGGATGTTACCAAGACAAGGTATTTAGATAATGATATCATAGAAATATTACAGGATTTTTCGGAAAAAGCTAAGAACAGAAATATTGATATCCATTTAGTATCTGACCGTGGAGTAGTAGACAATCCTGATGACTACATTCAATTTTTTAAGTTAAGACCTAAAAACAGCATTAATAAATAAAGTAGAGAAAATTATGAAAGCACATACAAAAGAAACGCAAGCGACCATGACTCCTTTGAAAGCAGTACAGTTTTTAAAGGAAGGTAATGGAAGATTTCAGAATAATTTGAAGGCGAATAGAAACCTTTTGGAACAAGTGAATGAAACAAGAGATGGGCAGTTTCCGTTTGCAACGATACTAAGTTGTATTGATTCTAGAGTATCTGCGGAGCTGATATTTGATCAAGGGTTAGGAGATATATTTAGCATAAGAATAGCTGGTAATTTTGTAAATAAAGACATCCTTGGTAGTATGGAGTTTGCTAGCAAACTGGCAGGAACAAAATTGATATTAGTTCTGGGGCATACAAGTTGTGGTGCGGTGAAAGGAGCCTGTGACGATGCTAAATTAGGAAACCTTACCTCATTGTTAAGTAAAATAAAACCAGCCGTAGCGGCAGTTAGTAAGCCAACTGATAGTTCCCTAAGAAATTCTAAAAATTTAGATTTTGTAGATGAAGTAGCGGTTAAAAATGTACTGATGACAATCAATAATATTCGTGAACAAAGTGACGTATTGAAGGAAATGGAAGACAATCAGGAAATTATTATTATGGGCGCTATGTATGATGTTAGTGATGGAAGTGTTCAATTTTTTGACAAATAGATTTTCTAAAATTATATTAAAATATGCCGATACTATTTAGTATCGGCTTTTCTGGTTACTTTATGTCAAACATGTGAAAGAACCGTTGTTTGTACTACTAGTGATTTCCAGCAATTGGCTACTCAAATACTAGAAATTGCTTCCCTTTTCATAATAAGATTAGGTCGTGCTGTATATGCGTCAGACAGGAATGTATACTATGGAAGAAATGTTTTTGGATTTAAAAAATAGAAATATCCGAGTGCTTTTCGTTAGTTTATTGTAACAACCAAGATATATGATGGAATGAATTGATATCATTCCGGAGTTTATTCCATAATCCGATATTTTTAAAAATTTCACCAAGTGTTTGTTATATGTAAAAGAGGATAGTAAAAAACAATCTATGTCCACTTGAAAAATGAAAGTGCCTTGGTAAAAGTTGCTAAACATTGTTGTTTTCACCTTCATCAGGTTCGCTTTTCAAAACATTAGGTAATACCATTGGTGCAAGTTTTTTTACAGGCAAATATAGAATTGAAGACTTTAGGGTTTCTTGTTTTATAATTCCTAAACTCCTATTACCAGCATCTACAAAAATAATAACAACACTAGCTATAAATGCAAACTTTAACACCCCAAAAGCAGCTCCTAGAAGTTTATTTAGAACACCCAACGAAGCGAAATCTGCAATTTTAGTTAATAATTTACCTGCAAGTGATATCAGGACAACTACAACTATAAATGTAATTGCGAACGCAGTAAGTTTCATAGCACCATCTCCCCAATTTACGTATTTTTCTAAATATCCTCCTGCAAGATGAGAGAAATGTACAGCAATATAGATCCCGGCAACTAAGGCTACTAAAGACGCAAGCGAAACAAATAAACCTTTACTAAAACCTCTGATGAGCCCCCATAGTAATAATATCCCCAAAATGATGTCTAAGTAATTCATCCAATTATTTTCTTTTGACTAATATAATGTTTTAAATCAAAATCTTGCACCCCATATTAGAACAGATACTACTATTAAAACATAGATGTATAACGATGGAAAGAAGTTAATTGGGGGAAGCGAGATCTTCAACTTTTGTGATAATGAATTTTTGTTTTAAAAATATAATATCAAAGCTTCTTCAAACTAGGCGTTCAATCATATGAAATCGTATTTTTGCAAAAAAAATCTAATGACCAGAGATGAGAAGTTAAAGGAAAGATGGGAAGAATTAGTAACCAAACTGTCCAATCAGTTTGCAGATGGTGAAGTGCTGGATCTGGATGCAATAATTTATTTAATTGGAGTGCAGGAATTAGGACAGGTACATCGTAAATTTAAAAAAGATGAGAAATTAGATTTAATGCATATTGCAATCTGCAGACTGTTAGAACCTTATGGTTACTATGAGTTTGATTATTTTGATAAAGAAGGATGGCCTCATTATACTGTTAAAGAGCAGCTGCCTAACCTTAAAGCAGGAGAGCAATCGATTCTGATGAAAGAAGCAATTGTGGGATATTTTGTTTCAAGTGAATATATTTTTTAAAAGATACGCAACCTTTTAAGAGTAGGTTCATCTTTGGTTATATAATGTAACAAAATCACTTTTATGAAAAAACTTATTTTATTATTGACCGTTTCATTTTCTATTTTAGCAATTTCCTGTAGCAATGATGATGATGGAAATCAAGATCCAATAATAGGGTCTTGGAAATTATCTCAAGAATTTGAAAACGGAGAACTGATTACATCAGACCCTTGTGACTTAGAGGGAGTTGTAATATTTAGTGAAGATGGAAGTTTAAGGTCAGAATTTTATGAAGAGAATGGAGATGGAAATTGCGAATTGGCTCCAGATGGTGTAGATACAGGAACCTGGATAAATTCAGGCGACAACGTCTACAGCTTTACTGTAGATGGGGATACTTCTGAAGAAGAGATAAACTTTTCTGGAAATACTTTTTCTATAGAGTATTCAGATACTTTTGATGGTCAAACTACGGAGTACAGAGATGTCTTCGTCAAGATTTAATCAGTATTCATAGCAACTTATTAAAAAAGACGCTCTACCAGAGCGTCTTTCTATTTGATGTAAGCAACATCCTAAACTTCTTAAGGGTTTTTGAATAGATCGCTTTTAAATGTTTCTTATCAGAAGTTCATTAATCATGTAATTATCTACGCATCGCATACCAGCAAGCCGAAGGAAGATTACTAATTAATTCTTTTAATCCCTTCATATCAATGATCAAGATTCCAAAAAACAGCTTTTTCATATCGGCATTTTTTTAAATTAAACAATAAAATAATGACTAACTCTTAGTCATTTACCAGTTGTTTGCATATATCGGTTATGAAATGTTATTTAGGGAAAATTGGTAATACAACTTAAGTTGTACTTATCTTTTTATAGATTACTAAAAATAACTAATTTATATGTTTTTGTCAAGTTTTTTAACGAGCTTTAACGCACTTCATAATTTGTATTCCTAAGGAACACCAAAATGAGATACCTTTCTGAACTTGAAAGTTTTATTGTATTGTTTTTTAAAGTTGATTTAAGAAGAACTACTTTTTAAGCTTAAGTCATTTTTCTAATGTTATTATAAAAAGAAATGCTCACAAATAGTTTTAATGATCTTAAGGTACCTAATGATAGTGGACCGATTTATCAGGAGACAATTATGGGTAGGTTTCCAG
Organism: Aquimarina ulvae; assembly: GCF_053613295.3. Lineage (NCBI taxonomy): Bacteria > Pseudomonadati > Bacteroidota > Flavobacteriia > Flavobacteriales > Flavobacteriaceae > Aquimarina > Aquimarina ulvae. The sequence continues at coordinate 28,794 of NZ_JBSIBP030000001.1, forward strand.
TAGAGCCATTTAATACGATCAGTAATCTTGTATTTCTATTTATCATCGTATACTTTGTGATACGCATCTACAAAAATCCGAGACAACATTTGTTTCTTACCTTTAGTCTACCAATATTAACCATTGGCTTTATCGGTGGAACATTATTTCACGGTACTAGAAGTCATCAGGTGTGGTTATTTATGGATTGGGTGCCTATTATGGTCTTGTGTATGTCGGCAGTATTTTATTTCATTTTAAAATTATACGGGATTTGGTGGAAAAGGATCTTGGTGTTTACTATAGTTTTTAGCGCTTCTATTGCAGTAAGAATGCTTCCAATTCCTTCTGTAGTTAGAATTTCCTTAGGGTACGTGATTACAGCAATTACGGTGTTACTTCCAATTATCCTCTATCTTATAAAAACAAATGGTCAGCATAAAGAAATGATTATTTTGGCCTTTGTTTTCTTTGTGATAGCGGTAAGTTTTAGGAGTGCAGACACCTTTTGGGAAACTGATTTTTTGTATATGGGTACACATTGGTTATGGCATCTATTTGGGGGGGTATCGGTTTTCTTTTTGATGCAGTTTGTTTATAAAGATAAACTAGAAGAAAATGGGGATTCACAGACAACCTAACCAAAAAGAAAAATTTTTGAGTTGAAAAAAGAAACTTCTATTACAGTTTGACCTTTAATTGTTGTATTTTCTATTTAAATTTGCCTTTTACATAAGAAAAAGATCATGATCGATAAGATTAAAGAGTATATAGCTGAGGTTGAAGAATTCAAGGCGAAGTCCAAAGAAGAAGTTGAAGCATTCAGAATAAAATTTTTAGGGCGAAAAGGTATCGTCAAAGATTATTTTGAAGAGTTTAAAAACATTGCAAATGATCAAAAAAAAGAATTTGGTCAGATCATTAACAACCTTCAGAATAAGGTAAAAGATAAAGTTGAATCCTTAAAAGATGAATTAGAGTCCAAAGAGGAAGAAAAAGGACCTTATGGAGATTTAACACGTCCGGCAGAGCCGATTGTATTGGGATCCAGGCATCCAATTTCTTTGGTGAAGAATCAAATCATAGATATATTTTCACGGATTGGTTTTAACGTAAGTGAAGGTCCAGAAATAGAGGACGACTGGCATAACTTTACTGCATTGAATTTACCAGAATACCATCCGGCACGTGATATGCAGGACACATTTTTTGTACAAACGAATCCTGATATTTTGTTACGCACACACACTTCTTCTGTGCAGGTACGATATATGGAAGAGCATAAGCCGCCAGTAAGAACAATTTCTCCTGGGCGAGTCTATCGTAATGAGGCTATTTCTGCAAGATCACATTGTTTCTTTCATCAGGTAGAAGGTTTGTATATTGATAAAGACGTTTCATTTGCTGACCTTAAACAAACATTACAATATTTTACTACAGAAATGTTTGGCAAATCTAAAATCAGATTGCGACCATCCTATTTCCCATTTACTGAGCCAAGTGCGGAGGTAGATGTATATTGGGGATTAGAAACAGAAACCGATTATAAAATGACAAAAGGAACAGGTTGGTTGGAGATTATGGGTTGTGGAATGGTAGACCCTAATGTCTTAAAAAATTGTAATATCGATCCAGAGGAGTACAGCGGATTCGCTTTCGGTATGGGAATTGACCGTATAGCCCTATTATTATACGGAATCTCTGATATCCGTATGTTAAGTGAAAATGATGTACGTTTTTTAGAACAATTTAAGGCAACATTATAGTTGAAAAAGGATATAGAAATACCGGTTGTTAAGAATGTCTATATTGCTGTTCTAAAAGAATGGAATGAGGAGTTTGGTGGATATGATTGGAATTCTTATATCATTAATGACCAGGAAATATCCATAGAAATGGTCATGGTAGTTACCAAAGGATATGATACCCAAAGAAAAACATCTTTACTGAGACACGGTATAGGAACTCTGAATGCCAAATCATCCGCTAAGATCGAAATGATTCAGGAAGAATTGTTTTCAATGAATAATGAATTTGCCGTAACATTCTTTGCTGATGGAAAGCTTTTTGATAAAAAATTTCTTTTTAGAAAAAATACCATTAACGAAAAGGCTTTTCGGGATCTTCCAGTGATGGAACAACGAGGAGCTTTAATCACATAAGTTACTTCTTTTCTTACAACTAAATTAGTTAAATAACTCGTTCAAAACAGGTGTAAACCCCGTGACTAGGATTTACATGAATAGTACTTTAGTGTCGGATTTCCCAATTTAAAATTTTATTAGAAAAAGCAGCTTTTTAAAGTAATTAAAAACGGAAAGCAGTTATATCATATATCCCCTAAGCGATTGGAAAGCCAACGGCCAATTGTAATGGGGATTTTTTAATCTTAAAACCTAAATATTATGAAAAAAGTATTTTTTTTAGTTGTAACAATGACACTATGCATTTTTTGTGCGTGTGAGAAAGAAACAGTAGCGAATACCGCGGTAGATGATTCTGTTACCATAGATAGCAATACGTTGCTGGAAGCCGATGGAAAGGCCCGCTGGGGTAGGTGCTATTATTTTGTAAGAAGAGGATTGAAGATAGCAGGAAACTGCTATTCACAATTTCCTGGCATATGTGATGTATATAAAATATGCATACCTGATTTAATTTTTGATCCTTGTCAATTGGTTCCGTGTTGGATCGAAATATTGGATCCGTGGATTATTTATGAAAAAATTGATCCCCGAGAATTTATTTCTTTTAGGGATAAATTGGATATTAAAATTGATCCAAGAGAAAATGTATTTCCATTTGCGCTGAACGAAGGTGTTGCAGGATTACAATTTTATCAAGATGAAGGTTTCTTGAGAGATAATACTTTTTATCTGGAAGAAAACCTTGTGCTGGATGCAGAAACTTCCAAAGCGCTTGGACTTCATGGTAATGTAATTAAAGCGGGTACTTATCCAGTTATTATTAATGAAGAAAACAAAACTTTTAATGCGATACTTTCAGTAGAGAAAGGCTTTGAGCGTTAATCCGGATCCAATTGTTGGCAAATGAACATGACTGTTTAAAATAATGTTTTAAACAGTCATGTTTTTACTTAACAATGATAGTAAGTTATATGAAACTACTCGTTTATTTCAAAAACTATAGGTAAAGAATACATTACATTAACATTAACCCCATCTTGTACTCCTGGTGTCATTTTAGGTAATTTGTTAATAACACGTTTAGCTTCAACTTCAAATTGAGGGATTGGTCCTCTTGCTGCGACATCTACAACATTACCTTGATTATCAATTTTGAATTTAACGTAAATTTTCTGACGTCCGGTAAGACCAGATGCTTTTCCAACTTCAGTGTTAAATTCATTACCAACTAACTGTGAAACGTTTTTAGAAAAGCATTTTTTCGCTTCAGTTTGTGATAGGTTTTCGCAACCAGGATAGACAGGGATCTTCTCTATAACTCCAAAAGGAATTTCTGCATCAGCTACAACATCCTGGAAGAAAGGTTCAGAAAAACCATTTTCTGTAGTTAATAACAACAACCCTTTTAATGCTTTTCTTTCTTCTTCAGTCATTTCTCCTTTTGCAGCAATGGATTCTTTTAGTTCAGCTATATTGTTTAAGATGGTACTTTCGGATTTAGAAACGCCATTTGAGTCGTTTGCTAATTGCGCATTAGCATCTTCCGTACATGAAGTATAAACTAACATGACAGAAATCACGGGCAGTAGTAATAAATACTTTAATTGAAAGATTTTTTTTGATTTTGATTTTTGTAACATAATAAGTCGATTTTTGATTAATGAATGATTAAAAAATGTATTAATAAATGAAATTTTTTCGGTTTGAAAAACCTGTGATAATAGGTCTTGATAGTATTCTTTTTTAGTAGTCTCTACTATAGCTTTTGCATCTGCGATATATTCCTGAAGCATCGTCATTCTACTTTGGTATATATATACCAAGGGATTAAACCAAAATAAAACGCGCAGTATTTCAAAGAAAATGAGATCCAAAGAATGATATTCTTTGATATGCACTTTTTCATGTAGTAAAATGTTGGTTTTTTTAACTTCAGAAAGAGATTCACCAATAAAAATTGAATTAAAAAAAGAGAAAGCAATCGTGCTGTTTGGTATAGCAACAAGATGGATGCTTTCTAATTTTGAGGAATTTCCGGTTTTCTTAAGAATTAGTATTCTATAGCACTTATAACAAAATATAGAAAAACTAATGATCGCTCCCAGACACCATAAGTACATTAATATTTTGGAAAAAGTGAGATATTCAGAAATAGAAGCAGAATTTCCTATAACTACTTCATAAAGAGAAACTTCTCGAATATTTTGATTACCTATGAAAACCGATGGTAGCTGAATTATATATTGCTGTGGTATATATTCCTGAAGAAATTTAATTTTCACAAAAGGAAGAATACAACTTAGAATAGGAGTAATGATGAGGTAGGCACGATTCCAGTTGAAAAAGGTTTCCTTTTTAAGGAATAGATCATACATTACCAAAAACAGTAATTGTATCGCCAGTATTTGTAGTACAAAATGTATCATATTATTCTTCTTCTTTATTAAGTTCACGCATGGCTGTTTCCATCTCAGTGATGCTGATATCATTCTTTTTCATAAAAAAAGAAACCATACTCTTAAAAGACCCCTGAAAATAACCATCGATCAGTTTGTTAATACTTTGGTTACTATATGCTGATTTTTTAACCAAAGGGATATATATATGAATTCGACCTTCTTTTCGATAATGAACAAAACCTTTATCCTCTAATATTCTAACAATAGTAGATATAGTATTATATGCCGGTTTTGGTGCTGGCAATTGTTCGAGAATTTCCAGAACACCTCCTTCTTCTAAATCCCATAGGATTTTCATAATATCTTCTTCGGCTTTGGTCAATTGTTTCATAGACGAATTTTTAAAAATTCAAACTAAAGTGTTAGTTTGAGATTGCTAATGTAAACTATTTTTTTAGTTTGAACTAAAAAAATAGTTTAAAATTTTATTTTATGAGAATTCAAGACAAATTTTTATTTATGTTAATATGAGTAAAAAAGAAGGTTAAAAGGGTAGTCTATCGATTAAAATTCAGTAGTTAATGATAATTAGGAATCTTATGTTCTAAACATTTTTAAGAAATGAGAATACTAGAAATTACTTTACTAATCGTTATTACGATTTTACCCTTTGTAAAAAGGCTACTATTAAGAAAAACACAAAAAAAGTATATGTTATCTTTCATATTAATACTTACTTTTTTACATCTAAGTATTGATGGGTGGAGATGGCAGATGTTACCTGCCTATTTACTAATAATAATTGTTATTTGGAGAATATATAGAATTAATATTGAAGTCAATTCAAAACCTTCATTTATAGGGATTTTTGGATACGCAATAGTAATTCTTACACTTATTCCAATGTGGTCTTTACCTTTTATATTAGCTGTTTTTTCGTTACCGGAATCCACAGGCAAGTATGATGTTGGAAGTAAATGGATGCATATACAAACAGATCGAGAGGAGTTGATAACTAAAGATTCTTTGGATAAAAGAGAGCTGATGGTTAAGGTATGGTATCCTACAAAAGATGTTTTTGATATAAAAAAAGAAAAATATATTGATGAGGCGAATCGGATAGGGTTTGTCAAAAAATATAGTATGGGGGTTTTACCTCCTTTCACAATAAATTATTTAGATCGTATTGAAACAGATGTTTATCGGGATGCACCAATTGGAAAGAAAACATTTCCTGTCTTGATTTTTTCTCCAGGCTATGGTTCTATGTCTACTGGTTATTATTCTTTATTGACAGAAATCACAAGTCACGGGTATATTATTATAAATGTAACACATACCTATGAGAGTTTGGGAGCTACTTTTCCAGATGGAGAGATGAAATTCTTCGATTACGAATATCTTTCAAGAGAAGATGCATCATCTATGAAACATATTGCACCGATAAAAAATGCTTTTACAAAAGATATTTCTTTCGATGAACGTCATAGAATAATTAGGGAGTCATCTAAAGGTTATTTTGCGACCAAAATAATAAAGAGATGGTCTAATGATTTAATTGCTGTTATGGATACATTAGAAAACTGGAATGATAAAGGATTTTTTAAAGACAGAATGGATTTGAATAAAATTGGAGTTTTTGGTCATTCGCGAGGAGGAGGAGCTGCAGGTCAGGCAATGATAAAAGATAATAGAATAAAGGCTGCGGCAAATATTGACGGTATTCAGTGGGGAGAAATGATGGATACGATCTATCAAAAACCATTTCTTCATATTTCTTCAGATTGGCCAGCGGATCATCAGGATATTAATTCTCATGTCTATATAAATAAGAGTAATGATTACTTCTACGAAAGTAAACTACTAAAGTCTGGTCATCCTAATTTTATGGATATTCCTCTTATGATTCCGATAAAATCGTTAGCAGGTACCGGCGCTATAGATGCTAAATTGGGTTTAAAAATAACAAATGAATTGCTACTCGAATTCTTTGATAAACATCTGAAAAATAAGACAAAATCAGATCCATTCATAGTAAGTAACAGGTATACATTATTAGAAATGAATGTTTATAAAGGAGATTCTATTCAATGATAATATTGGAAAATAATTGTTTACTTTAGGGTTACAATGTTTACCTCTTCGGTTTAATCTACACTAATAATCGAAGGACCTCATAAGACCACAACTGCCAATAGTTGATAATGGTCATGATGTTCTTTTTTATTTTTTAACTTAAAACCATGTAATCATGAAAAAACAATTTTTAGTAATTATTGGAGCTATTTTATTTTCATTAGTAGCTTGTCAAAAAGAAGATGTTGCAGAAGAAGTAATTTTTCCTGACACAACCGGGGAACAAGATCGTGTGCTTCTTCAAGGAAAAGCATCTGGAGAGTTTTGTAGATTTACGCTACAGTTGAATGCAAAAAGTGTCACGAATCCTATCACAGGAATACAATCGTGTGAGTCTTCCTTAGGTGATGTCTGTGTCATTGTAGAATGTTTGCCTAATCCTTTTGTTGAAATAAATCTTCCTCCGGTTGTTTGGGATCCTTGTCAAATTATTCCCTGTGGTATAGACTTTATGGATCCTTGGATCATAAATGAAAAGATTGATCCGAGAGAATTTAGGTCTTTTAAAGATATTTATGGATTGAAAATGGACGAAAAGGCTGAAGGTGTACCATTTTCAATGAACGAAAATATATTAGGGGTACAATTTTACACTCAACCGAAACTCAGTACTGAAATAGCGTTAGGAGAGCCTAATCCGCAACCAAATGTATTTTATCTAAAAAACAAGATCATTCTGGATAAGGAAGTTGCTAAAAAAATGGGATTGAAAGGAAATATCATCACACCCGGAAAATATCCGGTTCTTTTTAACAAAGAAAATAAAACCCATAATTTAATGGTAGTAGTAGAACGTGGATTTTAATCCTTGATAAATATAACAACAAACAAAGCCAGTTTTACTAGTAAAACTGGCTTTGTTTATTGTTTGAAAATTCGAACTAGTATCCAATTTTTCCTCGTACTCTAGAAAGCACCTTTGCAGCTACTTCTGAAGCCTTTTTAGCACCAATAGCTAAAGCTTTGTCCACTTCTTCCAGATTTTCCATGTAGTAGGAATAGCGTGTACGTTCTTCTGAGAACTTATCTATCAAGAGTTGATATAAAGCTTGTTTTGCATGGCCATACCCATAGTTGCCTCTTTGATAATTTGCTCGCATCGCTGCTATGTCATTTTCAGTTGCGACCAATTGGTATAAGGCAAACACATTACAAGTATCAGGATTTTTGGGTTCTTCTAGAGGGGTGCTATCTGTCTGGATACCCATAATTGTTTTGCGCAGTTTTTTATCTGGTAAAAACAGATTAATTATATTGCCCTTGGATTTACTCATTTTAGCTCCATCAGTACCTGGTACGTGCATAGTGTCAGAACGAAATTGTGCTTTTGGCAACACAAATACTTCTCCCACCTTATTATGTACTCTTTCGGCAACATCTCTTGTAAACTCTATATGCTGTTCCTGATCTTTTCCGACAGGCACAATTTCGGCATCATATAGCAAGATGTCCGCAGCCATCAACATTGGATAGGTAAATAACCCTGCATTGATATCTTCTAATCGATCTGCCTTATCCTTAAATGAATGTGCCAATGTGAGTCTCTTATATGGAAAGAAACAATTGAGATACCACGCCAATTCGGTCACTTGTGGCACATCGCTTTGTCTGTAAAAAACCGTTTTTTCTATATCTAAACCAAAAGCCAGCCAGGTCGCAGCAGTAGAGTAGGTGTTCTCTCTCAATATTTCTGCATTTTTAATTTGCGTTAAAGAATGCATGTCTGCAATAAATAAAAAAGAATCATTCTCCGGTTGATTTGCCATCTGAATCGCAGGAATTATCGCTCCTAATAAATTCCCTAAATGAGGTGTTCCGGTACTTTGAACCCCTGTTAGAATTCTTGCCATAATATTTTTATAGTTTGTGGCAAAGGTAATTTTTTTGTTCAGATAGCTCAAAGCAATTGCGTATTTTTGCACCTATGTTTATCTTTAGATACATATTGATTCTTCTTTGGCGTATTTGGTTTTATGCGATGATGGGAATACCCATTATCATCATGTTTCCTGTTTTGTTGATTTTTACTTCCAGAGAACAGTGGTACTCCCAGTTTTTTATGGTTGCAAGGTTTTGGGCTAAAATTGTCTTGTATGGTACAGGCTTTATCCCAAGAATAAAAAAAGAAGCTGAAATAGACAGACATAAGAGTTACATGTTTGTGGCTAATCATACTTCTATGACTGATATTATGTTGATGCTTTATTGTGTTAAAAATCCTTTTGTTTTTGTTGGTAAAAAAGAACTGGCAAAGATTCCGATATTTGGGTTCTTTTATAAACGAACTTGTATTCTTGTGGATAGAAACAGCCAAAAAAGTAGAAAAGAAGTTTTTGATAGAGCGCAGGCCAGGCTACAAGATGGAATAAGTATTTGTATTTTTCCGGAAGGAGGTGTCCCAGAAGATGAGTCGGTACTACTCGATGAATTTAAAGATGGTGCTTTTAGATTGGCTATCGATCATCAGATCCCGATACTCCCATTAACATTTCTTGATAATAAGAAACGATTTTCATACACATTTTTTAGCGGAACTCCGGGACGGATGAGAGCATTTATTCATAAAGAAATCTCAACTAAAGGGCTAACCCAAGAGCATAAAAAAGAACTAAAAACAAGTATATATAAAATTATTTTAGATAAGCTTCAATCTAATCATTTATAGTATAAAACCATATCGTTAAAAACAAAAGCTGTTCCTCCCCAGAAACAGCTTTGTCATCATTGCTTCCCTAGAGCAATAATTCAACCTAACCAACTAAAATAACCTAAAACACACGTAGTTACTTTTCTTTTTCATTAAATCAAAACTTAAAACTTATCCCGGTATATATTCCAAAATAATAGGGCTTAAAATCTTGGGCGCTTTCCTTAAATCCATTGAACTGGTACTTAAAGATAGGCTCCATATTAATTTGAAATTGATCAGATAATTTATAATCAAAACCTATACCAATATTTCCGCTGAAGCTTATGTCATTAACCGTATCCTCTCTTTCTACATTTTCGTTTTGAAAACTACCAGCAATGATCGACACCTCTTCATCTTCAAGGAAAAGCGTACTGACTCCTCCAATCATATGAATCCCTATTTTAGAATCCGTAAGTGAATATTTAAGCTCTAGTGGTACTTCTATATACCCAATACTATGATTAAGTAATCCGGGGTTTTGAGATTTTACCAAAATTTCATCATTAACATCTACTGGTGCAGGAGCAAAGCTGGCAGGCCCACCTTGATAATCTGATACAACAATACTTTGTTCATTGGTAAGACTATTATCTCCTCTGGTTATAGAAGAAATACCAAACCCTACATCTTCTGTATTGTAACCAACGTCAACTTTATGAACTCCTGATCGTACAATAAATCGTTTACTAATGGCGTATGCTACCTGAACACCATAACTAAGGTTCACTTCGCCTTGCTTGTTATTATCAGAAAACTGAGGATCTATGGAAGAACCTCCGAAAGAATCATAATATACTGGTGCAACATTTGGTGATATATTCCATTTTTTCCCGTTGTTAGTTTCTGCTACAACAGTTTCTTTTTGCTCTTTATCTTTTATAGCATCAAAAATCGATTTTTTATCATTATCCTTACTTTGATTGGTATTTTGATTAGAAACCTTTTCATCATTCAAGTTGGTAGCTTTTGTATTATCTGCTACAGACTCTTTTATTTCATCTTGTTTATTACTGGGGCGAACATAAGAATTCTTTTTTTCAGTAAGATTTTCTAATTCTTTGTTTGAGGAAGTGTTATTTCCAACGATTTCATTTTTAGTATTTTCATCCGAAAAAATACCATCAGAAGCTTTTTGTCTATCTTTATTGAAAGCACTTGTGTTTTTCAAATCAGTGACTGCACTTGTAATATTGGTCTGTTGTTCAGATAAGATTTTGTTCTTCTTTTGATTGCTAGAAGTTGTTATACGTACATTTTTTTCTGTTTTTGAAGCGTTCGGCAGTTCTTTTTTATCTGAGGTGTTTTTGGTAATTAAAGTAGCATCTTTTTTCTTCGAAATTGAATTTTCGGTAGCTGTTCGTATATCAAAAGAAGTATCTTTTCTATCGGTTGTTTGTAGCGAATTTTGAGTGATGGCTTCATTATCACTATTAGAATTTTTGGAAGTACCATCATTGTCACGAGATTCTTGATTTTTTTGGACATCTACCAATTCATCTTTTGCAATTACATGGTTCTTGTTAGGTATTAGGTCTTTATTCTTTCGGTCTTCGGTAACGACAGCAGGATCTGGTATAGTAGTGTCTTTTAATAGAACAGAGCCTACAGTGATCGTGATTGCAATCAATGCAGCAACCCCTGCAATACGATACCAAAAAGGGATAAGTAGTACTCGTTTGCGATCTTTATTTTTTTGTGCTTGGATCTTTTTCCAGACAGCATCGTCAGGAGCTACTTCAAAATTTTTGAACTTCTCCTGAAACAATCTATCAATATTTTTTTTATCACTCATATTCATCCTTCAATTGACTGAACGTGGTGTTCTTGTTTGGTTTCTATTTTTTCTTTTAAAATTTTTCTGGCTCTTGCTAAATTAGATTTAGAAGTACCAACAGAAATATGTAACATTTCGGCAATTTCTTTATGAGAGTAACCGTCAAGGACATAAAGGTTAAAAACTAATCGATACCGATCTGGTAATTGCTGGATAATGTCTAGGAGATAATCCAGAGAGACATTATCTTCGTCTACTTCGACTTCTATATCTTCGATTTGTTCTTCACCAATAATTTCAAAAACCTTTTGTTTACGATACTTTTGCAGGGCAGTATTGATAGTAACTCGTTTCATCCACCCTTCAAAAGAACCTTTGTTTTTGTACTGTTCTATTTTATTAAAAATTGTAATAAACGCATCTTGCAAGGTGTCTTCAGCACTTGCATAATTATTAGAATACTTTAAGCAGATAGAAAATAGTTTACTACCATATAGCCTATACAGTTGTTCCTGTGCCTTAGCATCTTGTTTTTTACAGTTTTTTATGAGCTGGTCTAAACTCACGAACAGTTTTTGTTTTCGTTAACACAATAAATTCGAAATATTAATCTATAACTGGAACTTCTCTAATCAAAAATTCATTTTCACCCTGATCATTTCTTCCTTGCCAAAATCTAAAAATATAAGAATCTTCAAAGCCAACTAAAAAGTTAAGCGAAGCATCAATTAAATCTGTTTCTTCAAGATCTTCACATTGACGATCATTAACTACCACATTGACTACAGAAACGGTTCGTTCGTTAGAAAGTCTGTCGTAATCAAATCCACTAAAAGAATGACAATCAGAAGGTCTAAAATAGGAGACAGTAATTTCATACGTTTCTCCTCGTATAAACTGATCTGGAATATCTACCTGTTCAATAGGCACTAATTCATAGGAAAAATTAATACCGGTATCATCATCATTTAAACAACTTGTCAAACAATTTGACAAAATAATCAACGCAATTATTGTTATCTTTTTCATATTAATAAGTTTGGGGTTCTACATACCAAATTGTATCATATAGATGTAATTAATGGCGTATGGTTGCGTTCAAATCAAATAAATTTTAGGATATTTTACACCTATAATTTGATACGTATTTATCTGTAAATGTAGGATAAAAGGTATAAAAAATCCCGAAGACTCGGGATTTTAGTAGTTTTATGGAGTGAAAATGTTATTCATTCACAATATTTATAGCTTCTTTTATCTTTTCCTCTAGTTCTTCCATTAGTTCAGGATTATCATTGAGCAAGGCTTTTACAGCATCTCGCCCTTGACCTAATTTTGTATCTTGATAACTAAACCAAGAACCACTTTTTTTAACAATTTCATAATCGACACCAATATCTATTATCTCCCCCGTTTTAGATATTCCCATACCATACATAATATCAAATTCTGCTGTCCTAAATGGTGGGGCAACTTTATTCTTAACAACTTTTACACGGGTTTTATTTCCTTGTACTGCACTGTTACTATCCTTAATTTGTGTGGATCTACGAATATCTAATCGTACAGAAGCATAAAACTTAAGTGCATTACCACCGGTAGTAGTTTCTGGATTACCAAACATTACCCCGATTTTTTCACGAAGCTGATTGATAAATATGACTGTACAGTTTGTTTTGCTGATGGAACTAGTTAGTTTTCTAAGAGCCTGAGACATCAATCTGGCGTGCAGTCCCATTTTAGAATCTCCCATTTCACCTTCGATTTCGCTTTTGGGTGTTAACGCAGCTACAGAGTCAATAACAATAATATCAATTGCTCCTGATCGGATTAAGTTATCGGCAATCTCCAATGCTTGTTCTCCATTATCAGGTTGAGAAATAATAAGATTATCTATATCAACACCTAACTTTTCCGCATAAAACCGATCAAATGCATGCTCTGCATCTATAAAAGCAGCAATTCCACCAGCTTTTTGTGCTTGTGCAATCGCATGAATTGTAAGTGTGGTTTTACCCGAAGATTCAGGACCGAAAATCTCGACCACTCTACCTCTTGGATATCCTCCTACACCAAGAGCTAGATCTAATCCTAGTGATCCTGTAGAAATCACCTCTACCTCTTGAACCGCAGAATCACCCATTCTCATCACGGTACCTTTTCCGTAGGATTTATCTAGTTTGTCTAAAGTTAGTTTTAACGCTTTTAATTTTGCATCTTTTTCTTTTTCAGTACTCATGCGCTTACTTTCTTTTGTATTTGATTTTCGCTAAAATACTACAAGTTTTTTGCATACCCATTTCAAAAATTACACTTATGCAACTAATTTATTAACAATGACTATGGGTCTTCAAAAACAAGAATTTGCTCCTTTTAAAATATAGCAACGCAACCTTTTTTCTTTTTGTGCATCTTCATAAAAAGCAAAAACTAGAACAAACTGTGAGGAAGGAGGATGAAGATGAAGTTTCTTAAAAGAGTCGTAAGACACAGTCTTGCTGGATGCATAATTACTGCTATCAGTAATTGCATTGTAGAAGGTGGTTAGCTTCGTTATTTGATTTTTAGTCGTTTAGATTAAGTAAATTAATTAAATAACGAATTAGCCCAAAAAATGCCTTGAAGTGGTTTTCAAGGCATTTTTTTGTTATTTAGCTAGCTTCTTTAATTTCTAAAATCCCTCTGCCCAAGCATTTCCGCCATCTGCGGTACACTGATCTCCCAGACTCTGTATTGCAGCGTGATTGTTTTCGTTTGCTGATCCTACAAACCAAGAACTGCCATCAGAACAAGCGCACCAGACAGCTGTCATTCCTCCTGGTGGTAATTTACCTCCTGTACTATTTTTTTGTTCCGTTTTTTGGATCTGTTTTACGTTGTTTAAGTTTTCAATTTTTTTAATCATGATTCTATTTATGTTTAATAATTGTGTGGTTACCTAATGATTTGTTTTGTTACCCACATTTTTCAAAAAATTAATTAATTCTTATAGCATCTGCGACAAATTTCAAGGCATTTTTTTATTCAACTCTATACTATTCTTGTATATTAAATAACGATTTGTACTTTTGCAGAAAATAATTTCTTTTAACTTAAAATTAGTATAGCATGCAACTGTACAATAAATTAAGTGCAAAAGAGAGAGCGGCTCTTATCGATGAGGCAGGCACAGATCGTCTTACACTCTCTTTTTATAAATATGCACATATAGGGAACACCGAAATTTTCAGAAATCATCTTTTCATTCATTGGGATGAACTTGACGTTCTTGGCAGAATTTATGTGGCCAAGGAAGGAATCAATGCGCAATTGTCTGTTCCTGCACCAAATTTTGAAGCATTCAAAAAGCACTTAGACAGTATTTCTTTCCTAGAAAATGTGCGATTAAATATTGCTAGAGAACAAGACGTAAAATCATTTCTGAAACTGAAAGTTAAAATTCGAAAAAAAATTGTTGCAGATGGTTTAAATGATGAAACTTTTGATGTAACGAATAAGGGAGTACACGTAGATGCTTCAAAGTTTAATCAATTAATTGAAGACCCGGATACTGTATTAGTAGATATGCGTAATCACTACGAGAGTGAGATTGGTCATTTCCAAGGAGCGATAACTCCAGATGTAGATACATTTAGAGATTCTTTGGATATTATTGAAGAGGATTTAAAAGATCATAAAGAAGATAAAAAACTCGTAATGTATTGTACTGGTGGGATTCGGTGTGAAAAAGCGAGTGCCTACTATAAGCATAAAGGCTTTAAGAATGTATTTCAGTTGGAAGGTGGAATCATAGAATATGCCAGACAAGTTGAAGAAAAAGGCTTGGAGAATAAATATTTAGGAAAAAACTTCGTTTTTGATCATCGAAGATCAGAAAGAATCTCTGATGATGTAATTTCTAATTGTCACCAGTGTGGAAGTCCTTGTGACATGCATGTTAATTGTGAAAATGAGGCGTGTCATTTGTTGTTTATACAATGTGAAGCCTGTGCTGTTGCCATGGATAATTGTTGTTCTCTAGCATGTAAAGAAATTAACAGTCTTCCGTACGAAGAACAAAAAGCATTAAGGAAAGGGAAGGGCAATAGCAATAAGATTTTCAAGAAAGGTCGTTCTGAAGTTCTAAAATACAAGCAGTAATGCTAAAATGATTTAGATGCTATGGTTTTAAAAGAAATCATAGTATCTTTATCGATTAAGATATCGAATGCGAAAGTATTGGATCCAAGTAAGAATCATATTTGCTGTGTTTTATCACAGACAAATTACAATATAGCAAGAGAATATGGGGTGTAGTAGTTGTTCCTCAGGGAAAGACGGACAACCAAAAGGATGTAAAAATAATGGTACCTGTGGTTCAGATGGTTGTAATAAATTGACTGTTTTTGATTGGTTATCGAACATGTCACTTCCTAGTGGTGTGGCTCCTTTTCATTGTGTAGAAGTTCGTTTTAAAAACGGGCGTAAGAGCTTTTTCAAGAATGCAGAAAACCTGTCTTTAAGTATTGGAGATGTCGTAGCAACTGAAGCTTCTCCTGGTCACGATGTTGGTATTGTGTCACTCACTGGTGAGTTGGTGCGTATTCAAATGAAAAAGAAAAAGGTAGACATAGATAGCGAAGATGTCAAAAAAATATACAGAAAAGCATCTCAGAAAGATATTGATATTTGGCAAAAAGCCAGGGATAGAGAACAAGCTATACAAGTCAGATCAAGGGAAATTGCGATTCGATTAAAGCTGCAGATGAAAATCTCTGATATAGAATTTCAGGGAGATGGATCTAAATGTACTTTCTATTATACCGCAGAAGAACGTGTAGATTTTAGACAATTAATTAAAGAATTTGCTCAGGAATTTAGTACCAGAATAGAAATGCGCCAGATAGGTTTTCGCCAGGAAGCTGCTCGTTTAGGAGGCATAGGTTCTTGTGGTCGAGAGTTATGTTGCTCTACTTGGCTTACAGATTTCAGGTCAGTAAATACAAGTGCTGCCAGGTATCAACAGTTATCATTAAATCCTCAGAAACTGGCAGGGCAGTGTGGCAAGCTTAAGTGCTGTCTTAACTATGAGTTAGATGCTTATATCGATGCTTTAAAAGAATTTCCAAAAACCGAAATTAAGCTTCAAACTGAAAAAGGAATAGCTGTATGTCAGAAAATCGATATTTTCAAAGGGTACTTATGGTATGCATATGAAGGAGAGTGGATGAATTGGCATAAGATTTCTGCAGATCACGCCAATGAGATTATTGAAGCAAACAAAAAGAAAGAAAAGGTTGCGGGTCTTGAAGAATTTGCAATAGAGCTTATCGAAGATACTAAAGTTGATTTTGAAAACGTTGTAGGACAGGATAGTTTAACTCGATTTGACCAACCCAAAAGAAGTAAGAGAAGAAGAAATAAGAATAGAAATAGAAATAAAAAGAAAGTATCTACAGAAAAGCAAAAACCTACCCCACAAAATTCAAAAGAAGGCAACGTTGGAGGGAGAAACTCAACTAGTAAACAGAAGAATCAACGCAATAAAAAACGTAAACCGCAGCAGCGCAGGAATAATGATAAATCCTAAGTTTTTTACATTACTTTTTATAATAATTGGGCTTGCTTCTTGCGATAATGCCCGTGTTTTTGACGAATATAAAACGGTATCGGATTCTTGGGAAAAAGATGAAAAAATTAGTTTTGTTTTGCCAGAACTTGATTCTTTAGAAAGGTATAATCTCTTTATTAATATAAGAAATACAAATGACTATAAGTTTAGTAATTTGTTTTTGATTAGTGAGATGGAGTTTCCTAATGGCAAGATAATTACAGATACATTGGAGTATAATATGGCAAAACCAAATGGAGAATGGTTAGGTATCGGTTTTACGGATATAAAAGAAAGTAAACTTTGGTATAGAGAGAATGTAGTTTTTTCAGAAAATGGAACGTACAAAGTAGTATTTGAACATGCAATGAGAAAGAATGGAGAGACACTCGGCATACACTCTTTAGAAGGAATCACCGATATAGGTTTTAGAATAGAACTTGCAGAAAACCCTCAATAACATGGCTAAAGCAACACAAAAATTAACTAGAAAAAAGTCAACAACCTCTCAGCTAAATGTGATCAAATATATCAAATGGTTTTGGATCACTTTTGCGATAGGAGTACTTTTGGTGATACTATTGTTTTTGTTAGCGAGTTGGGGGACTTTTGGAGAAATGCCTGGGTTTGATGAACTAGAAAACCCTCAAAACGACTTAGCAACTCAGATTATTTCTTCTGATGGGAAACAAATAGGTACATTTTTTAAAGAAAACAGAACTCCTGTTAACTTTGAGGATTTATCCTCGAACTTAGTAAATGCACTAGTGGCAACAGAAGATGTTAGGTATTATGAACATTCTGGAATAGATGCCAGAGGAACCATTAGGGCTTTTGCTTTTTTAGGCAAAAAAGGTGGAGCCAGTACAATAACACAACAATTAGCAAAGCTTCTTTTTACAGGAAAAAGATCCAGAGGTTGGCAACGTTATACCCAAAAGATTAAAGAGTGGGTAATTGCTGCTCGTCTGGAAAGACAATATACCAAAGACGAGATCATGGCGATGTACTTAAACAAGTATGATTTCCTGAACCAGGCAATAGGTATTAGCTCGGCTTCTCGTATTTATTTTAATAAAACACCTAAAGACCTTAAAAAAGAAGAAGCGGCAGTATTAGTAGGGATGTTAAAAAATTCTTCGCTTTTTAATCCTTTAAGAAGACCTGAATTGGTAAAAAATAGAAGAGATGTAGTGTTGTCTCAGATGGAAAAATACGAATTTATTACTGTACAGGAGAAAGATAGTCTACAGCAATTGCCTTTAGAATTGGATTATGCGCCAGAAGGGCATTCTGATGGGATTGCTACTTATTTCAGAGAATATGTTAGAAGTTGGATGAGTAATTGGGTAGAAAAAAACCCGAAAGGAAAAGATGAAGACGGGAATAACTTGTACTACAATATTTATAGAGATGGATTAAGAATTAATGTAACGATTGATTCCAGAATGCAAAAGTATGCAGAAGAAGCCGTACAAGAACATATGACTAATTTGCAGAAAGAATTCGACAAGCAGGAACAAAAGAATAAAACCTCACCGTTTAGAGATTTAACTAAAAAAGAAGTTGAAGGCATCATAAATAGAGCTATTAGAAATTCTGCCAGAAGAAAAGAAATGTTGTCTCAGAATAAAAGTGAAGAAGAAATTCTAAAATCTTTTGACATTAAGACAGAAATGAAAGTATTTTCTTGGAAAGGATACATAGACACCATAATGACTCCTAGAGATTCTATTTTATATTACAAAGGATTTCTAAGATCAGGAATGATGTCTATGGAGCCACAAACAGGTCAGGTAAAAGCATGGGTTGGAGGTGTTGATATCAAACATTTTCAGTATGACCATGTCTATCAAGGAGCAAGACAAGTAGGTTCTACTTTTAAACCTTTTGTTTATGCAACTGCCATTGATCAGCTTAAATTATCTCCTTGTGACACACTACCAATGTCGCAGATAACGATTCCTGCGGGTTCTCATGGTGTCATGGAGGATTGGACTCCAAAGAATAGTGATGCCAAGTATACTGGCTATTTGAGTCTTAAAGAGGCACTTGCCAAGTCTGTAAATACAGTTTCTGCTCGGTTAATGGATCGCATTGGACCTAAACCAATCGTACGGTTGGCAAAAAAAGCAGGTGTTGAATCAGAAATCATTGAAGTTGCTTCGATAGCTCTAGGGTCTGTAGACCTGAAATTATCTGAAATGGTTGGAGCGTACAGTACTTTTGCAAACGAAGGTATTTATAACAAACCTGTTATGGTTACTAGCATTGAAGACAAAAATGGAGCCACTTTATATCAATTTGAACCAGAAACACGTGATGTAATTAGTAAAGAGGCAGCTTACGTGACATTAAACCTATTGGAAGGAGTTACCCAGTCTGGCTCTGGAGCACGTCTTAGATCAGGCCCATCTAATAGATATGATTATAAAAATGTAGTGACAGGATATCCATATGAGTTTACGAACCCAATAGCTGGTAAAACCGGAACTACACAAAATCAAAGTGATGGTTGGTTTATGGGGATAGTTCCCAATCTTTGCACAGGTGTATGGGTAGGAGGTGATGACCGAGCAACCCACTTTAATTCTACTAAGTATGGACAAGGTGCAACAATGGCATTACCAATATGGGGTTTATATATGAGAAAATGTTATGCAGATAAAGCTCTTAACATATCAAAAGATGCTTTCAAAACACCTGAAAACCTAACAATAGAAGTAGATTGTGAAGAGTTTAGAAAAAAAATCAAAGTAGAAGATCCTATAGAAGATGAATTTGGTCTTTAGTAAATAATCCATTAAAACAGAATGGAGAAATCGGTTTTCAACAAGAAAAGAGATAATCAACCTGTCCGTCTGAACTTTCGGAAAAATGTTAAATTTTTTTGGATTGTTTTTATAACACCCATACTGTTTGTAATTTTTTTATTTCTTTTGGCTAGTCGGGGAGCTTTGGGTAAAATGCCCACGTTCGAGGATTTAGAAAATCCCAAGAATGATTTGGCAGCTCAGATAATATCTTCAGATGGAGTTCAACTAGGGACTATTTTTAAACCAAATGAAAACAGGACTCCAATTACATATGACGATTTGCCACCACACCTTGTACACGCATTAATCGCGACAGAAGATATTCGGTTTTATGAACATTCAGGAATAGACGCGAGAGGAACGCTTAGAGCTTTCAGCTCTCTTGGCAGAAGAGGAGGAGCAAGTACCATCACGCAACAATTGGCAAGATTACTTTTTATAGGCATTAGGTCGAAAAATTGGGATAAGTATACACAGAAAATTAGAGAATGGGTGATTGCCGCCCGTCTCGAAAGGCAATACACTAAGAATGAAATCATAGTTATGTACTTAAATAAGTACGATTTTGCTAGGCAGGCTATCGGCATTGGATCTGCATCAAGAATTTATTTTAATAAAAAACCTATTGATCTTAATATAGAGGAAGCAGCTGTTCTGATAGGAATGCTGAAAAGCGCTACTATTTATAATCCTAAAACCAGATTTAAAAAATCTTTAAACAGAAGAAATACAGTATTAAGTCAAATGGCAAAGTATGGATATATAACTGTCCACGAAAGAGATAGTTTGCAAAAAACACCGTTGTTATTAGATTATAAACCAGAAGGTTATTCTGAGGGTAGTGCCACCTATTTTAGGAAACAAGTAAAAAAATGGACTGAAGATTGGATCTTGGAAAACCCTAAGGGAAAAAATGCTGAAGGCGAAGCAATGTTTCATGATATGTATCGAGATGGACTTAAAATTCACGTAACGGTTGATTCTCGTATGCAAAAATATGCAGAAGAAGCAGTTGAAGAACACCTAAAAAATCTCCAAAAAGAATTTAACAAACAAGAAACTAATAATAAAACTTCACCATTTAAAGGAATTTCCAGTCATCAAGTAAATAAGATTATAAGTCGTGCCATTAAAACGTCATCCAGAAGAAAAAAAATGCTTCATCAAGGTAAAAACGAAAAAGAAATTCTAGCTTCTTTTGATAAGGAAACAAGAATGAAAGTGTTTTCTTGGAACGGTGTATTAGATACACTGATGACACCAAGAGATTCTATTTTATATTATAAAAAGTTTTTACACACAGGATTGATGTCTATGGTCCCTCAAACAGGAGAAATAAAAGCCTGGGTTGGTGGTATTAACCATAAATATTTTAAGTACGATCACGTGAATCAGGGAACTCGACAGGTTGGGTCTACATTTAAACCATTTGTGTATGCTGCCGCTATTGATCAATTAAAATATTCTCCTTGTTATACAATACCTAGGGCAAAAGTGACGATACCCGTTGGAAAGCATGGGGTATCCGGTGAGGATTGGACTCCTACCAATACAGACGGAAACTATGTAGGGTCTTTAACCCTTAAGGATGCATTGGCAGGATCTGTAAATACTGTTTCTGCTCGATTAATGGACAGAATAGGACCCGAACCCATCATTAATTTAGCTAAAAAACTAGGTATAGAATCTAACATAGATACGGTGGCTTCCATATCCTTAGGAACAGAAAACCTTAAGTTATTTGAAATGGTAGGTGCATACAGTGCTTTTACTAATGAGGGAGTATACATAAAACCTTTCATCATCTCTTATATTGAGGATAAACATGGAACAGTATTGTTTGATAATTTTCCAGAAAGAAAGGACGTAATTAACAAGGAATCTGCTTATGTAACACTTAATTTGATGGAAGGCGTTACACAGAACGGATCTGGTAAAAGATTAAGAACAAAGGCATCTAGTCAATATGTATTTAAAAACGTTACTACCGGTTATCCTTATGAATTTACAAATCCAATAGCTGGAAAAACGGGGACTACACAAAATCAGAGCGATGGGTGGTTTATGGGGATGGTACCTAATTTGTGTACTGGAGTCTGGGTTGGTGGTGATAATAGATCGATACGGTTTGAATCCATTACTTATGGATCAGGTGCGACGATGGCACTTCCGATTTGGGCATTGTACATGAAAAAATGCTATAGCGATCCACATTTAAAAATCTCCAAATCAGATTTTATAAAGCCTGAAAACCTTACAATTGAATTAAATTGCGAAAGCCAAGAAAATAGAAGTAATGTAGACGATGAATTCGGTTTTTAATATTAAAAATAGATATCCTAAAAATTTCCAAAACTATAAGCGTTCAAACGATTTAGTATTATTTTTTTAGTACTTTTAATCTGTTAAAAATAGAACAGTATGATTCGTAAAACGGTGGCTGGAGTTATTGAAGCTACAAAAGGGGTAAAAGACAACATGACTTTTATGCTTGGAGGCTTTGGTCTTTGTGGAATACCAGAAAATTCTATTGCAGAACTGGTGAAGAAAAACATCAAAGGGTTAACTTGTATTTCTAATAATGCGGGTGTTGATGACTTTGGTTTAGGGCTTTTACTTCAACAAAAACAAATCAAAAAAATGGTTTCTTCTTATGTGGGAGAAAATGATGAATTTGAACGGCAGATGCTTAGTGGAGAATTGGAAGTAGAACTTATTCCTCAAGGCACGTTAGCAGAAAGGTGTAGAGCTGCACAAGGAGGTTTTCCTGCTTTTTTCACACCAGCCGGTTTTGGGACCGAGGTTGCAGAAGGAAAAGAAACAAGAGCATTTGATGGAAAAATGTATATACTCGAAAAAGCATTTAAAGCAGATTTTGCATTCGTAAAAGCATGGAAAGGAGATGAAGCAGGAAATCTTATTTTTAAAGGCACGGCAAGAAACTTTAATCCGTCTATGTGTGGTGCTGCAAAAATTACGGTAGCAGAGGTAGAAGAGTTAGTGCCAGCAGGGACTTTGGATCCAGATCATATTCATATTCCTGGAATTTTTGTTCAAAGAATTTTTCAAGGAGAGAAATACGAGAAGAGAATTGAGCAACGTACAGTTAGAAAGAAGAAAGAATAGATAATTGAAGTAAATTTTAAAATATAAGCATCATGGCAGCATTACGATTAGGGGACAGCGCACCAAACTTTACTGCTCAAACAACAGAAGGAGCAATTGATTTTCATAATTGGTTAGGAGACAGTTGGGGTATTTTGTTTTCACATCCGGCAGACTATACACCAGTATGTACAACAGAGCTAGGAACTGTGGCAAGGTATACAGATGAGTTTAAGAAACGAAATGTGAAAGTTGCTGCATTGAGTGTAGACGGATTAGATTCGCATCAGGGATGGATTAAGGACATCAATGAAACCCAAAATACGACGGTTAATTTTCCAATTATAGCAGATGAAGATAGAAAAGTATCAGAGTTATATGATATGATCCATCCGAATGCAGATAGTCAATTAACAGTACGTTCGGTATTTGTAATTGCACCAGATAAAACAATAAAACTTACCATTACCTACCCTGCTTCTACAGGTCGTAATTTTGATGAAATATTGAGGGTAATAGATTCACTGCAGCTTACTGCTTATCATAAAGTGGCAACACCTGCTAACTGGAATCAAGGAGAAGATTGTGTAATTGTTCCTTCGGTAAGTGATAAAGATATACCAGAATTATTCCCAAAAGGACATAAAGAGATTAAACCCTATTTACGAATGACTCCACAACCCAATTAAATAATTAGTGAAGTTAAAATACAAAGGTAAAAAACAATATTTATACTCCTATAATTAATATGGAGGTGATTTACAGATGAAAGTTGATATAGTATATCACATGATGAGCGCTGTAGTCACTTTAGGCTGAAAATAATTGTATCAAGCCATTGGAAAGATTGCAATGGAGATCGCATTTTTTATATAGGTTCTAAAAGGTAAAGTAACGAATTCTTTTAATTCGTATAAAATCAGAAGAAGATAATTATGCTTGATAAAAATGGAATAGCAAAACGTATAGCCAAAGAGCTTCAGGATGGATATTTTGTCAATCTAGGAATTGGAATTCCAACACTGGTTGCTAATTATATACCAGAAGGAATAGAAGTAGAGTTCCAGAGTGAAAATGGGGTATTGGGTATGGGACCATTTCCATTTGAAGGAGATGAGGATGCGGATATTATTAATGCAGGTAAGCAGACGATAACAACGCTGCCAGGAGCGTCTTTCTTTGATTCTGCAATCAGTTTCAGTATGATTAGGGGTCAGCACGTGGATTTAACTATACTAGGTGCTATGGAAGTAGCAGAGAATGGGGATATTGCAAATTGGAAAATTCCGGGTAAAATGGTCAAAGGAATGGGAGGTGCAATGGATCTTGTCGCTAGTGCCGAGAATATTATTGTGGCTATGATGCATACCAATAGGGCTGGAGCGTCTAAATTACTTAAAACATGTTCTTTACCACTAACAGGTGTAAATTGTGTTAAGAAAGTCGTGACAAATATGGCAGTGCTGGAAGTTACCAAAGATGGATTTAAGTTGTTGGAAAGAGCTCCGGGTGTAAGCGTTCAGGAGATTCAAAATGCAACGGAAGGAAACCTAATAATCGAAGGAAATATACCAGAAATGATTTTGGATTGATTGTTTACTAACTCTTCAAATACTACATAGATCTGTACGTTTTTGAATTAAATGGTTACGGATAATAAATAAGAAACAAAAACGTTATTGAATATATAGCTTAAAAAAGTAAATTATTGTAAGAAAAAAACTACATATTCGTTATTTTTTTGAGTACTTAAAGCTTTACTTTAATCCGTTTTTACTAGATTTATGTTATTAAATGTTAAAATTTTGTGTTTTTCATCTATTTTAATGGTCTTTGAACGTTGATTTGCAAAATATTTTGCATATTAGCAGTCCCTATAAAGCAGTACACTTAATTGTGCTCTTTTAAAATAATAATTAAATTTTAACCCTCACACATTGCCCTATTATGAAAAAGCGTTTAAATCGTCTACAGAAATCAGTTAAACCTACAATCGAATTGATCTCTAACTGTATGTATTTAGCAAAAAAAGTATTTTTGTTTTAACAAAAAAGTATTTTTGTTATATGATTTTTGTTGTTAATGAATCGCAGCCCTAAGTCGCGATGAATGAACCTGTTAGTCCTATGTGCATAACAGGTTTTTTTGTACCAGTATTTCTTATGGTATTATGAAGTTTAGATAATTGGATACTTCATATATATATTCTAAAGTACATATTATTTTAATTATATAACCCAATAAACGCAAATACTGACAACTCTATATCACGTGTTTTAATCTTACCGGAATATTTTGAAAACTTCATAGCTTATGGTATGGCAGTAGGCAAAACAAGTAAATGTCATTCACCAGCCCGATTTCTCTATAAAAATGCCTGATCTATCGGTTCCCAAAGTTCTATTTTGTTGCCATCTGGATCTAAAATCCACCCAAATTTTCCATATTCATACTCTTCGATTTCACCAACAATAGTGACTCCTTCTTGTTTGAGTGTTTTTAATAGCGCTGTAAGATTTTCCACCCTGAAATTCATCATAAATTCTTTTGTACTAGGAGAGAAATAAGTTGTATCATCTTTAAAAGGGCTCCATTGCGTCGAACAATCATTACCTTCTTTGTCTTTCCACCAGAAAGTACACCCATAGTCATCCACCGGTAAGCCTAAATGTTTACCATACCATTCTTTTGTTGTTTTCGGATCTTTTGTCTTGAAGAAAAATCCTCCTAAACCTGTTACTCTTTTCATCTGTTCTCTTTTATTGATTTTTAATTGTTATGACTCTCTTTATACATAATACTGATTATTTCTTTTGAATATTGGTTTCATACATTTCGATCCACTGAGAAACGGATAATTTTGTAGCTAATTCTCCGATGAGTTTGAGCGGAATTTGATCTACTTTTTTAAAACGTATACAACTTTTACCCATATCCAACTTAGTCTTCACGTATTTTGGATATTCACATACAAACCAATCCATTAAATCTTTATCAGCATAAATCCCTGAATGATAGACTGCTATAAAGTTTTTTTGAGAGGCAATATTCATAAATGGCAACGGAAGTTTAGGGTCACAATGGTATCCGTTAGGATATATCTCGTGCGGAACTACATACCCTATCATTCCGTAATTGATTTCTTCAGAGAATCCTTTAGGTAAGTTATCTAAAATCACTTTACGAAGATTTCTCATAGGCTCTTTACGCTCTTCTGGTATGGCTTCCAGATATTCATCAGGTGTACTTACTTGATATTGCATAGATATTGATTCTTAATTATTGGTTGCTGTTTTTTTTTGCAGAACAAGTCCTGAAATTAATGAAATTATAAATCCGATGACCAATACGGTAGCAGACATTAATAAAAAATTCATCAAAGGACTTGAAAATAGTTTCTTTTGCGTTTCTAATTCTTGGAGTTTCACATGAAACGTGGCCTCCGGGAGAGAGTTGCTCATCTGTTCTACCATATGGTTATAGTATTCTTCAGTGAAATCAGGATTGATATATTTTATATAGATAACATCTATGATTCCAAATGCCAGTGCAGCAAACAGGGAAATCAGTATACCTATGATAAGTGCTTTTCCAAAAGATACCGCTCCATTATTTTCTTTATCTCTATAATGTTTTATTCCAAAGAATATAAAAAGTAATGAGATGACCATACTTGCATAGCCAATAACTTCTTGTAAAGAATAAGAAAGGTTTTTACCAAAAGTAAGGCTTAGCATAAATAATATGCATATAGTAATTGCTCCATATATTCCGTATCGTAGAACTGTGTTTTTCATTTTTGAATTATTTATTGGTTGAGGTCAAAAGTAGGTTAGAAAGCTAAAAAAGGACTCATACTAAAGTATGAATTTAGTAAACTCTTGCAAAAATACTCAATCATTTCCTGTGAATAATTTGTAGTATACTTTTAAGGTAAAATCATCTAAAAGGGTATGATTCGGAGCTCTTTTGCAATCTGTATTGCCTGCGTTCTACGTTTAGCATTTAGCTTAAGCAAGACATTGGAAACATGAGTTTTTATGGTGCTTTCTGATACAAAAAGCTTTTCTGCAATCTCTTTATTGGATAATCCGGATGCTATTTCAGATAACACCTCTTGTTCACGCTTGCTTAAGCCGAGTGCTTTTATTTTCTCGTGATCAATTTCTTTAGAAACTACTTTGCTTCGATAGAGTACTTTTTTATTAATAATAACACCAATCACAAAAAAGACTACAGCGATGCCAGCAATAATAAATTCAATAGAAGTGTTACCAGAAATAAGACTGTATTTACTAAGCTGAAAAAGCAGAAGTAATGCTAACACTAAAGTTCCGAAGATGAGTATGGTTTTCTTCATGATATAAATGTAATAAAACCATAGGGACTATTTTGTTTAGGTATTATCACATGATTTAGTAAGAAATTAAATTAATTTCTTGTTGCAGATTTTTTTTAGCTTGGTTTTCAAACTTCGCATAGAAATAATTTGTTTTGAAGATACGAGGCATGTCAATAAAGTGTTTTAACACCTTGACTCTACCTTTGTGATACATGAAATCTGGATAGTATTTATATTCTTTTCTTACATTTTTAAAATAAATCTCATATACTTCCCAACTGCTTCCTAAGATTGAAAGATCCGCATCGGTAAAACAATTGGTATCCATATCCTCTGAGACTTGATGTCCCTGAGTAGCTAAAATTATTCCTTTACACAGTTCAATTCTCTCTGAATCTATGGATAAAGAATGTAATACCTTACTAGCTTTTTGAGCGCTTCGTTCTTCATTATCCTGTTTTAATACATTGTAAATATAGTCGTGGTAGTATAATGCAAATAGCAGTATATCCCAGTCTATAATTTCTTTTTTTACAGAAAGTAATTGCCGGTATAAGTTTTCCAGATGTAATGTATTATGATAATATCGGTTTTTCTTAGTATGATTTTTAAAGATTTCATTCCATAGGGAATCAATATATTCTTTATCTTCAGAATATTTAGAAACCAGGGATGTAAAAACTTCTCTTAGCAAAATGCTGCTTTTATTTTATCGACAATAGTTTGTGCCAGTTTTTCTTTTGACTCTATTGTCCACCCTGCAATATGAGGACTTAAGATCACATTGTTCATTTTTAAGAGTTCCTGAAGCGGTTGTGGCATGTCGCTTTCTTCCGTAAACAAATTTTCAAAAGAAGATTTTTCATATTCCAAAACATCAAGTCCGGCACCTAAGACCTTTCCAGATTGTAGCGCTGCTACCAAATCCCTTGTTACAACGTTTTTACCTCTTGCTGTATTAATAAGCCAGAAAGGTTTCTTGAAATTAGTTATAAATTTCTGATCAATCATTTTATCAGTGAGCGGCGTCCACGGTGTGTGTAAACTCAAAACATCTGTTTTATCAAAAAGTTCTGCTAATGTTACCTGTGTGGCATCACTATTTTCTATATCTTCTTTGATGTCATAACAAATAACCTCTACATCAAAACCTCTAAGTTTACGGGCAAATGCTCTTCCCATATTTCCATAACCAATGATGCCTACTGTTTTTAGATCAAGCTCTATCCCTCTGTTTTTTTCGCGATTCCATTGACCGTTCCTTACTTGGTGATCTGCACTATTTAATTTGTTGAATAATGATAATATCATGCCTAGTGCATGTTCTCCCACAGCATTACGATTTCCTTCTGGTGCAGAGAAAAGTTTAATTCCTTTTTTTTTGGCATACTCGATATCAATATTTTCTAAACCTGCGCCAACACGACCTATAAATTTTAGGTTTGCAGCGTTATCTAAAAAGTCTTTGTCGATCCTAAAACGACTTCGGAGGATAATACCTTCAAATTCTTTTATTTTTGTTTCCACCGCAGATTTAGTAGAAATATAATCTTCTTCGTTTTCGAACCCAAGGTCATTCAGTTGTTCTAATAGTAATGGATGATTAGCATCTATATGGAGTATTTTCATTACAATGTTCTATTAATACTTCAAAAGTAATTAATAAAAGACAAATAATTTCAATCGGAGTAAGGATGACTCGATATTTATATTGTATAAAGCCGTTTTTAACTTTTTTAAAAAAAAAGAGTTGATATGATAAACCTATCTATCCATAATGAATGATTTTAGTCGTATATGGATAGTATATGAATAAGCATACCTATTGATCTCACGATGTTGTGTTTGCAGGAATAAAAATTGCTTTAATTCTCGTAATAATACCTTGTAAAATGCTAAAAATTGCATCAGACGAAAAACCACCGATCAGTGCTAATACACTTTTATTAAATAGATTAATATCGTCTGGATCAGTTTTGTAAAAAGAAATAATTTCTGAAGATATAAGACCGGCAATAACACCGAGTATAATCATAGTAATATAATAGATAGTGTCTTCTGGCACTAAAGTGCTGTTTTTTGCTGAGCTACTTACATTTTTTAGTAAATAGAATAGTACTCCTAAACCCGAAACAGATGATAAGAAACTTAGATTTAGCAGTAATGGAATCCCATTGTTATTTAATATTCCCTTATCAAGCGATTGGTTATTTACCTCAGGTGATAAACTAGAGACGATAAACGTTACCAGGAAAAATAGAGCGAGTATAACTAAATTTCTTACCAATGGAAGTTTTCCAAATAGCGTTTTGCCTTTTCCCTGTTGATTCAGTTGTTTTGTATAATGAATTGACTTAGGAGTCGCGGGGGCAATATTTTTACACAATAAGTTATGCGCATTAATCAAGTCATCTACAGAGCTTTTCTGAATAAGGCTATTTACTTCAGTATTGATAATAATACCATTATAAACGGCAAACGATAATATATTGTTTATCTCGGTGCTCAGTTCATCGATGATCTCTTTAGAAATCCCAGGAACAATTTCTGGTTTAGGGGAAATTTGCTTTTTTGTTTTAGTTGTAGTGTTACTGGTACCGTCTGCTGTAGCCATGATTTGGAATTTTGAAACTATTTTTCGTACTTTAAAACTATAAAATTAATACCAGTAAAAACATAGTATTTATACCTGTTTTTTTAGAAAAGAAATTTCATATGCACGCTAGTTAAAAAGATCAATAGTGTATAGAAGTTTTTTTGAATTTGACATAAATTTTGACAACCTTATTTAATTATAAAAAAACACTCTAGTTGTTATGTGAAACAAGTAGTTTTATTTTGTAAATTGAACAAGAATTAGGAAGACAATATAATTACTTACGATAACGAGTAAAAAACCCAAAATTAAAGTACCATGAGATCAATTTTACTATCACTATTTTTTATTACCCTACTTATTTCTTGTAAGTCTCAACAAAAAGGGGAGACGTTAAATGAAAGTGAAGACATCGAAGCCATCACCGAAGATGAATTATTAACCGGTAAAGTTCTTGGCAAAAGAAAAAAGGTAATGGAGTATGTAGCGGTAAAGTTAGTAGTAGATGAGAATACGTGCATGAAAGCATATACGGATAAAGATGGATTGTATGATTTTCTTATCAACCCAAGTAAAATGAAAGCAGATAGTTATTTTGAATTTGTTTATAAAGGATACGCAAAGAAGAAGGTGCCTTACACAGAAATAACTAAAAACGGGACAGTGAGACTTAGTACAAAAGGACAAGTAGTTACTACTACAGATTATCGTATCTTCTATGAAGATATACGATCTTGCAAGAACGAACTGTAAGTTCCAATTAATGTAAGATTTAATCTAGCTATTGAATGCCGTAACCCATAAAAGTTAAATCAAACTGATTTTACGTTTTTCTTTTGCGGATTTATAGATAGCTTCTACAATTCTGATATCCTTCATTCCTTCTTTACCAGGAACAAGTACATTGGTGTTATTTAGTATGGACAGTGCATCATCGTCCATTTGTTTTGCCTGTTGATTTTCTATATAAGTGTTAAGTAGTTTTCCGTCACTGGTTTTTCCTTTGACACCTGCGTACATAGAAAAAGGTTGTAACTGATACCATCCATGATTACAATTGACACGTAGTTTGTGCATGTCCTGTCCTAAACTAGTTTTTCCGTGAGCGACTGCTCCTGAAGGAAATTCTAATGTAAAATGTGTTGTTTCATCGGTTTCGGTAAATATTTTAGGTCTTGTAGTCATTTGTTCTGCTACCACCGATATTGGTTCTTCACCAGTTGAATATCTCGCAGCATTTAATGAATATACGCCTAAATCATACATAGTACCTCCACCTAGTTCACGATCTAGTCTCCAGCTTTTTTGTGGATCTCCTACATTATAACCAATCTCAGCATAAACGGACTCTATTTTTCCGTAAGGTTTAGTCGTGTTCCATTTTATAAGTTGTCGGGTGTTTGGTTCGTGCTGCATTCGATAACCTATAGAAAGTTTTACTTTATTTTTATCACAAGCTTCTATAATCGATAGACATTCTTTTTCTGTTTTTGCCATGGGTTTTTCACACCACACATGTTTTCCTGTATTTGCTGCTTTGATAGCATATTTAGCGTGTAAACCTGTGGGCAATACAATGTATAAGACATCAATGTCAGAATTATCTGCAATACGATCCATCGTTTCGTAATCGTATACATTTTTGTCAGGGATACCATATTTTTTTTGCCAAAAAGGTATTTTAGAAGGTGTTCCTGTCACTATTCCTGATAATCGACAATGTTTTGTTAATTGTAACGCTGGTGCTAACACGGTAGTGCTATAATTGCCTAACGCCACCAAGCAGATTCCTAATTTCTTATTTGATGTGTTTGAAAATAAATAAGAAGAAGGTAGAAGACTGTAACCTGCCACAAGCCCAATGTTACGAATAAATGATCTTCTATCTAAACTCATAGGTCTATATAATTTGATACAGTTCTTTCTGAAGTAACTTCTCCAGTATGCTTCGTATTTGCTTTTTCAAATAAAAGGAGGTGCACTTCTTCATTATTTTTTGTAGAAGGACAATGTTCCACTCCCTTCGGAACTACAATAATTTCACCAGGTTCTACCTTTACGGTTTTATCTTTGAATTTCATATAAAGCGTACCTTTGACTACCTGAAAAAGCTCATCTTCGTGTTCGTGTTTATGCCATATAAAATCACCGCATACTTTTGCCAAGTATATCTGGTTATCATCAACCTTGGCGATTCGATGAGGATGCCATTGTTTATCAAATTGTGAAAGTTTATCCTGAATATTAATCGCCTTCATTTTTTAACTTAATTTGGTAAAAACAAGGTACTTATTTCTTGATTAATTCTAGTAGGCCTTAACGTTTCTTTATGTAGCAAACACCACATGGTTTTGGCTGTAACAATCACTTTTTGAGAAGAAGTTTCTATGATTTTAGTATGTCGTTCGCTTTTTGCTCCGTGGTGATGATCAATCCAGGTTTGAATAGTTAATTCATCATTCTCAAAAGCTGGATTATGGTATTCTATATAATGATTCAACACCACCCAGACGTAGGTGTTTCTTGTTTTTTGATCCGTTTTAGTTTCCCAGTGTTTTCTTGCTATATCCTGGATCCATTGTAAATACATCACATTATTGACGTGATTCATATCATCAATTGCGGATGCACTAACTATAATTCTTGCTTTAAATATCCGAGAGTTCATTATAGGCGTGTGCTAATTTTATTTTGATAATATACTCCAAATGATTTTATAAAAACGTTAAAAACATTTTAAAGCATAAAGAGATGTTATAAATTTATTAAACTAACTTAAAAACGTGTATTTCATGAAATCAAATCTTTTAAACATCAGTGGTGTTAAAATGCTTTCTAGAGAGCATCAAAGTATGATCAAAGGTCGAGCTGGCATTGATTTATCTCTATGTGGCTGTTCTTGTAGTGGTGCCGTAACCGGTCCGCTCTACTGCAGTAAATTTATTGCTTGTCCGCAAGTGTATACTTGCTAGAACTATTATATCAGCGTTTTTGTTAAAATCCTAGAATTACTTTCGCAATATAAAAGAAAAGAAAAATTCCAAAAATGTCGTTGCTTGTTGTTATAAAAGGACCTGTTGCGATTGCTGGGTCGATACCTCTTTTATCAAGAATTATTGGGACAAACGTACCAATTAATGCTGCTACAATAATAACGCTCATTAAAGCTACGGCTATTGTAAGACTAAATGAAATCTCATAATTCATGATTAGTCCGAAGACGATAACCAAAAGTGCCAGTGCAACTCCGTTGATCAAGCTTAACCCTACTTCTTTCAATAACCGATTCAATAAGCTTCCTTTCACATTATCATTTGCTAAACCTTGTACAATAATCGCAGAAGATTGAACCCCAACATTACCAGCCATTGCTGCAATAAGTGGTGTGTAGAAAAATAAATCTCGTATTCTTGGATTTGTCATAACATCTTCAAAATCTTGCATGATAAAAACACTTCCTAATCCTCCAAACAAACCTAATATTAACCAGGGTAAGCGCGCTCTTGTAAGTTGCCACACATTATCATCTGCTTCGACATCCTGGGATATACCTGCAGCCATTTGATAATCTTTTTCGGCTTCATCTTTTATAAAATCTACCATATCATCAATGGTAATGCGACCCACCAGTACTGTTTCATTATCTACTACAGGAATGGCTTCCAGGTCGTATTTTTGCATAACCCTAGCGACTTCTTCACCTTCAGTTTCTACATTTACATAGTCTACTTTAGGAATATATACTTCACTGATGTAAGCTTTGGCAGAAGCAGTAAGTAAGTCTTTAAGAGACAATCTTCCTTTGAGCCTCCCTTCTTTATCTACTACATAAATAGAGTGTACTCTGGTTACTTTTTCAGCTTGTTGACGCATTTCGCGAACACATCCAGCGACTGTCCAGGTTTCCTTCACCTTTACCAGTTCTTTTGCCATCAATCCACCCGCAGTATTCTCAGCATATAGTAGCAGTTCTTTTATGTCTTCTGCGTGCTTTTCGTTTTCTATTTCTGCAATTACTTCTTCTGCACGACCCTCGGGTAATTCTGCAATAATATCAGCTGCATCATCGGTATCCATTTCTTCTAGCTCTTCTGCAATTTCCTTTACAGATAAGTTGTCCAAAATGCGCTCTCTAAAATCCTCTTCTAACTCCATAAGGGCTTCAGAAGACTTTTCGCTATCGAGTAGCTTAATTAGATATGTTGCTTGATATAGATTTAATTCTCCAATGATCTCAGCGGTATCGGCAAAGTGGATTTCATTAAGTAGTTCTTGCAAGTGGGTGTCCTCTTCATCTTGAATGAGGATTTTAACTTGTTCGATAAGCTCATTGGAAATCTCGAATGACATGAAATAGGTGTTTTTGGATTTCTTTACAAACGCTCACAAAGATAACCAAAGAATTCAATTGTGGTTTAGATTGGTGTTAAATGAAATTAACTTACCGATTTTTCGATAAGTACTGTTAATTCTATAAACTGATCTACACTTAATTGTTCAGGTCTATAGGCTAAGATGTCCATTTCTTTAATTTCATTACTCAACTGGAAAGTTTTTAAGCTATTCTTCAGGGTTTTTCTTCGTTGTCCAAAGGAGGTTTTAACTACTTTGTAAAAAAACTTCTCATTGCAAGGAAGTGATTTTATAGGTTTTCGGGTTAACCTTAATACCCCGCTATCTACTTTGGGTGGTGGATTAAAAACAGATGGTGGAACCGAGAATAAATATTCCGCATCATAGAATGCTTGAGTTAGTACAGAGAGAATACCATAAACTTTACTTCCGGGTCTTTCGCAAATACGCTGAGCAACTTCTTTCTGAAACATTCCAGTAAATTCTGGTATTCTTTGACGATTCTCCAGTGTTTTAAAGACAATCTGGGATGAAATGTTGTATGGGAAATTTCCCGTAATTGCAAAAGGTTCATTATCAAATAACATATTGAGATTATGTTTAAGAAAATCTGCCTCTACTACTTTAAATGTACCTTTACTCTCTCTAATTTGTGGATGTTCTAGCGGAAAACTTGTGTTTAAATATTCGATGGATTCAGTGTCCAAATCCATAGCAATAAGATTTACATCTTTTTGCAGAATATATTTCGTAAGTACGCCCATACCAGGACCTATTTCAATAACATTTGTGTAGTTCTGTAAGGTTAGGGTATCACCAATTTTTTTTGCAATATTTTCATCCTTAAGAAAATGTTGACCTAAATGTTTTTTTGCTCGAACAGCCGTTTTTTCCCGCCAACTGTTATTTTTTGATGATTGGTTTTTGTTTTTTCTAAATTTAGATGACATGCTAGGCTTGTTTTGCGTGTGATTGAACCTTTTCTAAAATAGTCCTTTCTATTTCAATACGGTCCTTTTTTCGAAACCAGGAAGTTTCAAGGTCAATTTTATGACCGTCTTTGGTTATTATATAAGGTTCAGAACCCCCTTTAGCAGGAAAGAATTTTTTTACTTGATTATATCTTACTTTTTGTCGACCTATATATATGTAATCGTTATCAAAACTGATCATTGGATTGTTAGAACGTATAATAAGAAATGCCGCTATGATAAATAGAGTCATCAAGATGATAAATGTTACTTTTTCAAAAAATGAACTTTCTACAAAAAAAGTAATAATGTCTATAAATAAACTAATGATGAAAATACAAAATGCAGCTCCAACCACAAGACCAAAAATCTTTATCACATACAATGATGTTGGTCTGTATTGTTTCATTATTGCTCGTTAATAACTTCTAATTCGGTTCTGAAAGCAACAAAATGCCCGGCAAACTTAGTTGTTTCTGATCGAAGACGTTCTGCATCCTCATCATAATAACGTTCTAGCGTAGTCTTACTATCCGTTGTATACTGTACAGAATAGGTGATTCCACCCATTTCTTCTTCAACTAGTACCTTGCTCATAAGTGCCTTACTGAATTTTCCGGTAGCTAACATATCAGGTATGTGCTTATTTTTCATCCAAGACAACCATTCCTGGTGTTTGGTTTCTTCAATATTTATGGTAACATTGTAAATGTACATGAATCGTCAGTTGTTGATTGTTGTAAAATGCAAAGAAACAAAATTATAACGGTAATCAACCTATCATCTAATCGGAGTGGCAGTAAACTATTGTATTATAAAGTAAACTAGGGCAAGCACCTTAATAAAGGCTAATTGATAGCATCCCCCCGCAGGGTTCGATATTTTTTTCTAGCATTTACAAAATAAATACTATCTGCGTGATTAAAAATCAGTTTTTCATATAATTCTTTGGCCTTTTCTGGTTCTCCTAGCACATTTACATATAATTCTGCGAGCCAATAATAAGCATCATCTACAAGAATGTCGTTAGGATAAAACTCGATGATCTTCAGATAATTTACTTTCGCTTTTTCAAATTCTTTTTCCTTTTCAAATAGTTTAGCCTGTCGAAGAAAGGTTTCATCTTCAATTTTTCCTCCTTTGTGATTAACTAAAATCTTTTCGTAAGTAGCTATCGCTTCTTGATTCTTATTCTGGAACGCCAATAGATCACCTTTGGCAAAAATCTTTAATGCGGTCTGTGTTGAGTCTTCTAAAGAGTTATCACTAATGATAAGGCTTAGTTCCATTGCGTCATTAGCAATTAATTGAGAAGTGGATGATTTTAGTACATCTAATTGTGTCTGTGCCCAAGCAAAATCTCCTTTATAATAACTGGTTTTGGCTACTTTAAATCTGGCGTCCTGAGCTAAGAAATTATTTTTTAAGGCATTTTGTACTTGGGTATAATAGATAAGAGCCTGATTAAATTTTTGATCTAATACAAGAATATCTGCAATTTTCATTTTAACACGAGAAGATTGAAATCTAGACAGTTTTTCTCTATCCAATAATTGTTTAAGAAATTCAATAGCCTCTTGTTTCCTATCTTGATTGAAAGCCAGAAAATGTGCATAGTCAATTTGAAGACCAATGGTTTCTCTGGATTTTCCATATGTTTCGAAGATCACTTCGTATTGCGAATTGATGGACTTAAATTCTTTTTTATCTGCCAAATCCGTTTTTGCCTTTAGGATTATTTTATGAGCTTTAAGTTTCATGTCATTTCCTGCAGGTGTTTCTAGAATATAATCTAGAATATAGGTAGCAGATTTCATGTCTTTAGCACCAATAGCAATACGTGCAAGATCCAGAATGCTTTGTAATCCTTCATCTTTACGCTTATAAATTGCCTTTTCCTGAACGAAGGCTTTTTTAAAATCTTTTTCCTGCACAAAAAGCCAACTTAACATCTCATTGAAGATAATATCAGGATTTTGTTGAAGTTTTTTTATCAATAATTTTCTGAAAATTATGTTTGCTTCATTTAATGGATCGTCAGTAATATATTGATTGAAGTTTCTTTGTACAATATTTTTATAGTTAGGTTGTAGTTGAAGTAACGAAAGATAACTACCAAACATTTCTTCTAATTTACCTTGCTCACCGTATATCTTGGCAAGTTGCACATTAAAATTAGTCCCAGGATTTGAATCCATTCCTTTTTTATAAATCGTGGCTGCTTGATCCAACAGATTATACTTTTCAAATGTTTGCGCCAGTGTATATGCGGCATTTACATTATTATGATTAAAATTTTTAACGGCTTTATCATAGTATATATTTGCTTTAATAACATCACCCTGAACCTCAAAGTGGTGTCCCAGTTCTACTAAAATCTGTAAGTTGTTGGGGCTTTTTTCTATGTGTTTGTTTAAAATTTCTTCGGCTTTTTCAAACTGTTCTAGTTGCTGATAAGATTCGACAAGTCCCAAAAGGTAGTTGATACGGCTTGAGTTTTTACTATATAATTTTTGATATACAGAAAGTGCTTTTTCGTACTGACCTTGTTGCATATAATTCTTTGCCAATTGCTCGGATTGTCCAAACATTGGTATAGCAAAAAGAAAAGCTATATAAAGAAATATAAAGCGCATTGCACAAGTTTTTTGTAAATATAGCAAATAGTAACGTAGTACGTTAGTCTCGTTATATTCGAGATGGTGATTTTAGGAAAAAAATGGGTATAATACTCTATTTCACAAACCTATAGGAAACGCAAAAGCCTGGTGATCCATAGTTATATAACTTGCCTTTCGTAAATTCGATTATTTTAAAACTCTAAAACCCTACTTTATCATATCAAAGCCACAGTATGGAACTAGAACATCCGGTATTTTTATTCCTTCTGAAGTTTGGTAGTTTTCCAAAATACCTGCTAACACTCTCGGCAGTGCAAGGGAACTTCCATTAAGCGTGTGCGCCAGTTGGTTTTTTCCGTTAGCATCTTTGTATCTCAATTTAAGGCGATTTGCCTGATAAGATTCAAAATTAGAGACAGAGCTTATTTCTAACCAGCGATCCTGTGCGGTAGAAAACACTTCAAAATCATATGTGAGCGCAGATGTAAATCCAATATCACCTCCACACAGACGAAGGATACGATATGGCAACTTTAATTCTTTTAGAATTTCTTTTATATGAGCTACCATTCCGTCGAGGGCCTCGTATGAATTTTCTGGTTTTTCTATCCGTACAATTTCTACTTTATCAAATTGGTGCAGACGATTTAATCCACGCACATGTGCTCCATAAGATCCAGCTTCCCTCCTGAAACAAGGAGTGTATCCAGTACAACAGATTGGGAGATCATTTTCATTGACTAAATCATCTCTAAACATATTAGTTACTGGTACTTCTGCAGTAGGAATCAGATATAAATCATCTGTGGTAACGTGGTACATTTGTCCTTCTTTATCGGGCAATTGTCCTGTGCCATAACCCGAAGCCTCATTAACCAGATACGGAACTTGATACTCTTTATATCCAGCTTCTGTATTTTTATCCAGAAAGTAACTGATCAAAGCACGCTGAAGTTTTGCTCCTTTCCCTTTATAGACTGGGAATCCGGCTCCTGAAATCTTAACACCAAGTTCAAAATCAATGATGTCGTATTTTTTTGCCAATTCCCAATGTGGTATAGCTCCATCTACTAGAACCGGTATATTTCCTTCTCTAAATATTTCTTCATTATCTTCATCAGTTTGTCCGTCAGGAACAGAAGTGTGGGGAACGTTGGGAATCGTGTAAAGAAGCTCTGTAAGCTCTTCCTGTATTTCTGTTAATCTTATAGATAAACTTTTAGAGCTCTCTTTCAGTTGACTTGTTTTTTCTTTTAAAATAGTAGCTTTTTGGGCTTCGCCATTTTTAAATAGCATTCCAATTTCTTTCGATAATTTATTGGAGTCGGCAAGGGTGTTGTCAAGTTTTGCCTGCGTAGCACGTCTTTCTTCGTCCAGATGAATTACTTTTTCCAGTATAGGAGCAGCATCAAAATTTCTTTTAGCGAATGCCTTGATATACTCCTCTTTGTTTGCTATGATTTGTTGTACAAGTAACATGATTTTTGTTTTGGGCGAAAGAATATAAGTTGTTCTTGAGCTTGTCAAAGAACCGTGATCTTTTTCGCATTAAAGGAGCAAATTTAATAAATCCTTCATTCTGTAATACTATGGAAAGAGTAATTTTTAACAAAAATGAAATAGTAAAAAAATAATGACAACAGAAATACCTTTCTTACCATTTTTTATATTGAATCAGCTATCGGAATTTCAATATTTACAACGGTTCCTCTGTTAGATGCAGAATCAATAATCATATTTCCTGATAAAGGGTTTAATCGATTTTTGATATTCTTAAAACCAATACCATCTGCTACATTAGCTGTGTCAAAGCCAATTCCGTTATCCTCAAAAAGAAGTTGTAAGGAGGTTTCGTGTCCATTAAGGTAAATATCAATTTGGTCGGCTTTTGCGTGTTTTAAGGTATTTGTTAGGAGCTCCTGAATAATTTTGAATAATTCTTCTTTTAAAGGGTTTTCTATTTCGTTGAGTGTTCCCTCGGGATAGGGATTAAAAGAAATCATTTGATCACTGCCTTGCTGTATATTATTTACGTATTCTTTCACCAATGTAGAAATACCATTATTTTGAAATTTTTTAGAGGCTAGATTATGTGATATATTACGCACCTGTTGATACGTTTCATCAACCTGTTTCATGATTTTTGTTTGTGGATTTTCAGTATAATTCGCATTAGAAAGTTGTAGTTTTATACTTGCAAGATTTCCTCCAATGCTATCGTGTAATTCTCTGGCAAGGCGCATACGTTCGTTATTTTGTCCGTCCATTGTTGCTTTCACTAGGTTAAGCTCCTGATCTTTCATCAATCCATGCACTTTTTGAGAGTTTACTTCTTTTTGAGATTTATTGAGTTCAACTTGTGTTTTTAATTTCTGGAAGTATACCAACAACAGTGCTATTATCGGAAGTAATACCACAAGAAAACCTATGAGAAATGCTTTTTTGATCGTGCGTTGTCTTTCAATTTCACTTTCTTTTAATAGCTGTTCTTCTTTAAGCGCTAATATTTCCTTTTCTTTTTGAAGAGTTTGGTATTTTACTTCCATTTCCTTTACGATCTCCTTGTTCTGATTTGTCAGGATTTTATTAGAAACACCGAGGTATTGGGTCATTAAGTTATAAGCGTTTTCATAATCTTTTTCTGCCACTTTTAGATTTCTAAGAACCATGATAACATCTCTTTGTAGTTCTAGTTTATTCCATTGTACTGTATTTACATAGGCAGATGATAATATTATTTCTGCATCTTGTATACGTTCTTGATTATAGTATACAATACCCATCTGTATGACAGCATTGATATAGAGGTCGTAAAATTTATTTTGTAAGGAAATTTCCTTTACAGATCGAAAATATTCTAGGGCATGGCTAAGGTTATTTTCGAACATATCTATCCTTCCAAGTTTTAGTTGAGTTTCTAATCTGATTTTATTATTTTCATAAAGACGCAGGTTCTCTAAAACTTCTAGATACTTAGATTTTGCTTTTGAAACGTCTTTTTTAAAAAAATAGGTATCTGCCAGGTGTTTTTTTGCCAAAATTAATACTTCAGTATCTACTGCATTTTCTAAACAGGTTTGAAATATTGATAAAGCGGTGTCATATTCTTTTTGATAAAGGTATACTACACCTAATCCTATTTGATGCGTGTAGTACATTTTGCTCATTTTGGAAACAGGCGAAATAGCGATACCTTGGAGACGATGCTTCATAGCGTCATCAAAAAGCCCTTTCTCTAATTTACCTTTACCCAGAATATCGTAGGATCTAGAAAGATAGAAATCATACGCTAAAAGTTTGTTGTTTCTGTTACCAATTTCTTGTTGTAATAGGTTTCCATAATATATAATAGAATCCGTATTACCTGCCTGAAGATGAATTGTTGCAATAGTATCTATTATTTTTATTCTCTTTAGAAGGTTTTTTGAGGCCTTTAGGTCTCTATAAAAGTGTTGGTCTACGGTGTTAGGCGTTTGACCAAAAAAGGAATACTGATCCTTCTTTTCCTGAGATTTAACAGAAAATGAAAAAACTATTATGAAAACATAAAAAAAGGCAAGAGAAATTATACGCATATGGATACAGTTCTATACATCTTGGTAGTTTAGATATGTTTATTCTTTATTATATTTAATAACCCAAGGATTGGTAGTAAAATAATTCCATTCTACACTTGTCAAATCAATATCTGGATCAATTAATACTTTTAGCTTTTTGCCATTTACAGAAACCTTACTGTTAGCATAAACAGCTATATCTTGTCCTTCTTTCAGGTATTCTTTTTTAAGGAATTGAGCAAATTGCCATATGGCGTCGGGTTTAGTATTTACCAGACGGCGTTGTTTTATGGTTAGATATTGATTTTTGTCAATTTTCACTTTACGGGATTTATCATCCTTAAATTCAACATAGAAATTAGTATAACCCGATCGGCCCCGAAGCATCATTCTCCAGCTTAATTTGTGTCCTTCTTCTGTCCATAATACGTCTCCAGGGATGAACCAATGGCGAACAGGTAAAGCAAGTTGGATGATAAACCAAATGACTAATGCTGGAATTAAAAGTTTTTTGTATGTTGGAACGATCACCTCGTTCGCAGTGTAGAACTCTTTTTTAAACATAAAAATGCTATGG
Source organism: Aquimarina ulvae (assembly GCF_053613295.3). Lineage (NCBI taxonomy): Bacteria > Pseudomonadati > Bacteroidota > Flavobacteriia > Flavobacteriales > Flavobacteriaceae > Aquimarina > Aquimarina ulvae. Next base: position 70,449 of record NZ_JBSIBP030000001.1, read on the forward strand.
ATCCATTCTTTAGAAAAGAAAAATACACTAAAGGCTAAGGATAGGTATGGAAATATCCCTATCTGAAATACAATTGAATTAAATAAGTGAAAAAAGATACTAATGATAAATGCAGAAAGACGAGTTTTTCTCCATAATAACAAAGGAATGATAAGAAGGTCAAATAAAATTCCAAAATAGGTAATACTAACGTGTGTCCAATGTTGTTGTAGGAGCGTTCCAATAATCGGATAATTAGCCCGGGAAAGCATTAGGTTTTTTGCCACTGTATAATCTAACCAGTCCGGATATAATTTTGCGACTGAAGCGTATGTGTATACAATCCAGAGCTGTATTATAATGAGTAATACACACCATTGGGGCATTGCTATTTTTTTTAATGACGGATTTCGTCTCACATCCATAGAAAAATAACCGCTAGCAGGAAGTGTGCTCATCAGAATACACAGTAGTAATAATAGATAATAGTGATTATTATAGGATGACTTTTGCATATAATAGACTCCTGCCCAAAGAAATGTATATCCAATCATGCTCCATCGGTACTTAAAACCAATCATTATAAAAACACCAAGTATCCCCATCAATGCAAAGTAGTAATACATACCGTTGCCAGAAAGAGGCTGTAAAAAATCTAATCCTATAAAGTTAAATGTGAATTGGGGTTCTACGAGCGTTCGTTTTACCCATCCGGTAAGAATAGCTCCAAAAGATTCTGCGGCAATCAGAAATCCAAAAAAAACTCTAAATATTATTAAAGCACTGTTATCTATTTGTGTAAATAGCCAACGATTAATCATACCATAGAGTTTATAAAATCTCTGGAAAAGTCTTCATCATCCTGCATCGCAGTTTTTAACGCTTCAATAGAGTCAAATTTTTTCTCATCTCTAATTCGTTTTAGCATTTCTATCTGAATCTTTTTTTCATATAAGTTAAAGGAAGCATCAAAAAAATGAGTTTCAATAGTTTGATGTTTTCCATCTACAGTAGGATTAAAACCAATATTCATCATTCCAAAATATGTTTTATTGTTGATCTGAGACTTTACAATATATACACCTTTTTTTGGGATGAGCTTATATTCTTCTTCTATATGAAGATTGGCAGTAGGGTATTCTAGTTTGCGGCCAAGTTCTTTTCCTTTGATGATCTTACCAGTAAGCATAAAATTATATCCCAAATACTTATTGGCTTTAGCAATATTTCCATCAAGTAGAGCTTCTCGAATTTTAGTAGAACTTACAGCTACGTCATCAATATCCTGTTTGGAAATTTCTTCAACGGTAAAATCATTTTTAATTCCAAAAGAAGCAAGATCCGTAATATTAGAATTTCGATTTCTTCCGAAACGATGGTCATACCCGATAATAACGTGACGTACGCTTAGTTTTTTAATCAACATTTCTTCTACATATTCTTTTGCAGAAAGTCTGGAAAACTCTTTAGTAAATGGATGGATTACCAAGCTGTCTAACCCTGTTTTTTCTAGAATCTGAATTCGTTCGTCGATGGTGTTGATCAATTTGATGTTTGTATCTTTTTGTAACACCATTCTCGGATGAGGAAAAAAGGTAAGAATAACAGATTCAAGGTTATTTCGTTTAGCAGCCTCTACTAACCGTTCAATTATTTTTTTGTGCCCAATATGTACTCCATCAAAAGTTCCAATAGTTACTACTGATGGTGTTTGGTTGTCATATGTCTTGGCATCTGTATAGCGTTTCATCCTAGGTTTTTATTGGTTTTTAGTGCTTGGTGAAATATGATAAGAGGCGAAGAAATTAATGTCAATTCTGAAGTGGTTTTTTGTTCCAAAAAGATTAATTTTAGTAAAATCATGCTTTGTAATCCAAGTTTGCATAACATTTGCTACAGTGGTTGTCAAGTAGTAATTATGAGCTATAAAATTAAACAAATGTTGTGAGATGTACTATTTATTTTCCGTTAAAGGCATTCATAGTATTTGCTAGTCCAGCCGTTGCAAAGGATTTTATTAAAGCAACTGCTTTGTCTAAACGTTCGGGCATAGCAATTTCTTCTTCGGTTCCCCATTCTCCCAAAACATAATCAACCTGTCTTCCTTTATTAAATTCTGCTCCAACACCAAACCGGAACCTGCAGTATTTAGAGGTGTTTAGTTGGGCTTCTATATCTTTCAGTCCATTATGACCTCCTGCGCTACCTTTTGCCTTTAGCCGAATAGTTCCGAAGGAAAGATTAATGTCATCTGTAATGATTAATAGGTTTTCCACAGGAACCTTTTCTTTAGTCAACCAATATTTAACTGCCTTTCCACTAAGATTCATAAAGGTATTTGGTTTTAACAAAAGAATCGTACGTCCTTTATGCTTATAAGTTGTTAGATCACCAAGTTTTGCGGTTTCAAAAGTTAGACTTTCTTCTTTTGCCAGTGAATCTAGAATCTTAAAGCCAATATTATGACGAGTGTTATGATATTTAGGTCCAATATTACCGAGACCTACTACAAGAAATTTTTTCATAAGATCTTCCTGAGTTTCTTCTTGAGTTTTTTGGTTTTGTTTAGAAAATATTTTATAAAAAAAGCTTTTCAATATTTTAAATGGTTTGAGCTGTCCAGAAACCTGGTGGTGATTTGTAACAGATTACTTTTACTTGGTGAATGTTATTTCCTAATGATTTTTTATTTGTGTAAAATTAGGTGTTTTAGGCTTAATACTCAAATATGCTATGTTGATGACAAATATCTAGAATAAATTGCTTTTTAATTCTTATTTGATGAATAAACTTTGGATTGGGTTTTGATAACGGTCGACTTATGTCAATTTATTTCAGAGGGTGTCAGTAAACAAAAAGCCCTGAAACAACTTGCTTCAGGGCTTTTATAAAATTAAGGTTATCTATCTATAATTTTATTCTTTTATAAAGCGAGCAGTCTGATTATTTATTTTTAGCATATACACTCCAGCTTCTAGACTCTGAACATTGATAGTGTTAGAGAAAGTTCCTTTAAGAACAGTTTGCCCTAACATATTGTATATAGAGTATTGTTCGGTTCCTGAATTTCCTGCACGTACATTAAGAATTGCTCCTTTTAACGGATTAGGGTATACAGATAATAATGCTGTTGGTGGTCCTAGAGGATCTTCAGAAATTGTCGTAAATGATACGGTAGTTCCACAAGCTCCTAGATTAGTCCACCCTGTAGTAGTTCTTTCAAATAAATTTCCTTGGTACGTAACTCGATCTCCAGGTTGGTATGATTGAGAACTTGACCATTCTGATACTCCTTCGCAAATATCAGTTGATCCGCCGCCACCAGAGGTATTGGATAATGATAGGTTATCAATTGCAATATCAGCTTGCCACGTAGATCCGGTAATTCTATTTAGCCTAAGTTGAACACTTCCTCCTGCATATGCAGCGAGATCAATACTGGCTGTTAACCAAGAGTTTCCTTTGTTTCCTGATTCACTCCAAAGATTTGTCCATGTAACCCCGTTATCGGTACTGGCATCCAAGGCAATACTTCCCATATCTGTTGCACCATACATATGGTAGCTAAAAGATATACTAGCTTCAGAAAGACTGGATAAATCAAAACAAGGTGAGTTTAAGATTGCTTGTTTGTTAGGATACCCTGTTCCGTTACCAGAAGCTTCCACAAAAATGTAGTAAGAGCCTTGTGCTGCAGAAGACGGTCCTGTGCCGCTAGAAGGTGTTCCACTAGCATCAACTGACCAGTTAATATCATCAGTGTTAGACTGTGTCCATGATCCAAGCGTATTTTCAAATCCCTCATCATAAGGGAAAGAAGAAATACCTGATGTACAACCACTTCCGGTAGATCCTCCCGATGTAGTTACCGTTATTATATTACTAAATGCTGATTCATTTCCGGCAGCATCTTTTGCTTTTATGCTAAACTGATATGCTGTATCAGCGGTTAATCCAGTTACGTTTGTAGTTGTATCTGTAACTTCTCCAAGATTAGTGCTGCCCTGGTATACATCGTATGCCGTTACACCTACATTATCTGTAGCTGGATTCCAGGATAAAGTTACTGTAGTTTCTGCAACATTTGATGCTGTTAATCCTGTTGGTACTGTTGGCGCTTGCGTGTCAGGTGCTGCTGCAGTAGTAACATTCACTGTATTACTAAATGCTGATTCATTTCCAGCAGCATCTTTTGCTTTTACGCTAAATTGATAAGCTGTGCTTGCTGTTAGTCCGGTAACGTTTGCCGTAGTTGTTGTTACTTCACCAAGAATAGAGCTACCTTGATATACATCATATGCTGTTACACCTACATTATCTGTGGCTGGATTCCAAGATAAAGTGACCGTAGTTTCTTTGACATCAGAAGCAGCTAATCCTGTGGGTGCTGTTGGTGTTTGTGTATCACCAGTAGAAGCTCCAATAGTCACCGAATAATCTTCTACCTCTCCATACTGGAATGATTCACAAGAAGTTGGTACACCGTTATATTTCATAGAAACACGCATTCTTGTGTTTCCATTGGTTGCACTTGCAGGTACTGTAAAGGCTCCACTAACAGGTGTGGTTTGTGTAGCTGCTTGAGTCCACACTTGTTCTCCTGCGTCGGTAAAACTACCATTTTGGTTGTAGTCAATCCATACACTGTACCCTTCGCTATAAACCGTTCCTGTCCAGGTTGGTGTTACAGTAATGGTATAGGTTTCTCCTTTTGAAATTGACGTGGAAACAGAGGTAAAATCGGTATAACCACCACTTCCTGCGCCAGAAGCATTGTTAATTGTTCCTAGTTGTACATTCCCAATATATTCATCTGCTATACTATTCCCATTTGATGCGCAATAGTTTAGTTGAATTTCGGTAGTAGTAAAAGTAGTAGATGCACTATAAGAAGAAGTTGAACCATCAGAACAGTTACTTCTTACTTGTACTTCGTATGATGTAGTGGCAGCTAAACCAGGAATTGTGGCAGAAGTTCCGCTAGCTGTTTGTGTGGTCCACGTTGAAGTACCAGTTTGGCGATATCTTACATCAAAAGATGCTCCAGGAATTGCAGTCCAGTTGATGGTCGCTGTATCAGAGCCTATGTTAGTTGACCCTACTCCTGCAGGGACTGTAGCATTACAAACAACAGGTGTGCCTGTTAATCCAGTTACAATAAGAGAAAAATTCTGACTTCCGCCAACTAAAGAACCTTTATTGGTTACTGTAATTGTGTAAGAACCAGAAGCATTTGCTATATCAATTCTCTCGTAGGGATCGACTGTATTATCTCCTGTTCCGTTGGTAGTAATACTGGTTAATCTATAAGGAGTATAAGTTGTAGAATTTTGTGTAACTCTAATGTCTAAATCATTTACTAAAATAGCAGTCGAAGAGTTGGTGGCTGTAGTAGCTGTACCTGCACGATCTGTCCAAGAAATAGAAGCTAACAAAGGGTTCACTCCGTCAGAATCTACAGTAATTGAGTACGTTTGACCACTATTCAAAGTAAGTTCCTCAATTTTCGTTTCATTTCCGTTAGCAGAAATAACCTCTGCAGCAGCTTTCGCATTCATTAACCCCCATCCATATACCGCATCAGGTCCAGAAGGTCCTGCATCATCAGCAGTATGAAGTGCAACTCCTTTTAAAGTAGCTGCTCTCATAAAACTTCCATTTAGATTATCATAATGCTGTTGTAATAATAATAAAGATCCGGTAACATTTGGAGAGGCCATTGACGTTCCTGTAATACTATTATAGGCAGTATCACTGCTAGCATATGTTGAATAGACACCAGTCCCGTTTCCGGTAATATCCGGCTTGATTCTAAAATCATCAGTTGGTCCTTCACTACTAGAACTATTGATTGTTACACTGCTTAATGATCCATCTGCATTTATACTTGCATCTTGTGCATTCGCAACCACCATATTGTTTTTTGAAGTAGAGTGCCCGGTTAACTTATCATATGATGAGTTTCCACCCAGTGGTTGACCATTGTAGTTGTTTTGGTTACCGTCATTACCTGCGGCAACTACCATTAGATAATAAGGTGCATTGAACATTACTTCATCCCAAGCTTCAGATTCGTCTATATAAGCTCCAAAATATTGATCAGGAACCAAGTCACTTCGGAATCCATAAGAGTGGTTAGATACCAGCATACCATTTGCAGCGGCAGCTGTTGCCTCGGCTACATCATTATTCCACATATATCCATTTACTTTAGCCTGAGAAGCCATCCCCTTTGCATCCGCTTGTACACCAGAGGCCATAATTGTTCCAGTTACATGACCTGCGTGAAAATTAAGTTGTACTCCACCTTCTGATGACACATCCTGAATAGTTACACGATTAGTACCTCCAGCGCCATCATATTCTTGGTGAGATGCTCTGGCGTGACCACCATCCCAAACGTGAGCCGTCATGTTTTGGCCATCTAGATTAAGCCCTAATGACCCTCCTGAATTAAGATGATTTGTCCTGGTTGATCGTGCAGCATCTACATTAAAAGTAGTATAATAAATTGGCTTTCCATCTACTGAAAGTTTTTGTAGCTCTGAAAAAGTCCCATCTTTGAGTGTGGTTTTAATAGGCCATCCATTTTTTTGAGCTGCTTGTATAGCTTCTTTTTTCTGAATAACTGCTTTTTTAGCACTTTGTTCTTGTAGTTGATTAAGTTTATAAAGATTACTATTCTGAATTATTTTTGACTTTTGTGCTGCACTTTGAGCAAATACTCCGGCCGAAAGAAGTAGCATAGTAGAAAAAACTAGCATGGGTAGTTTTTCAAACCTTTTCCTAATAAGGTTTTTGTAACTTTTTTTCATTTTTATTGAGTTTGAGTTAGTGGTAATTTAATTTCCTTGACGATTCGTTAAGGAAACGACCAAAACTCTTAAAATATTCCTAATTAAAAAAAGATTTTCGATGAAGAGGTTAAAAATCACTGTACAAAACCTTAACATTGAGTTAACATTTGTTTCAAAGACGGATGTATGTAGGTAGAGTACTACAAAGTACGGTTAACACATTGCATGATCTTACCATTTCTGTATAAATGCTACGGTTTTCTGTTCGTTGTAATAAGCTTCACCAAAAAGATAAAACCCAACGTGGCCACCAAATTCAGGAGTTTCTAAGTATAAATTAGTATTTTCTTGAGCTTCTTTAATTGGATAACAAGAATTTCCAAGAAATGTATCGTTCTTAGCATTAATAATAAGCGTTGGTACTTGAATACCTTTTAAGAATTGCTTGCTACTGCACCTAGTGTAATAATCAATAGCATCAATATATCCATGTGCTTTGCTTGTATACAAGTCGTCAATATCTATAAGAGATTTGCACATATTGATGTCTGATTTGCTTATCTCATTAGGAAAAATCTTATGTCTTTGCTGTAGTTTTTCTTTTAAACTTTTAATAAAACGTTGCTGATAAATAAAATTTTTAGGCTTGTTGATTTCGGATAAAGAGTCATAAAGGTCGCAAGGAACGGATACTGCCACAGCAGACTTAACTTGCTTTGGTGTTGTTCTTTCGCCTAAATATTTTAACGTGATATTTCCTCCAAGACTAAATCCGCAGATAGAGATAGTGTCATAACCTTTTTCGGTTACATGAGCAATAATAGTGCTTAGATCATCACTGACTCCAGCATTGTATGATCTGTACAACCGATTTACTTCTCCACTACAATTTCTAAGATTAACCGCGGCAACATCCCAATGATTGTTGTTCAAATGCTTGGCAAGTCCCATAATATATTGCCGTTGCGCATTTCCTTCCAATCCGTGAATTAATATTGCAACGCTTCGTAACGGTCTGTTTTTCAAAGGATAGCTCCAATCTATATCTATGAAATCACCATCTTGTAGCTCTACTCTTTCTCTTGTTTGATGAATACCTTTTACTTTTCGAAGTAAATTAGGGTATATGGTGGAAAAGTGACCATTTCTAAAAAAAAAAGGCGGTGTATATTTGGATTCAACAATGGGCATTAATACAGTATATTATCTTTGGGTTTTACTTTTTCAGGAAGATCTTTTTCATCTAACATATCTCTCAGGTCTATTTCAATAGTTCTACATAATGCAGTCATTGGAACATCGTTTATTCTGCCCTCAAAAGGATCTTCGCTATTGCTTCCGATCTTTTCCATAGTGGTAAATATCCACGAGATTAATACCGATAAAGGAATCATCACAATAATAAACCAAGGACGCAGATGCTGAGACATATCACTTAACTCACTTTCAAAAACACTCAATAAACCAAAGGGGAGTAGTAGTACAAATATCCAAGTAAAAACAGTGCTGAAATAAGCATACTGCCTGGGGAAAGGAGTGTTTTTTATGCGTTCACATTTTCCCTGAAGGTTGTATAACTCTTCTAAAACTGTGTGCAACAATTGCTTGTCGAATTCTGTAATTTTTTCAGTTTTCAGCAACTCTTTAATGGCCAACCCTTGATTTTTAACTAAATGAGTAGCTGGGTTTTTTCGTTTAAGTAAGTCAGTATACTCTGTATCTGAGACAAAAGCTTTGGCAGCATCACATGCTGGATTACGTTCCCCATGTTTAGTAAACAGACGTTCTACAGATGAGTTTTCCCGAATAGAAAAGGAAGTAGGTTGCCTTAATTGGATACGAAGTGCATTGATCCAGGCGATATGTCTGTGAATCAATATCTTTTTAGTTTCGTGATCATCGTCAACTAGGCTTAAGATTTGATTTGCCCAGGTTCTACTGTAGTTGACAATACCACCCCAAATTTTTCTTCCTTCCCAAAAACGATCATAACTCTGGCTGTTTTTAAATCCAATATAAAATGCAACAGCTATACCAATAACAGATAGTGGCTGAAAAGGAATATCTATAAATTTGAATTCTAAAAAGTGATACAATGAAAAAATAATAGAAGTATATAAAGTAAAGAAGATCAGGTTTTTCCAGGCATATCGAAGAATAATTCCCCAACTAATATTTCTTTTAATATACATAAGTTAATTTTTGTTCTAAAATAAGAAGACCATAGAGGTTTTCAAAGTGTGCGTGGTCTTATTTTTTGATATGTAACAGTTATAATAATCCATCCAGAAGTTTCTATCTGTTGACTATGAATCCATCGGGGGTTTTCACTGTTATTAAATAGACTATTCTATGAACACTTCTTCTTGTACCTTCTTGATCATATACTTTTAATAGCTTAAAGTAGGATTTTATGGTAGAAAATCTTTTTATAAATTAGATGAGAGGTATGGTTTTAAACAGAAGTTTGTTGAGCAGGTATAACAAGTGTTTTTGTATTTTTGATGCATAAAATCAATAGATATGTATTTAAAAGAATTTGAGATTAGATGGAATGATATTGATGCCAATCGTCATTTAGCAAACAAAGCCTATATCGAATATGCAGCGCATACGAGAATGACTTTCTTGTCTGAGTTAGGTTTCGACCAGCGACTATTAGGTAAATTCAATATTGGACCTGTAGTTTTTTATGAACACATCTATTATTTTAAAGAAGTCTTTTATGGTAGGCCTGTAAAAGTTTCATTAGAATTAGCCGGAATGAGCGAAGATGGAAAGTTTTTTGAATTTGTACATAATTTTTATGATCATAACGGGAGGAATTTTGCTCGTTGCGAAATGATGGGAGCTTGGTTAGATTTAAAAACTCGAAAATTAATACCACTTCCAGAAGTAATGCTTCAATTTATGGATAAAGTAGAGCGCCCTGAAGATTTTAAGATTCTTACGAGTAAAGATACTAGAAAATTTTCTAAAGTGCCTAAGGATTTAGGTTAGTTTCTTTGGTTTTTTAGTCACTAGATAAACGCCTAAAAACACCAATATAGCAGATATAATTTTGACCAGATTTAATGAGTCAACCCCCATGATCATAGCAAAACTAATCGCTAATAGTGGTTGGAGATAAATAAATGCTCCAATTGTAGAAGCCTTTAAGGTTTTTAATGCAAATATATTCAATAGATAGGTAAAGAAAGTGGTTCCCACAACAACAAATACCATTTTCCATATGACATCATAAGGAAGTGTTGTCCATTGCACTTCACTAAATTCTGAAATTGTAATAGGAAAATTAATAATAACGCCGATTAGAAAAAACCATTTCATTAAAGTAAAAGAATGATATTTTGCTGTTAGCGGTTTTACCAATACCAGATAAATGGCGTAAGAAGCAGCATTGATAATAAATAGAATGTTTCCTGCAGGAATATTGGGCGCATCTTGTCTTACCTCTGATCCAAAAAGAATAAGCCCCAATGCACCAGAAAAACCAAGTATAATACCAAGCGTTCTCAAAATAGTGATCTTCTCACTCAAAAAAATGGCGGATAAAACAAATACCAATATTGGAGATATGGTAATCATGACCGAACTATTTATAGGAGTCGATAATTGAAGTCCTTTAAAGAACATTAACATATTTATCACCATTCCAAAAATGGCACACCCAAATATCCTTAGCCAGTCACTACGATCAATTTTTTGCTTAGGAGCCCACATAGAGGCAAGCCAAAAAAGAACTGCTGCTCCAATAACCCTAAGAAGAATAAAACCAAAAGGTTTGATATAAGTAGGCATTACTCCTTTTGCCAGTGTATGATTGATTGCGTAAATCAAACTGGCACCAAAAGCTGCTAATAATGCTACTTTTCTTTTATCCATTAATAGCTGTGTTTGCAGCTGCTATTACTTTTTTGCTATTCCCGATGAATATCTGATTGTCGTATAGAAATACCGGACGTTTCAAGAAGGTATAATGCTCTAGTATTAAATTCTTATAATCGTTTTCTGTTAAAGCTTTATTTTTTAAATCTCGTTCTTTATAAAGCCTTGCTCTTTTACTGAAAAGGGATTCATAACTACCTGCCAATGATTTCATTTCCTCAATTTGCCCCAACGTTATTGCTTCATTTTTAATGTCTTGCAAAACAAAATCTGAAGATGGTTCTAGTTCATTCAAAATTCTTTTACAAGTATCGCAGGTAGATAGATAGTATATTTTTTTCACGTATGCGTATTTAAAATGTCAAATTCCACACAAAGAAAATTCATTTCACAATGAAAACTCATATTTTTGGCTAAAAATTAAGAACATTACCAACCAAGATATGAAAGATCAATTGGAAATTACTAGAACAAACAGAAAACTACTCGCCCAAATTTTGGATAATTATTCATTGGAAGACCTCAATAAAGTTCCTGAAGGATTTAGTAACAATTTGATTTGGAATATTGCTCATGTGATTGTCACACAACAGCTGCTTGTTTATAAATTAAGCGGGTTATCCATGATGATAGATGACGATATGGTCAATACGTATCGTAAGGGAACAAAAGCCGAAGGATTGACAAGTAATGAAGAAGTAGAAAATATCAAAGAGCTTCTTTTTAGTTCTGTCGATAAAACTGAAAAAGATATAGAAGCAAAAATTTTTAAGAAGTATCAAGAATATCCTACAAGTACCGGTTTTACTTTAAAATCGATAAAGGACGCGATCAACTTCAATAATTTTCACGAAGGGATTCATCTGGGTTACATTTTAGCACTTAGAAAATCACTATAATATATTTACCGTAAAATATTCTGAAACCTCCTGTTTTTTGAATTTTAATTCAATGGGGCCCTCGGCATAAGAGCTGATTTCGTACTGATTGTATATCAGTACAACATGTGTGTCAGTAAATCCAATATTGGAAGGAAGACTAAAAGTATTATTTTCAAAAAAGAATCCAGTACTATTAATAGATTCATTTTCGGGGATGGAATACTTTGCCTTAAATGATTTTTCTACAAAACTTGAAAAATCGTTAAAATCTTTCATAAGATTTTCTGGATTTATAATCATACCTGTTTTTAACGCTATGTTCACGAAGTTCGAATTACCACTTCCATGAGCACCTCCAGTAAAAATATAAGAATCTACTAACACAGATAGTATATCGTCATTTATGAAATTGATATCACAGCGTATGCTCGCCTCATAAGGAATGATTTCATCAGGAAATTGCTCTTTTATTTCTTGATATGATTTGTTAAAACTTTTAATAGCTTCTTCTATCGTATTCAAGGTGGTATAATCCTCTATAGTCAGAGTTGCACAAGCAGCTTTTTCGATTTCTCTGTTGATGTTTTTTGAAATGTCATTTTCACCTATACATTCGATGAGAAAAATTTCTGTGATAGCACAATCTACATTTTGGCAATCAAAAAGATCATCGATAGCTATAATACGTTTCTGAAAGATTAAAGGTTCTTTTTTCTGACAGCCATAAAAACATCCCAATAGTAATAGCAAAAAAATAAAATTCTGTCGGGTGTTAGGTTTTGTGTTAATCATCTACTAAAGGTATTCATTGTTATATGATTAGAAATAATTAAACCATACATTTGTTCAGTTTTTTAACAATACAATTAAGTTGATTTTTTTCAACTTTGAAACTTTGAAATTTGGTTAAAAGAACGTCAAAAAATCAAGAATTATTGTAAAAGTTGAAGATAGTGAAGTTTAATACAAAGACAATACATGGGGGACAGAAACCCGACCCTGCTTATGGAGCAGTAATGACACCTATATATCAGACCTCTACTTATGCACAAACCACACCAGGAGGACATAAAGGATTTGAATATAGCAGGACACATAACCCAACAAGGGAAGCATTGGAAAATGCTTTTGTTAGTATAGAAAATGGGAAATATGGATTAGCTTTTGGGTCTGGGCTGGCTGCTATTGATGCAGTAATTAAGTTACTAAAACCAGGTGATGAAGTTATTTCTACAAGTGATTTATACGGCGGGACATATCGATTATTCACTAAAATATTTGAAGGCTTTGGTATCAAGTTTCATTTTATTAGTATGGAAAAAGTTAATAAAGTTGAATCATATATTAATAAAAAAACTAAATTAATTTGGGTAGAAACTCCAACAAACCCAATGATGAATATTATTGATATCAAGTCGATAGCAAAGGTATCGAAAAAGCATAATCTCTTATTAGCTGTTGATAACACTTTTGCAACTCCATATTTGCAAAGACCATTAGATCTGGGAGCAGATATTGTGATGCATAGTGCTACAAAATATATAGGTGGGCATAGCGATCTAGTTATGGGAGCTTTAATTGTAAATGATGATATCGTTGCGCAACGATTGTATTTTATTCAGAATGCTAGTGGAGCGGTTTGCGGTCCTCAGGATAGTTTTTTGGCGTTAAGAGGTATTAAAACGTTGCATGTTCGTATGCAACGACATTGCGAAAATGGTGAGGCAATCGCCAAATACTTGAAAAATCATCCAAAGATTGAAAAGGTTTATTGGCCAGGGTTTGGGGATCATCCTAATCATACTATTGCCAAAGAGCAAATGGATGGGTTTGGAGGTATGATATCTTTTGTAACCAAAGGGAATAATTTTGAAGAAGCAATTAAAATAGTGGAAAACCTGAAAGTCTTCACTTTGGCAGAGTCATTAGGAGGTGTTGAAAGTTTAGCTGGCCACCCGGCAAGTATGACACATGCATCGATCCCCAAGGAAGAGCGTGAGAGAATTGGGGTAGTTGATTCCTTGATTAGATTAAGTGTTGGTATTGAGGATATTGATGACTTGATAAAGGATTTAGAACAGGCGATAGGATAAGCGTTATTAAATTCAAAAAAATAGACAGTTTTTTTTGATAATATCATATATTTGACAAGGTAAATTTACCTTTAGATAAGAATCTTTTAATCCTATTAACATATGCAAGCAAAGATAGATGCATTTATGGAAGAAGTAAGAGCTCGTAACGCCCACGAGCCAGAGTTCTTACAGGCTGTACAGGAAGTTGCAGAAACTGTAATTCCTTACATAGCCACGCAAGAAATATATAATGGAAAAAACATTTTGTTGCGAATGGTGGAACCAGAGAGGGCCATCATGTTTCGTGTGCCTTGGGTAGATGATAAAGGAGAAATACACGTAAATAGAGGATATAGAATCCAGATGAACTCTGCAATTGGCCCTTACAAAGGAGGATTGCGTTTTCACCCATCAGTAAATATAAGTATCCTGAAGTTTCTTGCTTTTGAGCAAGTCTTCAAAAATAGTCTGACTACGCTTCCGATGGGAGGTGGTAAAGGAGGATCTGATTTTGATCCAAAAGGAAAATCTGATGATGAAATTATGCGTTTTTGCCATAACTTTATGGGTGAGCTTTTTAGACATATTGGGCCTAATACAGACGTTCCGGCTGGGGATATCGGAGTAGGTGCTCGTGAAATAGGTTTCTTATTTGGTATGTATCGAAAAATGCGTAATGAATTTACAGGGGTTCTAACAGGAAAAGGATTGAGCTGGGGTGGATCCGAGATTCGTCCAGAAGCAACAGGTTATGGTACCGTGTATTTTGCAGAAAATATGCTAAAGACCAAAGAGGATTCTTTTGAAGGCAAAACAGTCTTAGTTTCGGGATCGGGAAATGTAGCGCAATATGCTACTGAGAAAGCAATTCAATTAGGCGCTAAAGTGGTTACCTTGTCAGATTCTTCTGGATATATCTATGACGAAGATGGAATCGATATGGACAAACTCAAATTTGTTATGGAACTTAAAAATGAGAAAAGAGGCCGTATTAGTGAGTATGTAGATAAATACAGCGCTGCAAAGTTTCATAAAGGAAAAACACCTTGGAGTGAAAAATGTGACATCGCACTGCCTTGCGCGACACAGAATGAATTAAATGGCGATGATGCTAATACGTTGATTGATAACGGTTGTATCTGTGTTAGTGAGGGAGCAAATATGCCTTGTGATTCGGATGCAGTAGCAGCTTTTCACAAAGCCAAGATACTCTTTGCCCCTGGGAAAGCATCAAATGCTGGAGGTGTAGCTACTTCAGGATTAGAGATGACCCAAAACTCTTTACGTTTTAAGTGGACTAGAAAAGAAGTTGATGAGAAGTTGAAGCAAATTATGAATGATATCCATGAAAAATGTGTTGAATATGGAACGGATGACGACGGGTATGTTGATTATGTTAAAGGAGCTAACATTGCCGGCTTCGTAAAAGTTGCTGATGCTATGCTAGCACAAGGAGTCGTGTAGAATAAAAAGTCTTTATTAGAAAAGCCGTTCTGACTATATTAGAACGGCTTTTTTCGTTGTTTAAAAGCAATAATTAGTATTTTAGCATGTTATCAAAGCAGCCTTAATACCACTCAAAGAATTATGCAAAACTTCAGATTATTATTACTTCTTTTTTTTCCACTATCTCTATTTTCACAGGATTTTAGTAATCAATGGAGAGGGCATTATTCCTATTTTAAGATTAGCGATACCTATGCAATCGAAAATAAAGTCTATACTGCTTCTGAAAATGCAGTTTTTATTTACGATATAGACACAAGAACTTCAGAACCTTTTTCAACAGTTAATGGATTAGCAGGAGAAACTATATCTACCATTTATCACAGCTCAATATATGATATCACAGTTATTGGCTATGAAAATGGATTATTAGAGTTGATAATAGATGATGAGGTGAGAACATTTATTGATATTGAAGAAAAGCCAACTATTTCCCCTGCTCAAAAAAGAATAAATCATTTTTTTGAGAATGAAGATATCTTATACGTTTCGACTGGATTTGGAATTGTAGAGTTTAATTTAGAAAGAGTAGAATTTGGAGATACTTTTTTTGTTGGTCCCGCTGGATCACAGGTAAATATCACTGGAACTATCGTCTCTGGCAATTTTATTTATGCAACTACTACAGGTAACGGTATTTTACGTGCAGAGGTCGATAATCCGAATTTGGTTGATTTCAACCAATGGAGTACTGTTGTAACAGGCGGATTTAATGGAATTACACGTTTTAATGATCAAATATTAGTGTGGGAAAATAATAATTTGATCCGAAGATTGGATGGTACAGTGTTATCTACAGTCATCACGTCACCTTCTAATATAATAGATGCTTCTGTGAGCTCAGAGGGTTTAACCGTTGTTACTTTAGACAGAGTCTCTATTTTTGATGCAACGTTTCAGGAGGTAAATTCAGTATTAAGCAGTGCAGAAGATCCATTTGTACTTCACGCAGCTTCTATATTTGACAGTCGTGCATATTTAGGAACAGAGAGTAGAGGTTTGTTAGAGGTTGATTTAGGGAACACCAATACAAAAACAACAATATCTCCAGAAGGACCTTTGAATAATTTTGCATTTAGAGTAGAGGCGCTTAACAATAATTTATGGGTAGTTTTTGGTGAGTATGATGTAAACTTCAACCCATTCCCACTTAGACAACGAGGAATTAGCAAATTGACTCAGGATGGATGGTTCAATATTTCTAAAGATGAGGTATTAGGGGCAACTTCATTATCTCATATTACTGTAAATCCCGATAATGAAAGTCAGGTTTTTATAAGCAGTTTAAAAGATGGTTTATTAGAGGTTAATGATAATACAGTAACAAACTTATATGATAATTTTAATAGCGGTTTTGAAACGTTTGTTGAAGGTGATCGAATTGTGTTTCTTAACGGCTCAGTGTTTGATAATCAGGGAAATTTATGGATAAGTAATGCTAGAGTTGACAATGGGCTAAAGCGATTTACTCCCGGATCAACTCAAACTTTTGATGTGAATTTTAGTAGTCTGATATCCACTCCTTTAGGGAATCTTGGGTTTTCCGATACCGTCATTGATAGTAATGGAAATTTATTCTTAGGAAGTTTTAATCAGGGTATACTTGGGTATAATTCCAATACAGGAAATTTAATTCAGCTAGTTGGAGAAACAGAGGCTAATCTTCCTAATGATTATATTACGGCGTTAGAAATAGATAGGAATAATCAACTTTGGATAGGTACGTTTAGGGGCATTAGAGTCTTGTTTAACACTTCGGGGGTATTTCAACAAAACAATCCTCAAACAAGCCAGATAATTATTCTCGATGATGAGGGTGTTCCTCAGGAACTTCTTTTTGAACAGGTAATCAACGATATAGAGGTTGATGGTTCTAATAACAAATGGGTAGCTACTCAATCATCAGGAGTGTTTTATTTCTCTCCAGATGGACAGGAAACGTTGGAGCATTTTACCACTGATAATTCGCCATTACCCATAAACAATATCAGGGATGTTTCTGTCGATGATGCTACAGGTTCTGTTTATTTTGCTACGAGTAAAGGAATACTGGAGTTTAAAGGAACCGCAACCGGACCTGAAAGTAATCTAGATAATGTTGTGGCGTTTCCTAATCCAGTGAGACCTGGATTTAATGGTAGGGTTACTATAAAAGGACTAACAAGCAGAGCCAATGTTAAGATTACAGACATCGAAGGCAACTTAGTATATGAAGAGATTACTGAAGGGGGAAGTATTCAGTGGGATACAACTGCTTTTGGAAGGCACAAAGTGGCTTCGGGAGTGTACCTGATTCTCGTAACCGGAGAAGATCAAGCCGAAACGACTGTTTCTAAGTTATTGATTGTAAGATAATGATTATTTGTACTTCTGCAATAGTGATTCACTCTTTGCGTTATGGAGAAAGTGACCTGATAGTTTCATTGTTTACAGAAACTAGCGGATTACGCAGTTATTTGTTAAAAGGGGTGTTAAAATCTAAACGAGGAAAAATAAGAGCATCTTTATTCCAGCCTTTGACGTTACTGGAAATTGAGGCAAATCATAAAAATAAAGGCACTTTAGAAAGAATTAATGAAGCCAAAGTTCTGATTCCTTATCAATCCTTACATACTGATTTTGTAAAAAGTTCATTAGTTTTTTTCCTGTCAGAGGTATTAAAAAATACCATCCAAGAAGAAGAAACAAATGAAGAGCTTTTTCATTATTTAGAAACTACATTTTTATGGTTAGATTCACATCAAGCTATTAGTAATTTCCATATTTCATTTTTAATTAAACTTACACAGTATTTAGGTTTCTATCCAGATGTATCCGATATCTCTTCATCGGTTTTTAATATGCAGGATGGTTGTTTTCAGAATGACGTTTCTCATAGGTACTGTGTAGAAGGGTCTAATGTTTCAGTCTTCAAAGAATTTTTAGGCACAACATTTGAGGATAGTATGAATATCAAAATGTCCAGAACACTAAGAAATGATATACTTAACATGTTATTAGCATATTTTGAGCTACATTTGCACGGTTTTAAAAAACCGAAGTCATTTTCGATTTTGAACGAAATTTTTAACTAGGTAATGCGCTTATTTATAATTGTTGTATCCATTTTATTTTTTACCACTGATACTGCTGCACAAATCGTAACAGTTTTCAGTAGATCAAATAATCAACCCGTGCCAAGTGTTACCATACATAACGAAAAAAAATCACGTTCAGTTCTTACTGATTTTGATGGAGTGGTTGACATCTCTGTTTTTTTAGAGTCTGATACCCTTTATTTTAAACACATTTCTCATAGTACAGCTATGTTTACTAAATCTCAGATTATTGCCTCAGGAAACAAGGTATATCTGGAAATTGATGAAAATCAATTGTCAGAGGTTATTATATCTGTGTCCAAATGGGAGCAAGATAAAAAAGACGTTACTCAAAAAATTGTAAGTATCACCTCTGACGAGATTGCTTTTTCAACACCACAAACTTCTGCTGATCTTCTACAAAGTAGTGGTCAGGTATTTATACAAAAAAGTCAATTAGGAGGAGGAAGCCCAATCATTCGAGGTTTTTCTACAAATAGATTGTTACTGACTGTAGATGGAGTCCGAATGAACAATGCAATTTTTAGAGGAGGAAACGTACAAAATGTAATATCTATCGACCCTTTTACTATCGACAGAACTGAAGTAATCCTTGGTCCCGGATCTGTGGTGTACGGAAGTGATGCCATAGGAGGTGTAATGAATTTTTATACAGCACAACCTAAATTTGCCATAAGCGGTAAAAACAAATTAAGTGGAAATGCAATTGCAAGATATGCAAGTGCAAGTAACGAAAAAACAGGTCATATTGATCTTAATGTAGGACTAGAAAAATGGGCGTTTTTGACTAGTGTAAGCTTTACTGATTTTGATGATCTAAAAATGGGAAGCCACGGCCCGGATGATTATTTGAGAAATGAATTTGTGGAAACGATAGATGGTGTAGATACAGTGATTGAAAATGATGATCCAGAAAATCAGGTGTTTACCGGATATGATCAGTTTAATTTTTTGCAAAAAATACATTTTATTCCAAATGAGCGATGGGATGTTAACGCAGGTTTTATGTATACTAAAACTTCTGATTATCCCAGATATGACCGTTTGATTCGCCGTAGAGGCGGAAATTTAAGATCTGCCAAATGGTATTACGGACCTCAAAAATGGTTAATGGCAAATATTCAGTTGACCAACAAATGGAAAAATCTTCTTTATAATAAAGTAAAATTTACAGCAGCCTACCAAAATTTCCAAGAAAGTAGGAATGACCGTGATTTTGGTGGAGATATCTTATCGAAAACAAAAGAAGATGTAGATGCATATTCTGCGAATCTTGACTTCGAGAAAAATTTGGATAAAAAAACAACAATATATTATGGATTGGAATATATCCTAAATCAAGTATCTTCTGATGGCTCTGAAGTACGTGTTTCTAGTAATGATATCACAGACGCGCCCTCCAGATATCCAGATGGATCTACTTGGCAATCAATAGCAGCTTATACAAGTATAAAAAGTAAATTAAGTGAAGAATTAAGATTTCAGGGAGGGATACGATATAATAGAATTATATTATACTCAGAGTTTGATGATACTTTTTTTGATTTTCCTTTTACGGAAGCTAATTTAGATACTGAAGCATTTACGGGCACAGCAGGAATTAGTTGGTTACCCAATGACATTCTACAATGGAAACTTAATTTTTCTACAGCGTTTAGAGCTCCGAATATCGATGATGTAGGTAAAATTTTCGATTCAGAGCCTGGTTCTGTAGTAGTGCCAAATCCTGATTTAGAACCAGAATATGCCTATAACGGTGAGATTGGAGTAACCGCAAATGTGGGTGAAAATTTTAAGATTGATTTAGCTACATACTATACCCAATTGGATAACGCATTAGTGCGTAGAGATTTTACATTGAATGGTGAAACAGAGGTTCTTTTTGGAGGAGAATTGAGTAATGTACAAGCTATTCAGAATGCAGCGAATGCTCAAATTTATGGTTTCGAGGCTGGAATTAGTTATGATTTTATTAAAAACTGGAACCTTTCTTCACAATATACATTTACTGGTGGAGAAGAAGAGCTAGATGATGGATCTGTTTCTCCATCAAGACATGTAGCTCCTCAGTTTGGTAGTACCAATGTAACTTATACTAATAAAAAGTGGATGATTAATCTCTCTGCAATATATAACGGACAGTTTGATTTTGAAGATTTGTCACCATCACAGCAAAACAATGATTTTTTGTATGCACTTGATGAAAACGGGAATCCTTATTCACCTTCATGGTATACTGTTAATATAAGGTCTAGGTATCGATTTACTAAAAATTTGGAAACTACCCTCACTATCGAAAATATAACAGATCAACGTTACAGACCATACTCTTCTGGTATCGCAGGAGCCGGAAGAAACTTTATTTTATCCCTGAAATACTCTCTTTAAACTCAAGCATTCTTGGAAAAAGATATATTATACATTTTTGATATAGATGGGACATTAACAGACAGTGTACCTATGTATTTAATGGTTGTTAATCAGACTCTTATGAAGCTTGGAATTGAGAACATAGACACTGATTATAACAACTACAAGCACCATACCGATAGTTATGCGCTACGATATAATTATGAACGTAATTTTGATAAAGGGTTTTCTAATGATCTCATCGAAAATTTCGAGAATGTTTTAGTAGAACAGATGCTCACATTTGATCCCGTAAAAGAGATTCGTGGGGCTCAGTCTTTAATCCAATTTTTCCGCGAAAAATCAATTCCGTTTTGTTTTGCTACCGGAGCATTACCAAAGCCAGCTATAGCAAAATTAGAACAATGTGGTATTTGGTATGATCCGTTATTGTTGGCAACTTCAAAAACCCATGAATCACGAGAGGGCTTTGTACTGCAGGCCATAGAAAGAGCAAAACAGTACTATGCAAGATCAAATTTCAAATCTATTATTTCTGTGGGAGACGGCCTCTGGGATCTTAGAACGGCTCAGAGCTTATCCTTAGATTTTGTGGGCATTGGTGATAAGAACAGAAAACAATTAATAGCAAATGGAACCGACAAATGCTTTACCGATATGGAAGAATTTAGAAAAACCTTATTTTAATGTTGTTTACTTTTTAGTTTTTTCATTAAATCGATATCAAATGTTTCTTTTAGTTTAGTGATTTCTTTTACATTTTCATTAGGAATAGCAATAGATAACACATAATGTTTTACTTTCCACCCTTCTTCAGTCTTTTCTAATACACCGCTTCCTCTACATATTCCCATTTGTGTGTCCAGCAACTCGTCAAACCAAGCTAAATTCGTGTTGGGTTGTGTGAAGATGTTTCTTTTAAGTGTACTAAAACTCCAAGCTTTACCTTTATCAAAATATGGTTTAGAAAAAGCTTTAAAGTCTTGTAAATTCCAATTTTCAGTGGCATCAGTCCCAATAAAGATAGCATCTTTTGTCATGAGCCCAAAATAAGGTTCAAAGGATGCGTCGGCAGCAGCTTTATGCCATTGTTCTAAAACCTGATTAATTTGTTTTTTTACTGTTGTAATTGGTGCACCACCGGTCTGAGCAGTACAGATAGTCGTAATTACGAAGCATAGTAAAACAGTAACTTTTTTCATATATGAATTACTCTTTAATTTCAATATTGTCTTCTTCCGGATCAATAATAGAATCCCTTAAAATATCTCGCTCTCTGAGCAATTCTCTTTCAATATCTTCGGGTATTGCCAATGACAATTCATTTAATTGAATCACTAAACTATTAAACGCCGTTAATAATCTGATATTAGCATCTATAAGTTTCTGAGGGTCTTGATTTTTTTTTTCAGTGAGTTGTAATAACAACCCGGATTCTGTAGCGATTACAGAAACTCTAGACGTTATGTTGTTAACTTTTAAATCTACAGATAAGTTCTCTTCAAAACGTTGTACTAATAAATTTACACTATCAGCATATTTTTTGATATGAAAAGGATTGTATTCACGCATCGAGAACATAAGATTCTTAAGGTTTTGAAAATCTTCAAAGCTTTCCAAGTCTTTAGAAGCTTGTGGAGATAATCTTAATACTTCCAGATCTGCTTGTTCTTTTGATAAACTATCCAGCTGTACCAGTTGCGTTTCTTCTTTAGCAACAGATGTATTTTCTTTTTTGCATCCAAAACATATGGTAGTGGCTATAAATAGTATAAGTAAAAACGATCTCATCATAAGTTTTTCAATAAGAGACCAAAAATAGACAATATCGTTACAATTAAAAATTTAAGAGCCTTGTTATATTAGTTATAAACTTTGGTTTAGTATAATCAAGCCTTTACTGTTTGCATTTGTTTTAATATAATTTAATTTTTGTCTCTTTTGCGCCAAGTGAAATTAGATATTCTGTTACCTCTTTAGCATCTTCTTCACCACGTTTTGCGTGATGCAAAAGAGTAAATCCATGAGGACCTTTTGCGTGTAGTGTGTTTGGAAAATAATCCAACATAGCTTTTATAATGTCTATTCTTCCAAAAAGAGCAGCTGTAAATATATTAGCTTGCGCGCCCTGATCAATAAGGTATTGTGCTGATTCTTTATAGCCTACGTGACTGGCAGCGCCTAATGCGGTTTCAAAATCACCCAATTTCCAATCATGTGCTGCATTAATGAGAGTTGGATATTCTTCTAAAAGTTCTTTTACTTTATTTAATTTGCTATGGCTCGCAACTACAAATTCTTGAACTACTTTCTTATCTAGTTGTGGTTGCTCTTGTTTTTTAGCCAATATAGTATACGGAAGAAACGTACAAATTCCAGTAGTCACTATACTCTTTCTTAAAAATTGTTTTCTATCCATGATGTATTTATCTTAGTTAACTATTGTTTTTTGATGATTTATGGGCAATTTTATTGATTGTTTTTTTAAAAATAATAGTATTAATAAATGATAGTAATATTTTTATGTGGATGACAAATTCTTTTCTGCAAACCAGTATCATCATGATGTGAACAGTGAACTGTAATTTCACATAAGTTTTGTCTTGGTTTGCATAAAATAATGGAAAACGTAAGCTTACCTATTAATTTTACAAATAATCTAGAGTTAAAAGTTTTGAATATAAAAGACATTGCATACCACTTGTTGTTTTGGCTAGCCATTATGGTGCTATTGGCTATTTCAGAATGGGGACACGGTCAATCTTTTAAGGATGCGGTGATCTTTGAACTGTTATACTTGCCAACCAGAATGATTGCTGTATATATAAATTGGCTTACATTAATACCCAGGTTTTTGTATAGAAACTATTTTGGATCTTACTTCATTTTACTTATCGCTGTTTTGGTGGTTACTGCAATCATACACCGATATTTTGTGTTGTATTGGGGGTACCCCTTGTTTTTTCCTCAATGGATAGATGGTAAACCTTTAGATCCATTGAATTTTTTTAGACTGGTACAATGTATTATGCTTATAGCTACTCCAGTTGCCTTTACAACAGGATTTAAATTGTATAGTGATTGGTTTAAACAACGTAACGAAACCGAGATTTTGAAACAAGAGAAAATGAATGCAGAGTTAAAATTTTTAAAATCTCAAACAAACCCTCATTTCTTGTTTAATACCCTAAATAGTATTTATGGTTTGGCGCTCGAAAAATCTGAAAAAACACCCTCACTCATTCTAAAGCTTTCGGATATTCTAAGTTATACACTGTATGAATCCAATGTCAAAAAAGTACCGCTAAGCAAAGAACTCACGTTGATTGAAAATATCATAGCATTAGAAAAAGAGCGTTATGAAAAACGTGTAGCCATCCATTTTAAGGTAGAAGGAGATGTTGAGAAAATCCGAATACCTCCGCTGATTTTAGTGCCTTTTATCGAAAATGCTTTTAAACATGGATTAAAAAACGAAGTCAAAAAAGGTTGGATTAATATTTATATTAAAGTATCAAAAAACACGTTGTTTTTCAAGATTGAGAATAGCATTTCTAGCTGTAAGCAAGACAACAAAAATCATAATGGGGGACTAGGACTTCAGAATATATCCCGAAGACTTGATTTATTATATGGTAATCGCAAAGAGCTACAAATCAAAGATACTAATGAAACATTTATCGTTAGTCTATTAATTAAATCAGTGTCAGATGAATCTTAAATGTCTCATAGTAGATGACGAGCCTATAGCACAAAAAATTGTAAAAGGTTTTATTGCTGATACTCCTAATATTGAGGTGTTCGAAGTATGTGATAATGCCATGGAAGCATTAAAAATACTTCGGGAAGATACAATAGATATACTTTTTTTAGATATCGAAATGCCAAAAATTAGTGGGTTAAGTTTTTTAAAAACTCTATCACATCCTCCAGCTACAATTATTACGACAGCCTATAGAGAGTTTGCTCTAGAAGGATTTGAACTCAATGCCATAGATTATTTGTTAAAACCTTTTTCTTTTGAAAGATTTTTAAAAGCCATAAACAAAGTGATAGAAGCAAAAAATGGGGCGTCTACAAAATCAGAAACCCCTGCTAAAACCTTTGAATATTTTAAAGCAGATAGAAAGAATATCAGGGTAGATTATGCAGACATTATATATATAGAAGGTCTAAGTAATTATGTGAAGATTCATTTGAAAAACAGCCAGCTAGTAGTATATCATAAATTAATCGATCTGGAAAAGCAATTACCGGGATGTCAGTTTGTGCGTATTCATAAATCGTATATTATCGCTTTGGACAAAATTAAAGCATATGGAAATGACTATATTGAAGTATTAGACAAACAACTATCAATAGGGAATACTTATAGGGATCGTTTTTTTACCAGGATGTCTCGCAAAAAATAAGTAAATATAATAATGAGTATTCTTATTTTCGTTCGATCCATTCTATAAAATTAACGTACCCCAACACTTCATCAGGAATAGGATCTTCTGACAATTGGTCTTGCAAGTCTCTAAAAGAGGTCTTTTGTTCGAGTTCTTTCAATGCAACTGTTTTAGATAAAAATTTTAATAGTTTGTTTTCATAGGATTCTATGTTTTTATGCTTTTTAATCAATTTTTTCATAGCGTTGATTTGATGGCGTAAGATAAAATCATTACCAAGTTCATAATGCACTAACAGGTTAAGCCAGTGTGTGTATAAAACAAGATCTTTCCTGTCTTTTTTTGTCGGATAATTCAAGATATCATTTATCCAATGTAGTGCTTTTTTATAATTCTTTTTAGCAAAGTAAATAGTAGAAAACTGAAACCTGAATGAAAGCCAATAGTTATCAGGCACCAATACTTTATGAGTATCGATAAAAGTTTGGATCTCATCGATAACTTCGTGAGTAGTATGGAGTTTTTTGAGGCTTCTGTGAATTTCAAGCTCAATATTATAAAGACGTAACTTTTCCTTAATAAATGCAGCCGAAATAGTTAAAATAGCTTTTGATTTTTGTTTGATAAGTAAGATCCTTACAAATGCTTCTCTGTATTGCTTTTTGAAAACTAAAAAACCAATAAGATTATTATTTACCGAAAAATACATAGGAAAAAATTCTTTCAATAATTCTGGATATAGTTCCCATTCTTTAATTAATGCTTCAATAGATTGTCTTGCTTTATCATGATCTTCAGAGATCAGCATTTTTCTATATTTGTGAAGGGTTTTCAAAGTTTTGTTTTGAAGGGAAACTCCTTTTTTGTGAGAAATTGAAAATTTAGTTGGATCTGTATTTGCTAATAAAAGGTCAATATATTCATTCGTAGCTTGTAAGGTGTTCCTTTGTTTTTGAATAATTGTTCTTAAGGTGCCGAAATCTTGAGGATATGTGGCTTGATGTACTTTTCGTCTCCAATCCTGAACATGAAATAATAATAAGTCATTTTGAAAGTTTTTGGCTTTTTTTTCTGCGCGTTTCAATTCACTAATACAAATTGTATATTGTCCTTTATGGAATAAGATCTCCACATTTCGGATGATATCTATGAGTTCAGCATTTCTGGAAATTTTAGTGTGATAATTTCTAAGAGATTGTAAAATCCTTTGTTTTAAATAATTTTTGATAGTGGTTAATTGATTCACAAAAGCCTTGTCCATGAAAGTTTCTTTAATCAAGGTCTCGTCGTATGCATTTTGTGCTTCTATTGCATCAAAAAGTAGTAGGTATTCTGTATTTTCATTTCCTTTAGTACTGAGCTTAAAATAACGCTTTTCGCTTTTGGTTAATGACTTGATCAAAAAGAACAATTCTTCGTTTTTTTTCATTTTAGAAACCTATGTTTTTTCAAAAGTAATGTTTTTTCGAATCATTTCTATCGTATACCTTTGAGATATTCTTAATCAATATATATCATTATGCCAAATGCAATTAGCTGGTTTGAAATACCAAGTACCAATTTTGAAAGCGCAGTAAAGTTTTACAATAAACTTTTGGACACAGAACTACAACCTATGGAAATGGAGTTTAAAATGGCCTTTTTTCCATATAAAGAAGGTGGGGTAGGAGGCTGTGTAACCCACGGAAATGGTAATAAACCTTGTGAAGAAGGAACCTTTGCTTATCTCAATGGAGGTGAAGATTTAGCGATTCCATTGGCACGCGTAGAAAAAGCAGGGGGTAAAGTTCTTATGTCCAAAGCTTCACTTGGAGAAAATGGTTTTATGGCTATATTTCTGGATACCGAATGAAATAGAGTTGCTTTTCACTCTATGGCTTAGCATGTTGTTAGCTCTCAGTTAGAGCCTGTCTGCCACCGAGAGGCTCTAACTGAGAGTTTGATTATATTTAAATATCAGTAATTGTCTTATGCAATATTTCACCGAAGATTTTGTCGAATTTTTTAAAGAATTAGCAAAGAATAATAATAAAGAATGGTTTCATCCTAATAAAAAGCGATATGAAGCAAGCGTCAAGAAACCTTTTTACGTTTTTCTCCCGAGATGGTAGGTGTTATGGGAGGATGTTTTGGTGTTTCGAAGGAGCAATTACATAGTATAAGAACTAAAATTTATCAGAATTCCTCAGAATTCCTCAGAATTGAGAAAATTGTTAGATGACAACGATTATGTTCAAAAATTTGGAGGGATTAAAAGGAGAGCTTTAAAGCGGATTCCAAAAGAATGGAAAGAAGCTTATGAAAGGGAACCATTGATAGCTAATAAACAATTTTATTTCGTGGAAGAAGAAACCACTGATCTTATTACCAGCGTGAATTTAATTCCAAAACTGATGAGTTATTGGAAAACAATGCAACCTATTACCGATTATTTATTACAAGCAAAACAATAATTTATGGCGTATAGCGAATTTATTTCGGATCGTATTCATCAGATTCTTAAGGAAAAAAAGGCTTTTTTTTATGCTAAAAAAATGATGGGAGGACTTTGTTTTATGGTAGAAGATAAGATGTGTTGTAGTATCCACTATGATAAAAAGAGGGAGACTGATCTTTTGATGGCACGTATTGGAGAAGAAGCTTACACTGAGGCTATTAAAAGAAAAGGGTGTCACCCAATGGATTTTACCGGTAGGCCCATGAGAGGATATGTTTTTGTAACACCAGAAGGATTTGATCTGGATGAAGATTTAGAATATTGGATACAACTATGTATAGATTTTAATCCTATTGCAAAAAGCAGTAAAAAAAGAAAATGACTTGAAGAAATAGGAGACTTTAAGCTAGGTTAAATTTCATACTACTATCTTGACCTTGTAATCTCTCGCTTGCTTTCCCGACCTATAAAATATGTCTAAGCGAGTTTTCAATAAAACAAACATATTTATTGCGATACAATACTTATCTGCCAGAAAAAAGCAAAGTTTTTTAGCAACCATCGGAGTCCTGCTTGGCGTAACTACCTTTATAGTTATGATTAATTTTATGACAGGCGTTAATGATTTTCTGGATGATGCGGTGTTTAATGGAAGTCCTGATCTAATCATTGGTGCAAAAGCAAAAAAACAAACGGCTAATGTTCCACTTAGCGCTGCCAATTATATAGATAGTAGTGCACAAATTAATCGGTATTTGACCACTCATAAAAATATTCAAAACTTTGCGTATCAAATCATTTCACCAGCAATTATGAGTAGTGACGCCAAGCAATTTCCCGGGAGTATCAATGGAGTATTTCCTTCTCAGGAACGCCGTATGGTGGATCTGGATAGACGGTTGATAAAAGGAGAAGGTTTTGAGAGTTTGAAATATAAAAACACAATTCTTTTAGGAGTTAGTTTAGCCAAAAGATTACAAGTTTCTGTGGGAGATCCATTAATCATAATACTTCCAAATGGAAAAAACACCACGCTTACGGTATCGGGCATATTTAGTTTTGGAATTACAACTATTGATAATGTTAGAACTTATGTTTCTGGTCATACGATACAAAATCTTCTAGGACAAAGAGACGGCATTACTAGCATTCATATTAAGCTAAGAAACAGAGATGATATTAGTATTAAAAGTGATCTGGCTACAAAAATTAATGGTATCACAACAGAAGACTGGAAAGACAATAACAAGACTATTGTGATTGGGAATAAAGTACGCGATATTCTTACTTGGTCAGTCTCATTTGCGTTACTGCTGGTAGCAGGATTTGGAATTTATAACATTCTAAATATTACCGTAGTTCAAAAAAGAAAAGATATTGCAGTATTAAAAACTATCGGATATGGTAGTAACGATATTATCTTCATTTTTCTTATACAATCATTGATTATAGGAATTTTAGGAGCAGTTTTTGGAGGAATTTTAGGATATATAATTAGCTACCTGATTTCAACAACACCTTTAGATACTTCTGATTTTATTATTGTGGATACGTACCCTATCAATTTTAAGGGATCCTATTATACTCTGGGACTTTTATTTGGCATTTTTACAACAGTTTTTGCTGGTTATTTTCCTTCTAGAAAAGCTAGCATGGTAGATCCCGTAACCATAATTAGAGGTATATGATCTTGAAAGCAGAACATATTAATAAATATTTTCTTGAACCGAAAAAGCATCATGTATTAAGAGATGTTTCTTTGTCAATTTTTGAAAGAGAACTGGTTTCTATATATGGAGAATCTGGCAGCGGAAAATCGACATTATTATATATTCTATCAACATTGGATACTGATTTTGAGGGGAACTTACATATATATTATCAGAATATTAAAAATCTAACATCTGTATCCCGAACAGATTTCAGAAATAAACATATCGGATTTGTGTATCAATTTCATTATTTGTTACCAGAGTTTAATGTATTGCAAAATGTGATGCTTCCTGCAATGAAATTGTCCCAAAAGAGTAAAGAAGAGATTAAAAACGATGCATTGATTTTATTAGAAGAAGTAAGCATGAAGGATTTTGCAAAAAGACCATCATATCAACTTTCAGGAGGACAACAACAGCGGGTAGCGATTGCTCGGGCATTAATTAATGATCCTTCTTTGATTATTGCAGATGAACCAACAGGAAATTTAGATCGAAAAAACTCAGACTTAGTTTTTGAACTGTTAAAAGGGATTACCGAATCCAGAAACAAAGCCGTGGTTATTGCTACACATAATCCAAAAATTTATCATAATTCTCACCGCACTATTGAAATGATCGATGGATCCATACGACTATAAAATTACAAAAACTTAAAATTAATAAAATGGAAATTTCATTAAGCAAAAGCGTCATCATATTCGACGGAGAGTGCAATTTATGTAATGGTGTTGTGGGTTGGCTCCTGAAATTTGCTCCAAAAGATCTTTTTCATTTTGTTCCTTTTCAATCTCCCAAAGGGCAGGAGTTTCTAAAAAAACAAGGATTCCCTATAAAGCAATTAGATACTGTCATTTTGATCGATAAAAATGGAGTGCATACTCATTCTGATGGTTTCTTAAAAATTATAGCCAAAATTCCCAAATGGAAACGAGTGGCTGCGCTATTGGCATTTGTGCCCAGAATGATTCGTGATGGAATATACAAACTGGCTTCACGTAATCGAGTAAAGTGGTTTGGACAATCCCAAAGCTGTACTATTAATTTTAGATAAGCTTTTTATTTCAGACTTTCAACCAAAAAAACAGCTTAAAAAGAATTGTTACATTTGGGAGCACACTCTTAATCATTGTAATGACTTTTTTAAATAGACGAATATCTTTCTTTATTTTAATTTTATATTCAATCTCTTTTAAGATTAGTGCCCAGGAAACAGCACTTATTGTGCCAGATAGCTTAAAGAATAAGACGCCCAAAGAATTAGTAGGCTTAATTACATCTTCTGATCCAAAGCGCATAGTGCTTTATGAAGAAATATTAGAGAGTTCTTATAAAACTGATAGTGCTACGGCTAAAAGATACTATCAATTGGGTCGCTTCTTTTATCGAAAAGAAGATTTTAAAAGGAGTACCAAATATGCTAATAAACTTTTTGAAATTGGGGAGAGATTAGAAAACAAAGAATTTTTGTTTGATGGTTCTTTAATCAAAGGATCAAGTTTTTTGAGGCAAGGAAAACATCAAAAATCCTATGATAGTTACCATAACGCATTACAAATTGCCCAACAGCAAGAAAATCTTGAAAACATAATTATTGCAAATTCTGGAAGAATATTGGTGTTACATAAAATGAATAGGCTAGAGAAAGCTTTAGAAATTTCTAAAGAAATGCTACAAGCTATTGATAAAACTTCATTCAAAAATGGTAGAAGTCATGTAGCCATACTCACCAATATCAATGAAGTGTATTTAGACAAGGAAGAATATGACTCTGTGCTACACTATGCCAATGTAGGAATTGAAATGAGTAAATCGCTTAACTATAAAGAAGGTTTGGTGGATTTGTATATTAAAAAAGGGATTGTTTACTATAACAAAAAAGAGTTTGATCAGGCATTTGATAACTTACAGAAAGCCAAAGATATTTTGGAACATTATGAGATCGGTAACAAGTTTTTTCCCACAGTAAAGGTTAATTACTATATGGCAGCTTGTTATTATGAACAACAACAATACGATACTGCAATTTCTTATTTATACAATACCATGGATTTTATAGAAGAAAAAGATAGAAGCAAGCTACCTGTAATCCAATCACACTTACTATTGGCCAATTGTTATTTTAAGAAGAAGGATTACGAACAAGGCCATTATTGGGAGAGTTTATATGTAAAACTAAATAAGAACTATCAGGAAGAAAAGGATAAAACAGTAGATACAATTTATGAGAAAGAAACAGAAAAGTACGAGGAAGAAATAGCACAGTTAAAAAGTAAAGAAAACATCTCAAATTATCTATTGATAGGTTCAGTAACAATCACTATGGTAGTACTGCTTATAGTATTTAGATATTATAAAAAACAGCAGTCCAATAAATTAGTGTTCTCAGAATTACTCGAAAAAATAAAGCTTCTAGAGATAGAAAAAAGTAAAGAAACTGCAAAAAATAGTAGTTCAATAATTGTAATTGATGATAAAATAGTTGGCGAAGTACTGAAAGGTTTGGAAAAGCTGGAACGCGAGGAGTATTTTTTGAAACCAGAGTGTGGTTTAGGGCTCATGGCTAAAAAGGTAAAGACCAATACAACCTATCTTACCAAGATTATTCACGAACATAAAGCAAAGAATTTTAATGAATACATCACTGATTTAAGAATTGAATATACACTACATCGATTAAAAAATGATAAAAAGTTTAGAGCTTATTCTGTAAAATCTATTGCTGCAGAAGTGGGGTATAAAAGTGATGATGCTTTTGCCAAACGGTTTAAAGCTAAAACAGGTTTAAACCCATCATACTATATTAAAAACATAAAGAAACTTCAGCAAAAGAATAACATTGCTAAAAAAGTGTAAAAAGACAACCCGTTTTTGTCCAAAACAGGGTAGTTGTATTGTGATTACCATTCAATAAAAAATACCTTTAAAAAAGAAACAGCCTATTAATTTAATTATCTTGTTTATGAAGCAAAAACAAAAAAACAACATCAGTCTAAAAAAGCTAACGATTGCTAGGATCAATACAAATGGTATGCGTAAAATAAATGGAGGTACCAGTATACCTACAAGTGGTGATCCAGATTATTTTTATTGTATTATGGAGCATTGATGAATACAGACTAAAATCGTATGAAAAATCCTGCACATTTTGCGGGGTTTTTTATGACCCTGTTTTATCCAAAACAGGGTTGTTTTGTTTTTTATCCTCTTTTTTTCGATCTAGTTTAGTGTCACCATCAAAGCAATGTCGACAATTGATTTTGATAAGGGGAAACCGAAAACCTTATATATATAGAGTAGGTAAATAAAACATACAATTATGCTTAATAACATTTTAAATTTAGAAGGAGTATCAAAGCTAAACAAAAGTCAACAACAATCGATTAAGGCAGGAATAGATTACTTAGGAAATGACTGCCTGTCTCTCTGTAGCGGAAACTGTTTAGGGGGCTATTGCTATCAAATTTTACATTAATTTTTTTATTGCAATAATCCATTAAAAATACGATACCATGAAAAAATCATTGAGAAATTTAGAGTTAAAAAAACAAACTATTAGTAATCTAAATCTTACTAAAGTAAAAGGTGGAGCAGGGACAACAGTTATTCATTGTGATAATACTGGAATTGTAGGGCTAGACACGAAACCTTTATGTGAAGAGCGCTAATAATTATTAGGTTTTCCCTGAGAAAATGTTCTCAGGGATTTTTTTTAGCAATTTTAAAATGTTAAGTAATACAATTTTACACAAAATCTTCCAAAATCATTTTAGAAAAGTAATCATTACATTTGGATCATCACACAATATCGATCCGAATGATTTTTTTTGTTAACAGTTGTATATCCAAGCATTTACTGTTTTACATATACGTGTCTGTTTTTTTAACAGCAAAAAGTTATGGGCAACAAGGTCCAATCACAATATCAGATACGCTGCAAAATAAGACTGTCGAAGAATTAACCGAGCTAATCAAAAATTCTAAATCCGACAAGAGCATTGTCTATGAAAATGCTCTTAAAAAACATCAAAATCCAAGCGAAAATCTTGCTCTAGTATATTCTGAAATCGGATATCACTTTTATAAAAAAGAAGAATTCGGTCGAAGTATTACGTATTTGAATGAAGCCATCGAAATTGCTAAGCAGAACGGTGATGAGATGATCTTGTGTAAAGCCTATTTAAGACAGGGAAATGCATATCTGCAAGATTGGAAAAATCAAAAAGCGTTAGATTCTTACCATAATGTTTTGGAAATGGCACAAGAAAAAGGCGATCTTAAAAATGAGATTATTGCCAAATCCAATATAGTAATTGTACTTAGAAGAATGAACCAACTAAATAAAGCGTTGGAAGACTGTAATGAATTACTAACCTTTATTGATAAAACATCCTTTAAATATGGTAAAAACCATGTTAATGTATTAACGATTATTAGTGAGGTATATCTGGACTTGGAAAAATTTGACTCAGTTTTGAAATATGCTGATATTGGAATAAACATCAGTAAATCGCTAGATTATCATATAGGAATTGCGGATCTGTATATAAAAAAGGGAACCGTTTTCTACCAAAGAAAAAACTACAACCAGGCATTAAACTTCTTATACAAAGCCGAAGATATTTTAACTAAGTCGGGTGTCAGTAAAAGGTCGAATCAATCCATAAATGTCAATTATTTTTTGGCCAGCTATTTTTACGAAAAAAAAATGTATGAGCAAGCCATCGAATATTTGCTGGAAACAGTAGATGTATTAAAAGAAAATGACCTCAGAAAGAACAGAGTGATAGATGCTCATATACTGCTTGCAAAAAGCTATAAAGAAATTGGAGATGGAGATGCGTCCATATATTGGTTCTCAAAACATCAAAAACTACAAGATCGGTTTCAAAAAAACAAAGACGAAACAATTTATAAAATATATGATCAGAATACCCAAAAATTAGATAGTAAAATTAAAAAACTGGAAAGTAAACAAAAAAAGTATCAAAAATATAAAGGGTATATTTTGGCAGCTTTTCTGTCGGTTTTAGTTGCAATGGTCGTCATTTTGATTGTACATCTAAGAAAACAAAAAGCGAATAGAATAATTTTTAATGATTTAGTCACAAAAATATCCAAGTTAGAATCGAAGGATACGACAACCAATGTAGCGGTAAAAGATGCGGTTAAAGAAATAGTCATTGATGATGAAAAAATACATAAAGTTCTAAAAGGCTTGGATAAGATAGAACAGCAAGAATATTTCTTAAGTTTAGACTGTAATTTAAGATCGATTGCAAAAAAAGTAAAAACAAATGCCACATACCTTTCCAGAATTATAAACACGTATAAAGGGAAAAGTTTTCATGACTATATTAATGATTTAAGAATTGAATATGTATTAAAAAAATTAAAGAATGATAAAAAATTCAGATCATTTTCAATTACATCGATTGCTTCTGAAATTGGATATAAAAGTGATAATTCTTTTACAAAACATTTTAAAGCTAAAACAGGGCTTAATCCTTCATATTACATTAAAAACATCGAAAAGTTGAACAAACAATCTCAAGATGTTTGAAATCAATAAATAGATTACCGCATTTTGTTCAAAATGCGGTTTATGTATTATGATTTAGCCCTTATAAAAAGTATATTTCAATTATATAACGCAATACTTTTTTTAAAATAAAAAAGAGTAATTATACAATTAAATTATCACACAAATGAAAAAACAAACAAAGAAAACTATTGGCCTGAAAAAGCTTACTATTGCTAGAATTAATACAAATGGATTGAGACAAATTCAAGGCGGGGATTGTTTACCAACAGAGCATTATGATGACCTGTATAATCGAAATTCTCAGATCGTTTGTGAACCTACACAAGACAGCTTCTGATAAGACACTAGTGAATTATCAACATGTCAGTGCACAAGGCTTTTTTCACTCCTTATTTTGTCTAATCTGCGGGAGCTTTGTTTTTGTTCTCGTATTCTCCTTTTTACTTTAGTGAAAAATCCAGATATCATTACCAATTGATTTGGATGAGGGGAAACCGAAAACCTTCGATAGAGTAGGTAATTATTAATATTGTTAGTATTATGAAAAAATCATTGAAAAATTTAGAGCTTAAAAAAGAGACGATTAGTAATTTCAACCTTAATAAAATAAAGGGTGGAAGCGACACTATTATTGGTTGTTACGGAGGTAATGCTTCAGTTAATTTTTGTGGAAATTCTGTTCCAGTAGCGCAAGGAGGAATTGGATGCCACGCTAAGTAAAATAGTATTCATTACTTTCCTTAAGAGGTAATTCTTGGGGGGATTCCAAAACGTTTTTTACTAAACAATTTTATTCTCTGTCATAGTTATCAGTGTTGATGTCGAAGATAGCGTAATGTTTAGGGGCTTTTTTGATAAGGAGAAGCTGAAAACCTTCAAATAGAGTAAGCGAAATTTAAATCACATATCATGAAAAAATCATTGAAAAAATTGGAGCTTAAAAAACAAACAATTAGCGACCTAAATCTTGGCAAAGTAAAAGGAGGAATAGATACAAGATTATTATCGGATCCAGAAATTTGTCTTACTTGTGTAGACTTACCTAATGGGGGGCACGCATATTGTTATTAATAATTTCTTCAAAAAAAAGATAGAATATAAAAGCTGTTCAAATTTGAACAGCTTTTTTCATTTTCCCGTTTTTGCTTTAGAAAAAATGATTCTATTAACTATAATAGAATGAAAAAGAAGAGATTCGTTTTAACCAATTTTCCCTCATTTTGTCAATATAATGGCAGATAATTTTTCATTTCTACTATTAGGTGCTACATTAGACCACCATTTAGATAATAGTAACCAATCCTCAATGAATAACATCGAAATACTAAAGCATAAATTAAAGGACATACATAATGTTTTAAAAGAAAACTATATTAAAACAGAACATATCGGAGTGTTGTCTGGGGTTTCTGGTATTTCGCTATTTCAGTTTTATTATGCGCGTTTTTTAGAAGATGAAGTAATTGCAGACATTGGAGTCGATACCATTTCGGAAACCATACAACGCATGAATGACGGGTATTCTTTTCCGACTTTTTGTACGGGTATCGCCGGAGCTGGATGGGTACTAGAATTGCTAAATGAGGAAGAGTTTATCGATGTTGATGGAGATCAGCTTTTATCAGAACTTGATGGGTTTCTTTTTGAATCTATGGAATCAGATATCAAACGTGAATATTTCGATTATTTACACGGGGCATTGGGGTATGGTTATTATTTTTTTAAACGATATGAAAACACAGCCTCTACATCATTAAAAAAACAATATAAGGAGTATCTTTTACATCTTGTAAAAGCATTAGAAAACAGTTCCATAAGAGATCAAAGAGGTGTTTTTTGGAAATACGAGTTACATAAAAAAGATGGACTACACGGCACTAACCTCAGTTTATCACACGGAATGGCGAGTGTCATTAATTTTTTGAGTAGATTGTATCGATATGAGGATTTCCAGGAATCTGTAATTGATATACTAATCGGGGCAACAACGTTTATTATTCATTGTAAATATCCGGATGAAAATCAAAGTTCACTATTTCCAAGTTGGGTATATCCAGAAATGGAAGCATATACTGGCAGTCGATTAGCTTGGTGTTATGGAGATTTAGGAATAGGGATCTCTCTTTGGAAGGTTGGTAAAGCTCTGAATAATCAGGAATATTGCGATTTGGCAATACATTCCTTAAAACATGCTGCAAAACGAAAAAATGCCGAAGAAGCAAAATTACACGATACGGGATTGTGCCACGGGATGTTTGGGGTTATTACTATTTTCGATTATATATACAAAGAAACAAAGGAAGTTATATTTAAAGAAGCAGCAGATTTTTGGATGAATGAAGCACTAAAAATGGATATACATCAAGACGGATATGCGGGTTATAAACAATGGAAAGGCGATTTGGAACAATGGAAAAATGAAACTAATTTATTAGAAGGTATTGCCGGAATAGGATTGTCAATTATTTTCTATTTAATGCCTTCAGAAAACAAATGGACTGAATGTTTAATGATTAGCTAATCTTTTCAATAGTGAAAAACCCATGAGTTATAAAAATTTTCCAAAATACGTTTTACGCAGTCCATTATTTTCATTTTCGTTTTATAAAGAATTAACCAGAAGTAGCACAATAAATGAAGATAAGCTAAAGCAAATTTGTGATGATAAAATCATCAAAGAAGCTATATTTCTGGCATCACCTTCTTTGTATCAGGAATTTGAAAAATGGTTAAGAGGTGATATTAAAGAAAAAGCAGCTTCTGACCGGATGATGTATTCTGTATTAAAATATATTAGCAGGATGTCATCACGATGCACGCCATTTGGTATTTTTGCAGGAACTGCAGTAGGACACTTTTCGGATACTACAACTATTGAGCTTTCGAACAAATCAACAAATGATCGTCATACACGATTAGATATGAACTACCTCGTAGCGTTGTCCCAGGATCTCGTTAAAGATAAAAAGATAAGAAATCAGCTTTTATTTCATCCTAATACCAGTATATATAGAGCAGGAAAGCAACTTCGATATGTAGAGTATACCTACGTAGAAAGTAGAAGAGTACACCATATTGTCGCTGTTGAGAACTCAGAATATTTGCAGAAAATATTATCAAAAGCAAGAACAGGATCACTTCTTAGTGATTTAGTCACAACACTGGTAGATGATGAAATTACCAATGAAGAGGCAAGTGGGTTTATCGATCAATTAGTAGAAAGTCAATTGTTGATTAGCGAATTAGAACCTTCCGTTTCTGGACCAGAATTTTTAGATCAGATAATTCCTGTCCTGAAAAAACTAGCTGGAACCGAGCAAATAATCTCAGAGCTTGAAGATGTAAAGCAAGTACTTCATAATATCGATAAGAAAATAGGAAATGCTGCCAGTCAGTATATAACGTTGAGTGAATCATTAAAAAAACTAGGGACCGGTTTTGAATTAAAGTATATGTTTCAGACCGATATGAAGTTGTCGTTAGAAACCAATACGGTCTCGTATGATACTTTAAGGAAAATAAAAAAAGGACTTACAGTTCTTAATAAATTGACATTACCACCAAAAGAAACATTTATTTCTCGATTTAAAAATGCTTTCTACGAGCGATATGAAACTAGAGAAGTATCATTATCAAAAGCGCTGGATGTAGAATTAGGGATCGGTTTTTTACAGGATAAGGATTCGGGAGACGTAAATCAAATTGTAGATGATCTTGTTTTGCCGTTTCAACAAGAAAAAGTAAGTGTAAGAGATATAAAGTGGTCTCCAATACATGCGCTTCTTCACAAGAAACTGATTGAATCTATAAAAAATAAGCGGCAAACCATGATTCTTGAGGACAAAGATTTTCAAGGATTAGAAGAGAACTGGGAAGACTTACCAGACACGATCTCTTCTATGATTGAGTTGGTACAGATAAATAACTCTGAAAAAATAGTAATGTCTAGTTGCGGAGGATCAAGTGCAGCAAATCTTTTAGGTCGTTTTTGTCATGGAGATGAAGCATTAAATGTATATACCAAAGAAATAATTGATGTAGAGACAAAAATAAATCCAGATAAGATTCTTGCAGAAATTGTACATCTTCCAGAATCCAGAGTAGGAAATATTTTGATGAGACCTGCTTTCAGAAAACATGAAATTCCTTATTTGGCAAAATCTATATTGAACGATGAAAACCAACTTTTGTTAGACGATCTAATGATTTCAGCTACTTCTCGAGGTGGTATAAAGTTACGATCTAAAAAACTAAATAAGGAAGTAATCCCACATCTAACCAATGCTCATAATTTCTCTAGCAATGCATTACCTATTTATCAATTTTTAGCCAATATGCAAACGCAAAACCTACGAGGAGGTGTTGGTTTTGATTGGGGGCCGTTTACCGAAGAATATGATTTTTTACCTAGAGTAACGTATAAGGATATCATATTTTCTAATGCTATTTGGAATATTTCTTCATCAGAGATTGAACCTTTATTAAAGAATTTGAACGATGAAAATATTTTTACAAACGAATTAAAGGAATTTGCAGAACGTAAAAATTTTCCAAAGTTTATGCTTTTGGTCGATGGAGATAATGAATTGTTGATCAATACCAAAAATAACACATCTATGAAGATGTTATTGAATACAGTTAAGAAGAGAAGTAAGTTCAAATTAAAAGAATTTTTACACGCTGAAGAAAGTGTTGTAAAAGAAGGGGTAAAAGCATTTACAAACCAAATTATTGTGTCGTTTTACAACGAAAAGAAATTAAAAAATATACAGAGTTAATGGGCAAGGCACAAAGATCTTTTATCGTAGGTAGTGAGTGGTTGTATTATAAAATATACACCGGTCCCAAAACTTCAGACTTGATTCTGACAAATATTATAAAACCTGTTACACTCTATTTGTTGGAAAACAAAATCATTGATAAGTGGTTTTTTATCCGGTATAACGATCCAAAACACCATATTAGAGTTAGATTTCATTATCAAAACCCTGAGAACGTAGCGGGGATCATAAATTCGTTGTACACATCGCTCAAGGAGTTTTCTGATGAAGATTTGATTTGGAAAATACAACTGGACACCTACCAAAGAGAGATAGAACGCTACGGAACAAAAACCATGGATCTGGCAGAGGAACTTTTCTTTTTAGACAGCAAAATGATCGTTGATTTTTTAGACCTGATCGACGGAGATGAGGGAGAAGAATTAAGATGGTTATTTGGAGCTAGAGCAATAGATCAAAAACTTAAAGATTTTGGTTATGATGCGGATCAAAAACTGGCATTGATGGAACGATTAAAAACAAGTTTTGGTGTTGAGTTCGGAATGAATAAAAACCTCAAGAAACAAATGGATAAAAAATTCAGGAATGAACATGATAAGATTAAGAATTTTTTAAATTTTAATAGAGAAATGGATGCTGATTATGCTCCGATCATCGATGTGTTACAAGAGAAAAGTAGTAATAGCAGAACGCTAATTAAAGATTTAGTATTAGCTGTTAGCAAAGCCGAATTAAACGATATGATGGGTAGTTATATCCATATGTTGATGAATCGATTGTTTCGATCAAAAAACCGGTTACACGAAATGGTGATTTACGATTTGCTCTATAGAACCTATAAGGTCGAATGGGGAATTAGAAAATTTAAGAACAAGGTGTCATGAACCTACTTCAATCGTAGTATATAATTTTCGACAAACAATGTAATGTTCTTATGAATACTCGAAGTAGTAAATACCTGCAAGTGTTAGTGATGGGGTGTCTTGTTACTGTATGCACTATCTCCTGTAAAGACCAACATAAAGCTACTGAAATTGTTCTGAAATCCTTAGAAGCTCACGGAGGAATAGAGAAGTGGAAAAATGCTAAAGAGCTTACTTATATAAAAACTACCATTTTATACGATAGTCTGGGTACTATTGAAAAGAAAATCACTCAAACACATAAAAACAGATTTAAGCCTAAGTTTTTAGCAACAATCGAATGGGTAGAAGATACCATTCGTAAAAAAGTAATACTAGAAAATGGTAGAACTTCTGTTTATTTTAATGATATACTCCAGAAGGATAGTAAGCTCCAGGAAACGTTACACAGATCAATGATTGCTGCTAACTACGTAATCTGGCAGCCTTTTAAATTATTAGATGATGATACTACACTTTCTTATATAGGAAAGGATATCATAGACGGAAACCCTGTGAACGTTGTAACAGCTTCCTACAGTAATATTGACGGATCACCGGCAAATACATGGTGGTATTATTTTGATCAGAAAACTAATAAGTTAGTTGGCAATATGGTACACCATGGATCGACATACAGTTTTATTAAAAACACAAAATATGAGAATAGAACTGGATTATTCCTTAACGCCGAACGTAAAAGCTATATGACTGATAGCCTAAGGAGTATTAGGTTCTTAAGGGCAGATTATACGTATCAAATTACTGGGTTTAAAGACTAAAATTGTTGTGCTAAACCTAATAAAATAGCATAAAATATGTATCGATAGAACACAAGATGTATATATTATGTTCTAGAGAATATGCTGTGATAATAGCTTTTCTTTTGATAATCTATATCTATTGGAAACTTAATTCTAATCGGTCTAGATAGTTACCTAAAATTATGATAGTAGCTAAACAGACCAATTTTGTTAGTTTTAATTTCTATTTTATCAACTTTATTTGTGTAAAAATATAAAATTGCTCAAAAATTATTTCGGCATGCTTCATATTGAAAGAAACGATGATATAGAACAATTGCGTCAGATAGCCAACCAGTTTAATGCAGATTTTAGTGAATACGATAATTCTGGAAAGTTAGTTTTGGATAATGTTCACGGTGAGGGCTATATAGCTACGTATCAGGTTTTTCCTGGCCTGGTAGCCAAGACCTACAATATTAGGTTTGCCAAAGAACTAAAGTTCATAAGAAATGAACAAGACGATCATCCGATTTATTTTATTTATTGCGTAAAAGGGTATTACTTTCATAAGTTTAAAAACGAAGCAACATTAGAGAAAATTTCTAAAAATCAAAATGTCATTCTTTCTGGAAGCGAACTCGAAGGGCATGAAATTATTTTACCCAGTAATACAGATTTGGAGATTAGTATTTTATCGTTAAACGTAAGTAAATTCGAGAAGCTGGAGAATCGAAAAGCAAAACGGTTTGAAAGTGCCTTAAAAGAACTTGCAGAAAATTTTAGGCTGGATGAGAAAAGAAAATATTTTGGAGAGATAAACCCAGAGACTTCTCAGTTTGCAGAGGTACTCATAGGAAATGAGCGAATTGATACCATAGGCAAGCTCATAACAGAGGGTTCGATATTAAATACGCTAGCATCTCAATTGATCAATCACGAAAAGCATAATGAGCGAATTAAACTTAAGACTATTTCCAAATCAGATCTAAAAAAAATTATTGATTTAGGAGTTTATATTAAAGAAAACATTGATCGAAAAATAAATATAGAAGAACTTACAAATATTTCTGGTTTACGTCCTCATAAATTACAAAAAGGCTGTAATTATCTCTATGGGGAGTCTGTTGGTAATCTAATTCAGAGATTAAGAGTAGAAAGAGCGAGACAATTACTCCAAAACACTGAGTTTTCAGTGTCAGAAGTTTGTTATAAAGTAGGTTTTTCAAGCAGGAGTTACTTTTCCAAAGTTTTTGGAGAACATTTTGGGATGTTACCTTCAGAATTTAAGATGTCTATTGAGAATGGAGCAATGATTTTTGAACTTTGTTATAAGTCAAAAGCATCAGAAGGACTTTCTACTTCGAGTGTAGAGAATATAGTGTCAGAATCTTTATTAAATAATCCAGGTAACGCGATAACAGGGGCTTTGGTTTATTATGCCAATACATTTTTTCAGATTATTGAAGGCCCTAAACCTAACATTCTTGAGCTTTATCGAAAACTGTTAGAAGATCATAGACATTATGATGTAGAATTAATATGGCAAGGTGTGAAGACAAAGCGTATATTTAATGATTGGTCTTTGGCTTTTTTGACCGAAGAAGATAATCAAAACGTTGAAGGCTCGTTGGGCGATATTACTTACGCAAAGCTTGCTCCAATTATGGAAGGGCTAAAAGATACTGAGGTGTTCTCAGATATTCTATGGAGGAGAGTTTTAAATATTCTTAAAACTACTGCGTAAAATAAAAAAAGTAAGCGTGAATTAGAAAAGAAGGTTGTCATTAAGACATCCGTTGTCTTTAGATTTTTTTTCAAATTCTTATGGATGCTGAAGTGTTAAACTTCTCATTTATAAGATCATAAAATTTTTTAGTTGAAGGAACAACCCTTTATCTCATTTCTCTAAAATAACCATCCAGAAATAGTAGCCGTTTTTTTAGCCAGTCCTTTAGATACGATAACTCTTCCTCTTTTGAGATTTTAGGTTGCCATACTTTTTCCTCACGTTCGTAGATCCTATGATCTTTGAATAAAGTAAACCACGTATCGATCTTAGCATGAAGCTTTTGGTTACTAAATTCATTTTCCCTTAAACTTTGCCACCGCGCTGACAAATGAGCTTTATAATTGTTTGGATTCT
Source organism: Aquimarina ulvae (assembly GCF_053613295.3). Taxonomy (NCBI): domain Bacteria; kingdom Pseudomonadati; phylum Bacteroidota; class Flavobacteriia; order Flavobacteriales; family Flavobacteriaceae; genus Aquimarina; species Aquimarina ulvae. The sequence continues at coordinate 113,703 of NZ_JBSIBP030000001.1, forward strand.
CTTTAATAAGTCTGTCAAATAATCCGTTGCTGAGTATGTCATCTGTGGTGGCGATATGTCTTCCATCAATGATAGTTCCCAGTACTCCATCCAAATCCCAAGGGACTAGAAAAAAGGGGGCGTCAATATCTGCTTTGGCGATATAAAAATTCTTGCCTAAGTTATCCGTAGCTCTTAGCAGATTCATTAATAAAAAATAATCTATGGTATTGTTAATATTGATCTTTTGATCAATCGTATTCTTAAAATCTTCAGCAGAGGCGCTTAGTACAAAATCTGTAAATGCATATAGCTCATCCCAATAATATGTATATTCGATTACAGGGAATTCCATTTCATAACCGCCCCAATGTGGAAAAATATTGTTAAAATCCGGAAGTTTTTTAAACATGGTCGCACCTTCATAACCAGAGGCTTTATACAATGCGCCGGTAATCTTGTTGCTTATGGTATCAGGGTCTTTAAGTCGAAGTAATTTCTCGTCTACTTGTTCGCTTAAGGTGAATATACCTTTGTATTCAGAATTAAAAAACACTTCTGTATAACATACATCGATACCACTGTTGGCTTTGGGATTCTTTCTATACGTAGGTTTATGAATAGATAACCATAATTTTGAAGCTAAATAAGATCGTAGTCTAAGAGGTTCATTATATAATCCGTCGAGTATCCAATCATCGTCATTTCTCATTTTTTTGAACTTGACATTGATATTTTCTTTACCACTGGTATCTTTCCAGAATTCAATATCATAGGTTTTTTTAGGAAATTTCTGCGAAATGTTCCCTCGCAATTCTATTCCGGCTGTTTTTTGAATTGCCTTTTGTTTCTCATAGAAAATGAATTGTGTAGGTTTTTTCGGTTCATCTGCAATAGTATCTGTAGTATTGATATGGATCAAAGGGAGCTTTGTGATGTAAAGGGTGTACGCTTTTTGCTGATATGTGGATTTATACTTTGTAGCATCCGCAGGAACCTTAAATGTTAACGAATTAGCAAAGGAAACCAAAACAGTAGAGACATCTTCGGGAATAGAATCACGATCAGAACAATGCCAAACAATAATTTTACGTTTATTATCGATTCCGAAACTATGGGAAACAGGCTTTATTTTAATTTGACTTTTAGCGCATCCGCTGATTAGGACACACAATATTATAGATAAAAAACGACTTTGAAACACCACATTATTTGTTATGAATATCTAAAAATAGGTATAATAACTTTCTAAAAATAGCTCAAACGATACTTTTATGGCTTCAAAACTTTTTCCGTTTTATTTCTTAGTCTGTAATGGTCAGTATAGTATCTTTAATTATATATTCAAAAATATCGCTTTCGTTTACAGAAACTAGAACTTTTTGTGTTGATCCCTAAATACTTAATCCCACAACTTTTGGACTTGATCCGACTTGATCCAAATACAATCAGTATTTCTTGTGCAAACAAAAAAGCCTCAACTTTAGTAAGTTAAGGCTTCATTTTGCTCCCCCTCTTGGGCTCGAACCAAGGACCCTTTGATTAACAGTCAAATGCTCTAACCAACTGAGCTAAGGAGGAATATATTTATACAAATAGAGAGTTGTTTTTCTCTTTTGCGAGTGCAAATATATACTAATTTTTGATACTCAAAAAGATTTTTTTAATTTTTTATCACTTTCCGAAAATTGCGCGATAAATATCATTACCATTTGCAAAAAGAAGCAAAGCGATCAATATCACGAACCCAACCAATTGTGCATATTCCATAAACTTATCATTTGGCTTTCTGCCAGCAATAATCTCATATAATAAAAACATGACGTGTCCACCATCTAATGCAGGGATTGGCAAAATGTTCATAAAAGCTAAAATAATAGAAATAAATGCAGTTGTGCTCCAAAAAGCAGCCCAATCCCAAACGGGAGGAAATAAATTACCTATTGCAGCAAAACCACCAATTTGTGTAGCTCCTTTTTTAGTAAAAACATATTTAAACTGTGCTACATAATCGTGAAGCTTCCAGTAACTATAGTCAAACCCTTTACTAATACTTTCTGTAAAGGAGTATTCCTCTTTATTAATCTTATAGAAAATTGGTAAAACACCTATCGTTCCTTCTTCATCTGTTTTTACAGAAATTGTCTGTTCAGATCCATCTCTACGAAAAGTGATATCAATTTCTTGTTCCTTCTTTGGTTTTACTTCATTTTGAAATTCGGACCACCAAGTAATTTTTTTATCATTTACCGATAAGATTTCATCTCCATTTCTTAGTCCGGCTTTATATGCAGGTCTATCAGCCACTACGGTATCCAGAACAGGTTTTAACCTGATATTAAAAGGCTCCATTACACCTGCTTCGAACATGGTTTGGCCAATATCTTCAGGAATATCTATTGTTTTTGTGTTTCCATCCTGAGATAAAACAGTTATATTTTCTACATCTCTTAAGAAAAGAAACATATTGATATCCGTAGCATCTTTAAAATCTTCTCCATTGACTTTTAAAATTCTATCGCCATCCTGAAATCCGTATTTTTCAAAAATTTCGGCAACTTCATAGCCTCCAGGAATATCCTCTGCAGAAACATAAGAAATTCCCCAAGTAAAAATAATGGCCATATAGATTAGAAACCCTAATATGATATTTACAGTAACACCACCAAGCATGATAATCAGACGTTGCCATGCAGGTTTAGATCTAAATTCCCAAGGCTGTGGTGGTCCTGCCATTTGTTCTTTATCCATGCTCTCATCGATCATTCCGGCAATTTTTACGTAACCACCTAGCGGTAACCAACCGATACCATACACTGTTTCTCCAATTTTTTTCTTAAACAGAGAATATTTCACATCAAAAAATAAATAGAATTTCTCTACTCGGGTTTTAAATAACTTAGCAGGAATAAAATGTCCTAGTTCGTGTAAAACGATTAGAATGGACAAACTTAATAACAGCTGTAATGCTTTTACAATAATCGGACTCATATGGTCTTATTCAAAATTAAATCACGCAAAAGTAACCTTTTAGAGTAGTTTATGAAAGAAATCTGGTAGACAGATTCTGGTTTTAATATTTTTTTAGCGAAAACCTTAATTATGCAAAAGATTATCCATGTAATTTTGCAACTCATAAAATGACACGTATGCTTCAATTCTTTGCGAAATATAAATTCTTTGCCATAGTCCTGTTGGTTTTATCGGCTATTATCATTTCTATTATTTATTATGTTTTAAAACCAAAACGTGTGTTACAAGTTTATGAACCGGATATGGTGAGTACAGAATTAGTGGATAGTACAGTGCAACATGTTCGTAAATACCATAAAATAGCAGATTTTAATTTGATAAATCAGAATGGGGAAGAGGTGACACAAGCAGACTATGCTAATAAAATTTATGTAGCTGATTTTTTCTTCACCACTTGTCAGACTATTTGTCCGATAATGACGGGTAATATGAAAGCAGTTCAGGAGGAATTAAAAAATGATTCAGAGGTCCTGTTACTGTCCCATACTGTTATTCCTGAGACTGATAATGTACCACAATTAAAAAAGTATGCTGTCGAAAAAGGGGTGGATGATGCCAAATGGAATTTGGTAACCGGAAATAAAAAACACATTTATGATTTAGCAAGAAAATCTTATTTGGTTGCAAAAACCGATGGAGATGGAGGTCCTTATGATATGATCCATACAGAAAATTTTGTCTTGGTAGATACGAAGAAACGTATTCGTGGATTTTATGACGGAACAAAGGAGGAGGAAATTGACCGCTTACTAGAAGATATTGAGATTTTGAAAAAAGAAAAACTGCCGCATTAATACGATTTAATACGACAGTACTATTTTATTATTATTTAATCTTGTAGTGGGCAATCATCTGGATTAGCCTGACATACGGAGTCAACCCATTGTTCGAATCCGTCATAAAAGGTTTCATTAAAGAATTCTATAAGCTCATTAAAGTCTACATCTTCAAATAGTTCATGAGCTTCAAGAGGCTCAGGTTGATGAATAGTATAATTTAGAAATTCAATTTCTGAATCCCCTTCCAACTCAATGGTTAGTCTTAGTTGTTGGTTGTCAAGACTCCCGGTATCAGTAAATGGAAAAGGGAATGCCCAATTTTCATTGCTATCTGAACAAGGACCGATAGGTCCTGTGAACTCTATTCCATCACCGTAGATATCTTGACCAAACAAATTTAATACGGAGCTGTTTGGACCATTTTCCGGAACATAATTATAAGGGTCAGTTTGTACTAATTGTCCGTCCTGAGTCTCCCAGATGAATCTAGAGGGTTTTTTAATTCTCATCCCACAAAAATTATTAGGTATTATTACTTCGTCTTCATAAAAAGGAAGCGTGGGTAAGAACTGTACCGGAAGAGTGATTCTTGGTTTCTCATCTATAATTGTGGTAAAATCAACAACTATTCTATAATTTTGATTTCCTAGAGTGCCATAAGATAACTCAATATGAGATGGTAATTGAGGAAAATCTTCTGGCGTTACAGAACCACCTCCGTTGCCTCCATCTCCATCATTTCCATCATCAATAACCACATCTTCCTGATCCATCATAAAATCAAATTGATCCTTGCCCATAGCATTTTTTACACGCAGACGAAATGAAGTGTTTGTGCTTGTCTTCCAAGAGTATGTATATACTTTTGTTGCGTTTGCAGGCACCTCAAAACCTTCAGGATATGCTCCATTAGGATTTTTCATTGATTTCCACTTGCCGTTAGAGTAGTATTCAAAGTATAATTCGGGTCCGACATATGCAGAGCAAGGAGGACTTTGACAAAAACTTCCGGATATATTAGAAGCGATATGATCATTGTTGCTGTTTTGCACTGCTTTTGCACAAATCTTGCCTTTCCATTTGTTGATTTTATTCATCACAGCGTGCAGCTTGTATCTTGGACCTTTATTGCAATAGGAAGCAGGTATGTTAGCACAATCATTTACAAAACCATTATAGTTGTTTGGTGTTTTATCCAATGCTACAAATTCTGGAGTTCCTAAAAATCCATACGCTATGGAACTGGTGAAGTCACTATTTTTACAGGCGATGACTCTGCGTGGAGTCCCTTCGCTACCAATAGGAAGATCTAACGCTACATTCCTTGCCCATCCTTGTTCTTGTAGTCCATTGTTTTTAGAAGTAAATTCTTCTTTTTTCAGTTTTAGAAAAGCTGGAACCTCGGTTCCTGCTTCAGAAAGCGCCCAGAAAGCTTCTTGCTCAGATAATTGTTTTCCAGCGATTTGGGTAATATTGTTCAGTACAGAACATTCATTACAGTCACTTTCTTCCAGAATAAATGCACCTTGAAGCTCTCCGTCATCAATTTGATGAAAACGAATAATGTTTCCGTTAGATAAGGTGATCTTTGCTTCGGTGTCAGAGACTTTTGAAAGCTGTTCCTGATTCTTGATTCTTGATTCTTGTATATCCGTTTTTTCACATGAAATCAGAAGGAGTATAAACGAATACATCCATATGTTGATATTTAATTTTCTCATGATTTTAAGGTTTTATGAGTTGCAATACTTACTCTATTTAAAGGCTTTTCAGTTTCCGCCTTTTCTAAATTTAGATAGGATGAAATTAGTAGCTGAAGTATTGATGACTATCCGAAAATTTTGAAATTCAATGATTCCGGACGTATTTTGGGTTGTTTACCCTTTTCTAAGTAGGGTTAAGAACTAGGATTTTATTATCCCGCGGATTCATAAGAGAATAGGATAGGTGTTTTTTAACTTTTTGCAAATCGTTTTTCTAAAAGATAGCTTTTCCAATACATATTTTTCCACTACTTTTGCCTTGTTTAAAATTAATCTAAATAAACACTTGAAGATAACTATTGCAAATCTCAAACGCGGTCAAAGAGGACTGATTAAAGAAATAACTTCGGATATTATTCCCCTTAAGTTATTAGAAATGGGGTGTTTGCCGGGTAATGAAGTTAAGTTATTACAGACAGCACCGTTTCAATGCCCTATGTATCTTACGATTAATGGCAGCTATCTTGCCATACGGAAAGAAATTGCTTCACAGATTGAGATTGAAATTATTTAACCGAATTATTTTTTATGGCTAAGCAAATTAAAGTTTCACTTATCGGAAACCCTAATACAGGTAAAACATCTGTTTTTAATTTGCTAACAGGATTAAATCAACAAGTAGGTAACTATCCCGGTATTACAGTAGAAAAGAAAGAAGGAATTTGTAAACTGCCTCGTGGTGTAAAAGCACATATACTGGATTTACCTGGAACATATAGTCTTAATGCTTCCTCATTAGACGAAAATGTGGTAATCGAGATTTTATTAAATAAAAAAGACAAAGATTTTCCTGATGTAGCCATTGTAGTAAGTGATGTAGAGAATCTTAAAAGAAATTTACTGCTTTTTACCCAAATCAAGGATTTAGAAATTCCAACGATTTTAGTCATTAACATGGCAGATCGGATGAAAAGAAAAGGAATTTCGCTGGATATTTCTTTGCTGGAAAAAGAATTAAATACTAAAATAGCCTTGGTAAGTGCTCGAAAAAATCAAGGTATAGATGAGCTCAAAAAATTAATTCTTTCTTATACATCGCTGCCAACCAAACCTTGTGTTGAAGCCTTAACATTTGCTCCAGAGTATTTTGATAGGTTGAAGAAAACATTTCCTAACCAATCCATTTATAAGCTTTGGTTAGTTATTACACAGGATGTTAATTTCAGAAAAATCGACAAAAAGAAACCCACAGTGACACCTGATTTTGAGGTTAAATCTGAAAGTGAACTAAAGCGATTTCAACAAAAAGAGACAATTAAAAGATATCAATTCATTAATGCAGTACTAAAAAAGGGGTTAATTGTTGATGAACGAGCGGCAACAGGAATGCGAGCCAGATTAGATAGAGTTTTGACTCATAAATTCTGGGGATATTTCATTTTCTTTACTATTCTTTTGTTAATTTTTCAGGCAATTTATGACTGGTCATCTTATCCAATGGATTTAATTGATGAAGGGTTTGCATGGCTTAGTGAAACCACTAAATCAGCATTGCCATCTGGCCCATTTGTAGATTTGATTACAGATGGTATCATCCCTGGATTAGGAGGTATTGTAATATTTATACCTCAGATAGCCTTTTTGTTTCTTTTCATTTCCATTTTAGAGGAAAGTGGCTATATGAGTCGTGTAGTATTTCTGATGGATCGGGTGATGCGTCGATTTGGCTTAAGCGGAAAAAGTGTAGTTCCTTTAGTATCAGGGACTGCTTGTGCAATTCCGGCAGTAATGGCAACTAGAAATATTGAAAATTGGAAGGAGCGTCTTATTACAATTTTAGTGGTTCCGTTTACGACCTGTTCCGCGAGATTACCAGTATACTTAATTATTATCGCATTAGTAATACCGAACGAAAAAGTAGGTTGGATCTTTAGTTATCAAAGCCTTACACTGATGTTGCTATATTTTATTGGTTTTGGAGCTGCTGTAGGATCTGCGTGGTTGCTTAATAAAATGCTAAAAATCAAAAGCAAAAACTATTTTGTTATAGAAATGCCCGGTTATAAAATTCCTTTGCTAAAGAATGTGATCATTAATGTGGTGGAAAAGACAAAAGCATTTGTTTTTGGCGCAGGTAAAATAATTTTAGCAATTTCTATCGTCTTATGGGTTTTAGCCAGTTTTGGACCTAATGAAAATTTTAGTAACGCTAAGGAGATAGTGACGTCCCAATATACGGATCTCTCACAAGAAGAACTGGATCAAAAAATAGCCTCATATAAGCTAGAGTATTCCTTTATAGGGTATGCAGGTAAAGCAATAGAACCTATAGTTGCTCCTCTTGGATATGATTGGAAAATAGGAATCGGAATTATAAGCTCTTTTGCTGCCAGGGAAGTTTTTGTGGGAACATTGGCAACAATTTATAGCGTAGGAAGTGATGAGGAAGAAACCATTAAGAATAGAATGGCCGCTGAGGTAAATCCGGTAACTGGTGGTCCTTTGTTTAATTTAGCCAGCGGAATTTCTTTATTATTGTTTTATGCTTTTGCCATGCAGTGCATGAGTACCTTAGCTATTGTAAAGAGAGAGACCAATAGCTGGAAATGGCCGATGGCACAACTTGTATTTATGAGTGTATTGGCATATAGTGTAGCGCTTATAGTGTATCAAATTTTAAAATAAAAAAATAAGTTTTCGTATCTTTAATCAACTTATGATATATGAATATTCTTGTACAAAACATATTAGTACTTATAGTATTTATAACGGCACTGGGATTTTTGATTAAAAAATTCTTTTGGAAGCCTCAAATTTCTTCTGAAAATAAGAAGTTGCCTGGCTCCTGTGGTAAAAACGGATGCGGTTGTCACTAACTATAATATAATGACAACAATAATTATTTTAATAGCGTATTGGTTTGATTACAATGAAGGAAAAATGAGTTTTGTTTCAGATTTTAAAGGTGGGTTATTATTTCTGCTTTTATTGTTTGTTGCATTTTCCCTGGTATATTTCATCCTAAAGATAGGAATTGTATATGCTATTTTAACAATTGGTGTGATGATCCCTTTTTGTTTGTTTGTAAAACATTTTTTGAAAAACCACTTATTTTCTTCGAAACCACTTTAAGGAACCGCTATTACTAATTAAGTATACGCCAACAAAAATTAAAACACAGCAAAATAGTTTTCCAGATGTAATATCACTTTTATACTGACTGGTGACCACAAAATATGCAATACTCCCTACCAATAACATAGCTACTGCAGGCTGCACATAAATATAACTGCTAGAAACAGTGGGTTTAACGTATTGTAATGCAAACATATTAAGTAAATATGCTAGAAATGTTGGCCCCATAACTACGTACAATAAAGATATCCAATCAGAAGTTTGATAAGAGTTAAAATTGGTCTCCAGTAATTGATTAATACAAAGAGGGAACATAAAAATAAATCCGAAAAAGAAGGTCCAAATGATAACTGTAATGGGTTTGTACTTTACCATCATTGGTTTTACAATAACCAAATAAAAAGCAAAAGCCAATGCATTGATTCCTATAAACATATTTCCCTTTAAAGATCCTGTTCCTAAACCAGAATTTCCCAGATAAATTAATAAAACGGCTCCACAGCCTCCAATACTAATACCTATAACTCTAGTAATAGTCAGCGGTTCTTTTAATAGAAAATAACTGATAATCACCGTAAAAATTGGCATTGCTGTAATGATGATCGCAGCATCCACAGGAGAAGTCAAACTTAAGCCATTCATTGAGAAAAATTGATTTGTAGCAACACCTAGTAATCCACACAGGACTAATCTGGGAATGTCTCTCTTTTCAACGGTTTCTTTAATAAAAAGCTTTAGTACGAAAAATAAAAGACCAGCTCCACTAATTCTAAGGAAAACCAAAGCCGATGCACCTATTTTATGAGGCATTAATCCTTTGGCGATTAGATAATTTGCACCATAGATCATATTTACACTTAATAATGCCATATGCGCTTTGGCGTTGTTAGAAATCATCTGGCAAAGTTAATAAAACACTGTTTTAAAAAGTGAGAAAAACACCATTTAAATAGTCCATTGAATTCATTTGATTATAAAGCCTAGTTTGTAGAGAAAGGCAAATCTTTGATAGATCATTCATTTAACGAGCAACTCCAAGTAGTAATCCAAAGGATTTGTTTTCTTATTACTGGATGGATATGGACTCAGATTATATATATAAACAACTTTATCATTGAACGTTAAAAGTTCTTTAGGGTTATCAGGTCTAATTTCTTTTGCTCCAATAATTATTTCTTTTTCTTCTATAAGTGTATCATCCTTATAGATACCTATCAGCACTTTTGCCTGCCCTTCCCAAACACAGTTTACGCCGCTTGGACAACGAGAATCTTCAAGTACTTTTAAAAATTGCACACGGACATCGTTAAAATTAATTGTTTTACCTGTTGGTAGTTTGGTGATTATCTGAGGAGGTTTTGTTTCTTTGCCAGTATCTTGTGCTGAAATAAAAGATGATTGAACTACAATTAAAAGAATAAAAAGAATATGCTTCATCGTTAAAACTATTTAATGCTAAAGGTATATAAAAACCATACCAAATAATATAAAATATGACTACTTTCTAATTTTTCCCAATATCTTTATGCTCACAACATGACTAATAAAAAAGTAGTAATTATAGGATCTGGTATTGCAGGATTAGCTTCGGCGATTCGCTTGCGTAATCAGAATTTTGATGTAACGGTATATGAAGCCAACTCGTATCCAGGAGGTAAATTAACTGAAATTCATACGAATGGATACCGATTTGATTGTGGTCCTTCATTATTTACAATGCCTCAGTTTGTAGAGGAATTATTCCATCTTTCTAATAAGAGAATTTCGGATTATTTTGAATATTCAAAAAAGGAAGTAGTGTGTAATTATTTCTATGAAGATGGAACACAGTTTTCAGCCCTGGCAGATACCAAAGATTTTGCAAAAGAAGCTGAAAATACATTTGAAGTAGAAAAATCTCAAATTCTTGAGTATTTTGAGAATAGCAAACTCAAATATGATCTAACAGCCTCGTTGTTTTTAGAAAAATCATTACACAAATTATCTACGTATCTTTCTTTAGATACCATTAAGGCTGTTACAAGAATTAATAATCTGGGCATTCATACGAATTTGCATGATCTTAACAGCAGATGTTTTAAAGACCCAAAGTTGGTTCAGTTTTTTGATCGGTTTGCAACCTATAATGGATCATCACCGTATCTTACACCTGGTATTATGTCAATGATTCCACATTTGGAACAACACTATGGGACATTTTTTCCAAAAGGAGGAATGTATAATATAACCCGAAGTTTGTATCAGTTGGCATTGGATTTGGGTGTTACTTTTCATTTTGAGTCAAAAGTAGATCAGATTATTGTAGAACATAAAAAAGCAATAGGTATTCGTATTGGAACCAGGCTAATAAAAGCAGATACGGTTATATCCAATATGGATGTGGTTCCTACATATCGTAAACTATTGATTGATCAAAAACCTCCGGAGAAAACCTTAAAACAACCCAGATCAAGTTCTGCACTTATTTTTTATTGGGGAGTTAAAAAGAAGTTTCCAGAATTGGATTTACATAATATATTTTTTACAAAAAATTATAAAAAAGAATTCCATTATATTTTTGAAAAGAAACAAGTTTCTAAAGACCCTACGGTTTACATCAACATCACTGCCAAGAATGAACCAAAAGATGCTCCAAAAGATTGCGAAAACTGGTTTGTAATGATTAATGTTCCAGGTAATGTAGGACAAGAATGGGACGATATTATTGATCAATCCAGAACAAATATATTAGGTAAGTTATCGAGATTATTAGATACGAATGTAGAGGGTTTAATTGAAACAGAAGAGGTGTTGGATCCTAGAAGTATTGAAAGTAGCACTCAATCGTATCAAGGATCACTATACGGATCAAGCAGTAACAATAAATACGCAGCATTTTTAAGGCACCCTAATTTTTCAAAAAAAATTAAAAACCTGTATTTCTGTGGGGGTAGTGTGCATCCAGGTGGAGGCATTCCATTATGCCTCTTATCCGGAAAAATAGTTTCCGAATTAATTTATAAAGATTGTAACCCTTAAAAATATGCATCCAGAAAGAAAGCTACTCATTTCTATTATACTTATTTGGTTATTTAATGTTTCAGGAATTATTGGGATCCTGAGCGGATATGAGAATTGGTTTTTACCCTTAACTCCTCTTAATTTATTGTTGTATTTGGGGTTGATTCTTTGGAATTCTAATTTGAATAAAAAACTAATTCTGGCTTTATCGATTCCTTTTTTTATCGGAATGATTACAGAATACTTAGGAGTGAATTATGGATTGATTTTTGGAAATTATAAGTATGGCAACAATTTGGGTAGTAAGGTTTTAGGAGTGCCTTGGATTATAGGTGTAAATTGGACATTATTAGTCTATGGTACAGCTGCGATCTCAAAAAAAATTCATCATAATGTTATTGTTTCCTCGTGTATAGGAGGTGTATTAATGGTAGCACTAGATGTAATCATCGAAGTTTCTGCTCCTCGATTTGATTTTTGGGAGTTTAAAGACGAGGTTGTTCCATTACAAAACTATATCGGATGGTTCATTACTGCAAGCTTGGCGCATCTGTTATTTCAAAAAGTGTATAAAACCTTGCAATATGCGCTGTCGATTCATATTTTCATAGCTATATTTATCTTTTTTACGACTTTTCTATTTTTTTAGATGCAGAAATACGATTATATTATAACAGGTACTGGAGCATCAGGTTTGATGCTGGCGTATTATATGGTAAAAGATACTTTTTTTGATCAAAAGAAGATTCTTTTAATAGATAAAGAGGTAAAGAATCAAAATGATCGAACCTGGTGTTTTTGGGAAAAAGAAAAGGGGAGCTGGGATGCGGTGGTTTCCAAAAAATGGAATCATATCTTCTTTGGTAGTGCCGATTTCTCTGAAAAGATACAGATTGCTCCTTATCAATATAAGCTCATAAGAAGCAACGATTTTTACCATTTTATTTTCAATATCTTACAAGAAAAACCTAATATTACGATTGTTCAGGAAACCTTAATTAATTTTGTGGATGAAGGTACTATTGTAAAAGTAGAGACTGATAACGCTATACATCTATGTGAGAAGGTTTTTAGTAGTGTGTTATTGTCTACAAAATTTAAAACCCAAAAAAAATATCCACTTTTAAACCAACATTTTATTGGGTGGTTTATAAGGACCAAAGTGCCTGCTTTTAGGGCAGAAACGGCCACTTTTATGGATTTTAATATAGACCAGAAAGGGAATACGCGGTTTATGTATGTATTGCCTTTTTCTGAAACCGAAGCTTTGTTTGAGTATACTTTGTTTTCTAAAAAGATGCTTTCGAATGATGAATATGAAACCGAAATTAAAAGATACTTAGAGTCCCAAGGAATCAAAGAATATCAAATTACCAAAAAAGAAAAAGGGTGTATACCAATGACAAGTTATGAATTTAGGAAGCATAATTCTAAAAATGTCTTGCACGTTGGAACAGCTGGTGGATGGACAAAACCTAGTACTGGTTTTACATTTTATAACACCCAGAAAAAAGTAAGAAAACTTATAAAGTTTCTAAAGAAAAATAATGATTTGACTAAGTTTGGAAAGCGAAGAAAGTTTTGGTACTATGACTTGTTGTTGCTGGATCTTTTATCCAAAGAAAATCAAAATGGAGCGAGGTTATTCACAGGCTTGTTTAAAAGAAATGAAATTACTAGCATCCTCAAGTTTTTAGACGAGGAAACGTCATTCATTGAAGAGTTGAAAATTATGTCAACAATGCCAGCGGTGAAATTTTTAAAGATAGCTTGGAATCGGTTATTAAGAAAGTAAAAAGGCTATTGGATTTTGAAACCAACCATTGGGATTTCATTAATTATCAAGATTAATTCTTTAGCATTGGGAGGGTTAGATAGATCAATATTTAGTCGGATTTTTCCTTTGTCCGACACAATTTTACCTCGATAAGCAAATTGTCGGTTATTAATTACATAGATAATAGAATATACAGGTTGATCGTATGCAACCACAAACTCCCTTACAGTATCATCCTTTTTTTTCAGAATTCCATCAACCGGTTTTATTAAACGAAAATTGTCAGATTTTTCGTGGTTAAAGAACATTGGAGTATTTGAAAAAGCTTCTTTACTGATTTGGTTTTCTAATAAACTATTTTCATAAAAATCAGGATAATGTTCTTTGATGAATATTTCAGGCGGAGTTCCAAAATAAAAATAATTAGGCTTATCCACAAACTGTTTGGTTTTGATATCATAATACCCCGTGCTTCCCCAGGTCGCATCTATTAGATATTTTTTAAAATCAATTTCAACAATGTTCCAGGCGTGATCGACACGATAGCTTTTTCCAATGTGGCTTATTTGATTCTTAGCCTTTCCTAATACATAAAAACAAGTAATACCCAGATGATCACATACATCTTTAAAAAGCTGTGTATAACCCTCGCACACTGCTGTTCCATTAGAAATTACCCGTTTAGCAATTTTCTCTCTATATTTTTTTTCAGTTTTTAGATGTTGTTTAGAGCCGGATTTCGTTTTTTCATAATCCATATAATTTGTGGATCTAAAACTTGGAAAAGGGTTGTGTTGCACAGATTTGTAGGAGTTGGCGTAATCAGTGTAATACTTTCCAGATTCTTTATAATCGTATGATATATTTTTTGTAATCCAGGAAAACAAAGCTTTGGTTTTGTCTATTTCAGACTCAAAGTCCTTTTCAATTTGATTAGCAAGCTTTTTAGAAGTTTTAAATTTTTTAGGATATTCTTGTACAATCGCGTCAATGTTATCAAAATCTTGACAATAGGAGAAATGAATAGACAGGAAGCTTGATATAATAAATAAAAATAATAGCGTACGCATATGTTATTGTAGCATCAATTATTGAACCAAAGAAGTTACGACTAATAGTTTGATTTTGAAAGCGAACTATGAATTATATCAAACCACGTTCTTTTTGGATTTGTTCATATGCTTTTTGCACCTCCTTAAATTTTTCTTCAGCTCCTTTGATATGTACTGGGTCCATATGCTGGACTTTATCCGGATGGTATTTTTTGACCATAGTTCTATAGGCTTTTTTTACTTCAGCATCCGTCGCGGTTTTTTCAATCTCTAATATTTTGTAAGCATGACCACCTGTTTTAAAAAACATCGCTTTAATACTTTCAAAATCACTAAAATTGACGCGCATAAAACCAGCCATTTTCTGAATTTCTCTTGCTTCAGCTTGACTAACACTTCCATCGGCATTGGCAATTCCGAATAAAAAGTGAAGAATCTGTAGCCGTGCAGCATATCGAGTACGCTGTGTAAGAAAAATACAGATCCGTTGAGCAGAAATCTCGCGATTTTTTATGATCTCATTAAATGTTCTAAAGGTAGCATTTGCTCGTTCTTTTCCATAAGCACTTACGAAATATTGTCGTACATAATCTAACTCTGTTTGATTAATACGACCATCTGCTTTTATGACAATCGATGATAGTGAAAGTAAGTTTAGTTCAAAATCTCCGGGACTTACTTGTTTTTCTTGAGTAAAGACTTTGGTAAACACACCACTACCTTTGGTTCTAGTTGCATCTAATAAACTACCAAGTATAAAACCCAATATAGCTCCAGGGAATCTAAAAAATATACCTCCTACTAATGCGGCAATCCATTTAATCATTCATCTTCAATTTTGACGGTGTAAATATAATTGAATTATTTACACGATTTTGATTATACTAGATTAGTAAGATTCTAAAGAGTTTTGTTACTAAAAAATTTAATATGGCTAGAAACTAGTATTAGATATACTGACTATCATAAATGTTATTTATGTCTGTCTAGCAGAAACCTTTAGAAATAGTTAAGAAAGGATAGGACCACATCTTCTGCTTTTCGGATGTTCGATTCAGTAAGTAAAATGTTTTCGAGGTTGGTTTTGATTTTTTTACGACTACTTGACAGTTCTATGGATGTGGTACATTATTTGTATCTTTGTATCAAAGTTTTAAATAAAAATAGTTAAGAAATATGTATCCAGCAGATTTAGTAAAACCAATGCGAGAAGACCTAACAAGTATAGGCTTCAATGAGCTACAAACAGCAGCAGATGTAGAAGCTGCTATTATAAAAGAGGGAACAACATTGGTCGTTGTAAATTCAGTTTGTGGTTGCGCTGCGGCAAACGCAAGACCAGGAGCAAAAGCTTCTTTGATAAATGACAAAAAACCAGATAATTTAGTAACTGTTTTTGCAGGTGTAGACCGAGAAGCTACGGACAAAGCAAGAGGTTATATGATTCCATTTCCACCTTCTTCTCCTTCTATGGCTTTATTTAAAAATGGAGAGTTGGTGCATATGCTAGAACGTCACCATATAGAAGGAAGACCGGCAGATATGATTGCAGAAAACCTTAAAGATGCTTATAACGAACACTGTTAGGGATCAAAGTAAATTCTGAAAGCATAGAACCGCAGGCATTGGCAGGCGGTTTTATGTTTAGATATGGTTCGTTCTATTTTACGATTTTCTGATAACGTTTTGGAGATCGTAATTTTATGCGCAAACAATTGGCTAACTAAAAATAATATCAGACCTTGCACTATAGTAACATAAGTCAAAATAATTAATTGCTAAGAGAAGATATGAGGGCTTTAAAAAGGATCGTTTCGTATCCGCTTTCAATAGTTTTCTATTTGTTTTTTGGATTAACATTGTTGGTTTTTCACCCACTACAGTGGCTTGGAGTAAAATTGGGCGGAGCAAAAGGGCATAGAAGTGTAATAAACATGATGAATCTTTGTCTACTACGCTGCTTACATGTTTTAGGAGTACGTATTAGTTTTAAAAACCAATACAAGTTACCTAAAGACCGTTCTTTGATTATTGTATCAAACCATCAAAGTATGTTTGATGTTCCTTTAATATCTTGGTACTTGCATAAACATAAGCCAAAGTTTATTTCAAAGATGGAATTGGGAAAAGGGATTCCAAGTATTTCTTATAATTTAAGACATGGAGGACATGCACTAATTGATCGAAAAAACGCAAAACAATCAATCCCTGAAATTTCTAAATTTGCAAGATTTATTGCTGGAAATAAATTTTCCGCAGTAATTTATCCCGAAGGAACAAGAAGTAAAAATGGAAAACCAAAGCAATTTGCACCAACAGGATTAAAAATATTGCTTAAAAATGCTCCTGAGTCTTTGGTGGTTCCTGTTACAATTAATAATAGCTGGAAAATAGTGCGATTTGGCAATTTTCCAATGGGAATAGGAATACACTTAACGTTGGAAGTGAATGAACCTGTTGTGGTAGAAAAATTAACAGTAGAAGAAATACTGGATATAACAGAAAGGAGAGTAATCTCAACGATAAAAACCTAAATAGAATAGTCATGGCTATAGACAATATTAGATTAGAGGTAATGCAGTTATTGGAAAAAAAGATAGAGTCTTTTATAGATACATTTTTGATCCCGATAGATAAAGTATGGCAACCAACAGATTTTTTGCCAGATTCGCAAAATGAAGATACATTCTTCGATGAGGTAAGGGAGTTAAGAGAGTTAGCCAAGGAACTTCCATATGACTTTTGGGTAGTTTTAGTAGGGGATACTATAACTGAAGAGGCACTTCCTACCTATGAATCTTGGTTAATGGACGTAGAAGGTATTAATCAGCACGAAGGAGAGGGAGGAAACGGCTGGTCTAGATGGGTGCGTTATTGGACTAGTGAAGAAAACAGGCACGGAGATGTTTTAAATAAATATTTATATCTATCCGGAAGAGTTAATATGATAGAGGTAGAGCGTACTACCCAACATTTGATTAATGATGGTTTTGATATAGGAACAGATAGAGACCCTTATAAAAATTTCATATATACCAGTTTTCAGGAATTGGCCACTAATGTTTCTCATAGTAGAGTGGCTAAGTTAGCAAGAGGTTATTCAAACAAATCACTGGCAAAAATGTGCAAAATTATTGCAGGTGATGAAATGCGCCATTTTAACGCGTATAGTGAGTTTGTGAAAAATATTTTCGAAGTAGATCCAAGCCAAATGATGGTTGCATTTAGCGATATGATGAAGCATAAAATTGTGATGCCAGCAGTTTTTCTAAGAGAATCTGGAAATGCTATCGGAACGGCTTTTGAAGAATTTTCTAATGCAGCACAACGTTTAGGAGTCTATACTTCACAAGATTACATAGATATTATGCAACGTTTGATCGATAAATGGGAAATCGATAAACTCGTAGACCTTAATGATGAGGCTGAAAAAGCAAGGGATTATGTTATGAAATTACCTGCCAGAATGCAACGAATTAGTGAGCGGTTGGTAATCCCCGAAGAAGTTTTTGAATTTAAATGGGTACAACCAGCTTTGGTAAAATAAACAGCGAATGCGTATACCAGAAGATCAGATCATCTATAAAACTATTGACTTCGTAAAAAATACGCTAAAAGAAGCAGAAGGAGGACACGATTGGTTTCATATCCAAAGAGTATATAAAACATCACTAACGATTGCTAAAAACGAGGATGTTGATGTTTTTGTAGTTGCTCTTGGAGCATTACTTCATGATATTGCCGATGCTAAGTTTCATAACGGTAATGAAACGATTGGTCCTAAAGTAGCAAGGGGTTTTTTAGAAAGTTTAGCGATAGAAAAAGAAGTTATAGATCACGTGGTGCTTATAGTAGAAAATATCTCTTTTAAAGGCGGAAATAGTGTACAAAAGTTTACATCTTCAGAACTAGATGTCGTACAAGATGCTGATCGTTTGGATGCTATTGGTGCTATAGGAATTGCCAGATGTTTTAACTATGGAGGTTTTAAGAATAGAGCTATATACGATCCCGAAATAGTCCCTAATTTACAGATGACTAAAGAAGAATACAAAAAATCTACTGCGCCAACAATCAATCATTTCTATGAAAAACTGTTACTTCTTAAAGACAGAATGAATACCAAAACAGGTAGAAGCATTGCAGAAAATAGGCATCTTTTTATGGAAACTTTTTTAGAACAGTTTTATAAAGAATGGGAAGGAAAGAGAAGGTAGACATTGATGAGATGTCTACCTGCCTAGTATTCCAACGCCCATTTTTTGATTGATATCAGTTCGTTTTTTGATTAAGCAAAGATGTTGATGACAAATTCTACCACAACTAGAAAGTAGCTAAGAATGAAATCTATAAATAGTTTTGTAAGTGCTATCATAATCAGTGATTTATGGTTCCGTTATTAATAGTTACTAGTTTTGATGAATTTCGATTAACAAACGCTAAGGTAAAGCGATCAATGTCTTGGTACCCTGCTACTTTTTTAATTAATAATTGGTTAATTCTAGTAGCTTCTTTGTGTACATCAGCATACTTACAGTTTTTTAGTTCGTACTCTGCTGTTTCTGTAGAAATTCCATTCTCAGAAACCGCTAGACCTTTAACATATAGAAACTGTTTTATTTGATCACAATCACAATTTGATTGCAGCACCTTTAGAATAGCGTTTGATTTATCTTCTACTTTACCCCCTACGATGACTGCGTACGTTAGAAGTCCAGCCATCATTCCTATAAAAAGTAAAATAAGTTGCTTTTTCACTTATTAATGTTTTAGCGTAATTATTGTTTCTTTCATTACAAGATCAAAGTACTTTTAAAAAAACTGTTATTACAAGAAAAGCAAACCCATTTTAAAGAAAAACGGGTTGTTTTTTAATAGTTAAATAATTAAAAATCAAATAGTTATAACTATAATTATGTTTGACGTAAGAGCAGGGCACAAAACCCTATATTTATCAATTTAGGTTCTTTTAAAAATGTTTTTTAGGAATATTTCAAGATTGATTTTTTGATTTCAATTGTTTGATATAAAATGAAGGAAGTAATCCTGTTTGGATTTTAAAGTACTTTGTAAAAGAATCTGCACTTTTGTAGCCGACCTCTTCGGCTATTGATTTTATGGAGTATGAACGAAATTTAGATTCATTTTTTAACCTAAGGATAGCATAATTTATTCTTAAGTCATTGATATAGGTATTAAAGTTTTTTCCAAAATGAGAATTGATTACTTTAGATAGATAAGAAGTATTGGTTTGAATTTTTTTGGCAACATTATAGAGATTGCATTCAGTTTTTAGATAGTACTCTTGTGATTCTATCTTTTTTAAACCGGCAAGGATTTGTTCGTGTAATTCATCACTAATATCCAGTTCTTTAGACTGTGATTCCAGCAGACTATCTTTAGTGTCAATAATTGGAGAAGCCCCCTTTTTATTACTATCTTGTATAGATAAAGATTGTTCGTTTTCCTGATTTTCTATTTTAGCAAGTAAGGCTTCAAATTTAGTTTTGTTTTTCTTTGTTGTTCTTTGAAAGAGAAATACAACCAGCACTAACCCTAATCCAATTACGTATAAACCGATTTTAGAATAGGTAAGCCTATTTTTTTGTTGCTGTTTTTGAGTTTCTAGGCTATTTATTTCATTTTGATAATCACTCATAGCGATATCTTGAACTTTTTTGGAGGCCAGTGATTTTTTATTATTCAGCTTACTTAGGCTCAAAATATATTTTTCAAAATAGAAATTGGACTTTTCGAGATCACCATTCTTTTTGTGTGCTTGACCAAGTAACTTATAACACCTACTTAATTCATCAGAGTTACTATATTTTTTTGTTAATATTTCCAGTGATTCAGAAAGAACTTCAATACTCGCTGTGTATTTTCCCAATTTTAATAAACATTCCCCGATCAGATTTAAAATTTTTCCTAAAAAGACAATATCGTTTGCGTTGTAACACTGATCTTTAGCTTTATTCAAAAAATAAAGTGCATTTGTATAATCTTCCTTATTCTTAAATATAATTCCTCGGTGCATCAGAAGGTCGATATGAATATTATCAATTTTCACCTTTTTTGCTAATGATAATCCTTTATCATTAGCATATAGAGCTGAATCGAGTAGATGAAGTTTGATATATGCTTCAGAGATTCTGGCATTAAAAAGCATTATTCCTGTATAGACTCTTTTTTCTGAATTTTGATGTAAGTTTTTTAGTAATTCATTTTCACTGTCTTTGAGTTCCTTCAACGCTGTTTTGTAATCTCCGGTTCTGAGTTTAATAAAGGCTAAGTTTGTTTTAATTGTAGACACGTACCGTGGATTATTAATTTCTTCGGCCAGAGAAAGCGCCTTAGAATAGGCAGCGCTGGACTTGTCATATTCCTCAATATCAAAATAGTGGTTTCCAATTAGATTGGTAATCAAAATATTGTCATCCAATAATTTTTCGGTTAACGCTATGTCAGAAGCATTTTGGAGATATTCTATGGCCAAGTTGTTATTTCCCGAATTAAGGTTAGCGATGCTGAGATAAGTTAGAGCCTCTATCATTCCTTTGGGATCCTCATTATCAAAAGCAATTTTATACAAGATCTTGCTCAAAGAAATAATTTCTTCTACTTTGCTGTCATCCAAAGCCTCTAGTTGAAGTCGTATACCCTCGGTATTTTTGGCAACTATCATGTTATCAACCTGGGCAGCAAGATTGTAAGAAAATAACCATGCAAAAAAGATAAATAAGCGATACAATTTCATATAGAATGGATACAGCACTTAGGATGATGTCCCAAAAATAACCAAAAAAGCTTCAAAAAAGCTTTAATTGGCCATCTTTATAGGATTCATGTAGATCACAGTTTAATGAGATTTTATCTTCTTTCTGAAAATACTTGTGCTTGGCAATAGAAAACATTTGATGGATCTGATCGGCTATGTTTCCGGAACCCTTCATTCTTCTACCGAACACACTGTCGTTCAGGTTTCCATCGTGACATTCCATAATCTGATGGAGTATTTTGTCCTTGCGATCCGGAAGTGCATTTTCTAACCAAGCAATAAAAATTTGTCCGATGGCTCCATTTAACCTAACAACAGTGTGCCCTAAGCTTCTTGCACCTCTTTTTGAAACTTCTTCAGAAAGTTTCAGTATTTCGTGACTATTGATAGACGGAATAATCGGTGCCATCATCACACTTGTGGGAATCCCTGATAAATTTAATTTCTGCAGCGTTTCCAGGCGTTTTTTGATACTTGCAGTCCTCGGTTCTAATATTCTCCTTGTTTCTTCTTGAAGCGTAGTTATGGATAAAAATACTGACACCAAATTGTCTTCTGCCAATTTAGAAAGAATGTCAGTATCTCTTTGAATCAGGGCATTTTTAGTAATAATCCCAACCGGGTGTTTGTATTTTAAGAATGTTTCCAATAGTCTTCGGGTGATTCTAAGCTTTTTTTCTATAGGTTGATAACAATCTGTATTTCCAGAAAGTGCAATGGGGTAGGCTTTCCAATTTTTACTTTTTAGTTTCTTCTCTAATAACTCTGGAGCGTTTTTCTTCACTAATATTTTACTTTCAAAATCCAACCCTGCTCCATACCCCCAATATTCATGAGAGTTTCGCGCATAACAATATACACAGCCGTGTTCGCACCCCTGATATGGATTTAATGAATACATCATACCTACATCCGGACTGGATACCTTATTCACAATTGTTTTAGGAAACGTTTCAATAAATGCAGTTTTATGCTCAATAGACTCGCCTTCTTTTTGTAAATAATTAAGAAAATCATCCCGCAGTTCATATTGGTTCGCAGAGAAACGATTGTGTACGTTTTCCTGAGCACCTCTTCCTTTTATAAATTTTTTTTGATCCAAAAGTTGTGGTTTTTACGGTTTAAAAGTAAAACTTTTGTTGGAATATTTCCAATAAAAAATGGAATAATTCCAAATAAAGAAAGTAATTTTGTAAGTAGCTACTCTTGTAGGATAATATGAAGACTGGAGGAGTGCTTTAAGTCTGGTTTAGGTTAAAAAAATAGTAAGTGATGAAGAATAGAAGGTATGAATATGATGTTGCTTTATCTTTTGCAGGAGAGAATAGGGCATATGTAGAGAAGGTGGCAAATAGCTTACAACTTAAGGGTGTTAAGGTGTTTTATGATTTGTTTGAAGAGGCTAATTTATGGGGTAAAAACTTATATGAGTATTTATCAGAAATTTATCAAAATAAAGCAAGGTACACGGTACTTTTTGTATCCAGTTTTTACAATAAGAAATTATGGACAAATCATGAGAGAGTTTCGATGCAAGCGAGAGCATTCCAGGAAAGCAAGGAATACATATTGCCTGCTAGATTTGATAATACAGAGATTCCTGGAATTCTCAAAACAATCGGTTATATCAATCTGGAAAACAAGACTCCTGAAGAATTAGCCATTCTGATCGAAAATAAGGTAAAGAAGGATCAGACATTTCTTAGAAACCGATGGTCGAAACTCTCTACCATGATCAATCCAAAACCTTTTGTGTTTACCATCAAAGTGGTAGATGAAAAAAAGCAGTTGGTTAAACATGCAAAAGTGGTTTTAATAGCAAATAATTCTACATATTTGGAAGGATTTACAGATGAAAAAGGGTTGGCACATTTTGTCATTAGAACAAGAAAAATGTATACCGTACTGATCGCACATTCTGAGTATCCGGCTGTAGTTTTCCATCATATCAATCCCAAAGAGGATATTGAAGTTACTATCGAGAAAGCAAACAATTCGGGTTCGGTGATTATTAATAAATCAGGAAATATCCCTGGGATTTCTGGAAAAATTGAACCTAAAGAAAAACCTGATAAGGTATTGAGTTTGTACGCGGATAATATTGCAGTCGATGGAGGAAAACATCAACCGTATGATTTTAAATTAGATACGTCTATTTCTTTAGAGGATAATGAGGGAAATATAGTGCAGGTTACGTTTCGATTTTTTCAAGGTAGAATTGCTTTGATTGATTTTCATAAGGACATCGTTGTGTAAGAACAGGATGTGTTGCAATGGAGTGTTTTTCTGATTTAAAAGAAGATTTCTAGCAATTAAAACAAAAAATTCACCATTTTCAGGGGATCACCACTTGTAAAAATGTCTTACATTTATCTGGTCAACTAAAACCATTCGATATGCGATTATCACGGATCCTGTGTTTATTTATATGTACGGCCATTGTGTTTTCTTGTAAAAAGAAAGATGCCAAGGCAATAGCAGAAGCAAATGCTTCAGAACTTTCCAAATATCAAGATTATATTTCGGATGTTTCTACAGGGGTGATTTCAGTTTTAGACAATGTCTACGTGGTACTGCAAACACCGATAGAAGGATGGGATGATAATCAGGAACTCTCTGATGATATACTTTCTGTATCCCCAAAGGTGAAGGGTAGAGTATTTGCGGTAAACAATCAAACTATTTCTTTTCAACCAGCAGAAGGTTTTAAAGAAGACACAGAATATACATTCACCCTTAACTTAGAGAATTTAGTAAAAGATCTAAACGAGGATCTCGATGAAAAGTTTGTTTTTAGTGTAAAGACATTAAAGCAACAGTTTTCTGTCATAACAGACAATCTGCAATCGTATAATAAAAATTGGCAATATCTTAATGGTACGATAACGGCTAGTGATCAATTAAGTTTTGATACAGCAAAGCAGTTGATTACTGCAACGCAAAAAGGTAGAAATGTTCCGGTTACTTTTGGAGAATCATTGGTCAAAAGCCGGCAGTTTAGTTTTAGGATTGACAGTATTCAACGTTTTGAAGATGATTCTGAAGTAGCAATACAATGGTCAGGAAAATCATTCGATATCGATACTGAAGGTGAAGACATTTTACTGGTGCCTGGAAAAAACAACTTTTCGGTAATCAGTGTGTCTGTTTCTAATTTTCAAGATCAGTATGTAGAAATTAATTTTTCTGATCCGTTAAAGAAAAATCAAAATTTCGACGGTTTAGTGGTCATAGCAGGAACCAAAGATCTTAAATATACTGTAAAAGGACAGAACCTAAAGGTGTATCCTAAACAAGAGTTAAAAGGGACTTTGGAGGTAACCGTTTTTGAAGGAATCAAAAGCCTTGATAATTATAAACTAAAAAATACGTATTCAGAGAATATTTCGTTTCAGCAGCCAAAACCAGAAATTAAGTTATTGCAGAGTGGTGTGATCCTGCCAACCTCTGATAATTTGAAATTTAATTTTGAAGCGATCAACCTGCGTGCCGTAGAGGTTCAGGTGGTAAAAGTTTTTGAGAATAATATCCTGCAATTTTTACAAAATAATAATCTCAATGGGGATGCTAATCTTAGAACCGTTGCCCGACCAATAGCCAAAAAACTGATCAATCTTCAAGAAAATGCTTCCTTAAATTTAAGTAAATGGAATGCCTTTGCCATCGATCTAAAAGAATTGATTACACCAGATCCCGGAGCAATTTATAGAGTAGAACTCAATTACAAAAAAGCATATTCTATTTACAAATGTGATGGTACTGCTACAGATGATACGCCAATAGATGAACTTGCAGATTCTTATGATACAGAGATGGAGTCTAGTTTTTGGGATAGCTCTCAGTACTATTATGATGAATATTATTATGATTATGATTGGAACGAAAGAGACAATCCCTGTAATAATTCGTTTTATGTAAATAAAAAAGTTGCAGCAAACATATTGGCTTCTAACTTGGGAGTAGTGATCAAAAAAGGGTTAAACAATTCGTATTCTATTGCTGTTAATGATATTATTACTACCAACCCGATTGCTAATGCAAAAGTAACTTTTTACAACTATCAGCAACAAGAAATCGGTTTTGCGACCACAGACGCTGAAGGAATGTCTGGGTTCGATGCAGATAAACAGGCATCTTTTGCGATAGCCAGAACAGGGAAACAACAAACCTATGTAAAATTGAATGACGGTAATGCATTATCTGTTAGTAAATTTGATGTTTCGGGCGTGCAATTACAAAAAGGGATTAAGGGATATCTTTATGGAGAACGTGGTGTTTGGCGACCAGGAGACACCTTATTTCTATCCTTTATGCTCAATGATAACGCTAATAAATTACCAAAAGGACACCCGGTAAAATTTGAGCTCAAAGATCCTTACGGTAAAGTTGTACATCAGGAAACCAAAACAGAAGGAACTGGAAATTTCTACAAGTTTATTGTAGAAACATCGGATGAAGCTCCTACTGGAAATTGGCAGGCAAAAGTTAACGTGGGAGGTGCCAGTTTTACAAATGCATTAAAAATTGAAACCATTAAACCTAACCGTCTTAAGATCAAAACAAATTTTGCAGACGAAATATTAGGTGCTAAGGAAAGCATTACCGGTAATTTAGAAGTTTTATGGTTGCACGGAGCAGTAGCCAAAAGCCTTCAAACAGATATTAATGTTCGTTTTAGTCCTAAAAGAACTAGTTTTAAAACATTCCCGGGATATATTTTTGATGATCCATCCAGAAGGTTTGGAACCGAAGAACAAGAGGTGTTTAAAGGGAGACTTTCTCCAGAAGGGAAAGTAAACTTCTCTTTGAAACCAAAACTAGAAAATAAAGCTGCCGGAATGCTAAAAGCGTCATTCATTACTAAGGTTTATGAAAATGGTGGTGATTTTAGTACGGACGCACTTTCAAAAGATTTTTCTCCCTATGATACCTATATTGGATTAAATGTTCCAAAAGGTGATAAAGCGCGCGGAATGTTACTGACAGATACGCAACATAATTTTGAAGTAGTCACAGTAGATAAAGAAGGAAAACCAAAAGCGGTTAAAGACTTAGAAGTTCATGTATATAAGGTAAACTGGAGATGGTGGTGGGACACTTCAGAAGATAATCTTTCATCTTACAACAGAGGATCCTATCGTAACGAAGTATTTAACACAAAAGTAACCACAAATAGTAGTGGACAAGCTAATTTTAACTTTGAAATAAAACATCCCGAATGGGGTAGATACCTGGTAAGGGTGGTTGATCCTAATGGGGGGCATGCTACCGGAAAAGCGATCTATATAGATTGGCCGGGTTGGGCAGGTAGAGCTAATAAAAATGACCCTTCTGCAGCTACGATGTTGTTGTTTTCTACTGATAAAAACACCTATGATGTAGGAGAAAAAGCAACAGTTACTTTTCCGTCCAGTGAAGGAGGAAGAGCTTTAGTCTCTGTAGAAAATGGTACAGAAGTACTAGCATCACAATGGGTAACTCCACAAAAAGGAGAAACTAAGTTCGAATTACCTATAGATGAAATATATACACCCAACGTATACATACATATTACACTTTTGCAACCGCATAGTTCGACAACTAATGATTTACCGATACGTATGTATGGGGTAATTCCGATTTCTGTAGAAAATCCGGCCACAAGAATTACTCCAGTGGTAAAGATGCCGGATGTTTTGCAACCTGAAGAAACGATTGCTATCAAGGTTAGTGAAACCAATGGTAAAGCCATGACATATTCGGTTGCTATTGTAGATGAAGGCCTGCTGGATCTTACCCGATACAAAACACCAAACCCATGGGATACATTTTACGCAAGAGAAGCATTAGGAGTAAAGACTTGGGATGTATACGATGATGTTATAGGAGCCTATGGCGGAAGCATTAATCAGATTTTTGCAATTGGTGGTGATGCTGAAGCGGGTGGAAGCAAAGCCAAAAAAGCCAATCGGTTTAAGCCAATGGTGGTGTACAAAGGACCTTTTATACTTGCCGAAGGAGAAACTAAAATCCATAAGATCAAAATTCCTAAATATATCGGTTCTGTTAGAACGATGATTGTGGCTTCAGATGCTACAGAAGCAGCTTATGGAAGTACCGAAAAAACGACTCCGGTTAGAAAACCATTAATGGTATTGACCTCGATTCCCAGAAAAATTACTCCTGGTGAAAAAGTAACCATTCCAGTTACCGTTTTTGCTATGGAAAAAAAGGTTAAAAACGTAAGTGTAACACTAAGACCTAATAAAGGTTTTACGGTGGTTGGGGATACCAAACAGGTGCTTAATTTCTCACAGCCTGACGAAAAAATGGTGTATTTTGATATAGAAATACTAGAAGGAGCTTCTATTACAGATATCGAAGTAGTCGCAAGTGGTAATGGGGAAAAAGCTTCCTATAGCGTTCCTATCGATATAATCAACCCCAATCCCGTGACTACAGAGATTACTTCTATAGTTTTAGAACCTAATAGCCAGCAGGAAATTGATTTTGCGTCATTTGGGGTAGATGGGAGTAATGGTGCTATTGTGGAAATGTCTTCATTACCACCGATGAATTTTGAAGGACGATTGAAATATTTAATACGGTATCCACATGGATGTGTAGAGCAAACTACTTCGGCTGCATTTCCGCAGTTATACTTAAGCGATGTGTTTACTTTACCTTCTGATCAGCAAAAGAAAATCCAGCGCAATATGGAAGCAGCTATTTATAGACTCAAACGCTTTATACAACCCAACGGAGGCTTGTCATACTGGCCGGGATATAGAAATACAGATGATTGGGGAACAAGTTACGCTGGTCACTTCTTGTTAGAAGCCAATAAAAAAGGATATGTCTTGCCAATTGGTTTTAAAAGCAGTTGGATCAATTATCAGCGACAACAGTCAAAACGATGGAGAAGTGGTGGTAGTGATTTGGCACAGGCATATCGATTATATACCCTGGCGTTGGCAGAAACTCCTGATCTATCCTCTATGAATCGCTTAAGAGAGGCGTCAGACCTTTCTAATGATGCAAAATTAAGACTTGCTGCTGCCTATGGATTAGTTGGGCAAAAAACTGCAGCAGACGAATTACTTAGGAGTGCAAATATTGATTTTCAACCTAGGAAAAACTACTATTATACGTATGGGTCGACCAATCGTAACCGTGCTATGGCACTCGAAACTTTAGTATTATTGGATGAGAAAGTAAAAGCACAAAAGATTGCATCAGCATTGGCTAAAGAATTGGCTTCCAATAAATGGATGAGTACGCAAACTACTTCTTATGCACTGATGGCCATGGCTAAGTATGCAGCGTATGTTGGTGGAAAAGGTGTATCAGTAAGCTATACACTAAATGGAAACTCTAAAAACGTAGAAACCAATAAAACGTTGGCATCTTCTGGAGAATTATCTATTGCTAAAAGCAACAAACTACTTCTCAAAAACAATAGGGATAATACCGTTTTTGTGCAATTGGCAACCAGTGGAATTTTACCTGTGGGTGAGGAAAAAGTAATCCAAAGCAATTTTAAGGCGATTACAGATTATAAAAATAGAGAAGGGAAAGTTATCAATATTAATCAACTACAACAAGGAACTGATTTTGTGGCAGAGATTACTATCACCAATACTACCGGAAGTAAGGTAAAAGATATTGCCTTAACAGAGATTTTTCCATCCGGATGGGAAGTGGTCAATACGCGTTTTACAGATTTTGGATCGTTTAGAGCGAATAAAGTTACTTATACAGATATCCGTGATGATCGTGTCAATTTTTATTTTGATCTAAAACCAGGAGAAAGCAAAACAGTAACATTACTATTGAATGCTTCGTATTTAGGAAAGTATTATTTACCGGGTATTCAATGTGAGGCAATGTATGATAATGATTATCAGGTGCGGACTAAAGGTCAATGGGTAGAGGTTGTAAAATAGGGATGAAATTTGGAAGATTTGGATTTTTATAAGAGATCATATATATGCGGTCTCTATTTCGTAGGAAAATAGGAATCGTTTATCATACGATATTATGAACTATTTTTTGTACTACTCTATTCTCTTACGTATCAGTTTTTTGCTAGGCGTTGTTGTAGTAAGGTTGCTAGAATGTGGATTTTGTTGATTTATTTTAAAAGGTTTGATTAGCATTAATTAGTCGAGACAGTAATATTCTTTGGGTGTATAAGCACATTATAAATTATTGTAAATGGTACTATTTCTTATATTGTTCCATTACTTTTTCTTTACCCCAATCATTAGGTGATTTGTCCTCTTGTATTTGTTCCACGCAATACACGTTGTTCTTGTCCTTTGAGAATGCTCTATGAATATGTTCCCATGTTTCTATATCTACCTTAGGTAATTTTCTTGCGGTAAAGTAAATTCTTTTATCATCTCTAGAAAATGCATTTTTAAGAAGTTTCCAGGTTTTTACATCAGCGTTCTTTAATACAGCATTTTCATAAAATATATTCTCAATGTTTCTGGCAAAATTTGTATTCTTCTTAATAGTTTTTAGTGTTGTTGGATGCTTACAGCTTTTAATTACCTTACCATAGAAATACGCAAAACTTTTATCATAAGCGTACCCACTACCCAAGTAATTGAAACTTGAAACATCGAGTCGTTTCAATGGTTTAATCGATGTTTCATATTTCAAATAAGCATAGTTTTTATCTTTCCAATATGAGTCACCAACTTCTCGGAAAGTATCTCTGTCAACCTTTGATAATTTTGTCCAAGCGTGATAAACAAAGTCTTTATCCCTTGCTACAAAGTGACTACTTTCATAAATCTCAAAGCTTTCAATATCAGCTTTCATGAGCTTTTTCCACTGATGCCAGATTTTTCCATTTTCTATCTTCCAATAAGCTATGGTGGAACCGTATGATGGTTTTATAACTTTGTTATCAGGGAAATCAGTTAATTTTTTCCAACTCATAAAATGAAGTTTTAATTAAGGTTTGTATTGTTTGTAACGGTTTATGTAGAACTTGGTTTAATTCATTTTTTATAAAACAGTTGGTTTTTTTTTAATCCGATCCATTCATGTTCGATATCCTTCATTAAAAGTGCGTTATCAAATTTAACAGAGCCTTTTGGGAATATGGTTGTATTCTCAAAAAAACTAGATTGAACTTTCTTAACATCTAAAAAGAGATATTTTCCAATTATATGCTTTGAGTTCTAATCCATCAAATTCATTTTCATCAGGAGCATAACCAATTGCGCCATTCTGGAAAAAGTCCGAAACACATTGTAGGTTTTCGAATATACTTTTCTCGTTCCAATTCTCAGTCTCACTTGCGTCGATGGATAAAGAGGTATCATCATCACTTACAAATTCCACATGATAATTCCCATCAGATTCGTTCACTGTAAATTGAGCAAGGTTATGAATCCCTGGAAAAATAGTTCCTCCTGCCAAAGAATTTAGTTTAGAAGAAGTATCTCTTCTCGGAATATAGACACCTTCTTTTAATGTTCCGTTTTCGTTCCATTATATCGCAATTCTGTGAGCTCCATTTTCGGGGGATATTCCGATTTGTTTTGGAAACCCTTTGGGTCTGATTTCTTTTAATCTAATTAAACAATTTCCGGCAATCCCCTTGCCATTGAACATTTTGGGTCTAAATGGCTTAGGTAAGTAATTTTCTAAAATACCCTTATCAACTTGATAATTGATAAGGATCCGTCGATCGATTATTCCTTTTATTTTTGTTATTTTCATTTTTTGGGGTTCTCAGAACAGCGCTAGATTCTAAAGGTCGCAACAATTTTTTAGATGAGAAACAACATTCTTTTGACATACTTATTATTGCAATGTTATTATTTCGACGATTTCAATGAGATTCCTAAAACTATCGATTATATGGGTTGGTTTTTGTTTTTCTAATTTTTTTCTTGCGTTGTTCCCATACGTAACTCCACACGTATCCAAATTCGCTCTTTGTCCCATTTCAATGTCATAGATAGTATCACCAACAACCAAACAGTCACTTGGGTCATAGTTAAAGTTATCCATTATGAGATTTACAATATCAGGAGCAGGTTTTTTGTTTTTCGCATCTTCTTCACCACCTACAAATAAAAAAACATCATAAATGTTCTGTTTTTTGAGAATCTTAATTAATGTTTCCTTTCCTTTGCTTGATGCGATATTCAAACTTATTCCTTTGTGATGAAAATTTCTTAATGTGTCTTTCACCCCATCAAAAAGAGAAATGGTGTCGATTACAATTTCATTATAATGTTTACGATAAACCAAAGTTGCCTCTTGAATTAATTTTTCATCAAGTGAAAGGGCTTTTTCGAAGGTAGTTTTTAAAGGTAGCCCTATCAAACTTTCTATTATTTTTTCGTCAAAATTTTTGATGTTAAAGTGATGTGCCACGAATCTCATGGACTGTATAATACTTTCTTTAGTATCCGCTAACGTGCCATCAAAGTCTAGAATAAGCGTTTTATATTTCATTCGGGTGTGGTGTTTTCTCAAATCTGGATCTAATTGTAAATGTAACGTGCATTTTAATGTGTTTATTAGTAAATTCTACTATTTCACTTTATGAACAATTATTTCTATAGATTCATCATAATTGAAAGCTTTTAGATGAAATTCATATTCATTCCAACGTAAAGTATCATAGGTTAGGTCAGGTTTGCCTTCAATTCCGTGAACAGAAAGTGATTTTTCTTCAGGTGTTTTATTCTTGAAAAGGGTTATATGTGCTGTTGCTTTTGTAGGGCCACCAAGAAAAGAATGCTTATGAGAAAAAGATGTCAATACGATTAACAGATCATCTTCAAATTGAACTTCCTCATGTATAGTTAGTTTTATGTTCACTCCATATTTGGAATCCATTGTTGGTGCCGTTTGATTATAAGTTGGGGTCTGGCAATAAATCGAAAATGATATAAAAAGAAGCGTAAGAAAATAATTAATCGGTTTTTTTATAAGAAATAATTGAAAATTAATTTTTGAGACTTTCATAGCGTTTAATATATGTTTCGTAGTAGAGCAAAAGGTTACCTTGTTTTTCGGTTTTTGTACACATTGATTGCTAACTTTTTTTTGTAATTAATGCGCCGTTACAAAAATAAGCAGACCATTTGATTTATTACTTTGCTGCTATGACCATGTGTGTAATGTTGTACGCTTGGCTTTCTAAAAATTATTATTTCTAATCAGTTGATTTTTCTACAGAACTGGCGTGGTCTTTTATGATGTACCAATTTCCGTTAACTTTTTCTAAATCATAACTTACAATCATTCTGTTGTAATAAGGTTTGCCATCTCTTAAGGGTTCTCGATAAACAATTTCCGTTATAGCCATCCCAAATTTGTTACCTATATTAGTGTTCAGAATGTTGGTTTCGAATGTCCAGGTACTGTCATTAAACCACGCTTTATGATATTCGATAAAACCATCAACGCCATTTATGATTTCAGATCCGGGAAGGATTAATTGCATTTTTCCATTAGGATTCATGGTACTTTCCAATGAAGATAAATCACGGTTTGAAACAGAGTTTAAATGTTTTTGCATTGTGGCTATGAACATTTTTTCATCTTGTTCAATTTTATTCTCATCGTCATTCAGTATGTTCCTATCCTTACAGGAATTCAATGAACAAATAAAATATAGGACAATTAGGTAGCGTAGAAAATACTTCATAGGTCTTCAGTTTTAGCTTGCGTATAGTATAGTTGCATATCAACCAGCTATATTTCTATTATATATTCAATTGTAACTGTTTGTGCTACTGCTATTCTAACCTTATGAGATGAAAAATAATGTAAAGTTTCTCATATACAAAAAAAATTCATTCTTTTTATATGTAATGGCTTTGTTGGGGATACCTGTTGTAGCTGTAAGCAGTGGGATTTTCTAGCCCAATCATAGCATAATTCATTCTACGTTTTAGAACTATCTACATTCTTAATAACTATGTTTATCAAGTATAGAGCACCAGTAAATAAGGTCTATGCTTCATATTTTACCATTTTATTATTAAAAATAATTTGGATATCACCTTATTTTTGATAGACTTACGATCTCATATATAAAACCACGACACAAATATGCCAGAATTTGATATAGAAATGCTGAAAAAGATTTCAATAGGAGTAGGAGTACTGTTTCTAAGTTTTTTTGTGATCTTTTTTATTTTAAAAGTAATTGGCAAAAATAAAAGAACCTTGCTGCCGATAGAATTTGTAAAGCGTGTTAAGATTCCTCTTTTTCTGTTATTGCTTATAACTGTTTTGCAGCTAAAGTTCATAAAAGATATCTTTACGGTAGAGCAATTTAGAGTGATAAAAGGAATAATAACGGTGCTGTACATTGTTGCATTTACTTGGGCTATTATTGTTTTAATAAGGGTATTAAAAAATCAGGTGGTTAAGAGTTATGACATAAATGCAAAAGACAATCTCAAAGCCAGAAAAGTGTTAACTCAATTTAATATTTTAGAAAGAATAGTAATTTTCATCATTATTATTTTTGCTATTGGAATTGGCTTAATGAGTTTCGAGAGTATTCGCAGTGTTGGGGTTAGCATGCTTACATCTGCTGGGGTTGCAGGTATTATAATTGGGTTCTCTGCGCAAAAAGCGCTGGGAACATTGTTGGCAGGAATCCAAATTGCGTTTACACAACCAATACGATTGGACGATGTGGTTATTGTCGAAGGAGAGTGGGGAACTATTGAGCAAATTACCTTAACCTATGTGGTGATTAAAATTTGGGATAAACGAAGGTTGATCGTTCCTACAACCTATTTTATAGAAAAACCTTTTCAGAACTGGACCCGGAGTACTTCGGAACTTTTAGGAACGGTTTTTATACATACGGATTACATGATTGATGTGGATCTTTTAAGAGAAGAATTAACAAAAATCTTACAGGCCACCGATTTATGGGATGGAAATGTTAATATCATTCAGGTTACAGATGCCAAAAGAGATTCTGTCGAATTACGGGCGTTGGTAAGTGCTGTGGATTCTCCTACTGCTTGGGACTTACGAGTATATGTACGTGAGAAATTAATTTCTTTTTTAAAAGAAAATTATCCCGATAGCATCCCAAAAACAAGGGTTTTACTGGATAATAATAAAGGAAACTAGTGAGATTTTGTCTGAAACAAACCAAAAGCTCAGACACCTGAGACATCGTACTGAACAAATGTTTTTATTTTTTATGAAGGTTTACAAGCACTAATAACAGGATGTTAGGGCATGATTTGTTTTACTTTTTTGTTAAACAGTTTCTATAGAAACTATTTTTTTGTATCTTTGCAGAAATCGTTGTTATATAAGCGTTTTCTGAAATATTTCAGTAGCATAGAAAATAAAAAATATGCCTCAAAAAACAGGGCTACCTGAAAAAGATAAAGGCTCTTTAGGAGTATTACCGCAAATTAATTACATGGATCGTCAAACCGGGAGGATGAAAGACCTGAAATTTTCTGATGTAGGTTTGGTCACTGTAGCTGGTATGGTTTGTGTGTTCTAACTCGCTTGGGCTATAAATAACAAGAATGCGTATGGAAATGGTTTGATTTCCTCTTGTCCGTTATATTTCGTTTTTGTTATATCTTAATTAATTGCCCGCTACTTTAATTATCAAGAGGAGTATCCATAAAGTTTTACAGGATTTTGTTAAGGGGTTTGTCGTTTTTGAGAAATATCCTTCGTCCGTTGTTTACAGAATGTCAAAATGATCTTTTATCTATGGTTTTTAGGATTAGAATGATGTATTAGTTTCTGTAGATAAATTTAAAAACATAAAGAATGAGACAATTAAAAATTACAAAGCAGGTTACCAACCGGGAGTCAAAATCACTTGAAAAATATTTACAGGATGTAAGTAAAGTATCATTGATTACTGCAGATGAAGAAGTAGAATTGGCACAACGTATACGAACGGGTGATCAACAAGCCTTAAATACATTGGTGAGTGCAAACTTACGTTTTGTTATTTCAGTTGCAAAACAATATCAAAATCAGGGATTAACACTTTCAGATCTTATTAACGAAGGTAACATTGGATTGGTAAAAGCAGCCAAACGCTTTGATGAGACCAGAGGATTTAAATTTATTTCCTATGCAGTTTGGTGGATTAGACAATCTATTTTAAAATCGCTGGCAGAACAATCAAGAGTCATACGATTGCCACTCAATAGAATAAATACAATTAGCAAGGTTCGAAAAGCGGTTTCTTCATTAGAACAAAAACATGAGCGTCCACCTAGTAATGTGGAATTGGCAAATGAGTTAGACCTTTCGGTAAGAAACATAGAGGAATCCATTAGAAATGGAAGTAAAAATTTATCTATGGATGCTCCGTTAAAAGAAGGAGAGACATCAAATTTGTATCAATTGGTAGCTCACAAAGAATCGACCAGCCCAGATAAAGGGTTATTACAAGATTCGTTACGGTCTGATATTGAAAATGCCCTTGACCGATTATCAGATAAAGAAGCACATATTGTACGCCTTTATTATGGAATTGGTCCTTTTGATGCTGTAAGCCTTTTTGAAATTGGAGAAATGTTTGACCTTACTAGAGAAAGGGTACGACAAATTAAAGATAGAGCCATAAAACGATTAAGAAGATCATCAGACACAAGAATATTAAAAACCTATTTAGGGTA
Organism: Aquimarina ulvae; assembly: GCF_053613295.3. Classification (NCBI taxonomy): domain Bacteria; kingdom Pseudomonadati; phylum Bacteroidota; class Flavobacteriia; order Flavobacteriales; family Flavobacteriaceae; genus Aquimarina; species Aquimarina ulvae. The sequence continues at coordinate 149,584 of NZ_JBSIBP030000001.1, forward strand.
AACCAAAAAAACAGATAAAAATATGCTAAGAATAGAAGTAAAAGAAGGAGAAAGTATAGATAGAGCATTAAAACGATACAAAAGAAAGTATAGAAATGTGAAACAATTACAAGAGTTGAGAGCACGCAACTTTTACACCAAAAAATCCACGCAAAGACGGGAGCAGTTAAAGAAAGCTCAATATAGAGAGAAGTACATTAGAGAAAATAGTGAGCTGTAATGATGAATATGATCACTTATAAGCGTATGATTTTTTCCACCACAACCAACTTTAAATTCAAAAAAGCACCAAAAATTAGTAAAGATTAATGAAAGTAATTAATGTAAAGAGAAAAACAAAAACCAAAATATCATATAGCACAAAAATAGGTAAGCTTACAACCAAAGTTACTTATGTTAAAAAACACTTTCTTGGATTGCCAGTGAAGACATTGCGCAAATACAATGAATCGTATTATAGCGAAGCACGAAATTATGATGATTGTGTATTGTTTGTATAACTTTTTTTAAGTACACAAAAGAATTAACCAATAATCAATCACCAAAAATATACTATGAAGGTATTAGTAATTGGAGCAGGTAATATGGGACTTACATATGCCGAAGGAATGTCCAAATCCAAACTGCTCAAGAAAAAAAATATAATGGTTTTGGACAAATCTGATGAAAGGGTAGAAGAACTTCATCAAATTTCCCATTTTGATGCATATAAAGAATTAGAGGACTGTGTGCCCAAAGCAGATATCATATTTGTAGCCGTAAAACCACACCATGCTGAAGACCTATTTAAGAAAATTCGTGCACTGGTAGTACCAGATCAAATTATTATATCAATAATGGCAGGTGTGACGTTAGAGATGATCAGTGAGTTGTCTGGACTAAAAAAGGTAGTCAGGGCAATGCCCAATTTACCTGCAAAAGTAGGTCTTGGATTAACCTCTTATGTCGCATCCACAGAAGTATCGAGAATCGAACTGTTAACTGTAGAAAGTTTATTGAATACAACAGGAAAATCCATACTAGTTAGCGACGAAAAATTTATAGATGCTTCTACAGGTATTTCAGGTAGTGGTCCGGCATACGTATTTTATTTTATGCAGAGTATGATGGAGGCAGCCTTGCAAATGGGATTCAGTAAAAACGTTTCAACGGTGTTGGTAAGTCAAACATTTACAGGAGCTATAGAGCTTTTTAATCAATCAAATTTATCTCCTAATTCCTGGATGGAAAAAGTAGCATCAAAAGGAGGTACTACCCAGGCAGCGTTAGATTCCATGGATGATAATAATGTAAATGAATTAATTAAAGAAGCCGCATTCGCTGCATTTAGTCGTGCTATCGAATTGGGTAAAGAAAACTAAAATGTACAAAGAAAAAATTGTTATTAAAGTTGGTACCAATGTAATGACCAACAAAGATAATAGAATCGTAAGACCTGTATTAAGAAGGTTAGTGAAGCAGATTGCAGAATTATACGAAAGAGATATCATAACCATATTAGTATCATCAGGTTCTGTGATAGCGGGAAAAGAGGTTTTAGGAAATTCTAAAATCAAAAACAAAACACAAAAAAGACAAGTATATTCGGCAATTGGCCAGCCACGAATGATGAGTCTATATTATAATATTTTTCAAGATTACGGAATGAAATGTGCCCAAGTATTGCCGACCAAACGTGATTTTACCCCTGGAATACACAGAGAGAACATGATTAATTGTTGTGAAGGATTAATGTCTGAAGGGGTGATTCCTATTGCAAACGAAGATGACGCAGTATCTGTTACCATGTCGATGTTTTCTGATAATGATGAACTTGCAAGTCTTATTGCACAATTAATTAATGCAGATCGATTAATTATTTTGACAGATATCGATGGATTATATACTGGGCATCCCGACTCGGAAAGTAGCGACCTTATACAGAATGTTGATCCCAACGACGATCTTGATAAATTTATTAAAGATAGTGGTAAGGTAGAAGGAGAAGGACGAGGAGGAATGGGTTCTAAACTTAGTTATGCACAGCAAACCGCCGCAAGTAGCATTCCAACCTTTATTGCGAATGGTAAAAAGGACAATACGATCATTGATATCATAGATGGGAAGAAAGTAGGTACAAAAGTATCCCTCTAATCAAAAATAAAATAAAATGAAACTTATAGATACAGAAATAAAGGATAACGTCTTGGGGCGCATGATTCGCATATTAAATGAAAACAGGGCACAATTACTAGAAGCCAATAAAAATGATCTTGATGCTTTCAATAAGAAAGATCAGGCGATGTATGATCGATTGGTTGTAAATGATAAAAAAATTGATGGAATGATACAAGCGATTAAGCAAGTTCGTTCTCAGCAAGATCCAATAAACAAAGTAATTACCGAAAAGAAGCTTGAAAATGGCTTACAGATAGTGAACAAAACAGCTCCTTTCGGAACTATTATGATTATCTATGAATCCCGACCTGATGTTACTGTAGAAGCTGTAGTACTTGCTTTTAAGGCAAATAATAAAATATTACTTAAAGGAGGAAAAGAAGCTATACGTAGTAATAAAGTGATTGTAGATTTTTGGCATCAGGCTTTAGAGGAAAATAACTTGAGCACAGATCATATCCAATTATTGACAATGGATAGAAAAAAAACTCAGGAATTTTTAAAAAACCCTACAGAACCATTGGATTTAATTGTACCCAGAGGTGGAGAACAACTCATATCTTTTGTAAAAGAACACGCAAAATGTGCAGTGTTGGTTAGCGGTCGTGGGAATAACTTCTTGTATGTGGATCAAGATGCAGATTGGGAAAAAAGCATAGAAGTAATCCTGAATGCAAAAACAGATAAAATATCTGCTTGTAATGCGCTGGATAAAATATTGGTTAACACTAACCTATCTGATTACCATAGTAAAATGAATGCTCTCAAGAATGTTCTTAAGGATAGTGGAGTATCCATTTTGGTAGACGCTAATGTAAAAGAGATACTCACAGAAGAGACATTGATTTTAGAAAAATCTATATGGAAAGAAGAATTTTTAGCAATGAAATGCTGTATCGGATCAGTAGGCTCTACAAAAGAAGCTATACAGCAAATTAATGAATACTCAGGTGGACACTCGGCAAGTATTATGACGAATAATGATACAACTGCATCCTTGTTTATGGAAGAAGTAGATTGTGCCGCAGTTTATCAAAATGCTTCAACCAGATTCACAGATGGCGGACAAATGGGGGTAGGAGCAGAACTTGCTATCAGCACCGATAAGTTGCATCACAGAGGTCCTTTAGGTCTTGATCAATTGGTAACTAATAAATACTATGTATACGGCGATGGTCATACCAGAAAGTAATGCATATGAATTTCACAAAAAAATACAATCGTTTAACTTATAATAAAATCTTCATTCATTTCTATGTTCGATGTAACTGAAAAAATTAACGGAGCGTTATTGCATCACGGTGCCGCTAATAATCGGGTATACCTTATGCAAGCAGATCACGATAACTGGGATCTTCATCTAAACACGATAAGGGATGTAGCTATTCATCACGAGTATGATAAAATCTTAGGAGTTGTTCCTGAAGATGCTAAAGAAACTTTTGTGTCCAGTGGATTTAAAGTAGAAGCTAAAATTCCGAATCTTTATAAAGGAACAAAGGATGGTTATTTCTTAGCCGATTTTTTGAGTAAAGAACGATTTCGTTGTGATGAACAGAAACTGAAAATCATAAATTCAGTAAAAACAATTGCGTTGGCTTCGAATAGCACTTCGCAAGATGCTTACATTAGTCTTCCGGATGATTTTGAAATTAGAAAACTAGAAATTGAAGATTTAGAAACACTGTCCGATTTTAATAAAAAAGTTTTTAAGAAATATCCCTTTCCGATTTTTGAAACATCTTATCTTCAAGATTGTCTACAGGGCAATTATGAGTTTTACGGGCTTTTTGAAAAAGGCACTTTAATTGTTACAGCAAATCTAAAACTGAATAGAGAAGAGTGGTATGCAGAAATCGTTGATTTTGCAACACACCCAAGCTACAGAGGGCAAAACCTCTCTTATTATTTGGTGCAATTTATTATCCAAAGCTTAGAACAAAAAAGTTTTAGGACATTATACTCTCTAGTGAGAGCTACTTCTTATGGTTTAAACATTACGTTATGTAAGCACGGTTTTTTATATGGCGGGATGTTAACAAATAATTCCAGAGTAAAAGAAGTATTAGAAAGTATGAATGTATGGTACCTGAGCTTAAAACACAATGTAAACTTAACGTAAATTAGTTGTTTATTAATTGTAAAATACTTTACTTTTGCAATTCAATATTATTCTACAAAACCGTGAAAATTAATTGGATCAATGGGGAAATTAAGGACTCCTTAGAAGCACAATCCTTACTAAATTTGGAGTATAATTTTAGAAGATTGATCACTAAAGCTCTACTGAGATCAACTGAAGAAGTAGATCTGGAAGACCTGAGTTTAATAAATTTAAATTTTTGTCTGAAACAAAAACTAATCGAAGTTTCCCCCAAAACACCAGAACCGTTTTATTCCAATATTTCAAAGATTTTAGTAGAAAACGCAACATCCATTTTATTATTGGGGATGCGTTGTAAGGGTAAAGAATTGATTAGTTACTGATCTCAAAAATTTTGCAAATTTAATAGTATATGCAGCGAATTATTAGGTATTCGTTTCTGAACTTTTAACTGTCAGATTTTGTTCTATAGCGTATCGAAGATCTTTTTTGTTAAGTGGTTTGTTGATCAGGTCATTCATACCCGCTTTTTTACAATCGTTAGCTACTTCACTGAGTTCTGATGCCGTAAGAGCAATAATAGGGGTAGTTGTATCAAACTTCCTGATTTCTAGAGTTGCTTGCATACCATCAAGCACCGGCATATTAATATCCATGAGCACTAAATCAAATCGCTCCTTTTTTAATATTTTGACTGCTTCAATACCATTTTCAACTATGCGACAATCACATCCAATATTTTTTAGTAAGTTTTTAGTTACTAGCTGGTTTACCTTATTGTCCTCGGCCACTAAAATTTTTGCTGATAGTACATCCTCTTTTTCTGGATTATCTTGTTTGCCTTTCTGATCCTCCGTATTTTCTGAAGCTTCTACATCTAAATCAAAATAGAAGATTGATCCAATATCTTTTTTACTTTCGAAATGAATCTGGCTTTCCATTACCTGCACCAGGTTTTTTACAATCGATAATCCTAAGCCAGTTCCCTGTTTATTATCATAAACGCTTCCTATCTGTGAAAATTCTTCAAAGATGTATTCTTTCTGACTTTCTGGCACTCCCACACCAGTGTCTTCAACTTCATATCTGATTTTGATGGTTTTTTGTTGAGTGGATATTAGTTTAATTCGAAGCCAAATGGTTCCTTTCTCTGTAAATTTTATGGCGTTTCCAATTAGATTAATTAGGATTTCAGAGATACGTAAAGCATCTATATTTACTAGTTTAGGGATCTGATCGTGGTGCTCCAGAATTAGTTCGTTTTCTTTTTTCTGTGCTTGGTACTCGAACGACTGTAAAATATTTTGAGATAGTGTAAACAAATCTGTGGGTGTTTTGATAAGTTCTTTTTTCTCAGAGTCTATTTTACTAATTTTCAAAACTTTGTTAACCAAATCTAAAAGATAATCCGCAGAAAACTTTAACGAATTAAACAGTTTTTTGTCTTTTTCTGAATTGGTTTCATTCTCCATTAAGATGGATGAGATTCCTACCACACCATAAAGAGGAGTTCTTAATTCGTGACTTATGGTAGAGATAAATTGTGATTTAATTTTACTTAGTTGCTCAGCTTCAGATTTAGCTTCATACAATTCTGCATTTTTCACTTCTAGAATTTGGCTTATTTTTTTCTTGGACTGATAGCCTCTATAATAAAAGAAAACAATACCTGCTAATAGTAGTAAAGCTATGGAGGAAATAAAAATAATCGTTTTGTTATTTTTGTCAATATCTAGAAGTAATGCCTTCTCTCTTTTAGCGGCTTCCAGTTCTCTTTCGTATTCATCTACCTTAAATCTAAACTTAGTAATTTCTTCATGTTTAGTTCTTGTGTTTTCAAATATCTTGCGTTCATTTTTAAGTAATTTTTTGAGATCCTGAGTCGCTTTGAAAAAATCCCCAGCATTCTCATACATTTGAGATCTATAATTATAAAAATAGCTTTTACCCTTAACCCAATAACTCTCTTTCTCTAATTGTTCTAAAGACTCATTAAACGCTGCTTCAGCTTTGACAATCTTCTTATCTTTATTTAAACTTCTCGCCTTAAGAATGAGGAACGAGCTTCGGTCTATTTGTAAGGAGTCTGGAATAGTCTTTTCTATACTATCCGCTATTTTGAGGTATGCTTTGGCGTCTTCAAATCTATTTAGATCCATAAGTGTCCATATTAAGCAGTGTAGTGTAATTTGATAATTATCAGCATATAATTCTTTGTTCGTTAGCTCAAATGCTCTTTTGTAATAGGTTAAAGCATTTTTATAATCTTTATTATCATCATAGTATATATTTGCTAAACTGTGCAGTATAGCGGGCAAAAGTAATTTTCTTTCTGTTTTTTCAGCATACTCTAGCGATTTTAATAGGTTTTGTTTAGCACTTTTATAATCCACTATTTCGTGTTGGATTGTCCCCATCATCATATAGGAGCTTGATATGTAATAATTATCTTGTAACTCCTGAGCATAACTGACAGCTTTAAAGGCATATTCCAGAGCTTTATACATATCATTCTTTAGGCTCAATGCTTCTGCAGTTTTTAGCAGATTATCAATACTGTCATTTTTTTTGAACGACATTGCTTCTTGAGAAAAAGAAGAAAACGAAATAATAATTATAAAAAGAGTATAAATTTTTTTCAATATAAAAACGATTTTACGAAACAAATTATAATACTTTAAACCAGCGATACTTAAAAAAAGCATTGATTTAAACTGTCTTTTTTAGAATAATTCGTGTGAAGAATATAAGTCGATATTTTAAAATCGATATAATTTAGTGAATTTAAAATATTTTTGATACAATTAAATAAGAAAAATTAGATAAAGAATTCTTTTAAGGAATATAAAGAGTCTTAGATTTACAAAAGATTTAGTGGTATTATATGTATGTGTCAATTTTTTAAATAGTGTTTAATAGATTCAAAAATTATATCAGAAAGCACCCTAAAAAATGCATCATCATCGCAATATTGATGACGTGGTATTATTTTTCCTTGTCAAAACCGTTATTTAATAATCCTACCGCAACGGTTATAGAAACCAAAACCGGAGAATTACTAGGAGCCAAAATAGCAGAAGATGGACAATGGAGGTTTCCTGAAACAGATAGTGTTCCGTATAAATTTAAATCCTGTATTCTGGCGTTCGAAGATCAGCAATTTTATCGGCACTTTGGTTTTAATCCTGTAGCGATGACAAAAGCTATTATAGAAAATATAAAAGTAGGTAAAGTAGTAAGAGGTGGTAGTACAATTACTCAACAGGTTATACGATTAGCACGCAAAGGTCAAAAAAGAACCTATTTCGAAAAATTAATCGAACTAATTTTATCTACACGTTTGGAATTAGGCACTTCTAAGGAGAATATTTTAAAACTATATGCTTCTCATGCTCCTTTTGGAGGAAATGTAGTTGGTTTAGATATGGCTGCCTGGAGGTATTTTGGGTTATCTGCAGAACAACTGTCTTGGTCAGAAAGCGCAACGCTGGCGGTTTTACCCAACGCACCTTCCCTTATTTATCCCGGCAAAAATCAGATGAAACTATTAGAAAAAAGGAACCGATTGTTAAAAACCTTACTAGAAGAACACACTATTGATTCCTTAACTTACAATTTATCTATCAGTGAACCTTTACCACAAAAACCATATAGACTTCCTCAGACAGCTCCTCATCTGCTTGATCAATTAGCAAAAGACAACAAAGGTAAACGCATACAGACAACGATAAACGCAACATTACAACGGCAAATTAATCAGCAAGTGAAGCTGCATTATCAATCATTACAACAAAATGAAGTGCATAATATGGCCGTCTTGGTAATAGATGTTCATACCAGAGAGGTTTTGAGTTATGTGGGTAATGCGCCAACAGATAAGGCACATCAAAAGGATGTAGATATCATACAGGCAGGAAGAAGTGCAGGTAGTACATTAAAACCGTTGTTGTATGCCGCGATGATGGACAAAGGTGAGTTGTTACCAAGCCAACTGGTATCTGATGTTCCTACCGTTATTGCCGGGTATTCGCCAACAAATTATGATGAAACTTTTAGTGGAGCGGTACCAGCAAATAGAGCATTGGCAAGATCTTTAAACATTCCTGCGGTCAGACTTTTACAGCAATACGGATTACAGCGTTTTCGAGATGAATTACAAGCTTTTAGAATAAAGAATCTTAGCTATAGTGCAGATCACTATGGATTATCTTTAATAGTTGGAGGGGCTGAGGGGAGTCTTTGGGATCTCTGTAAAACGTATGCAGGACTTGCTGGGACACTTAACCATTACGAGGAATCTTCCAGCGAATACTTTACCCAAGAATTTGCTGAACCAATACTCATGACAAATAAAAAAGTTGATTTTGGAGAAAAAGTAACACAAAAACAGGTTTTTGGTGCAGGGAGCATTTGGTTAACCTTTGACGCCTTAAAAAAAGTAAATCGACCGCAAGGGGATGAAGCTTGGGAGTTTTATGATTCTTCAAAAGAAATTGCCTGGAAAACGGGAACCAGCTTTGGTAATAGAGATGCTTGGGCGATTGGAGCAAGCAAAGAGTATGTTGTTGGTGTTTGGATTGGTAATGCAGATGGAGAAGGTAGACCTGAGCTTACCGGGTTAAATTCGGCAGCCCCGGTTTTATTTGATGTGGTTAACTTGTTACCAAATTCTAAATGGTTTCCGACTCCATATGACGACTTAGTAACCGCAAATGTTTGCTCTAAAAGTGGTTTTTTGGCTGCATCAGCTTGTATTAGTCGAGAAACTTATATTCCAATATTAGGTGTTAAAACAAAACCCTGCCCATACCACCAATTGATTCATTTAGATCCTACTCGTCAATATAGGGTCAATTCTTCTTGCGAATCTATAGATGCTATGATTCACGAACCGTGGTTTGTATTACCTCCTTTACAGGCATATTATTTTAAAACTAAAAATGCAGATTATCGATCTTTGCCTCCTTATCGATCTGATTGTACAAAAGAGTTATTAGCAAGTATGGACTTTATTTTTCCAAAGGGTAGTGGCGGTGTATATTTACCTAAAGGGTTCGATGGTAAAACTAATGAAGTAGTGCTTAAAATAGCGCACACTCAACCAGAAACAAGAGTGTTTTGGTATATAGATAATCAATTTGTAGGTGTGACCAAACAGTTTCATGAAATGGCTGTAAAACCAGCGCCAGGAGAACACCTTATTACTGTTTTGGATGAAAAGGGGAATGAATTAAGAAGGAAGATTGAAGTAAAAGAATGATTAATTCAGTACTAAAAGAGGTACAATTACCAAGTAGTAAATGGTTTCTTACTCAATTGAGAATTATAGTACTGGGTATCTCCTGTTACTTCTTCTCCTAACCAATCGGGTTTCGAAAATTTTTCTTCCTCTTTAGTAAGCTCGATTTCAGCAATGGTTAGCCCTTTATTTTTACCAAAAAACTCGTCTACTTCGATTGTATGGTTTTTAGATTTTATTTCATATCTGGTTTTTTTGATCACTCCTTTTTCGCAAATTTTCATCAATGCTTCAGCTTCATTCGTGGGTATTTCTTTTTCCCACTCAAAACGTGTAGTACCTGATGTATTTCCAATACCTTTTACAGTTATAAAAGCCTGCTTTCCTTTAATTCGAACTCGAACCGTTCTCTCTGGATCCGTATTTAGAAATCCTTGTACAATTAAGGTGCTTTTTTGAGCTTCCTGCTTATATAACTCCGATGTAACTAAGAATTTACGTTCTATTTCAATCATATTTAAACATTTAAAAGCCTTTCTAATCATACAGAAAACCGATTACAAAATTAAAACTTATTTATAGAATACCCTTGGTGAAATATTCTTTTTGGAGTGGTCCCCATTGAATCTATACATGGTTTTTTCAACGATTTCTAAGATTTTTTGCCTTCCTTCCGATTAGTTCCAATATCCAAAAACCATAACTTGAGGATAATAATTTCCTAATGTTGGACTTTCTTTAACTGTAAATCCTTTTAAGTTATGATACTCTAGCTCTTCGGCAACGGAAAATACAGTTTTAAGATAGTTCTGCAGTTTTTGTTCGGCACTGGATTTTGTGGTGAGAAGTATTATATCTAGGACTTATACTTTTGTAATCGAATAAGACTTCTTTTTTGATTGTGTATTGCCAGTAAAGGAGTTAGCTGCTATAGATAACTCCAATAAAAAAGCATGAACATACTTCCAAAGTTTCAAATATTTTTAAAAAATTACTATGAAAACAAATGTAACCTCAGCTATCAATAAGCCGATAAAAATTAAGGTGCAAAAAGTACATATACCATATGTGTATCTATTTGACCTTAAAATTAAGGTAGATTATCGGTTTTGTAAATCGTATATATAGATAACGAAAAAAATGTGGGTTACTTCAAAGAAGTAACGATCTCTTTGATTTCGTCAGAGAGGATCCTTTTATGGTCATAATGATTATTTGCTAACCATACCATAGCAGTAGCGATGGTTTGCGGGTTGATGGTTTGATATTTTTTAAGTGAACCTATAAGAAGCGGACTAACCAGTTTCATTATTTTTTTGAAAACATATTCACCAATTCTTTTCTCATCTCTTTTACCACTAATTAATGACGGTTGTAAAATGTGTGTTTTAGGAATTTTAAGCATTAAGACAGCTTCTTCCATTTCGCCTTTGGTACGATTGTAAAACACTCTGCTTTTAGGATCTGCTCCCAGAGCGGATATAACTATGAGCGTTTTCATGTTATTTAGTTGACAAAGCTGGGCTGCCGTTACTGGAATTCCATAATCTATAGCACGATACAATCCTTTATTTGGGGTTTTAGCAAGTGTTGTTCCGATACAGCAAAACACATCATCGCCCATAAAATCAATTGCTTCAGTTTTTAATTGTAGCAAATTAATCAGGTGTTCTTCTATTTTTGGATGCGATATTCCGACTGTTTTTCTTGAAAATAATTTAATTCTAGTGTATCGATCATCATCAAGTAATATGCTTAGAAGACTACTTCCAGTTAATCCTGTCGCGCCTAATATGATTGCTGTTTTAGCCAAATTCTAAATTTAACAACACAAACCATAAATTCCATCGGATCGCTCGTAAGTATTGCTGTTAATTTCTTTTATGTTCAATAGCTATTACAACATAATCACTGTAGAATCATTTTCCTTTTTAAGGAAAACAAAAAAAGTTGCTATTAATTTTGCGCTATCATTACCACATCGCTTGGTGTGCAGTTTTCATTTTCACTATTCTCGTTTAAATCCAACTCAACAATAGCTTTGTCTTTGTTTACAGCATCTATTTGTAATTCAATTTCATAGCCTTGTTTGCTGTAGACATATTTTTTAACTTTAATAGAGGCTCCCTTATAACTAATCATAAAAGGTTCTTCTTTGGGTTTTAAAGCGGTTGCTTTTCCACTTATAGTTCTTTTTTGGCAGGACTGATTCTCAAACACCAGTGTATATTGTATGGTATCTTCTGTTAACCAAGAAACGGATAACTTTTGAGTAAAACTACCATTCGCATCTTTTTGTGTAGCTGTGTATGTTTTCTGTGTAAGTATTCCATCATTGGTTTCAACACTTGTATCGCTGACCGTCTCTGTGGTTGTAATTTTAGTAGTATTTTCTAGATCGTCAGAAGATTTGCTTTCTGATTTACAACAGATGAATACAAAGAGTAGCAGTAGGGTATAATTTTTCATTTTTTAAATATATTTAGTTCAAAATTGATTGGGATCAATAAAGCAAGATATTATTTTTATCTGATAAAATCTATACAAATATACTAATATCATTTTTTAGAAATGCTTAGCGATCACATATTTACCTTTTAAAGTATAAGACCCTGAGAAATATAAATCATTTTGGACAAGCAATATCTCTTATTTTTGTGAGATCGATATAATGGAAAACTACAGAAAAATTATACACGTAGATATGGATGCATTTTATGCTTCTGTGGAGCAAATGGATGATCCCGCGCTTAGAGGAAAGCCTTTAGCAGTTGGTGGTGGTGGGAAACGAGGGGTTGTGAGTGCGGCAAGTTATGAAGCCAGAAAATTTGGGGTTCGTTCTGCAATGCCTGGATTTACGGCAAGAAAACTGTGTCCTGATTTACTATTTGTACGTCCAAGATTTGATCGTTACCAAGAGATTTCTAAGCAAATTCGAAAAATATTTTTTGAATATACGGATATGGTGGAGCCTTTGTCATTAGATGAAGCTTATCTGGACGTCACCCAAAATAAAAAAGGAAATCCAAGCGCTTCTTTGATCGCGCAGGAGATCAGAAAGCAGATTTTTGATGAGGTTGGACTAACTGCTTCTGCGGGTATATCTATTAATAAGTTTGTAGCAAAGATAGCGAGTGATTACAATAAGCCAAATGGTCAGAAAACCGTTAATCCAGAAGAAGTGGTTGGGTTTTTGGAAGATTTAGATGTTAAAAAATTCTATGGAGTAGGGAAGGTGACACAGGCAAAAATGTATCAGATGGGGATTTATTCTGGTAAAGATTTAAAAGCAAAATCAGAAGGTTTTTTAACAAAGCATTTTGGTAAATCCGGTGGGCATTATTACCGTATCGTAAGGGGAATTCATAAAAGTGAAGTAAAACCCAATCGCGAACGAAAATCGCTGGCAGCAGAAAGAACCTTTAGTGAGAATATTTCTTCTGAAATTTATATGTTAGAACGCCTGGAGAATATTGCTGAAGAATTACAAAAACGTTTAAAACGAAATAAAGTAGCAGGAAGAACCGTAACATTGAAAATCAAATACAGTGATTTCACTCTCCAAACCCGAAGTAAAACATTGCCATATTATGTGAGTGATGCGGCCATATTAGTAGAAACCGCAAGAGAACTGCTGTACCAATCTAAAATGAAGAACTCTGTTCGGTTATTAGGGATTTCACTTTCTAATTTAAATACAGGTAAGAAAGATGTAAAGAAAAAAGATAAAGAAGAAGTAGAGATTATACAGTTGAAATTTGATTTTTAGATTAGATATTGCACAAAATCTCCGAAGCCTGTTTCAACGTATCATCTTTTTTCGCAAAGCAAAATCTCAGTACGTTATCATCCTGTTGATTGATATTAAAAACGGAAATAGGAATAGAAGCTATTTTGTGTTCTTTAGTGAGCCTTTTGGAAAAAGTCACATCATCTTCATCAGTAATTTTGGAATAATCCAATAATTGGAAATACGTTCCTGCTGCCGGAGTATATGAAAATCTGGAATCTTTGATAAATGACAAGAATAAATTCCTTTTTTCTTGATAGAAACCTGACAAAGACATATAATGATCAGAGTTTTTTAAATATTCTGCTAGTGCATATTGCATAGGGTGATTACAACAAAAAACATTAAATTGATGTATTTTTCTAAATTCTGACATGAGGTCTCTGGGAGCAATACAATAACCCATTTTCCAACCAGTTGTATGAAAAGTTTTACCAAAAGAAGCCGTAATAAAGGTTCTTTCTGTTAATCCAGGAAATCTGGCAACGCTTTGGTGTTCCTTACCATCAAATACTATATGTTCATATACTTCGTCGCTTAGTAAAATGATATTGGTGTTTTTTATCAAAGCTTCTAATTGAAACATATCTTCTTTAGATAATATAGTGCCACTTGGGTTGTGTGGAGTATTAATGATGATCATTTTGGTTTTAGAAGTGATTTTGCCAGCTACTTCTTGCCAGTTAATTTTAAAATCAGGAGCTGAAAGCTGAACAGGAATGGTCGTTCCATTAAAAAGTTTTATGGATGGTTCATAGGAGTCATAGGCAGGTTTAAAAATAATTACTTCGTCTTCTGGTTGAATATATGCGGAAATAATGGTGAAAATTGCTTGTGTTGCGCCGGCGGTAATAGTTACTTCTGTTTCAGGATGGTAAGTACTACCATATAGCATATTGGTTTTTTCTGCAATTGCTTCTCTAAGCGATAATAAACCTGGCATAGGAGGGTATTGGTTATATCCTTTTTGCATAGCTATGGAAACCAAATCAATTAGTTTTTTATCCGTTTCAAAATCTGGAAAACCTTGAGAGAGGTTTATGGCTTTATGATCTGCTGCCAGTTTACTCATTACACTAAAAATAGTTGTAGACACATTTGGTAATTTTGTGTGGATATTCTTCATAGTTTAAACAAAAAGAAGAAGGTATAAAAAAACCCTGAAACATATCAGGGTTTATTATAAAAATACTGTTCTAAACGGGTTTGCATATTTTATGCGTTGCATATGGGTATGCAATCGCACATATCCAATCACGTTCTCCAGTTGCTATAAAGCAATCTCTTTTTGTTCGGCATCCAATAGGAAATTGTAAACCGCCACCATTAATACCTTGTTGCTGTTTTTTGTTCAGTTGTTCTACATCTTTTAACTTTAGAATTTTAGAAAGCATAACCTTGTATTTTAAATTATTGATCTTACATACCTACTCTGTTAAAAGGTTTTCGGTTTTCCCTTGTTAAAAATCAAGTACCTATCATATACTGATTTTCAACCCAAGGTAGATTGAAATAAATGCCCATAAAAATGATACTTCCGTATTTTTCGAAAAATACGGAAGTAAAATAGCGGCATACCATCCTGGTTGTTGTATGTGGTGTTTTAAAATACATTTGGACAATTGCAATGACTCCAGTGCGTTCCTGTATCAGGTTCAGTAACGTCACAATCCCCACCTTTTATTTTTGTCATTGTATTTTGATTAATCTTAGCTATTGTAAGCTTTTTTAAGGTGATTGTGTTTTTTTGTTTTGATTTCATAATACATTATTTAGATTGAACACTTGTTTTCTATGTTTAGTATCAACATAATTTCAAGGTACTTTGAATACCCGTTAAATCATAAATTAGTAACCGTATTTTAAAGAAATTAAGGTAAGGTTTCTTGGCTAAGTTAATCATGGTGATTATTTATTTTTTTGATATAATAAGATGGGTTTAAGCCTGTTTTCGATTTAAAATGTTTTGTAAAAGAGTTGTCAGTTTTATATCCTATTTCCAGAGCAATTGATTTAACCGAAAATGATCTAAATTTTTTATCATTTTTTAATCTTTTCAAAGCGTATTCAATTCTTAAATCATTAATGTAATCATTAAAACTGTTGGCTTTGTTGGCTTT
Organism: Aquimarina ulvae; assembly: GCF_053613295.3. Classification (NCBI taxonomy): domain Bacteria; kingdom Pseudomonadati; phylum Bacteroidota; class Flavobacteriia; order Flavobacteriales; family Flavobacteriaceae; genus Aquimarina; species Aquimarina ulvae. The sequence goes on from NZ_JBSIBP030000001.1 coordinate 164,994, forward strand.
AACGATTTTTGATAGATAGGTAGTATTTGTTTTTACTTTTTTAGACATCGACCTAAGATCACAGTCGGTATGTAAAAAATATTCCTGTTTTTCGAGTTTATCTAAACCATCCAGTACAGCTTTAACCTTAGTATCGTTAATCACTACAGGTTGCAAGATGTTTTTTTCTTTAGATTTTAAAGCGTCTATTTTTTCCATTAACGTATTGAACCGTAAAGTGTTACTTTTCTGTTTTCTTATGTATTTGAAAACTAAAAAAATCAGCAAAAAACAGACAAAGAATAAGATAAATAAGAAATGTTCTTTATATCGTTTTTCTTTCATCTCTTCATTTTTCAGCACTGCTATTTGATTTTCTAGTTCATTAATACCTTGATTATGTAGTTTAGTTATAGTTTTATTTTTAGCGTCCTGAAACTCTTTTTGTAATGTAATGAGTTTTTGAAACCAGTATATGGACTCCTTAGTTTTACCAATTTCGGTGTAACAGTTCGCTAATAGGATGTATGTCTCTAGTACTCTAATGTTTCGCGCATCTTTTTCTTCCAGCATAGACACGCTGTTAGTTAAATAAGAAATCGCTGTGTTATACTTTTTTTCCTGATAAAAGTGCGTTGCAAGAAAATAATTAAGATTTAATTTCGATTTTTTCTGTTGAACCCCTTTAGTGTCAAGCATATTGTTGGCTTCATAGAAATATTTTAAGGCTTTAGTTCGTTTGTTGTTGTATAAAGCAACGATTCCCTTTTTCGTAAGTAGGTCAATAGATCCAATAGAATAATCCAGTGGTTTAGATATTGCTAAACCTATATCAGCGTAATGTAAAACGGAATCATATTTCTGTTGATCCAAATAAACCTCACTAATGATGGTAAGAAGCCTCACATGATTTGCAGTGTTCTTATCATCCGAATTTTCTGTAAGTACTAATGAGTTTTTACAAACTTTTAAAGCTTTATCGAGCTGTCCCATTCTTTTGAGAATAATGGATATTCCAGAATTGGCGATAAGTTGGTGATCAATACTTCCTTTTTCTTGAGCAATAGTTAGTGCTTGGTTGTAGCAATCAAGAGATTTTTGATTTTGCCAATCTTTTAAATAGGCATTACCCAATTTTAAATAAAGAGTACATAAAAATTTGGGTTCGTTTAGTTCTTTTGTGCGAGTAATGGCTTTTTCTAAATAATAAATGCTACGCCCATAATGCTCTTTTGTGTAAAAAAATGTGGCTAGTGCATAATAGTGCCGTGCGAGAATTAGGTCATCCTTAGAAAGATGAGAAAGAACAATTTCATAGATTTTACTTTCGTTGAGTTCAGATAATTTAATGTATTCGATTAGTTGTTTTGGTGATTTGGTCGTTAAACTATCAGGAATAATCGATTGAATTTCATAGGCTAACACGCTTTTGTTTAAAAAAATAGCTATTATAAAAAAGCTTATTGATAGAAATTGTTTCACAAAAAAAGTCATTTTCTTAAAAATTCGATAATTGATCAAAAGTAATGTTTTTACCTCTTTTTAAATTTTTTGAATATAGTAGTCTTTTTTACATTTTTTTTCACAAGAAATGATTTCTGAAGCGTATTGTGATAGAAATTATTGAATACGGCATTTGTCTAAAAGATCCGTGAAACATATGAATTAAACATTTTATCAGATAAAAGCATTATTATGAAAAATCACGTATTTTTTGTTCAATGTTGAAAGCGGTACTCAAACGATTTCGAAGCAAAGCTTAAACAAAAGGGAGCCATATTTTAAATTCATTATAAATACCATATAAAGCGACTGAAAATGTTGTTAAAAAGACCTGCGAGCCTTACTTTTGTTATCGAAATTTTAAACATTTTATAAAATGGGTGGATTGATAAAATCTTCAATAGCTAGAAAAGTTGCAATGGCACTTTCAGGACTTTTCTTAGTATTCTTCTTACTTCAGCATTTCAGTATAAATTTTACATCGGTTTTTAGTCCGGATACATTTAATGAGATTTCTCATTTTATGGGTACTAATCCTATTGTACAGTTTGCACTGCAGCCAGTTCTGATCTTTGCCGTTATTTTTCATTTTGTGATGGGATTCGTTTTAGAGCTTCAGAATAACAAAGCGCGCGCTGTTAAATATGCTAAGTACAATGGAGGAGCGAATGCTTCTTGGGTATCTAGAAACATGATTTATTCAGGGTTAGTAGTGTTAGCGTTTTTAGGATTACATTTCTATGATTTCTGGGTTCCTGAAATTGTATACAAATATGTAGAAGTAAATCCAGAACTTCCTACAAGATACTATGAAGAACTGGTTCATAAGTTCGAAAGTCCGATTCGTACAGGTTTGTATGTGCTTTCTTTTGTGTTCTTGGCGTTACATTTATGGCACGGTTTTGCTTCTTCATTTCAATCAGTAGGTTTTAATAATAAATATGCTACGGGTGCTACTAAATTTGCACAAGCTTTTGCAATTGTGATTCCGCTAGGTTTTGTTCTAATCGCAATCATTCATCATTTTAATCATTAAAAAATACCACTATTATGTCAATTTTAGATTCTAAAATACCTGAAGGTCCACTGGCAGATAAGTGGACAAAACATAAAAACACAATTGATCTTGTAAATCCTGCAAACAAGCGTAATATTGACGTGATAGTTGTTGGTACGGGACTGGCAGGAGGAAGTGCAGCTGCTACGTTGGCTGAGCTTGGATATAATGTAAAAACATTTTGTTACCAGGATTCTCCACGCCGGGCACACTCTATTGCGGCGCAAGGAGGAATTAATGCTTCTAAAAATTATCAGGGAGACGGTGATTCTGATTATCGTCTTTTCTATGATACAGTAAAAGGAGGGGATTATAGATCTCGTGAGGCAAACGTATATCGTTTAGCTGAGGTTTCTGGTAATATTATAGACCAATGTGTAGCACAGGGAGTTCCATTTGCTCGTGAATATGGTGGTCTACTGGACAATCGTTCTTTTGGAGGCGTATTGGTTTCCAGGACTTTTTATGCAAAAGGACAAACCGGGCAGCAGTTATTGCTTGGAGCATATTCAGCAATGAACCGTCAGATAAATCGTGGAAAAATACAGGCCTTTAATCGTCATGAGATGTTAGATTTGGTGAAAATTGATGGCAAAGCAAGAGGAATTATAGCTCGTGATCTTGTTACAGGGGAAATAGAAAGACATTCGGCTCACGCTGTAGTATTAGCTACCGGTGGATACGGAAATGTATTTTTCTTAAGTACCAACGCTATGGGAAGTAATGTAATGGCTGCCTGGAGAGCGCATAGAAGAGGAGCTTTTTTTGCAAATCCTTGCTTTACTCAAATTCACCCAACTTGTATTCCTGTTTCTGGAGAAGATCAGTCTAAACTAACGTTGATGTCTGAATCTTTAAGAAATGATGGACGTATCTGGGTACCAAGGAAAAAAGAAGATGCTGAGGCAATTCGTACAGGAAAACTAAAACCTACACAATTAGCAGAAGAAGATAGAGATTATTATTTAGAGCGAAGATATCCGGCATTCGGTAATCTTGTGCCACGTGATGTTGCGTCCAGAGCGGCAAAAGAACGTTGTGATGCTGGTTTTGGGGTAAATAAAACCGGAGAAGCAGTATATCTTGATTTTGCTGCGGCTATAGAACGATATGGTAAAGAAAAAGCTCTAACATCAGGAATTCATAATCCTACAAAGGAACAAATGACCAAATTAGGTGAAGAAGTAATAGAAGCCAAGTATGGTAACTTATTCCAAATGTATGAGAAGATTGTTGATGAGAATCCATATAAAACACCAATGATGATATACCCAGCGGTACATTATACGATGGGTGGACTTTGGGTTGATTATAATCTACAAACAACTGTTCCCGGATGTTATGCTGCGGGAGAAGCTAATTTCTCGGATCACGGAGCGAATAGATTAGGAGCATCAGCTTTAATGCAAGGTTTGGCTGACGGATATTTTGTGTTGCCGTATACTATCGGAGATTATTTATCGAAAGATATACGTACAGGTGAAATTCCAACGGATACACCAGAGTTTGATCAGGCGGAGAAAGAGGTTAAAGATCGAATCGAGAAATTAATGACAGCTTCGGGAACTAATTCCGTTGATTACTACCATAAAAAACTAGGTAAGATCATGTGGAACAAGTGTGGTATGTCTCGTAACGCAAAAGAACTTAAAGAAGCTATTGAAGAAATTGCAGCTTTGAGAGAAGACTTCTGGAAGAATGTAAAAGTTCTTGGAACCCCAGATAGTATGAATCCTGAATTAGAAAAAGCAGGTAGAGTTGCTGATTTCTTAGAATTAGGAGAGTTGTTCGCCAAAGACGCCCTAACGAGAAATGAGTCTTGTGGTGGTCACTTTAGAGAAGAATATCAAACTGAAGAAGGGGAAGCACTTAGAGATGATAAAAACTTTAAGTTTGTATCATCTTGGGAATACAAAGGTGAACCAAAAGATGCTGTACTTCATAAAGAAGATTTGGTATATGAAAACATTGAATTAAAAACACGTTCTTATAAATAAAAAAGCTATGAATCTTACATTAAAAATATGGCGTCAAAAAGATGCTCAATCCAAAGGAAAGATTGTAGAATATCCAATATCTGGAATTGAAGGAGACATGTCTTTTTTAGAAATGCTAGATGTGTTAAATGAAGAATTGATAACCAAAGGAGAAGAACCGGTAGTATTTGATCACGACTGTAGAGAAGGAATCTGTGGGTCTTGTTCGTTACAGATTAACGGAGAACCTCACGGACCGGATCGTCTGGTTACTACCTGTCAATTACATATGCGAAAGTTTAATGATGGCGATACTATTTATATCGAACCATTTAGAGCAAAAGCATTTCCTGTTATAAAGGATTTGATGATTGATCGTAGTTCTTTTGACCGTATTCAGCAGGCAGGAGGATTTATTTCTGTAAATACTTCTGGTAATACCATTGATGCGAACGCAATTCCTATTCGTAAAGAAGATGCAGATGAAGCAATGGATGCTGCAACCTGTATAGGTTGTGGAGCTTGTGTTGCTGCTTGTAAAAATGCATCAGCGATGTTATTTACTTCGGCAAAAGTATCACAATTTTCATTATTACCTCAAGGGCAAGTAGAAGCTACTGAACGAGTAGTGGCTATGGTAAATCAAATGGATGAAGAAGGATTTGGTAATTGTACGAATACCGGAGCTTGTGAGATCGAATGTCCTAAAGGAATTTCTTTAGAGAACATTGCACGTATGAACCGTGAATACCTAAAAGCAAGCTTGAAAGGGTAATCTTTTTTATAAATTATATAGAAACCGGAGTATTTAGATGCTCCGGTTTTTTTATTTCTTCCATAGTTTGCCGCCAACTACTTTTTTCATAACATTTTCACGATAGTTTCGACTTAGAGGGATGTTAACGGACTCAATTCTGATTTCATGGCTAATGACTGCATCTATTTTTGAAATGGCAATTATATATGATTTATGTACTCTAATAAATCTCATCGGATCAAGGCTTTCTTCAATATTTTTTAAGTTGAGTAATGTAATATACTTGCCTTTTACCGTATGTATAGCCACATAGTTTTGTAAACCTTGCATATATAGGATATCTTCAAAATATATTTTGGCGTATGTCTGATCGCATTTCACGAAGAAATACTTTTCGCTCTTTTGGATTTCTAATCCATTTTTATTTGAGATTAGTTGATAGTGTTCCTTGGCTTTATGTACTCCTTGTATAAATCGATCAAATGTAATTGGTTTTAAAAGATAATCTAATACATTTAATCTAAACCCTTCTATTGCGTAGCTAGGATAGGCAGTGGTAATAATTACCATAGGAAGATTTTTTGAGATTTTCAGAAAATCTATTCCGTTCATCTTAGACATCTGGATATCAAGAAAAATTAAATCCACAGTTTCATTATCCAGAACCAGAATTAATTCTAACGGATTTTCGCAAATACCAATAAGTTTCAAAAAGTCAACTTCATTGACATAATTAGACAAGCCTTCTCTTGCCAGAGGTTCATCATCAACAATCACTGTTTTTATCATATGCTTTTCATTTTATGAAACTATCTTTTTATGATGAAGTAACTCTTCGACGATTGTAAGTTCTGAAAGTTGTAGACGAAGATCTATTTTAAACAGAGTATGCCTATCTTTAATGCTCAAGTTGTAATTTCCAGGATACACAAGATCGAGTCTGCGCTGTACGTTTTGTAACCCAATGCCGCCATAAGACGAATCCTGCTTTAAGCATACATCATCTGTTGCCTGGCTGTTAGCGACTTCAAAATGTAAGAATTGATCTTTATCAAGTTGTATTTTAATTTCTATCCAATTAGACATATCTTTATTTGTAGATACGTGCTTGAAAGCATTTTCGACAAAAGTTACCAGGACAAAAGGCGCGATGCCTAACGGTACTTTATTGGTAATATGTATATGAAGATCCACTTTTAAATCTTGATTTCTTCTTAGCTTTTCTAGGGCAATAAAATTTTCTAAATAAGTAATTTCCTGATCTAATGGGATTTGTTGCTCATTACATTCATACAACTGATAACGAAGTAAATCTGAAAACTTTGCCAAAGCATTTGAGGCTTGTTCTGGAGCTTTATGAATTAAAAAGAAAATAGAATTGATTGTATTGAACAGAAAATGAGGATTAAACTGATGTTTTAGGAAATTTAATTCTGTTGTTAATTTTTCATTTTCAAGTATTTGCTGTCTCTTTTGGGCAAGTAAAGAGTTTTTGGAAAGTTTAATGCACAATCCAAGTAATATGGTACCAGACGTCGCGGGTAATATTTCTGAAGAAAGAATATGAAAATATGTTTCGTTCTTTTCTGCATCAAAAACACAAAAATAATCTAAAGGTTCGCCAATGAGATGTGCACTAAGGAAATAACAACCTAACATAATAACACTAGTAATTATAATCCACATTGCCAGAAATAGAATGTATTGTGTTAGCTTTCCTTTATACAGGTACTTAGGCAATAGCACATACAAATTAAAATAAACCGCAAAGGTGTGTATAAAAACATAAAATAAAAAGATCAAAAAACGTGGTGAAAAGAACATAGCTTCAAAGGCTATTGGCAAACTAAGTTCTACCACACCCCAGGCAAAAAAATATAAAGCCCAAAATAATAAGTGATATACTTTATATCTAAAAAACCAATATTGCTCTATAGGATGCGAAAATAACATGCGTAAAAGATATAAAAAACTATGAGATTTAAATTTCTATTTTATCAAATCCCCTGATTTTTTGATTAAATACCCTTTTAAAGGTACAACTGGTAGTATCGAGTGTTTTTTTAACAGTACACAAAGGTGAATGCTCCATTCTTGTGTGTTATCAAAAATATGTTTCCTCTTGTCAAAGACTTTTTGCTGTCAATATTTCCTATGATTCTTTTGTGTAAAAATGAACAACCTTGGAAAAGCATTAAGAAATGAACACTACAATTATAAGTACTAATGACCCTGAAAGGGTAATACTACCAAAGTTTCGATTGTATTTTATGAGAGGCTTATATTTTTTAAATTTTATCAGTCTAGCTCTTGATAATTGGTCAAGGATATTTTTTCCACAACAACAATTGGATACGTTAAGTGGGGTAGCAATTAGCTTTTGGGCTGGATTTTCAATATTGAATCTATTAGCCATCAGATTCCCTATAAAAATGTTACCGATTTTATTATTACAGCTTTTATATAAAACCGCATGGTTGATAGGTACTTATATTCCTGCTAGAAATAATAATCTTTTAAATGATTCTTTAGAAGAATTTTTCTGGGTTTGTATAGCAGGGATATTCTTGAATTTATTAATAATACCATGGATGTACGTTTTTAGAACTTTTATCAAGGAGTTTTTTAGATTTAAATAACACAAGTAATAATTTTATTAACGATATGAATATACAGGAAAGCGCAATGCACCCTACTAAGAATACAGCTTTATGGTCGCAACGATTATTAGATATTGCAGCTCAATCATGGTTTATAGTAGCAGTGTTAGGTCAATGGATTTTTGCCTATTATGTAGCGACCTTTTACGGAGGTGCTGCCATTGATGGTGATTTTGTAAGATGGAATCTTGTATTACCTCATGGATACACTAAAGGAGAAACGATGAACAATATGGTCATGGGAATACATTTATTATTTGCTGTAATTATTATGGTAGGTGGGCCACTTCAATTTGTTCCTAAACTTAGAGCCAAAGCGCGTTCTTTTCATCGGTTAAATGGAAAAATATATATTATCACTGCTTTTATAGCCAGCCTAAGCGGTATGTATCTGATATTTAGTAAAGGAAGTGTTACTGGATTTATCGGTGATATAAGTATAAGTTTTAATGGAGTTCTTATCATGCTTTTTGCTTTACTGGCTTGGCAAACAGCAGTTCGAAAAGATATGAATGCACATCAACGCTGGGCGCTTCGTTTATTTTTGGTAGTGAATGGTGTTTGGTTTTTTAGAATTGGAATGATGTTGTGGTTGCTTATTCACGGAGAAGCTGTCGGTTTTGATCCAGAAACTTTTAGAGGACCTTTCATTACTTTTTTAGGAATAGGGCAATATGTAGTACCATTATTAATTCTAGAGGCTTATTTAAGAATTCAGGATAATGGAAACAAATATGTTAAATCTATAATGGCCATCAGTATTTTTGGACTCACTATTTTGACCGGGATCGGAGTTTTTGCGGCCACTACAGGGATGTGGTTACCAAGATTGTAGACGTATACGGATATAATAAAAATGATCGTTGATCAAAAAACTAGATCTAAATGGAAATTTATAATTAATATAGCCCTGTAATAAATCTATATTGTAACTCTTTAATTAATCTATTACTATCAATAGTTTTACCCTTAGAGGAACTTTCGAAATCATAATCGGGGATGGATAACCCCATTTTCTTACAGATTGTACTGTAATATTCTGCCTTCTTGGGATGATCAGGATAAGAGGCGTTAAAAACTTCATTCCAGAGATTTTTTTTGATGATTCTATTGATAATACCAATACAATCTTCTCTGTGGATTAAATTTACTGGAGCTAGTGGGTTTTTAATGTTTTTTCTTTTCGAAATCATAGTTGCGGGATGCCTTCTGGCATCAAATAAACCTGCAAAGCGAAGAATTGTAGTGTTAAATTTTTGGTGGTTTTGTAAAATTTGCTCCGTCTCAATTAATTGTTTACCCGAATTCGAAGAGGCGTTTGGGATGCTTTCTGAAGTAATTAAAGGAAAGCTCTGCTGATCTTCAAAAACGGATGTAGAACTAATATAAAGCACTTTTTTGACGGTAGATTGCTCGATTGATGGAATTAGATTTTGGATTTTGCTTACAAAATTACTTTCCGGATTTCTTCTTAAACCTGGTGGGATATTAATAATAAGGATTTCACTACTACTTAAAAAAAAATCAATTTGATCACTAGGCCCTTCTTCTTTAAGTTCTAGAAGGTATGGTTCAATACCGTTGTTTTTAAGATATGCTAGTTTGTCTTCGGAGGTAGTAGAGCCTTTTATTTTGTGTTTTTCTTCAAGTAAAACGTTTGCCAATGGTAACCCCAACCATCCGGTACCAAGAATACTAATTTGTTTGTGCATTACCTTCTATTCGATTCTGAAATTGATTTGTGTGCAAAGATGCAGAATCCACAGTTTTTTCCACATATTCTAATCGCAATGTTTTCTTAATTGTAACAGCATCATTAAGTACAAAGGGTTTTGGAATCATCGTTTCATTTCTTTCTGGGATAGAAAATTGATCGTTTTCTAATAAATCGTAAGAGGATTCATATAAAACAATTTCGGGAACAGAATCCTTATGAAATTGCATCCTTAATTCTAAAGGTTCCTTATCTTTTATGTGATATGTTAGTAACCGGTTATTCCAGCGTTTGGTAAATGCGTTGTACACGGATCCGTCTCTACGAATGATGTCTTTTGGTGCCACTCCATTTGCCAGCATACTTCTAAAAGTAAAGGATTTGTCCATAAATAAATCAATTCTATTAATATCGCGCTGGGGACGTATACATATATCCAGTATTCTAGTATCTTTCTGGATGCTATCGAAAGAGATTTCTATTTTTGAAGATTTTAGTTCTTTCAACGGAGCATTATTGACATAATTGAAAGAAGTACTATACTTACTTTCAACAGTATTTTGGTTCCAGTCCTTTGCTAGATTTTCAAGCCGATCTATGTAATTTTTGGTCCAGGAATCCAATGTATGATCATAAGATGCCCAATATGCTTTATTTTCATCTTCGTGTAGGATGTATACTAAACTATTGGGTTTTTGCCTTTCTATTGTAAAATCAGATTTGAAATGGGATGTACCTAAACAAACGAGCGCTAAAACAAAGGCAAGCGTTCCAAGCATGCTTTTTTTAGCGTAAAACCCGATCACTGGTAATAATAATGTGCATAGTAACACAGTAAGCACCGATGAAGCAAAGGCTATTTTTAACCCTAAAGCAACAGGAAATGAAGCTATAAACGGTACGATCATAAAAATCGAGGGTAGACACAAAATAAGCATTAATACTGGAAATGGTCTCTTTTGATTAATTAAAACAAACTGACATAAAAGACAAAGTATAACCGGAATAATAAAATAACTAGCACCTTCTAAATAAAAAGCTGCAGCTCCACATATTACAATCCAGAAAAACAGAGGCGCTATCAGTATACTTGGTAATTGCTCAACATTGTCAAAAATACTATAGACCTTAAAAAAAGCTGCGATTCCTAGTAATACAGCCGCAGCGATATAATAATATCCATTATAAGGAAAACCGTGTAGTATATCATTATATGCTGGGTATAGGATCAACACCAATTTCCAGAGTCCAAATCCCAGCACTCCGGCTAAACCTGTAGCAATAATAAATGCTAAAAAACCGCTTCCGATTTCGGCAGGATAAATACGGGATTTAGCTTTTCCGTGAATTATCAAAACTACAAAAAGAAAAATAGCAAACCCTAATAATGGATAAATCCAGCTGTAAGGATATGTTATCATTTTAAATATCGGTGTATTGAAATATAAAAAGTCTTCCTTAGATTTTAGATCAGTCAAATCCACATCGGCAAAATGTGATAATAGTGGCATCAAATAACTCCCTTGATGTTGTAACGTGTTTAGATCAAGGTTTTGCCAGGTATCATTAGCGGTATGGTAATCAAAATGGTCATCAATAAAGGCAAAATTATAACCGTCAATATCACCGTACTTTCTAAAAACTGTTAAATCAGTGTCATTGGGGAGTAGTTTGTAAATACTATATGCTAATGAGTTCGTAACTGGAAATTCTGGATCAGCTTTTTTAAATTCCTCAATCATTTTTCCGTTTTTACCATTAGTTTCTAAAAGCATGTAAGAATTACCTCCGCTACCTCTGGCTTCAAAGTTTAGAATAAGACCTATATCCTTAGCCCAAGGATGCTCAGATACAAATAGATTTGCTCCGTTTAAACCCAATTCTTCTCCATCCGTAATGCAAACTATAATATCATTTTTGGGAGTAATATTTTGAGTCAAGTACGCTCGGATACCTTCTAAAATTGTAGCAACACCACTGGCAGCATCACTTGCTCCATAAGAAGAATGTTGACTACTGTCATAATGAGAGAGTAGAAGCAATGCTTTCCCACTCTCGGAGCCCTTAATTTTGGCAATAATATTTTCTGGTTTGCTCATACTACCACCATCCCCAATAGAAAAACCTTCTTGCACCTTTGGTGACAAACCAATTTCTTTAAGTTCTTGTATAATATAGTTTTTTGCTTCATCATGAGCAGAGCTACCTAGGTAATGAGGTTTCTCAGAAATTTTTTTAACGTGTTCCAACGCTCTTAGGGTCGAAAATTCCTTTTCAGAAGCATCAAGGTCCGTAATTTGTTGTGGCATACTACTATAAAACGTATACCAAACCGAGAGCAGAATAAATAAAAGTGTGAGTAATGAAAGAATTTTTTTCATCAGTGATAATCAGTTTGTGTTAGCTTGTATGAAGATTCGTAGCGTAGTAAGATTTTGTAGCAAAAAGACAAACTTATAAAAGAAATGTCTATAACGTTACTTTTATTAAATTGATTTCAATCCACTTCATTTATTTAAAATCTAGTAAGGTACGTGTCATAAGTATAAGCTATTTTAAATAATAACTAAATTTTAACCGCTTTATTGGTTTTGATAAAGATAATGAAATATGATTTTATCATCACTAATGTTAAAATTCTGTTGAATAAGTAATCTAAAATGACTATATTTAATATTCACTAAATCACTATTATTATGGGAATTATAAGTTTTCAGGGCGCGAGAACAAAGATTAAAAAGCAGGACAATACACCGATTAAAGTATCAGATTACATGACGAGAAACTTGATTACTTTCTCCCCTAAACAGTCCGTTTTGGAGGTGATGGAAAAGCTGGTGAAACATAAAATTTCTGGTGGTCCGGTAGTTAACGAGAAGAATGAGTTATTAGGAATTATTTCTGAAGGAGATTGTATTAAACAATTAAATGAAAGTCGTTACTATAATATGCCGATTGATGACGCTAATGTAGAAAGGTTTATGGTTAAAAATGTAGATACAATAGATGGTAATGTTAGTATTTTTGATGCTGCCAATAAGTTTTTAGAAACCAAAAGAAGACGATTTCCAATTCTGGAAGAAGGAAAATTAGTTGGGCAGATTAGTCAGAAAGATGTTATGAAAGCTGCGTTAAAAATGAATAGCCAAAATTGGAGAGATAAATAAATTTTAAGTATTTTTCGATAGTTGTGCTTTGGGATCATCGGTTATAATGAGTTTGTTTTTAATAGAACCGGATAGATACAAGCTTTTAGAAGAGTATCGGTCAAAATTATGAGCAGATCTTTTCCAATTTGCTATACCTGCTACGGTGATTTTTTCTCCTATGTCAATTACTCCCTCTTGATAGCGTATGCTTTTGTAAAACCAAATAACCCACTACTGTCTTTACCGTAGGAATTTAGAAATTTTTCCAAATGTTCAGGAGGATCATTCCACGTTCCTGATAACTGCTTTACATCCCTAACTAAATAAACCATTTTAGTTTTAGGAGATAAACTGGCTAGTACCACAGCTTTTCCCCCAGAAGTTTCAACAACGAAGTCCGTTCCTTTATCTTCTTTTATAATAGTATGCCAAGATTGATTCTTGCCACCACGTTTTTCTTCAACCTTAACCTGATAATACAAACATTTTCTTTTCCCAATTGGAGAGACGAGAGGTTCTTCAATAATGGAATGTGCTTTTCCGATTACTTTAACGTACTCTTTGTCCTTAACAAGCTGAATTCTTTTTGTGTTAACTTGTTTTAATTATCTAAGTATTCTGTTTTTATGGCTAAAAAAATATCCTATAAAAATTAATAAAACAATGACCATGATAAAAATTACTATCAAAAAATAACCATTCGAATGTATTTGAAAAGGAATTACAAAATCATACATATCAACTATTTCTTTTTACCAATGCATAATATTCGTTTTCTAAAGGCAGATACCCCTGATCATAAACAAAATAATAGATCGTGCCAACCTTGGTGGTATAAATGCTTGTGAAATGTTGAAAATCAAAACCTTTGGATATTAATTTTGATTTGGTAGTTTTTGTTTTTTCATTGGGATTAAGTTCTTCAAGTATCCTGTAGTTTTTTCTGAGACGATTATTCACATTTCGAACTAAATTTTTACTGTCCTTGTTGATTTTGTTATTGAAAGCATTTCTACAATAATCACTACAGAACTTTTTATCAGCTCTACCGATAATTTTTTCACCACATTCTGGACAGTCCTTTTGCATATTATTTTATTTAAATAGCAATATACAATAATCAGATGTAATCATTTGTAATTGGATTTTTCTGATATTTTTTTTGTTTTGAATCGTTATAAAAATGCAGCTTACTTTTAAGTAAGCTGCATTTTTATAACGATAGGTAACTTACCTATTGAAGAATTATTTTCTTTGTAAATGTTCTTGTTGAGTTTGTAGTTGTAATTTTAGAAAGATACATTCCGGCAGCTAGTTTAGAAATGTCGTAGATAAAGCTATCAGAAGATATGATCTGATCACGAATTAAATCGATCCTTCTTCCGTTTACATCATAAATCTCAATTGACTTAATCGTTCCTCGTTTAAAATTAAAATTCAGAATTTTAGATGCTGGGTTCGGGTATATTCTAAAGGAGATATCCGAGAGATCATCTATGCTCAAAACTGAAGCAGAACAGTTAGGTATTGGATTGGATAAAATAGGCTGTAAGTAGTCCATTTTCCATTGTACTACGGTACTCCAATCATTGTTTAAAATACCTCCTGTATCTCCAGAATTTGGGTTTAGTGACCAAAATGTATAGTGTAATTTTTGTTCTTTGATAAAATCAATAAATTTAGCAAACCAAATTTCATCTTTTCCACCTTGTCCCTGAATACCGAGTTCCCCAACAAACAATGGAGAAGTTCCGTTTGTTGTTAAAAAATTAAATTGTTCTTCCCAGATTGCAGGCATATTTTCTGGAAAATCAGAAGCTGAAAACCAAGTTTGCTCGAACACTGTCGGACCGTATTCGTGGGGTGAATACATTAACTTGTTTGGGTTGCTTAGGGTAATTGGATAATCTCTTGCGCCTTGCAAATTTCCTCCCCACCAGTAGGTTGTATTGGTACCGTCAGGCTTGGTGTAAGCCTCAATTCCTTCGACAATAATTAATACATTAGGATTGACTTCAAGAATTGCATTTCCGCATTTCTCCGCAGCAAGTTTCCAGTCAGTTGCAGGATCATTGTTTCCCCATCTGGCTCCAGTGGGGTCATCAATTTTTCCGTGAGGCTCATTGTTTAGATCCATTCCGATAACAGCGTCATAATTTTTATAACGTTCTGCTATAAAAACCCAATCCGCGATCCATTCTTCTTCAGAAACACTATCAGTATACCACAGGTTTTCTGCAAGATATCCGTCTGGGTTTCGAGAATGACAATCCAGAATTATCTTCATATCGTTTTCCTGGCACCATTCTACGATTTTATCCAATGCTTCGATGGGTTTTGTAACACCTTGCAAATATAAATTAGAGTATGGACCAGAACCACTATTGTCAGTTAGAATATCCTGTACCCATTCATTTGGTTCATAAATTGCCACACCATCTCGAAGCATAAGATTGTGCCAGGGAATACGAAAGCAGTTGAATCCCAACTCTTTACTTTGGTGCAATACCGAGTACATATCTCTAGACCACAGTCCATGAATAAGATTGTTTTGTGTTTCGAACCCAAACCAGTTAACTCCAGCAAGT
This sequence comes from Aquimarina ulvae, assembly GCF_053613295.3. NCBI lineage: Bacteria > Pseudomonadati > Bacteroidota > Flavobacteriia > Flavobacteriales > Flavobacteriaceae > Aquimarina > Aquimarina ulvae. The sequence goes on from NZ_JBSIBP030000001.1 coordinate 180,377, forward strand.
AATACTTCATTTCCGTCAGCATCTAATAATTTATTGCCACTAGTGGATAGCCAATTTCCTCGACAATCATCAGTTTGAGAGTGCATATTGAGGAACAGGAGTGATACACTCAATAGGGTAATGTAAAAAGTTTTCATTTTAGAGATTTGTGTTATGGTTACTAAAACATTTATAACGATTGCATAAAAACGTTTAGTATTTTAGTAGTAGTGCTATTTTATCTAAATTGAATTTTTATTAAAATCCTTTTAATAGGATTGATTTTTAATATTTTACATAGTAAGTTGTTGTTTCATTTGCGAATTCAGTAACTAGAAAGGAGCAATTTTTTTCATTTGTAAGCTTACTATGACAATAGGGTGTATTATAAAACTTATATTTTTTGAAATTTGTAAGTTTCAATCCGATTAGAAATAGATTTCTTGTGCTAATCTAAAGGTATTTGCATGAGCATCAATGATAATCTTAATATCAGGAGAATATCCACCTCCCATAGAACACATAACCGGGATGGAAAGATCTTTGCAGGTTTGTAATACATAACGGTCCCTTTCTTTACATCCCTCAACGGTGCACCCTAATGTGCCTAATTTGTCTGAAGCCAAAATATCCACCCCACAGAGATAGTAGATAAAATCAGGTTGTTGCGTTTCAATCAGCTTGGGAAGTGTTTCTTTTAGTATTTTTAAGTATGCTGCATCTTCAGTTCCACTGTCAAGAGGAATGTCTAGATCAGATTGCTCTTTCTTAAACGGATAATTACTCGCTCCGTGCATGGAGCATGTATAAACATCAATATCTTTTTCAAATATTTCGGCAGTTCCATTACCTTGATGTACATCTAAATCTACAATCAGTATTTTTTTGGCCAAACTGTTACGAAGCAAATATCTGGCTCCAATAGCTTGATCATTTAATAAACAAAATGCCTCACCATGATTAGTATATGCGTGGTGTGTTCCACCCGCGATATTCATAGCAATTCCGTGCTTTAAGGCGTATTCTGAAGCTTTAATAGTTCCGTCTGCAATAATCACCTCTCTATCTACTAATTCTTGAGATAAGGGGAATCCAATTTTACGCACGGCTTTTCGGTCTAAGGTAAGTTCGGTTAGCTCTTTGTAGTATGCTTCTGTATGAACGGCTAAAATGGTACTCGAATTCGGTATTTGTGGTTCGAAAAAGTGTTCCTGACTGCAGGTTCCTTCGTACAATAATTGTTTGGGTAGTAATTCGTATTTGATCATCGGAAATCGATGCCCTTCCGGTAGCGGATGGTTATAAATTGGATGATATGCTATTTTGAGCATAGGCAGTTATTCTTTAAACCTATATAATTGATAACTATGATCTTTCGGATCTGCAAAACTATAATGAATTTGGTTATCGTGTAAAAAAACATTCACCGCTTCAATATTTTCGCTCAATGTATCTTCAAAATCATTAATTATATCATATTTGTTTTTTTGAATATCACCTTCTAAATGATCAAAATTTTCATCAAATAGACAATTAATGTAGGTTGATTTAGAAGTAGAATATCCATTGTACCCATAAAAAGTTGGATTAAATCCTACAGTAATGTTTCCAAAACCTGCGACAGCGCCGCCTACTGCACCTCCAAAACCAATGGTCATTGCGCCACCACCATTTATTTCTTTAGTTCCACCAAGAACGATGTTGTATTGATTTCCTAATTTGTAAACGGATATCCCTAGATCTGCAGCGGTAATTTTTCTTAGATACTTAGCAGTTTTTTCCATTTCTCGAACTCGATTCGAGGTAATACTAGGAAACATTCCCCCTCCTTCTTGTAGAATAGGGGAATTTTTGAAATCGATTGTATCTTCTTTGTTCAATCTATACTCCTTTATAATTTCTTTAGTTTCAATATCAGATACACGAAATTTCATTTTTTGACGTGAACTTGAAATTTGAAAAAGTTTATTATCAAAAATATAAGAGTTACTTTTCGCAAAGCCTTGTTCAGTTTTTGCAGGTTGATCATATGATTTATAAGTCAATTCGTAGGTGTCAAGATTAATAAAACACACTTTAGTTTCCTTTACACTATTATCGAAACTTATTGCAATCTCATTATCAGATCGATATAACTTAATTTTTTTAGAGGTTGTCTCTATAACGTTTGGATTTCTTGATTCAATTTTAGCAATATTGACCGTCGGATTAAAGATGTCAGTTGATCCCGCTGTAAGCATATTATATACTTTTCTTGTAATACCTTGTGTTAATTCGCTTGGATATTCAACACTATTTAGTGAAATGACTTTTTTTTCAGCGGTAAAGGAATCATTAAAAGTATATATATTCAGATCAGATGATCTTTTCGTAATAGATAATAGATATATTTTATTTTTATAGATTACGCTTTCTATATATTTTTCTTTTTTTAACTTGAAATTTAATATTCTTTGGGTAGCTGTTTGCTTATTTATATCAAATTGTAAAACACCAAATTTGGTGTTCCTGCTATTAGTGAAGAATACTGAATATAGATTATCTCGAATATCATAACCAATTAAATTCTTATAACGAGGAGGTAAAGCTTTGGTTTCTATTTTTGCTTTTGGTCCATATTGAGAATCTAATAAATACGCAGATAATTTGAAATCTTCTTCTGTTAAGATCAACAAATTTTTATTTTCCTCATTAGGGATTGCATAAGATTCCTTATATGTCAAAAACTTTTCTGAAAAAGCATCTGTGATTTCAAAAACTTTTTCCTGGCCAAAGGATAGTTGAACAGTGAGAAGAAATGGAAGGAAAAAAAAATGTTTTTTCATAAGATCTATTCTAAAATAATTAACTAATCATAGCACCGGGACTCACATTATTTTCATCAGGATTTAAGAATACTAATTTTCCATCTGGAGTTTCTGTCATCAAAATCATTCCCTCACTTTCAACACCTCTTAATTTTCTCGGGGCGAGATTTACCAGAACAGTTACCTTTTTACCAATCAAATCTGCTGGTTTAAAGTGTTCTGAAATTCCTGAAACGATCGTTCTGATATTGATTCCAGTATCTACTTTCAGTACCAATAGTTTTTTGGTTTTTGGCATTTTTGTAGCTTGAACAATGGTACCAACCCGTAAGTCCATTTTTGTAAAGTCCTCAAAAGTTGCAGTCTCTTTTTGTGGTGCTACGGTTTTGTTTTCAGCTTCATTTACTTTTTTAGTTGCTTCTAATTTATCCAGTTGTTTTTGGATAGCTACATCTTCAATTTTAGAGAATAAAAGTTCTCCTTTTTCTATTGTATGACCTGTCTGGAGTAAAACTTCCTTAGTAGAAATATCATTCCAGTTTATATTTAAATTATCAGAATTGACAGCCAGAATATTTCTTAATTTCTGAGAAGTAAACGGCAAAAAGGGTTCTGATAGTGTAGCTAAAGCTGCCGCTATCTGTAGTCCGACATACATAATCGTTTTTACACGTTCTGGGTCCGTCTTCATCAATTTCCATGGTTCTTCGTCCGCCAAGTATTTATTACCCAACCTGGAAACGTTTAGTAGTTCTTGTGAACCTTCTCTAAAACGATACCGTTCTATTGAACTGCTGATAACGCTTGGATAGGCCTTTAACTCGGTTAAGGTTTGCAGATCTATTTCAGAAAATTCGTTTGGTGCAGGTACTACGCCCTCATAGTATTTATTGGTCAATACAACAATGCGGTTGATAAAATTTCCGAAATTTCCGACTAATTCATTGTTGTTTCTATCCTGAAAATCTTTCCAAGTAAAATCATTGTCTTTAGTTTCCGGAGCATTGGCAGTAAGCGCATATCTTAATACATCTTGCTTGCCAGGAAAATCTTCTAAATACTCGTGTAGCCAAACTGCCCAGTTTTTAGAAGTTGAAAGTTTATTCCCTTCCAGATTTAAAAACTCATTGGCAGGAACATTTTCTGGTAAAATATAGCTTCCTTCTGCTTTTAGCATACTAGGGAATATGATACAGTGAAATACAATATTATCTTTACCTATAAAATGTACAAGCTTGGTATCTTTATTTTTCCAATATGGTTCCCAGTCTTTTCCTTCTCTTTCTGCCCACTCCTTGGTAGAGGATATATATCCAATAGGAGCATCAAACCAGACATATAATACTTTTCCTTCTGCACCTTCAACAGGAACAGGAATCCCCCAATCTAAATCACGTGTTACAGCTCTTGGTCGTAAACCATCGTCTATCCATGATTTTATTTGTCCATATACATTAGTTTTCCAATCTTTTTTGTGACCTACCAGCACCCATTCTTTCAGAAAATCTTCATATTGATTTAGTGGTAAAAACCAATGTTTTGTTTGTTTTAATGTGGGTTTTGCACCAGAAATGGTTGATTTTGGATTGATTAAATCCGTTGCATTAAGCGAACTACCACAATTTTCACATTGATCTCCATATGCTTCTTCATTTCCACATTTTGGGCATGTACCTGTTACAAATCTATCTGCAAGAAATTGATCCGCTTCTGGATCATATAGCTGTTCCGAAGTTTCTTCAATAAATTTTCCATCTTCGTATAACTTCGTAAAAAACTCTGAAGCCGTTTCGTGATGTATAGGAGCAGAGGTTCTAGAATAATTATCAAAGGTAATTCCAAAATCTTCAAAAGATTTTTTGATGATCGCGTGATATTTGTCAATAATTACTTGAGGAGAAACTCCTTCTTTTTTTGCACGCATTGGTATCGCAGCACCGTGCTCATCACTCCCGCAAATAAATGCTACGTCATTTCCGGTAATTCTAAGATATCTAGAATAGATATCCGCAGGAACATAAACTCCTGCTAAATGTCCAATATGAATAGGTCCATTAGTATATGGTAATGCTGATGTAATTGTGTATCTCTTAGGTACGCTCATAATGCTTGTAAAAATAAGGCACAAAGGTAATAAAGACTATGTTAAATTATGCAGGCTTTAGTTAATTAATACGAATCTTATGTCCTGCTTTTATATGAAATGAATTTTGGAATTTTTTGGACATAAAGGAATAACGGTTTTAGATTCAGAAAAAAACCTGATACTGTCTACGATATAATTAGATGTTTTTAATCCAATTACAAAATGATTATAGACTTACTATATCGGTGCTTACCCTTTGTTATTCTATAGGCATAAAACCCTTCAGATAGTCTTGTTCGAGTAGCTTCTTTAACATTTATTACATGTGCTCCCTCTAAAAGGATTTCACTTTTTAAGTTAGTTGTTTTCTGTCTTGTCATACTAAATAAATCGATATTGGTATGACCTGCCTGAGCATTGGTTATATGAATAAAAGATTGATTATTAGAATAGGTTACTACGTGGTTGAAGTTTGTAGGATTTGGTATTTCTTCATCTGTTCCGAGACTATTACAGTTAAAACCTAAATCGAGCGGATTATATTGTTGATCAAGCAGTACTTGATTCACGATATTAGCATCAATACATAACCACTCCTTCATTATTGAGGCGTATACTTGTCTAAAATCATTGGTGTTATAAAGGTTTCCATTTCTATTTAAATTGGATAGATCAGGGTGCTCTCCAATAAAACCATTACCGTCCAACCCAGTTCCAAAAAGCATCATAGGTGCGGCGGTACCGTGGTCAGTTCCGCGGGATCCATTTTCTTTTGCTCTTCTTCCAAACTCTGAAATGGTCATTGAAACAACTTTGTCGTCCCACCCGGCATCCTTTAGGTCATCATAAAAATAAGACATAGTTTCTGATAATTGGGTCATCAGTTCCTGTTGTCTTTCTAATTGATTGTTATGAGTGTCAAAACCTCCTAAGGTTACAAAATATACTTTTGTTCCTAAATTACCCTTTATGAGTCGAGAAACAACACTTAATTGTTGTGATAATTTATTATCCGGATAATTTCCAAAATCAGAAGTACTTTCGTACGCATCATTGATGACACCAGCATAAGTAAAAGTAGTATTTGCAACACCTTTTAGATACCCCACCTTTTCTCCGTGCGTGCAATTTGGAAGGTTGCTAAGATCATAAAGAGATCCGTTTTGAGCAATTTCATACAGCTTTTTGGGATCTGCCACAGAAAACGCAAAATTATTTTGATCACCATCAAATATTAAGTTACCAGTACTTCCTATCTGAATAGCTGCTGGTCGTTCTGGTGGACTTAGTAAATAATCTGGGTATAGGTTTTCGAAGTATCTACCATCCATCCGGTACTTTCTTGATCGGTCACATCAGAGGTTGCCCAAATATCAGAGCCTGTAAAATGAGATAGGGCACTTTCCTCATACCCAACACCGTGCACTATTTTCATTTGACCTTCTCCCCATAGCTTCTCGAATTTATTCGCATAATTGGGCATTCCATAATCATCATTAAGTTTAAACAGTTGATTCTCTGCTATTCTTATATTAGGACGTGCAGTAGCGTATGTATCATATTGGTTAATAGGAACTACAGTGGTTAGACCGTCGTTTCCCCTTTAAGTCTTACAATTACCAAGACTCTATCTGATTCTGAGTCACTTAGTGCAGCTGATAATGGTGATGGTTTTGATACAGATAAGGCTGTATTAGCAAATGCTACTGTACCACCACCTATAATACCTAAAGCTTGCAAAAAAGACCGTCGGTTCCATTTTTTATGTTCCTGATTATTACAACTACCAGGTTTTGGAGTGAAGTTTTTATAATGAGTATCACACATGATTTTTTTATTTAAGTTGGAATTCAGGAATTGTTATGAGAAACCGTAAAAGCTGGTAGACTTGTCTGGGAGCAGTATCCCAATTAAGACTCCAGGTACCATCTTCGAAATAGTTTTCAGGAACTTGATCTTTAAAAATTTCTAAACCTTGATCATATTCGGTGGCACTAAGTAGTTCTTTAGAAAGGAAATTATCTAAAATTGATCTAGAGATAAGTTCCACATCATTAGAGTTACCGCTCATAATATTTATTGCAAGTGTCCTAAATTTTTCTTCATCATGTCTCCATGATCTCCATAAATACCAACCTATTCTGTCCCATCTTGTAGTAATGGTGCTAGAGTCTATCCAATCTTTATCTCCTTGCCAACCAGCAACATCAATTGGTTTTGACAATTCTTGACCTAATTCCTGGCATCCACTTCGTATTTTATTATTAAAATCAAAATCTACTGGCAGCTCAAAGTCTAGATCTTTAAAAAAATTTACCTGAAGATCAACAGGACTTTTGATAAAAACACCTTGGCTCTTTTCGTCAAAAAAATGCTCGCTTTTGAATAATTTTCTCGATACTGGTGCTATTTCAAAATTATTATCTCGAAATACAAGAGCTAATAGGTTTACAATATCTTCATTTACCGAAGGACTAATAAAATACCGATAGAGTTTAGTACATACGAATTCTACTATTTGTTGTGGTTTCTCCTCAAACAAAATTCTGATCACTTCATAATAATCCCAGTTACCAACTTGACCAAAAATTGATTTTTCTTCATTGTCAAATTTACTTTCATTAAAGGTAATTGGTTCCCATCGCACTTCTCTTTTGTTCCAGCCCGTTAAGGCTCTTGCAGTTTCGACAATGTCATTTTGAGTATATCCATTATCTACACCCAAAGTAAATAGCTCATAAAGCTCTCGGGCATAATTTTCATTAGGGCTGTTTTTTGTATTTTCATATCCATTGAGATAAATGAGCATAGGAGAAGAAAGCCCAATATCTGTTGTAAAGTCTTTGAAATTTCCCAAAGCGTGGAGTTGCAACAGATTGTAATATTGAAATAGATAGGCAGGACTTTGATAGGTGTTATCTTCAGTAACGAAATGATTGCTCCAAAACAAAGTCAAACGGTCTCTAAGGTTGTTTTGAAACATGTCTGCTACCATTTGATTTTTCCAATCCCTTCTGTATGCAAAAGCATTTTCAGGCGTAGCGTCGAAGTCATCTTTTATCCAGTAACCCCATTCAGGTGCGGCAGTTGGGTTTAGATTAGGGCTTCATCAATTAGATTGTCAATGAGAATGGAAGGGTTTTGATTAAGAGCACTATTTACCATCTCTGGAGATGCACCAAAACCAAGTCTTCTATACATGTGAGTAACCTTTTGTCTATTCCAGGGATTTGTATTTGTTGGAGAATAGACATTTAATGAAGCAACATTACATGAACTATTTGTTGTCAACATAGAAGTTTGTGTTAGTTAAGAGTATTTCTGTTAGTTTAGTTTTTGAAACGTAATTATTTGATAGTTAGTTTCTGGTTAAGAAACGTTTAGCTCTTATTGGGATAATTTTTGGTTTTGTTTTCTATTTCTGCCAAACAGTTATACTGCCTAGAACAATCTTTATAAACCTATGAATTTCGTGATGATATGGGGTAATGTTTTTAGTATCCGTTGCCATATAGTTAGTATTTGTTTTTTTGACAGTTATTTGACTACTAAAAAATGCTAAAAAACCTATAATTTTATTAAAATCAGATTTTTGTAATTCAGATGTTCAAACTTGTGGTAACGCAAAAAAGCGCTAATTTTTATAATTAGCGCTTTTTAAAAAAGTAATATTTTCCTTTTTAAGAAATCAACAGAGATTTACTGAACTCTCCTGTTCCGGTTTCAATTCTGTATATATATTGACCCGTGCTTAACCGAGTGCCTGCGGACTCTTTAACATCGATAATATGATCTCCTTCCAAAAGCATTTCATTTCGTAACGTTGCTACTTTTTGTCCAATGATATTAAATAATGTAATATCGACATGAGTCGTTTCTGGGTTATTAATATTAATAAAGGTTTGTCCACCATCATAAGTTACTATATGCGACAGTGTTTCTCCATCACCGGGGATGTTGGGGCTTACTCCACCACAGGTAAAGCCTAAATCCAAGGATTCAAATTCTGCCCCGAGCAGCGCTCTGTTAACGGTATCTTCATCAATACACAACCATTCTTTCATGATAGTAGAATAAATCTGTCTGAAATCATTGGTACTTTCTGCGTTAAAACCAACGGTTGGATTTGATGGGAGTGTAGGGTGTTCTCCGATAAAACCGTTACCATTCAATCCCGTTCCAAAAAACATCATAGGGGCTACAGTTCCATGATCTGTTCCTAGAGAACCATTTTCTACTAATCTTCTTCCAAATTCTGAGATCGTCATTGTTAATACCTTATCATCCCATCCAGAGGCCTGCAAATCTGCATAGAAGTTACTGATGCCCTCTGAAAATGAATTTAGTAACTCTTGATGGCGTTGTATCTGATTGTTATGAGTATCAAAGCCACCTAGGGTAACCATATATACTTTCGTTCCAAGATTTCCTTTAATTAATCGAGCAACTATTCTCATTTGCCTTGCAAAATTGTCATCTTCCAGATATCCGCCAAAATCAGTTGATCGATTAAAAGCTGCAGAAATTGCTTCGGCATACGTATAGGTAACATTAGTGCTTTCCCGTATAAAATTGAGTCGATCTCCATATGTGCAATCTGGAGCAGGATCTAAGCTGTAACCGAGATTGTCTATATATTCTTCTAATCGTCTTGGATCCGAAATAGCAAAAGAAAAGTCATTTTCAGGACCTCTAAAAATAAGATTACCAAGGCTACCAATCTGGATAGACGGTGGACTTTCTGGCGGATTCGTAATATAGCTAGGATATAAGTCCTGAAAGTACCTGCCCATAAAACCAGATCGTTCTTCTTCTACAAGATTTGTATTCGCCCAGATATCAGTTCCCCTAAAATGCGATAAAGTTTGGTCTTCGTAACCAACTCCGTGAGCTACTTTCATCATCCCATCACCCCATAAATTTTCTAATTTATTCATAGGCTTAGGCATAGCGTATTCATTTTCTTCCAGATTTATAAACTCACTGGGAGGAATTTTAATTAGAGGTCTTGCGTTTGCATAAATATCATATTGATTTACAGGAATAATGGTATTGTAACCATCATTTCCTCCTCCCAATCTACAAATGATTAATATTTTGTCGGTTTCGGCTTGACTCAAGGCTAATGATAGCGGAGATGGCCTGGAAACAGTAAGATTAGTATTTGCGAGCATCATAGATCCTCCTCCTACAAGACCTAAGGCCTGTAAAAAAGATCTACGGTTCCATTTTTTGTGTTCATCCGGATTACAAACCCCTTCTTTTGAAGTGTGTTTTGTTTCTTTTATATTTTTATGTTGGTGTGTACTACACATAAGTTTATTATTTAAGTTGGAATTCAGGAACTTCGTCTATATGGCTCAGTAAGGCGTAGAATTGATCAGGAACTCCTGGTAAATCCAATGTCCAAATAAAGGGAGCAACAGCATCTGGCTCATAATAATTCTCAGGATAAAACTCTTTAAAAATAGCCAAGGCTTCGTCAAATAAGATTTGATCCTCCAGTCCTCTTGGAAGGAAATAATCCAGAATTGCTTTTACGACAATGTCTACCTGTTCTCCTTGTAAACTATTATTTACAAAGCCATCTGCCAATGTCCCTATAGGCAGGCCATTTAGGAAATCACCAAATTGTGTTTGGTTCTGTGAGTAAAAAGTATTAAGAATATTTTGAACACCTTCCCATCTTCCAATTAAATAATCCGGACTAATCCAATCTTCATCGCCTTGCCAGCCTTCTACATCAATTGGATTAAGAACTTCTTGACCGATAGTTGTGGTTCTCCCCAATAAAGAGTTTAAAGAATCAATTGTAGGTGGTGATTCGAAATGTAGCTGATTGAAAAAAGAAACAAATAAGTCTATAGGGCTTTTAATGATTGCGCCTATTGCATCTTGATCAAAAAAATGTTCGCTTTTAAAAAGCTGACGTAGCACTGGGGCTATTTCAAAATTATTGTCAATAAACGTCTGTGCCATTTGTGCAACTATTGCTTCATTACATGTCGCACTTACATAATACGTGTATAACTTACCACAGATATAATTAGCAATTAGTAATTCTCGCTGCGTAAATAAATGAGCGATTACATCATCAGGACTACCAAGGCCATAATATCCGAAATTAGCCGTTTGTCCAAAAATACTTTTAGTTTCGTTGCTAAACTGTCCAGGATTAAATGTAATAGGTCCCCAAGGAATATCATTCGTCTCTACCCAACCAGTAATGGCCTTAGCGGTTTCTATAATATCATCTTCATTGTATCCATTATCCACACCTAACGTAAATAGCTCATAAAGCTCTCGTGCATAATTTTCATTGGGTCTATCTCTAGTGTTTTCATTACCATTTAGATATACCAACATGGCAGAAGATATACCGATATCGAACACAAACTCCCTAAAATTACCTAGTGCATGTAATTGCAGCAGGTTATAATATTGATATTGATACGCTGGACTTCTATAGACTTGATCTTCAGTAACGAAATGATTACTCCAAAATAAGGTCAGCCGATCTCTCAATCCATTTTGTAAGAAATCATAGATCATTTGTCTTTTACCTTCTCGTTGGTAAAATCGAATGTCGTTATCTTCATTGGCCATTTCGGCAGCTTCAAACTGATCACGATTCCAGAAACCCCATTCTGGAGCAGGGTTAGGGGCTAATGCAATAGCTTCATCAATTAACGAATCAACTAACGCTGATGGATTATTTTGGTTTAAAGCATCAATTACTTGTTGTTTGGAGGCTCCAAAGGCGACCCGCCGGTATAAATGATTTATTTTACTTACATTCCAAGGGTTCTCTGCGGTCGGAACATAGGGATCCAAGGATGCTAAGTTACAAGAAGTATCAGAGATCATAGGCAAATAGGTTTATTAGTGTTAAGGGACGATTTTCACTGTAATATAATAGTTTAGAACGAAAACATTTGTTAATTAGTATCTTAAATTGAAATTTTAAGAAATGTTGACCCCTGATTTTTTACAAAAAGGAGATAAAATAGCAATAGTCTCTACAGCAAGAAAAATTACCCGGAAAGAAATTAATGAAGCAATTAATATTCTGAAAAACTGGGACTTGTGTCCTGTTATTGGTGCAACTATAGGATTGAAAAACAATCAATTTGCAGGAAGCGATAACGATAGGATATTGGACTTTCAGGCCATGTTGGATGATACAGAAATCAAAGCTATTTGGTGCGCTCGTGGAGGGTACGGAACAGTACGTATCATAGATCACCTGAATTTTTCTAAATTTATCAAACACCCTAAGTGGATCATAGGATATTCTGATATTACGGTATTACATGCTCATATACATAATTTAAACATTTCAACCATACATGCTGCAATGCCTGTAGATATTCATAAGTGTACTGAGGCATCCAGACAATCACTCTGTGAAACTTTATTTGGAGGAAAAGAAGATTATATTATTCCTTCTTCGAAATGGAACAAATCAGGTAATTGTAATGGTAAGTTGATAGGCGGAAATTTGTCAATTTTATACTCGATTTGCGGTTCCAAATCAGCTATTAACTGCAAGGGAAAGATACTTTGTATTGAGGATTTGGACGAATATTTATACCATATCGACAGGATGCTACAGAATTTAAAGCGCAATGGATATTTTAATGAATTATCAGGGTTAATTATTGGTGGAATGACAAAAATGCACGATAATAATGTTTCATTTGGTAAGAACGCTAAAGAAATTATTTTGGACATTGTAAAAGAATACGATTTCCCGGTGGCATTTGATTTCCCTATGGGTCATATAGAAGATAATAGAGCACTGGTATTAGGAGCAGAAGTTGGGTTAGATGTTTCTGATAAAACAGTAATATTAAAGTATAAATAAGTATGGCAGAACACAATGCGCTTGGAAAAGAAGGTGAAAAACTAGCCGTTGATTTTCTGAAAAAGCATGGGTATACTATTCTGGAAAAGAATTACAGATATCAAAAAGCCGAAATTGATATTATCGCCCAAAAAGGAAATATCATTATTGTCGCTGAAGTAAAAACCAGAAGTACTCCTGAGTTTGGAGACCCTCAGGATTTTGTGAAGCCAAAACAAATACAATTATTAGTAAAAGCTATTGATCATTATATAGTAGAGAATGATCTGGATGTCGAAGTTCGCTTTGATATTGTTGCCATCATAAAGAATAAACTGGGAACCAAAATAGAGCATCTTGAGGATGCATTTTACCATTTTTAATCCAAAATAAGATAAAGGAGATGAACTATTGTAAACTGGGGAATTCAGAATTGAAGGTTAGCGAAATTTCGTTTGGATGTATGTCACTATCAGAAGATATTGAAAACACAAAGGAATTAATTCATTTGGCAATTGAGAAAGGAATTAACTATTTTGATACTGCAGACCTATACCAGAATGGCCAAAATGAAATGATGCTAGGTGCCGCTATTAAAGAAGTAAGAGATCAAGTGATTATTGGTACAAAAGTAGGAAACCAACTTAGAGAAGATGGTAATGGCTGGGACTGGAATCCTAGTAAAAAACATATAGTAAGATCTGTAGAAAAAAGTTTAATAAGATTACAAACGGATTATATTGATTTATATCAATTACATGGAGGAACAATTGAAGATCCAATAGACGAAACTATCGATGCTTTTGAAACATTAAAACAGGAAGGAAAGATTAGATATTATGGTATCTCTTCTATTCGTCCCAATGTAATCAGAGCGTATGTAAAAAAGTCTACAATCTCTAGTGTAATGATGCAGTATAGTCTTTTGGATAGAAGACCCGAAGAATCATGTTTAAATTTATTACAAGAAAATAACATTGGTATACTTGCAAGAGGATCCATTGCCAAAGGACTGTTAGCTGGTAAACCGATAAAAGAATATCTGGATTACTCTTCTTCCCAAGTGAAAAACACAATTGAAGTATTAAAAAATGTATCTGGAGAAGATAAATCAATCGGTCAGACTGCAATTCAATATGTATTGAGGCATCCATCAATATCCTCTGCTGTTATTGGTATCCGTACCAAAGAACAATTACTTGAATGTATACAGGCCTCAGATGCTACTTCATTAACAAATGAAGCGTATATGGAGCTTCAGAAGAAGGTTAAAAGACATTCGTATAAAAATCATAGATAGTTTTATATTTCATAAAGAGGTATGAGTGTACCCAATCGGTCGCTCTTATTTCGATTTTCGATTAAATTTGAAAGAAAACTCTAAACTACAAGTATGAATTCATTCGGAATTATTGATTTAATATTGTTTTTAGGAATTAGTCAGGGTATTTTTCTAGCGATTACACTTTCAATACTTCACAATAAAAATAAAGCAGCCAATAGGATTTTGTCTATTTTATTGCTGATAGCATCTTTAATGCTCGTTGGCAGGATATTTTACCCAAGATTTCAGGATGTTTTCTTCTTCAGAATAGCAGGTTTTGTGGATACGCTTATTTTTGTTTTTGGGCCTTTGTTATATACTTATGTAAGAAGATTGACTTTTTACGAATCTCCAGATTACAAGATCCCGAAGTATCATTTTATTCCTGCAATTCTTCATATAGTCTTTTTTAGTTGGACATTAAACTATTCTAAAGAAGAAATAGGAATAATGATTAATCAAGGAGTTTTTAACCCAATCTATTTTATTGTAGAGACTGTGGGTCTGTTGTCTAACATTTTTTACACTTTTATATCTTATCAATTACTGAGAAAATATAAACGAGAAGAAGGTAACCTGCTCTCTTATTCTCAGAAAGTATATTCTTTCGGTAAAGTTTTCTTGCTTGGTATTATGGTATTTCTGATACTATGGATCATAAGTTATACGAACTATTTTCTTAGACTTCAAGAATTACGCTTTATAAGTTATCATTTGATTTGGATTTCTATACCGGGATTTATTTATGTTATCGGTTTTTTTAGCCTTAGACAACCCGAAGTGTTCAGAATTCCGCGCATAAAGAAAAAAACGGATCAGAAAGAGCGACTGGTCGGAGAAGAATTGGAAGTATTGAGAAAAAACTTAGAAGATCTGATGATTAATAAGAAAATATACCTCAATAATACGCTTACACTAAAGGATCTTTCAGAAGAGTTAAATACATCTACTAACAACATATCTTGGTTACTTAATAATATACATAATTGTAACTTTTATGATTATGTAAATACGTATAGAGTTCAGGAGTTTATTTCCAAAATCCAAAATGGAGAACACTTTCATCATACCATTTTAGCCTTGTCCTTAGATTCAGGGTTTAATTCGAAATCTACTTTTAATAAAGCATTCAAAATGGTTAAGAATGATACTCCCAGTAATTACATTAAAACATTAAAAATTTCATAAAACGTTTCAACGTACACATTCGGTCGATTCTTAAAGACTTTTAACTCAATTTTGAGTAAAACTTTAAAAATTATATCAAATGAAACGATCAGTTAATTATTTTTTCGCACTCACAAAAGCAGTACACTTTTCAACGATACCATGTACACTTGTTTTTTGCATTTCTTTACTAGGTTGTAGACCAGGAGAAGTTCCTAATATAATAACAACGGTTGAAACTGTAACAGAAGGTTCATTTTATGATGGGTTGGGAATAGATAGCAAAGGAAATTTATATGGATCTGATTTTGTTGGAAATACAGTCTATAAAATGAATTCATCTAAAGAAGTCACTGTTTTCGTAACTAATTTGGTCTCTCCAAATGGCATAGGTCTTAATAAAAAGGATGAAGTGTATGTTTGTGATCATTTCGGAAATACGATTTACAAATATTCAGAAGAAGGAATCCAACTAGATAGCATTCCGGCTACATCACCAGCGGGTATCAAAAGAATACCAGGCACGAACGATATGTTGTTTGTAGAGTATAATACAAACACAATCAATGTGTTATCAGAAGATCATGCCATTTCAGAATTGTATGAAGGAGCACCAATTAACGGGCCTGCAGGAATTGCTTTTGATAGAAAGGGTGCTGCTTTTATAGGAAACTTTAATGATCGAAAGATTTATAAATATAAAGATGGAAAGCTGTCTTTTATTGCTCAATTACCAGCAGAAGCTCCTAATGCAAACTTCTTAGGGTTTCTAACATATGCCAAAGGGTTTCTTTTTGCAACCCAACTAGGGGAGCATAAAGTTTATAAAATCAATCCAAAAAAAGAAAATGATGTTGAGGTTTTTGCGGGAAGTGTTTTGGGCAATGACGACGGAGATATTTCTGAAGCTACATTCAATTTTCCAAATGGAATATTGGCAAGTCCCAATGGTAAGAAATTATATGTATCGGATGCAGGTACCAGTAATCTAAGGGTTATAGAAAGTAAGATTGGATATTAATTTTAAACTATCCCTAAGGACTGAATTTTTGCTTACTCACAAAGATTCTCGATATAGTAATTAATTTTTTTGGGTAACAGATTGTTTGATTCTGAACTACTAATCAGAAAGACAAGTAATGAGTGTCGTAAAGACTTGTTTTTAACTATTGGGGAAGTCGAAAACCATGTAATAGAGTAGACATAAATTAAAATTATTTAAAAATGAAAACTTTAGATTTTAATCAAATGGAAAATGTGCAAGGAGGAACTTGTTTAAGAGCTTCGGACCTTGTATGCGGTGGAATGGGCTTAGCGTTTGGCTTCGTTCCTGTTATTGGATGGGCTTTAGGAGCAGGAGTAGGTCTTGCTTGTGCTGCCACTTGGGAAGATGTGGAAAGCTCTAACCCTGCTGTTTTCGGCTGTGATGATTAACAGAGGATATATCTTCTGGACATTCTTTATGTCCAGAAGATTATTATCGATCGCAACTTTAACATTATTCCCGTAATAAAATGAAAAACAAATTAAATTTTATCATTCTTGTATCCACATCTTTAATAATTACTGCTATTTCGAATTTTGTTTTGGGTGTTGATGAGTTATTTTATAATAGTATGTCAGAACAGTTGACCTTAGAGCAATTAGATGACATAATGGAAGCAAAACAAAAATGGAAGTATTTAGGATACTGCTTTTTTGCTCTTTTTCTATTGATAAAGGTTAGCAGTATAAGTTTAATATTGTACGTTGGATTATTTCTATTCAATATTGAAATAAAATACAAAAAGGTGTTTTCAATAGTTGCTAAAGCTGAATTTATTTTTGTAATCGTAATGTTTATAAAGTTATTGTGGCTTTTCGTTTTTAATAATTATGATTATCAAAATGTACAATATTTTTACCCTTTCTCTGCATTGCATATTGTAGGTTATGAAGGATTATCTCCTTGGTTTATCTATCCGTTTCAGACGCTTAATCTTTTTGAATTAGCATATTGGTTTGTGTTATCATATCTCTTAGGAAAACAGATTAAAATCTCAACTGATAAAGCATTAAAGATCGTAGCAAGTAGTTATGGATCAGCATTATTAATTTGGGTAGTTACTGTAATGTTTTTTACTCTGAACGCCAGTTAAAATATTTATTCAAAAAATCAATAAACGATATAGCATATGAAAAAATATCTTAAAATAGGCATCATAAGTTTTTTGGGTTTGTTACTATTATTTATGGGGTATGAGCTATGTACTGGAATTAGTTATAAGGCTGAAATTCAAAAAAAATTACAAAACATTCCTCAATTTTCATTTCAAACCTTGAAAGGAGAGGAGTTCTCTAATAAAAATCTTACAAAAGCAAGGTCGACAATCTTTATCTATTTCAATAGTGCATGTGGTTTTTGTAAACATGAAGCAACATCTATTCATGAAAATATAGAACTGTTTAAGAAGGTACAATTACTATGGGTATCCTCAGAAAATAGGGAGTTCATTGATGAATTCGCTAAGCGATATAAATTAAACAAATATGAGAACGTTATTTTCCTTTCTGATACAAAAGATGATTTTACAGATCGTTTTGATGCTACTTCAATTCCCTATGTTTTAGTTTATAATTCGGATCAGGAATTAGTAAGAAAACATAAAGGGCAGCTTAGTGTAAGTTCAATACTGGATGTATTAGAATAGTTTTTTAGGTGTAAAAGTAAAGCCATTCTAAGTAAAATTTTAGAGTATGAACGAAGAGTATATAAATAAAAAAAAGATACAAAAAACACTAACATTACAACATGATGAAAGCGATTGTGGAGTTGCGTGTTTACTATCTTTAATTAAGTACTATGAGGGAAATAGTTCTTTGGAAAAACTCAGAGAATTTAGTGGTACAACAAAACAAGGGACTACATTATTAGGCTTACACCAAACAGCAAATAAATTAGGGTTCGATTCTAAAGGGTGTGAAGCAGATATACAATCTTTAATAAATCATAATAAGCCAGTAATTCTAAATGTAATTATCGATGAAAGATTACATCATTACCTTGTCTGTTATGGATATCATAATGATAAATTTACTATTGGAGATCCAGCCAAAGGCATAGATTATTACACTAAAGAAGAGTTAGAAACTATATGGAAATCCAATATTTGTTTAACTCTAGTACCTAATAAAAATTTCATAAAATTTAAGGCAGAGAAGTCTGCAAAAAGAGAATGGTTTATAAATTTGATAAAAGAAGATTTTAAGCTACTTTTTTTTAGCGGTATATTAGGGTTGTTTATTGCTGTGTTAGGAATGGTTATGGCTGTTTTTTCGCAAAAACTCATTGATGATATTCTCCCATCACATGACTATAATAAATTGGTTACAGGAATTGTTTTAGTTGGTTTTTTGTTAATTGTTAAAACACTTGTACAAGTATTAAGGTCTTATTTTCTTATGCATCAAGCTAAAGATTTTAATAATCGTATCATTGATAGTTTTTACAATTCGTTATTGTATTTGCCTAAACCTTTTTTTGATACTCGTAAAATAGGAGAATTAGTATCGAGACTTAATGATACAAAGCGAATACAACAAGTTATACAAACGGTTATTAATACTTTCGTAATAAATCTTTTAGTGTCATTCGTTTCTTTAGGTTTTCTGTTTTACTATTCCTGGAAAACTGGATTGATTGCACTAATAAGTTTACCATTTTATTTCTTTTTGATTTATGGTTTTAATAATAAAATTATCAGGGCGCAAAAAGATGTAATGAAAACTAGAGCTCATAGTCAAAGTAATTATATTTCGACAATGAATGGAATTGCAACCATAAAAAATAATAATAAGCAATTTTTATTTCGGAAAACAAACAAAATAATATATGGAAGTTATCAAAATGAAGTTATGAATTTGAGGAAAATAAATATTAAATTATCCTTGTTTTCAGGAATATTTAGTGTTTTGTTTTTGATCAGTATACTTAGTTTCACTTCCTTCAAAGTATATTATGGTATTCTACAATTAGGAGAGCTTATCGCCATTCTTGGGGTTGCGGGATCTCTATTGCCATCTGTAGCGAGTTTAGCATTGATTTCTATTCCAATTAATGAAGCAACAGTTGCCTTTAATCGAATGTATGAATTTACAGCAATGGGCAAAGAAAATGAAGGTTATCAGGAAATCCTTAATTTTGATTCGTTATCAATTCGTAATATGTCTTTTCGTTTTGCAGGGAGGAGTTTGTTGTTGAAAAATGTTTCCTTAGAAGTTAAAAAAGGAGAAATTATAGCAATAGTTGGAGAAAGTGGAGGAGGTAAAAGTACGCTAGGACAAATCATACAGAAATTTTATCAACAAGAGAAAGGAGAACTTATAGTAAACAATTGTTATAGATTGCAAGATATTACCTTAGATTCTTGGAGACAGCAAATTGGGGTAATAGAACAGGATATCAAAATTTTTAATGATAATGTATTGAATAATATTATTTTAGGAAGTAAAGATACTCCTGAGAATATTATTTCATTTTGTAAAGAATATGGCTTTGATAAATATATTACACAATTTCCCCAAGGATATGAAACTATAATAGGCGAAGAAGGAATTAGTTTATCAGGAGGACAAAAGCAAATTTTAGCACTTGCTAGAGCTTTATATAAAAAACCTCAGTTATTACTTCTTGATGAATATACTTCTGCAATGGATAGAAAAACTGAGGAGTTTTCCCTAGATTTATTAAAAAATATAAAAGAAAAAATAGGAATTATTTTTATATCTCATCGATTACATTCCTTACCAAAAATGGTTGATAGAATTTATGTAATTGAAAATGGAGAAACTCAAATTTCCGGGTCGCATGAAAAGTTGTTAGCCACCACTAATTTTTATAGTAGTTTTTGGAAAGATTTAGAGTTTAATCAAAGATCAGTCAAAAATACACTGGTTAATTAAATCTTTGAAAAGCTATACGGTAGATGAATCAAAATAAATACGACATAAAAGGATGAATATTCCCTAATTCTGTTACTTTTAAGGTCATAAAAATTAATCTTAAAACCATTTTATTATGTTAAAATCAATTTTAACTCGGCAAGGAGTAAAACAGTTAAACAAATTACAACAATAAGCTGTTAACGGTGGAGGTGGTGAACTATATGACTTTTGTCATTCGGACAGTGAATGTAACTATCCTCTTATTTGTGCAGGGTATTTCTGTAGGCCTGTTGGAGGACCGTTTTAATTCTCTATACTATTTTTTAAGCGAATTCAAATACTATAAAGATCGACACCCTAAAGTGTCGATCTTTTTCCTACTTACCATATTTACTGAATTCTAACATTTTTTCTGCACTAAAATTAATCCAGATTTCAGGCTTAACTGATTTATTCTTAGATAACCCACTTTTTACGATGTCATACCCTAAGCTGTAACCTCCCCAAACAGGAAATTTATTTGATCCAAACATGACTTCTGCCTGAAACCCAAAATCTTGATTCTCCAAATGAGGTTGTAAACTGATCCATAGTTCTTTTTTCTTTTTTTGGTTTAAGGTTTCTGTCCATTTAGTTTTAGCTTTAGGATATAATAACTTGGCAAAGTAATCCCCTCTTCCTTCAAAAACTAAATAATCTAGTAACGTCCATTTGGTAATTTTTGCCAAGTTTTCTTTTGTCCAACAGGTATGATTGAACTCATGAGCAATTGCGTATGATAGTGCTTCTTTCCAATCTTTGATGTAGGTATTGATATTAATTAGAATTTGTTTACTTCCTGCTGTAAAACCAAAAATACCATTCATATCTTTTGCCATCATTTTCCGTTCAGAACTGGGAGGTAATATATATACTTTGATTCCTTCATTTTTGAGCAATTGATTAGATTTTTCGAGTGCTTCTAAAATGATTTTTTCAATCTGTTTTTTATGACTATTAATTCCTTTAAGGGATTTTTCCAGAAATGTAATGTCTAATGAAGGTCTGGCCAGGTCATCATACACAAAGGAAGCATATTCACTGCTCTTAAAGAATGTATTAAAAATAGGAAGTCTTACTTTTTCGAGATAGAGTTTTTTTAGATTTCCGCTATTCTCTTTAGCTGCAGTTATATATTCTGTGTAGTATTCTTCCATAAAGACTACCTGATGATTCTTTTCTTGAGCATTTACTGATGAAAGGCTCGTCAATGCGATGTATGCATAAATAATATACTTTCTCATGTCTTAGTTTTTAGTAATGAATATTTTTGCTAACTCATAAGAGTAGGTGAATAAATCTGATACTGAACCACTTCTATTCATTAGTAGTGATATCGATAGGTTATATTCTGGAAATAAAATAAATACAGAAGTCGATCCTACAGCTGTTCCTGCATGATGAACTATTTGTACTTTCTGGTTATGATCGAATATTTTTTCGGTTAAGTCGTTACGCCACCCTATTGCATAATTTTGTTCATTTATGTTGCCTGAATCCAATGCCACTGGTTGGATAAGGATCTCTGTGGTTTCTTTATGTAAGAGTGTATAGTTGAGAAATGCATTTCCAAGTTTTACAAGATCTGTGGGAGTAGCAACAAATCCTCCACCAGCCCATTTGTTACTATTGTTGACTTTAAAAGTTTCTTTGTACATATTTTCATCAACCTCATAAAACTTTGAAACATTTTCTGGTGATAAAGAGGTTGTTTCTCCTTTTATGTTGTTAAGACCTAAAGGGTTAAAAACCTCCTCATCCATAAAACTTAGAAAGTCTTTACCAGAAGCACCTTCTATCATAGCACTTAACAAAGTATAATTATAGGAACTATAGCTAAAATCAGAACCAGAAAGAAAAAGTAGAGGAGAGTTACTAAATATTCCTACACTTTCTTGAACTGAAGTATACTCATCGTTATTTTGGTGTTCCCAAATGGGAAAACAAAAACATGTACCATAGTTTCGTATTCCTGAAGTATGTGATGCCAGTTGTTGCATAGTTATCTCAGAGAGCGTTTCGTTCGCATAGGGAACAAATTCTCTGACTTTAGAATCTAGGTTTAATTTATGATTTTGCAGAAGTACACCTACTCCTAAAGATGTTACTGCTTTAGATGTACTTCCAATTCTGAATTTTGTATTGATATTTAACTTTGTGTTATTTTTAATATTCTGATATCCAATAGCATTAGACCAAATAACTTTTCCATTCATTCCAACAGCAGCAGAAAATCCAGGTGCTTTAAGAAGGGAAAACATTTCGGTTAAAATACGGTCAGCTTTTATTGAAAGTTTGTTTTTATGATGCTTTATCGGTTTTAATTTGGTAGTACTAGGAAATTTATTCCATCCGGTTGTATAGGTCATCATAGGCTCAAAAAGAAAGAAGCAAATGACTAGTACTGGTAGGACTATAGATGCAATTATGATACATTTTTTCATGACTGTTTTTAGCTTAAAATTTGATATAGGATTTCCGCTCATTGAATAAATATTCAATGATATTGTTGATGGATAATTGATATTTTGGTTATATATCCAGGAATGTTTTCTCTTTTTCCTTAATCATTTCACAAACTTTAAAAAGCAAAATGATTTCTAGTAGAATCGTTGGAGTAAGAAATAGCAAACCAACAATAGAAAGGAATATTGTAGTCATAAATCCATAGGTAATGATTTCAAAAATTGCTGTAACTTTTGCAATAGTACCCAGAGCATTCTGAAGTCTGAATATAGATACACCAAATAAGATTCCTATGATTCCGTATGTCATCGATTCTGCTCCTATGACGATGCGATAATCAAAAACACCTATATACAAAGAGATAATATCAAAGGAATAAAAAAGTACAGTTACAAAAATAAACATGAATGCTGTTATCTTAAGCAAGTAGTTTTTGAAGATTTTCCCAGTAAGAACAAAGCCGCGAGTAAATAGTACAATGGAAATTAGTATGACTATTTTTAATAATATATATATTAGTTCACCGATAATCATTTCACCTTGTTCTAGTCGGTAATAGTCAATTACAAACTCTGCAAAACTTAGAATGAAATATACAATACCACTAATCCATGCAACTGTAAGTTGTTTTGTTAAGAAACTCGCCTCTTTTTCGTCATCTATTTCGAGAAGAAAAAGTTTTTTAAACTCTTTTGTTACTTTAGAATTTTCGGTTTGTATTTTTTCCAAATCATAGTCCAGTGCGGATAGAATGGTCTTTATGGTGTAACTTCTTGGTGTAACTTCGCCCGCTTCAATTCTTTGAATAGTTCTAACACTTATGTTACATTGCTCTACCAACTCTTCTTGAGTCAGTCCTTTAGACTTTCTGAGTTCCGAAATTTTTATGCCTAATGCTGGTTGTTCCATGATCTTTAAGTTTTTAGTTTCTTTTGAAGTAATATTCTCTGCAGTAGAATTACTAGAACTTGTTTTCATTTAATACAGCAATATTAGTTGGAAGAGATGCAATCTCAAATTTTTAGATTTGACTTTGACCCGTCATTAACCTGACATTATAAGCATCATAAAGGTTTCAGAAGGTTTTTTAGTCTATTTTTCGAGTAGGAAATATAAGAATTATTCTATAGTATCTATGTGTAATTTTTAGATACTATAACTTTATAAAGGATTTAGGCATGCAGCGTCTGGACTTTTAAAAGTTTTTATACCTTAACTTTTAAATTTTTAAGGAAACGTTTAACTTCGATGTACATCGCTTCTTTACTGTATAGGTTATCGATGTTATTACTGAAATGATAACCAAAAGAATAGTTCATTGAAAACTCATTAATATCAATCAATTCCGGACAGGTTTTATAATTTTCTATTTCTTCTATAAATCTTCTTTTGATATAAGAATAATTGAGTACATAAAGTTTATGACTAGGTAAACGCTGAAAGGCCTGATTATCTTTGTTGTTGAGTTTCAAAAGTAAAGGTCTCTTCAGAAAACTGAATTTTTCTTTTCTATCCATAATCTAAGTTGGTTTTATTCTTGTAATCTGGTATGAAATTAAAAATAAAAACTACTTTATAATTTTTTGAAAGCCAACGATAGTTAAACTGTCGACGAAATGCACTTTTGTGTAGCCGAATGGAATTTAATTTTTTTGTTCTACTGTAACGGTTATTTAACGATTGTACGTATATGTATTTCGGAATCTATTATTCATTTGTCTCAAACTTTAGGGGTCGTAACACCTCGAGAGCTTTGTTAATAGAATGAATACTTTCGAAAGTAAGTAATAATCTCAATCCATTTCTGGTATTTTTCTCTTTCATTTTACATTTACCTGGGTTTTGTTGTACAAATTGTAAAACTTTAGAAAATGCAGGACTTTGATAAAAACTTGATTGTTGATCACTAATAAAATACCCAATCATTTTGTTTTGTTTCATGATAATTTTTTCAATTCCTAAAGAAGTAGCAATCCATTTAATGCGAACTGAGTTTAAAAGATCTATTGCCTGATCTGGCAATTCGCCAAAACGATCGATTAAACGGTTCTCATATGCCTGAAGTTCATTTTCATCTTTAATATTGTTAAGCTCTGTATATAGATTTAACCGTTCTGTAATATTGTTTATATAGCTATCCGGAAAAAGCAGTTCAAAATCTGTATCAATTTGAGTGTCTTTTAAATACACCTTTTCCTTTGTTTCATCTTCATATAGCTCTGCGAACTCATTTTCCTTAAGTTCTTCAATAGCTTCGTTCAGGATTTTTTGGTAAGTATCAAAACCAATTTCATTGATGAAGCCACTTTGTTCGCCACCTAATAAATCTCCGGCACCACGAATTTCCAGATCCTTCATAGCGATATTAAAACCACTACCCAGTTCAGAGAACTGTTCTAACGCGGTAATTCGTTTTCTGGCATCATCGGTCATAGCAGAATATGGAGGTGTAATAAAATAGCAAAAAGCTTTTTTATTACTTCTACCCACACGACCTCGCATTTGGTGTAAATCAGAAAGACCAAAATTATTAGCATTATTAATAAAAATAGTATTAGCATTAGGGACATCCAATCCGCTTTCTACAATGGTAGTAGAAATCAACACATCAAATTCTCCATTCATAAAAGAGAGCATAAGACTTTCTAATTTCTTGCCTTCCATTTGCCCATGACCAATACCTACTTTGGCATCAGGAACGAGGCGCTGTACCATTCCGGCAACTTCTTTAATGTTTTCTATTCGGTTATGGATAAAGAAAATTTGACCACCTCTTTGGATTTCATAGCTAATTGCGTCCCTGATAGTTTCTTCACTAAATCGAATCACGTGGGTTTCAATAGGGTATCGGTTTGGTGGAGGCGTAGTAATTGTAGATAAATCGCGTGCTGCCATCAAACTAAATTGCAACGTTCTCGGGATTGGAGTAGCAGTTAACGTAAGTGTATCGACATTTTCTTTAATGGTTTTTAATTTATCCTTTACCGAAACACCAAACTTTTGTTCTTCGTCAATAATAAGTAATCCAAGATCTTTGAATTTTACATTTTTATTGACTAATTGGTGGGTTCCAATAATGATATCTACTCTACCAGCCGCAAGATCTTCTAATGTTTCTCTTTTTTGCTTTGCTGTTCTAAAACGATTAACATAATCTACCACTACCGGAAAATCTTTGAGACGTTCTCTAAACGTTTTAGCATGCTGAAATGCTAGAATAGTGGTAGGGACAAGTATTGCCACTTGTTTTCCGTTATCTACTGCCTTAAAAGCTGCTCTTATCGCAACTTCAGTTTTACCAAAACCTACATCGCCACAGATCAATCGATCCATCGGTCTTTCACTCTCCATATCGGCCTTAACGTCTTCTGTGGCGGTACTCTGATCAGGAGTGTCTTCATAAATAAAAGAAGCTTCTAGTTCGTGTTGCAAGTAACTGTCTGGATTGTATTGAAAACCTTTCTGTAATTTTCGTTTTGCATACAACTGGATCAAATTGAAAGCAATGTGTTTTACTCTTGCTTTAGTCTTTTGTTTTAGTGTCTTCCAGGCTTTAGAACCAAGCTTATATATCTGTGGCGGTTTGCCATCTTTTCCATTAAATTTTGAAATCTTATGAAGTGAATGAATACTGAGGTATAAGACATCTCTTTCTCCATAAATTAATTTGATAGCTTCTTGCTTTTTTCCTTCGACATCGATTTTTTGAAGTCCGCCAAATTTTCCTATTCCATGATCAATATGAGTCACATAATCACCAACCTCTAGGTTCGTAAGTTCTTTTAAGGTGATCGCTTGTTTTTTTGCATAGCCACTTTTTAAACTAAATTTATGATAACGCTCAAAAATCTGATGATCCGTGTAACATACAATCTTTCGATCGTGATCAATAAATCCTTGATAGGCTGAGAAAACAATAGTTTCGTATTGTTTTACATCTAGATCTGCATCATCAAAAATATCATGAAAACGTTTGGCTTGTTGTTCGCTGACACAAAAAATATAGTTCTTATACCCGTCTTCTTGATTTTCATTCAGATTCTGTATCAGTAAATCAAATTGTTTATTAAAAGATGGTTGAGGTTTGGTATTAAATTTAATTGAATAATCAGCCTTGGTAACAGGTCTGTTACTAATTTCTACTAAGGTAAAATCTAGCAACTGTTTTTTAATTAATTCTGAAGAAGCAAAAAGCTCATCCGGAGTTCCATGTTTAATATCTTTAGAAAGAGTTTTGAACGCTTCCTTGGCTTTTTCAAAATTTTTATCAATTCTTGCAGATAATAAGTCAATATCTTTTGTAAAAACCACTGTTTTAGAAGTGATATATTTTAGAAAGCTCTCACGAGTTTCTTGCATAGCTTTGTTTTCTACATTGGGGATGATCGAAATCTTTTTGATTTGATCAGTAGACAGCTGTGTTTCGACATCGAAGGTTCTGATACTGTCTACTTCATCGCCAAAAAACTCTATACGATAAGGCTCATCGTTACTAAATGAAAATACATCAACAATACCACCGCGAACAGAAAACTCACCAGGTTCGGTTACAAAATCTACTCTTTGAAATTGATACTCAAATAATACTTCGTTTACAAAATCGAGTGATAATGTATCTCCAATCCCGATCTTCAATGTGTTTTTTTCGAGCTCTTTTCTGGTGACTACCTTTTCGAACAAGGCATCGGGGTAGGTAATAATCAATGCAGGTTTCTTACGAGAATTGATCCTGTTTAGAACTTCTGCTCGTAATAAAACATTGGCATTGTCGGTTTCTTCTATTTGATAGGGTCTGCGATAACTACCAGGATAAAACAATACATTTTTATCACCCAATAATTGTTCTAGATCATTAAGGTAATAAGCAGCTTCTTCCTTGTCATTTAAAACACATAGAAAAGGTTTGTCAACTTGTTTAAAAGCGTGTTCGATGACAAAAGATAATGATGATCCGGTAAGGCCTTGCAGATGGGTTTTGCTTTCAGATTGAGCAATAGCATTTCCCAGTTTCTGCAATAGCGGAGACTGTGCAAAAGTTTGCGTGATTAAGGTTTGACTCACGTAGCAATAATTTTAGACAAATATACTATCATTCTTTTAGTTATGACAAACCTGTTAATAGTGATTAAGTGCTAAATATTCTTTAAAGCATTCAAAAAATACTTCATTGTTTGGTATTTTGAAACTATTTTAAAACAAATAAAATAAATCAGAAAATTTTCATGGAGATTAAGGAGTTTGATGTATTTGTGATTGGAAGCGGGATTGCTGGGCAAACTGTCGCAAAGGCTTGTATAAAAAATGGGAATACAGTAGGAATTGCTGATAAAAGAGAATTTGGAGGGACTTGTGCAAATCGCGGGTGTGATCCAAAAAAAGTGATCCTTGGTTTCACCGAAATAGTAAAAAGATCGAAAAGCGTATACAACTTAGGTGTTTTTCAGCTACCAGAGTTAGACTGGAAAGAAATACAAAAGTTTGTACGCGAATTTACTGATGCTGTTCCACCGAGTACAGAGGATAAACTATGCGATCTTGGTATCACGTTATACCATCAATCACCAAAATTTATAGATACCAATACGCTTTCTGTAGAAGGAAAAACAATAAAAGCTAAAAAAATAGTAATTGCCTCAGGATTAACACCAAAACCTTTGGACATAGAAGGTAGCTCATTAACTTCGTTAAGCGATGATTTTCTAACATTAGAAGAACTACCTAAATCTATGATTTTTATCGGAGGAGGTTATATAGGAATGGAATTTGCCCATATGGCAGCAAGGTTTGGAGTTGAGGTTACTGTCATAGAATCAGGAGATAGACCATTATCTGTTTTTGACAAGGATATGGTTGCATATATAATTAAAGCGTCTAAGGATATAGGGATCAACTTTATTTTTAATGCTAAGGTTACCAAAATTGAAGAATTAAGAAAAAATAAACGAGTATACTATCATTTGGATGGAAAGGATGAAGAAGTAAAAGCAGAAGTCATTTTTAATACTACAGGAAGAGTGCCTTCATTTGATAATTTGGCATTGGAAAATGGTAATATTTCTTTTTCAAATAAAGGGATCAACGTAGATAAATACTTACAAAATATTACTAATAAGGATGTTTATGCTTGTGGTGATATCTCGGATAATGCGTTACCATTAACTCCTTTTTCATCTCGTGAAGGAAAAATCGTAGCTCATAATATACGTTATGGTAACCATAAGAAAGCTGAGTTTCCAGAAACTCCTTCTGTTGCATTTACATTGCCCAATATTGCTTCTGTTGGATTGTCTGAACAGCAGGCAAAAAAATTAGGCAATAACGTAGAAATTCTTAACAGAGATGCTTCGGGTTTTTATAATGCAAAACGAATTAATGAGAAAATTTATGCTTACAAAACCATTGTAGAAAATGATACGGGTAGAATTCTAGGAGCTCACCTAGTAGGACCTGAAGCAGGCGAAGTAATTAACTTTTTTGCAATGGCGATGTATAATAAAATGACAATTTCAGAGATTAAAGATATGATTTTCACATACCCAAGTTGGGCAGGAGATATTCAATATATGTTCTAGCAAAATTCTACTTAAACCGTTCCATCAGTTTTTTTCCAGGATTAGTAGCGCGATTTAGAAATCCATGAATACCAGCAGCTATTACTAATATCATAGCCCCGGATAGTGCAGAATATGCTATATTATTATAATCGCCGTGGTGTCTTATATAAATTGCAACTAAAGCCCAAACACCCACCATAGCAAACTCTCGCATATTTCTTTTAATAATCATCAATAGATTTAATAAAACAGCTACAATAACCATAATGATGGTCCAGGTAGTATCGGACAAACCAAGTCCTTGCCAATTAATTTTAGTAAGATAGATAGAAAAATTAGCTATAGTAGCCACAGAAATCCATCCTATATACAGGCAAATGGGCCACCAAACAAATACGATAACACCTATCGGCGCATCCCATCGCTCCATATTTGTATTGATTACAATTTTACTTAAAGAGAATACAATACCCAGCATTACTAATACAGATAAACCAATATATTCATATGTAAATACAAGAACCCAGCAGCCAGTTAATAGATTTGCAATAAAAAACCAATATCCTGTTTGCAGGATGTATTCGGATTTTTCCGGTTTAAAAAAAGCATTTCGAATTTGATAAATAGAATAGGCGATAAGGCCTGCAAATATCACTATCCATATACTAAAGGCATAATTGGCGGGTGTAAAAAGGTTGTCATGTATTTTGCTGACTTCGCCTACTGTGGTGTTATTAAAACGTAGCGTTTGTGAAACATAGTTTATACCGATTACAAGCAGAACAGATATAGTATTGAGTAACGCTAATGTTTTTTTCATAAAATTATTATTCCTATTTTAAAATTAGGGGTATTTTTTTACAGGGTTTAACGTAAACGAATTAATCATTGTTCCAATCAAAAGCAGCTTATTAGTTTATCAAAATCACCCTCTGTATTATAGAGGTTACAAGATATCCTGATTGCATTGCCACGAAACGAAGCGAAGATTTGTTTTTCTTTTAGCTTGGTTTTTAACTCCTCGTCATTTATGTTTTTTGGAAGATAGATTCCAAAGAGATGATGTGCTCTGTAGTAGTCATCTTCTACAAAGCAACCTAATTCTCTAAGTTTTTGAACAGTACGATTCGAAATACCCTTTGCATATTTCTGAATATTTTTTGGTTGCCATTTGATTAGCTGTTCGATAGCTTTAATCATCATGGGTGTTAATATAAAGTTACTGGATTCTCCAACAGAATACCTCGCTGCTTTTTCCTTATATCGATCTTCATAATTTGTAAGACCAGAGAAATCTTCACTGTTATATCGATTCATCCAGTTATGTTCGATTGGTGTGCCGTTATTAAAAGCATCACTGTAATACGCCATTCCAATTGAGTATGGACCTAATAACCATTTATAACCACCACAAATCAGCGCATCAGGTTCAGTTTCTTGTACAGAAAATGGTAAAGCACCAACACTTTGGGTTCCATCAATAACTAACATCGCCCGTGCTGCTTTTGATTTTTCCCGAATTGCCTTAAGATCAAATAAAGTTCCATCAGCCCAATGAACGTGGGGTAATGCTATAACTGCAGTATTCTCTGTAATAGATTTTAATATATTTTCGTTCCATACTTTTCCACGGTTTTGGAAGCTTTTTGGTGGGTTAACTATTTTGATGATTGCCTCATATTTCTTTGCAACTTCTTGCCATATATAAACATTACTAGGAAACTGTTCATCAACTAAAATGATCTCATCTCCTTTTTTGATGGGAATATTATTAGCGGCATTAGCAATTCCATAAGATACAGAAGGAATGATGGCGGTGTTTTTGTAATCAGGAGCATCAATCAGCGTAGCAAAACGTTGTCTTAGCGTTTCTTTTTGAGTAAAGAAATCTTTTGGTAAAATTTCGTTAGGGTGTGCTTTTTTCTTAACGGATTGTAAACCTACTTCAGTCACTGATTTTAATTGCGGAGACATATAGGCTCCGTTGAGATATATTATTTCTGGGGATAGATCAAAAAGATGTTTTTGAAGTTGCATACGATGATTTTAGTGAGATACTAAAATAACTTCTTTATCGGTCATGGCAAAAACTTTATCATTTTCTGCAGGTTCCAGAATATAAATACCGGTAAATTCTCCAAAAGCAGGTATAATCATTTGATTGGGTTTCAGGAAAAAACAAGGTAATTTTATACTCTGTTTTCCGAGTCCCTGTAGTCGTATACCAGGGTGAATATGCCCACAAAAGTTAAATAGACTTTCTCTTTCCTCCGGATGATGAGTCAATAAAAAATCATCAAGAATTAATTCTGTACCGGTGGTTACCCCTAATTTTTCATACTTGTGCTCAGAAATGATGTCGTGATTTCCGGTGATAAGAATAATCTTGGCTTCTTGATCATTTCTCCAAGATGTAAAAAGATTCCATTCCGTATTTATATAACTATGAAACAGGTCTCCTAGGAAACATATAGTATCTGGATTGAAAAAGTCAATAACGGTATCCAGTTGTTCAAAATTTTTTAATATTGCTTTTGAAGGAACAGCACTCCCGTGTTTTCTGAAATGAGAAATTTTGCCCAGATGAACATCTGCGATTAATAGTATATTTCTCTCTTTCCAAAAAACAACCCCACAAGGATGTAGTATGAATGATTGCTGATGTATTGTTATTAGTTGCGTCATTATTTTTTCAAAAGTATGCTTCTACTAGAATACATCAAAAGTAATTATATATCAATTGATCTCAGTGGCTACCTTTTATTGAGAATAGCAACCATCCTTTTGATACGATCTTCTAACTTTTCACTGGATAATTTTTCTCGTAATCGATCAGTAATAATGGGAAATGAGAAAGGAGTAGCTTTTTTACATGATTTCCAAACTATTGTCTGGTTTTCTATTCTTTCCAAGGCTTTTTGAAGGCGACCTTCTTCCAGCTGATGTTCAAATGTTTCTATAAAAGCCTGTTGAAACAATAGATTTTCAGGCTCATAATCCTTAAAAACATCAAACAGTAATTGTGAGCTTGATTGCAGGTGTTTGCTCTTGATCATTTTATCGGGATAACCAGTGAAGACCATGCCTGATATGACTGCAATATCCCTAAATTTACGTCGTGCCATTTCTGTAGCATTTAAACTCTTCTGAAGATCGCTATGCATATGAGAGGTTGTAAAAAGATCATTATCAATTACTTGTTGTATATCAATCTCTTGATCGGATAATAACTCAAAACCATAATCATTAAAAGCGATGGAGAATGAGATAGGAGAGAGCAAACTAATGCGATATGCTAACAGGCTTCCTAAGGCTTCATGAACAAAGCGACCTTCAAAAGGATAGAAGATAGCGTGGTATCCTTCTCTTGTTTTAAATGTCTCGATCAAAAACTCATCAGATCCAGGTATAATACTTTCTAATTGTTGTCTTTCAAAAATATGTGATAGTGCCTTTAACTCTACTGATAACGGTTGCGTACTTTGTGGAGAGACTTTATAAAGTTCATTTCTTAACAATTCAGACATTTGAGAAGTTAATGTTAGTCGCCCGCCCATCCAACTAGGGATTTTTGAAGTTTTTTTTGAAGATTTTCGGACGAGAACCTGCATTTCTTTAATACGTACTAGTTCGAGGTTTCTACCTGCAAAGGTAAACACATCACCAGGTGTTAGTTTTGAGACAAACCACTCCTCAATACTCCCTATATATCCTCCTTTCATATATTTTACCATAAGAACAGCATCACTTACAATGGTTCCTATCTGAAGACGATGTCGCATAGCAACCGCCCTACTATTTACCTTAAACAATCCATCTTCCAGAATTTCAACTTTTTTATACTCATCATATTTTTGCAAACTTTGACTCCCTATGGTAATAAAGTTTAGGATCCATCTCCAGTCATCTTCAGAGATAGCCTGATAACAAAATGTGCTTTTAATTTCTTGATAAATATCAGCAGGGTAAAAACCATCAGATACTGCCAATGTAGTAAGATATTGAATTAATACATCATAACTGTTAATGTAAGGAGTGCGATCTTCTACTGCCTGATGTTTTACAGCTTGCTGTAAGGCCGAAGCTTCGATTAATTCAATGGCATGAGTAGGGAGAAAATAGATCATACTGGTTTTTCCCGGTTGGTGTCCACTACGACCGGCACGTTGTAAAAATCGAGCTACACCTTTAGGACCTCCAATTTGTATAATGGTTTCAACCGGAGCAAAATCAACGCCTAAGTCTAAGCTAGACGTACAAACCACAGCTTTTAAGGATTCATTACGGATTGCTTGTTCTACCCATAAGCGGGTTTCTTTATTAATACTCCCGTGGTGCATAGCCATTTCTCCTGCAAACTCTGGATATCTTTGTAAAATTCTTTGAAACCAAATTTCGCATTGACTTCGGGTATTGGTAAAAAGCAAAGTGGTTGTACTTTTTTTGATAATAGGAACCACCTCATCCAAAAGATGAATACCTAAATGACCTCGCCAGGGAAATGTTTCCATGGTATCAGGAATAATACTTTTTACCTTTATTTTTTTTTGAATGTTAGCCTTAATTAATACTGAATTCTGAAGCGCCTCGGATTTGTGCCCTAATAATACTTCTTGCGCCTGATCAAGATTGCCGATAGTTGCAGAAATCCCCCAAATTCTTAAGTTTTTTGATATCGTTTTTAATCGTGATAAAGCCAACTCGATCTGGACACCTCTTTTAGTACCTAATAATTCGTGCCATTCATCAATAATGATGGCATAGCAGTCCTTAAATGTCTTATCATATCCTTTTGAGGCGAGGAGTAATTGTAAACTTTCCGGAGTAGTAATTAACAAGTCCGGCATTGCTCTTTTCTGTGCCGCTCGTTCTTTTGTAGAAGTATCTCCGGTTCTTATGCCCACTGTTAGCTGGGTGTCTAGATCATCGGCAAATCTTTCTGCTGCCTGTTTTATTTCTTGTGATAATGCTCTAAGTGGAGTGATCCAAATAGCCTTTAATCCTTTTTTATGCTTAACTTTATAGTCAGGGTTTTTTTTAATGTACAGAAGAACTATCGGAATCCATAAAGCATATGTTTTTCCACTTCCGGTTGGAGCATTCAATAGCCCGTTTTTATTTTGTAAAAAAGCCTTCCAACTGTTTTTTTGAAACGGAAATGACTTCCAGTCTTGTTGTATAAACCAAGATTCAGCGATATAAAAAAGTTCTTTTTGTGTCATATTTCTTTCACTGCATTCGGAATCAACAATTTCAAATCTTCTAATGAATTAGCTTGTTCGATTTTTTTATCCTTCCGCCAACGTAAAATTCTAGGAAAGCGAGTAGCAACGCCACTTTTATGTCTTTTGGATAGAGCAATGCCTTCAAAAGCAATTTCAAAAACTAATTCTGGAGTTACGCTTCGTACTGGTCCATAGCGTTCTAAGGTGTGTGCTTTGATAAACTTATCAACTTGTTTAAACTCTGTATCAGTAAGACCAGAATATGCTTTTGCAAAAGTAACCAATTCGGTTTTTTCGTCATTCCATAATCCAAAAGTATAATCGGTAAACAAATTCGATCGGCGACCGTGTCCTCTCATCGCATAGGTTAAAACGGCATCGATCGTTAGAGGATCTACCTTCCATTTCCACCAGTCCCCTTTTTTCCGACCTACCAAATAAGGTGAATTTTTTCTTTTCAACATTAAACCTTCAGAATGTAGGTCACGTGATCGTTCACGTTCTGTAGCTACTTCCTGCCAGGAAGTAAAACTCATTTTTTCTGATAGATGCAGAGGAATGGTTTTGATTTGTTTTTCAATTGATCCATCTGCCGATAGGATAGGCTCAGCTTGATGAATTTGATGATAAAGTTTTTCTAGAATTTCTCTTCTTTCAGAAAACGGCAGGTTTCTAATATCTTTTCCTTGCCATTCTAAAATATCATAGGCCTTTAGAATTACCGGCGTTTTTTGAAGCAAATTTTTGGAGACATTCTTTCTCCCTATTCTGGTTTGTAAATCATTAAAAGTTCCGATTTCTCCGTTCGGAAAGGGTAGGATTTCTCCGTCAAGGACGGTGCCATCAGGTATACGATTTAAAAACTCCTGAAATTCCGGGTATTTATCAGTTACCAGTTCTTCACCACGACTCCATACAAAAAGTTCCTTATTTCTTATGATCGCTTGTGCTCTGATTCCATCCCATTTGTGTTCTGCATACCAATCTTCAACATTACCTAAGTCTGAAACTTCATTTTCCATGGCATACGCAAGATAGAAGGGGTAGGGTTTAGAAAGAAAATCAGATTCTTTTTCTTCTAAAACTAAATCTTGAAACGAAATCGTATTAGGATCCCAGTTTCCCATTAATTTGTATGCTAAAATATCTTCGTCAATCTGAGTAGCTTTTGAAAGGGCTCTGGTCATTAGCTTTTGGCTGACACCAATTCTAAAGCTTCCTGTAATGAGTTTAGTAAACACAAATCGTTCATAATAATTGAGAGATTTCCAGTTCTGAAGGAGATATTCTTTTTTAACGGTATCCTCTTGCTTCTTTAAGGCAATAATTTCTTCTAGAAAGGTGGTCAAACTTTTTTGTGAGGTCTCATAAGAGGCTGGGATAACCAAAGCTATAGTTTCTGCCAAGTCACCTACGATATGGTAGGATTCTTCAAAAAGCCATAGAGGGATATTGGCCAGTTCAGAAGCCCAATGTCTCAGTAATGTTGTATTTACAGGTCTTGGCGGACGTCTATGAGAAAGTATAGCGATAGTCCAAACCTTATCTTTTGTAGGTGCCTGCTCGAAATAGGAGGCTAGCGCGGCCACTTTAACATTTGTTTTATTGGTGCTGTCCAGCGTTTTAATCAGGTCTGCAAATAACTTCATTCTATAACCTCACCTTCTTTTTTGGTTTCCATTTCTTCAAGTTCTCCTTCATATTGAGTTTTTTCGGTACGGGCATCATATCCAAGCTCTCGTAAATATTTTGAGAAAATATCAGTATAACCGTGAGTGCTGATAATCTTAGTAGCTCCTGTTTCCTGAATAGCAGTTAACAACCCACTCCAGTCGCAGTGGTCAGATAGCACAAAACCTTTGTCTATAGCTCTTCTGCGTCTGGCACCTCTAAAAGCCATCCAACCACTGGCAGAAGCCGTGACGTATGGCACCATTTTTCTTATCCAGGGGGATCCATGAGCACTGGGGGGAGCAATAACAATATTCCCCAGTAAGTCGTTTTTCTTTGTGTCTCTTGCAATGAGGGTAGTTTTAGGAAAATCAATCATCGGTCGTATAACATTCGTCATATTTTCTATAGCTCCGTGTGTGAAAATTTGACCAATTTCAGGGTTTAGATATTTGAGTAGACGTTGTGCTTTCCCCAGAGAATATCCAAATAGAATAGAGGTTTTTCCTTCAGCTTTATTTTCAGCCCACCATTGGTTGATATCTTTAAATACTTCGGTTTGTGGAGTCCATTTAAATGCGGGCAAGCCAAAAGTACATTCGGTGATAAACGTATGACATTGTATAGGTTCGTATGGGATAGCCACGCCATCATTTTCAATTTTATAATCTCCTGTAAAAACCCAGACCTCTCCTTTATGCTCTACTCTGATCTGCGAACTTCCGATTATATGACCGGCAGGATGAAAACTGAATTTCACATTGTTGATAAAAAATGTTTCATTATAATTTTTACCACTTACGTTAATATCTCCCAATCGATGCTTAATAATAGGAACATTGGTATGGTGTGTAATGTATTGTTTGTGTCCCCACCTGCTATGATCTGCATGACCATGTGTGATTATGGCTTTGTTTACAGGTTTCCAAGGATCCAAATACACCTTTGCAGCCTCACAATAAATCCCTTTTTCGGTAAAAGCTAATAAAGGCTTTTTACTCATAATGATATCCTAAATTGAAATAACATCAGAAAGTTAATTATAAGATTTTATACATACGCACGTTTTTGAAAATATTAGGAACTGTTATACTTATTTTAAATAATCTATTAAAGTATTTTTTACGAAGTATAAGAGGTAAGATGTTTTTCTGACAGATAAGTATCTATAGCTGTTTACAAG
Source organism: Aquimarina ulvae (assembly GCF_053613295.3). NCBI lineage: Bacteria > Pseudomonadati > Bacteroidota > Flavobacteriia > Flavobacteriales > Flavobacteriaceae > Aquimarina > Aquimarina ulvae. Next base: position 217,647 of record NZ_JBSIBP030000001.1, read on the forward strand.
GAATATGTTAGGATTGTAAAAATCTGGTATTTTAAATTTTAAAAGGTGAAGAGTTTAGTTATATTTGCGGCAAATTAAAAAAGTACATAATGTCTATATCTGATTTATTTGATAGTGGTTTTCAAAAACGAAATCAAGACCATTTTGCTGCCATTGTTAGAGTGGCTATGAGTGACGGAGTAATAACGGATGAAGAGAAAGCATTCTTAGATCGACTAGCTCGAAATCTTAATATTTCTGAAAACGATTACAAGGAAATTTTAAAGGACTATGCTTCCCGGCCTATCAATCCTCCTACGGGTTATGATGCACGATTAGAGAGGCTTTTTGATTTAGCAAGAATGGTGTATGCTGATAAAATAAAAGGACAAGATCAAGTTATTTTATTAGAAAAGCTATGCATCGGGTTAGGTTTTAATTCAGATAATGCTAAAGGTATTGTCGATAAGGCACTTTCTTTAGTTGATCAAGGAGTAGATGGCGATACTTTTGTAGAAGAGATAAAAAAAATGAAGAAATAGTTTTTCTAATTCAATCACTATAAAAAAAGCCGCTTTTATGAAGCGGCTTTTTTAGCTATTTGTTTTACTATTTTGTACAGTAAATCTTCTTGTTCAAATGGTTTGGCGATAAAGTCATCCATTCCGGACCGAAGACACTTGTCTCTTTCTATTTGACTCGATTTTGCAGTAAAACCAATGATAGGTACTTCAGAAATTACCTTATCTCCATAATTATTTCGGATCATATGTGTTGCCTGATAACCATCAATCTTAGTTAGTTTAAGATCCATTAAGACTAAATCATAGTTTCTTCTTTCGATGTAATTAATAGCCTCTTCTCCATTGATTGCTACATCTACAAAAAAACGGCCGTGACGAATCAATATTTTCATAATCAAAAATTGAGTAGCTTCTTCATCCTCAACTACCAGTACCCTAAACTTCTTTTTAGATGCGGGCAGACTGTATTTTTTCTTTTTCTTTTCGGGAGCAGATTTTGTAATCTCAAATTTGAATGGTAATTTAATGTCGAATGTTGTGCCTTTTTCAGGTTGGCTCGACACTTTAATTTCTCCACCAAGTAGGTCAACCAAATCTTTTACAATAGCCAAACCCAATCCGGTACCCGACACCTGTTTGTCCTCATTAAAGCGAGTAAATCTGTCAAAAATAGTTGAAAGATTTTCTTTTTGTATCCCGAGTCCTGTATCTGTAATCTTAAAACTGATACTTAATTTATTGGTGCGTTGATAATTTTTAGTTATTGAAAGCCCCACACTACCTTCTTCCGTAAACTTAAAAGCATTATTGAGAATGTTATTTAAAATCTGAAAAACACGTGTGCTATCACCGATAAGATATTCCTGTATATTATTGTCTATATAGGTTTCAAAATGTATTCCTTTTTCCTCGGCCAGCTTTGAATATGTTTCTTTAAAACCTTCTATGATATTGGTGAACAGAAACTTTTCTTCAATAATTTTAATTTTACCAGACTCTATTTTAGCAATATCTACCATATCCTCAATCAAGGTATTGAGGTGTAAGCTTTGTCGTTTTATAATCCTCGCTAGCTCTTCTTGTTCAAAGTTTAAGCTCGTCTTTTCCAGAACTTCTATAAATCCTAAAATACTAGTTAGTGGGGTTCTGATCTCGTGATTGATATTAGAAATAAAACTATTTTTGAATTTCTCCTTTTCAAGTAGGAACCGATTTTTAAGTTCTAATTCTTTTGCTCTGAGGATTGATTCATTTTTTTGCTGAGCAATTTTATTGAGCTCATGATATTTAGAAGTATAATCAAATAAAAGTATAGTAACCTCTTCAGAATTTATTATAATGGTAGTGTCGCATATTTTTTCTTGATTTGTATCTTCGAGATGTATACAAGGAAAGTCATATGTAGTTTCTTCTTTTTCAAAAACCTCAATAAAACTCTTTACTATTTCAAAAAATGGATGGGCATCATATATTGACGTTGCTACTTTCCACTTGAATACATTGGTGTCAGTTTCTTTAATCATACCATTAAGATCAACAATAATATGTTGAGTTCTTTGATTATGTAGCAACACCTTTTCTTGATATGTCATCACTTTATGTTGTTATTTCCTCGGCAAGATCCAGGAAGAAGTCCTGCACATTTTTATTTGTCTTAGCACTGGTTAAGCAATCAAATGCAATATGCTGTTGTTCTAATTTCTTTATGGTATCTTTTTCATTAACCAAATCCAGTTTATTACCAATAACTTTGATCTTTACTTTATTGTGGTTTTTGGATAAATAAGCTAGGTCTTCATTCAAATCCTTGTACGTTTCGATCCTGGTTAGGTCAAATACATAGATAAATGCACTCGACCCAAGTAAGTAGGATTTTCTGGTATCTTCGATGTCAGTATGACCCTCAGTGTCCCAAATGATCATGGAAAGTTCGCGACCATCGGGCAGTTCAATTACTTTCTTTTTAATTTGAACCCCAAGTGTAACTTTATAATCTTCAGAAAATTGGTTGTTAATAAAACGCCTGAACAAAGACGTTTTTCCAACTCCAAAGTGTCCTAAAAGCACTACTTTTTTAGACAATTTCATCTTCAAAATGTTTTTTTAATTTTTTAGTAAAAAGCTCGCTATTTTCTAAATCCTTCTTAGAAATATGATGCTGGGCAAAATCGATAATTTGATCTTCCAGCACTTCCTTGAACATTATATTGTATGCTCCAGAAATAACAGCGGCAATATAGTAAGAATAAAAATTTTGCACATGGATCGTGTATAGCTCATATTCAATAGCTTCCAAGTTTTGATTCCCGCCTCGAAAAGCATCTTCTACAAAACTCTTTATAGCAGTTAGCATCCCTGCAACCATATCCTTGTCTATTGTATTATCAGGTAAAGGGCTGTAATCTGATATTAATAGTCCAGAGTCTTTTTCGACAACGAACATTTGAATTAATCTTGGTTTTCCATAATCCGATAGGGCCAGATCACCGTCACTAATTCCGTTTGCTCTGGCTTTCGTTCGTCTGAACCAATTTTTAAAAGAAAATGCTTGTCTCGTTTTTTTATTGATGTTTTCGCTTAATAGTTTTATTTCGTGAGCTATGTATTTCTTGATCATTTTACCAATGATTGGAAACAATGCTTCTACAACAGCATCCTGCGAGTTTTTGATTTCTTCTTTTAAAGCAGCAGTAATAGTTGGCCCCAACGTTTTAGGAATTTCCTGAACAAACTCCTCTAATTTGTCATCTATGATAGGATCAACCTTATTTGAAAGTTCTTGTTTCTGATAAACGATTTTACTGAGCGCATCAACTTTTTTAGCAATGGAGTCTGCATATTCTTTCTCCTCAGTAAGAAGAAGTTCTTTAAGTATCTTAAGTTTATCCTGCTCTTCCATAATCTTGGATGGACGGATTACTTCTTATTGATTTTTTCTCCCATGGCAATCAGGAGATCACCTAATGTTTTTCTATCCACTTTTTTATCATCTAGCATTTCAACTTTATCCGCCAGATTATCTTCTAATTCTGTAATTCTGATATTTATATCAGTGCTAAGATTATCAATGGCCTGATTTAATTCTTTGCTAGTATCTTCGATAAAATCCCTTAGTTCCTGTCGTTTTGCAGCGATATCCTTTTTTACTGCCTCAAACTCAGAATTATAGGCAGCGATATTCTCTCCGAAGATCAAGTTTTTTATTGCTTCTATTTTTGAAGAAGGATCGTTTGCCACTTTTTCTTCAACAGCCTTATTTTCTTTCGCCATTTTTGGTCAATTTATGTTGTTGTTTTACAAGCTATACGTAAATTTAACATAAAAACCTCTAAAATTAGGTATATAGACGGATAATGTTAAAAGTTCTTTATTTTTATATCCATTACATGTTTATGAGTACAACCAGTTTAAAAAAGTGTAGAGAGTAGCTTTTCGGAGTTCTTGTTGTAAAGAATATATTGATTAGAGAAATAGGGGTATTTATGAGTACTATTTTTTCATAAATGAGGCGGCTTTTTTTACCATATTTTTACTTCCACAAATAAAAGGAGTACGCTGGTGTAATTCTGTAGGTTTGATTTCCAAAATTCTTCTGAATCCATCGATGGCTGATCCTCCGGCTTGTTCTGCAATAAACGCCATCGGATTGCATTCATATAATAACCGAAGTTTTCCGTTAGGAGATTTAGATGTGCTTGGATACATATAAATCCCACCTTTTATCATATTACGATGTATATCGCTTACCAGAGAACCGATATATCTGGAAGTATAGGGGCGATCTTCCTTCTCTTCCTGGCAGTATTTAATATAATCTTTAATTCCTTGTGGAAAATGAACATAATTACCCTCGTTTACAGAGTAAATATTTCCATCCTCAGGAAATGTCATATTAGGATGTGATAAATAGTAAGTTCCCAGAGCGGGATTCAATGTAAAACCATTAACACCGTGTCCCGTGGTATATACTAGCATAGTAGAAGTTCCATAAATAATATAACCGGCTGCTACTTGTAAATTACCTGGTTGCAAAAAGTCATCCAATGTTACAGGTGTCCCTGTTGGCGTCACTCTTCGGTAGATGGAAAAAATCGTTCCAACCGAAACATTGACATCTATGTTAGAACTACCATCAAGTGGATCCATAAGAACAACATAATTATTTCTATGGTCACTTTTTTGTCCTTTGATAGTAATGAAGTCATCATTTTCTTCAGAAGCAATACCGCAAACAATTTCCCTGTTGGTAAGTGTATTAATAAAGGTTTCGTTTGCTAGAACATCTAGTTTTTGTTGGTCTTCTCCTTGTATATTAGTTTCTCCGATTGCTCCGGTAATATCAACTAAACCAGCTTTATTTACTTGGTGATTAACCATTTTTGCAGCAAGACGAATCGAATTGATCAATCGGGAAAGTTCTCCACTGGCATAAGGAAAATCTTTTTGGTTTTCAATAATAAATTCTCCTAGGGTTTGGTTTTTTCCGGCCATATTGGTTACGTTGATTTGGTGCAAAAGTATTATTTTTTAGACAACTATAACGTTTTCGTGCTTCTAATTTGTCATTTTTTTGAAGAATTATAAAAACCTAAACTAGCGATACATAAGATTATAAAATTGTCTGGTTTCTGATACATATTTTATAGTTTTGACAAACTTTTGATCTATGGACTATATAATTAGAGATGCAGTGGCCAAAGATATGCCACAAGTACTTTCACTTATTGAAGAGTTAGCGGTGTTTGAAAACGAACCAGATGCTGTAGAAGTTACAACTGAAGAACTTGTTAGGGATGGTTTTGGAAAACAACCATTATTTCATTGTTTTGTTGCTCAGACTAAAAATGAAATTGTAGGTTTGGCATTGGTGTATTTTAGGTTTTCAACCTGGAAAGGAAAAACAGTACATTTAGAAGATCTAATTGTTAGAGAATCTAAGAGAGGAACCGGTATAGGAATGGCACTGTATAAAAGGGTTATGAGGTATGCAAAAGAGCAAGGTGTAAAAAGAGTAGAATGGAATGTGTTGGATTGGAACAAACCTGCTATAAATTTTTATCTTAAAAGCGGTGCCAAAATTTTAGAAGGATGGCAAGTGGTGCAAATGGATGAAGAAGGATTAAACGTATTTGTTTCAAAAACTTAATAGAGAGCTCTTGGAATTAGAATAAAACATTAAATTATTATTTTAATGAAGGTTTTTAAGTTTGGTGGAGCATCAGTTAAGGATGCCGATGGAGTAAAAAATGTATTAAGAGTATTACAAAAGGTTGGTGATTCTAACATAATTATAGTGGTTTCTGCAATGGGTAAAACTACCAATGCTTTGGAAACTGTTGTAGATCATTATCTGAATGATACTAAAGAACTAAGTGGTTCAATAGATTTTATAAAAAAATATCATATTCAGATACTAGAAGATCTTTTTCAAAATAAACAACATTCAATTTTTGAAAAGATTAATGCCCTTATTTCTGACTTACAAACTACCTTAAAAATAAATAAGTCTACACGATACGATTTTGTGTATGATCAAATTGTTTGTTATGGAGAGTTAATTGCCACAACGATACTGAGCGAGTATTTGAACTCAGAAGGTTATAAAAACAAGTGGTTGGATGCCAGAGATGTTATTAAGACCGATGACGATTATCGTGATGCAGTTGTTAATTGGGCAATTACTCAGCAAAACATTACAAAAAGAGTCAATAAAAAAGGTTTGACGATTACACAAGGTTTTATAGCATCTGATGATAATAATTTCACAACGACTTTAGGCAGAGAAGGTAGTGATTATACCGCCGGAATTTTTGCATACTGTACTAATGCTTATAGTGTGTCTATCTGGAAAGATGTGCCAGGCGTTCTCAATGGTGATCCTAGAGTTTTTAATAATGTAAAATTGTTATCACAAATTTCATACGAAGAAGCTATAGAATTAGCTTTTTACGGAGCTTCTGTGATTCATCCAAAAACGTTACAGCCATTACAACGAAAAGAAATCCCTTTATATGTAAAATCATTCGTTAATCCTCTTGACGAAGGAACATCTGTTAAAAAAGGGCAAAGATTAGTTCCTTATGTGCCTTGTTATATAGTAAAGAAAAACCAAATTATGCTGTCACTTTCTTCGTTAGATTTTTCTTTTATTGTAGAGGATAATGTTAGTGAAATTTTCAGTCTTTTTCACAAATATCATCTAAAAGTAGATTTAATTCAGAATTCTGCAATTAGTTTTTCTGTATGTCTGGATGATAAGTTTAATCACTTCGAACAATTGTTGCCATATTTAAAAGCAAAATTCAAGGTGGTCTATGAGAAGAATGTCTCTTTGTTTACTATCAGACACTTTAATGCAGAATCTATTGAATCCTTAGAAGAAAACAAGAACATATTGCTTAAACAAAGCACTAAAGAAACCTATCAAATGGTTGCTAAACAATAAGATATGCTATCCAATGATTTTGTTATATTTGTAGTTAGCACAAAACGTATTTAATGGCGGTAGTCACCTCGAAGGAAGTAGCCAAAGGGCTTAAATTGGATAAACTTGGCTTTATTGGCACTTTTGTTGGCTGGTTGATTCTGAAGATCACACGGTTATCGAAGATTAATCGTCAATATGATAACATTAGTCATCTTAGCGGTACTGAGTTTGTAAATGAGGTGCTAAATCTGTATGGTGTTACTTTCGAAATTCCGCCAGAAGACCTGAAAAGATTACCTAAAGAAGGTGCTTTTATAACATTATCAAATCATCCACTTGGAGGACTTGATGGAATACTTTTGCTTAAGTTAATGTTTGAGCATCGTTCTGACTATAAGATTATCGCAAATTTTCTTTTACATAATTTTTCCCCATTAAAGCCATATATAATGCCTGTTAACCCTTTTGAAAACAGGAAAAACGCTAAATCGAGTGTTACAGGTGTTAAACAGGCTGTTTTACATCTTAAAGAAGGAAAACCATTGGGGATTTTTCCTGCAGGAGAAGTGTCCACAACAAAAGATGGCAAGCAGTATGTTGATAAACCTTGGGAGCCTGGAGCGATGCGATTAGTAAAAAAGGCGAAAGTACCTGTAATTCCTATTTATTTCCACGCCAGAAACAGTAGATTGTTTTATCAACTGGCTTCTATAAGTGATACCTTAAGAACAGCTAAATTACCTAGCGAACTTTTTTCACAAGAAAATAGAATTATAAAAGTTAGGATCGGTAACCCAGTATCTGTCAGTGATCAGGATGAGTATGAAAAGATCGAGGATTTCACGAATTTTTTACGAAAAAAAACCTACATGCTCGCTAATCCTTATGCAAAAAAGACACTTAGAGAGTCTATTCCGCATAACTTTAAATTACCAAAATCACCTAAAGAAATAGCTTCTGGAGGGAGTATCAATTCTATCGAGTCAGAATTAGAATACTGTCGGGAATATGATAAACGCTTGTTAGCGAGTAAAAATTATGAAGTTTTTCTGGCTAAAAAAGAGTTGATTCCCAATGTAGTACACGAAATAGGTAGACTGCGAGAGATTACTTTTAGAGAAATTGGGGAAGGAACAAATCAATCTATAGATTTAGATCCGTTTGACGATTATTATCATCATATGTTTTTATGGGATACGGGAGCAAAAAAGATAGCTGGAGCGTATCGGATGGGAATGGGTAATGAGATTTATTCCAATTTTGGTATTGATGGATTTTATTTACAGGATTTATTTAGGTTTGAGCCAGAACTACATAAGATGATGAGCGAATCCATTGAGATGGGTCGTGCATTTATTATTAAGGAGTATCAGCAACGACCGATGCCATTGTTTTTACTTTGGAAAGGTATTGTACACTGTACACTTCGTTTTCCGGATCATAAATACCTTATTGGAGGAGTTAGTATTAGCAATAAATTTAGTAATTTCTCTAAGTCATTGATGATAGAGTTTATGAAATCGCATTACTATGACCCATATGTAGCGCAGTATGTTAGACCAAAAAAAGAGTTTAAGATAAAGTTGAAAGATGCCGACAAAGATTTCGTCTTTGATGAAAGTAGGAGTGATCTTAATAAATTTGATAAAATTATTGACGAGATCGAACCAGGGAGTCTGCGCATACCAGTTTTAATTAAGAAATATATTAAGCAAAATGCTAAAGTAGTAGCATTTAATGTAGATCCTCTTTTTAATAATGCAGTAGATGGTTTGATGTACATTCGTATTGCTGACTTGCCTGAAAGTACGGTGAAACCGGTAATGGAGGAGTTTCAGGCAGAACTGGAGCAGAAATATTTTAAGAATGGGGATAAGTGATTTCTCTGAAAATGGCGGTCTTCACGTATCGTTCACAAATAACATATCTTGGGTCTTCAATATATTTATTTTGGAATTGCGCTTTTCGGATTTTTTTTTCTTTTTTTCACGTAAGTTTTTTAGTTGGTTACAAAAAAAGGCTGATTCTCAGGAAAGGAATATATTTTTCAGGAATAGTAAGGTAGCGCAGTTTTTTTAGATTTATTACGCCCAGAAGAGAGCGTCATATCATAAAGTTTGCTATCAAGCTTCTTCGTATTTCGATAGGGATTACGTTTTTAATTTTTTACTTACCATTCTTCTTTAGTTTGGTCCCTCAAACTAAAGAATATGCCGATGCAATATTGGAATATGTGAAGAAGCCGTTGCTTTTTATTTATGAGGGATTAATTGGCTTTATCCCCAACTTGTTTTTCATAGTAGTTATTTTCTTTGTTACAAAATATCTATTGCGGTTCCTTAAATATGTAACAACAGAACTGGAACGAGAGGCAGTACGTCTTGATGGATTTCATGCAGATTGGGCAAGACCGACATTTAATTTGCTTAGAGTGGTTATTATAGCATTTGCAGTCATTATCGTATTTCCATACATCCTTGGATCAAATTCGCCAGCTTTCAAGGGTGTTTCTATTTTTTTCGGTGTGCTTTTTTCATTAGGTTCTACGTCTGCAATATCCAATATAGTCGCGGGAATAGTAATAATCTATATGAGACCCTTTAAGGTAGGTGATAGAGTGCAAATTGGTGAAACTATAGGAGATATTACGGAAAGAAGTCTATTAGTTACAAGAGTGAAAACTATAAAAAACCTGGATATAACAATTCCTAATTCTTCTATTTTAGGAAACCATATTATAAATTTTAGTAAAAATGCTACAGAAGATGTTGGTATCATCCTACACACTTCTGTTACTATTGGATATGATGTAGTGAGCAATGAAGTTTTGAAAGCTCTTATTGAAGGTGCTAAAAAAAACGAACCATATTTTGTCAAACCCTAGCCCGTTTGTTTTGATCAAAAGCATGGATGATTTTTATGTTAATTACGAAATCAATGCTTACACCAAAAACCCTAAAAAATCTGCAGTAATCTATTCGTTATTACACGAAAATCTTAAAAATGAATTGCATCATGCCGGAATCGAAATCCTATCACCGCATTATCATGCGGTAAGAGATGGAAATATGCTAACAGTTCCGCCTTCAAATGTTCCAGAAAATTATAAAAAACCTGGATTTGAGATTGAAAATTAAAAAATCCTTTTAATTAACTTTTATGGTTTGTAGTACATTTTTGTCTACAAAATCCTTACAATATACTTTTATTTGATTTCTAGTTTTGGTAAAAGCTTCATGAATTTCTTTTTCGGATCCTGTTACTTTTGAAGGATCGAAAAAGTTATAATGAAAGCGTTCTGCTTTACCTGGAAAAAACGGACATCTTTCTTTCGCATTATCACAAACGGTAATGATATAATCAAAATTTATATCCAAGTATTCTTCTAGGTTATTGGATGTGTGATTGGCTATATCAATGCCGTCATCTTTCATAATAGCAATAGCTTTTGAATTTACTCCGTGCGTTTCTACGCCTGCACTATAAATAGTGGCATTATCTTGTGCAAAATTTTTCAAATATCCTTCTGCCATTTGGCTTCTACAAGAATTTCCCGTGCATAAAACTAAAATATTCATCCTGGTGGTTTTTTGGTGATTAAATTATTTTTTTACTTCTTCTTTCTAATATGGTATTGTCGTACCATTTTTGATTTAGTTTACCTATTTTTTCTCGATATCCAATTATTCTGAAACCTAAAGCGGAGTGTAATATGATGCTTGCCTTGTTTTCACTAAAAATACCTGCTTGCAGTGTCCAAAATCCTTCTTTTTCACTTTGTTCGATTAGGTTCGCTAAAAGTAGCTTTCCTATTCCAAAGTTTTGATATTTTGACGTTATATAAATGCTAACTTCGGCAACCCCTTTATACACCTCTCTTTTTGAAATAGGAGTTAAAGCAGTCCAACCTACAATTTCCTTGTTTATCACTGCTTTTAACCTGCAGGATTTTATATGTGATCGATTCCATTGTTCCCAAACAGGAACCGTCGTCTCGAAGGTAGCAATACCGGTGTCTATTCCTTCTTTATAGATTCTTGAAATATCAGACCAGTCTGATTGATTAAAGGGTTTTATTTTGGCTTTGAGTTTCATTTAGCAACAGCCACTTCCCGGAGCACAAGATACTGTTTCTGCCTCGACTGTTTCAGGTACGCCACAGGTCTCTTTTGCTTTACAGTCTGTAGGCTGAACCGCAAGTTTTATGATAAGCTGACTTTCTCTGCTGGTAAATCCTGTGATATGTAAATGAGCGGTATGAAACATGGCATTGCCATATTCAATTTTTACAGGAGCATCCATAGTATATGGTTTCATTTTTCCGACTTTACGAAGAATACCTAAGGCTTTATGCGCGTTTAAATAATCAAGTTTACCGAATTCACTTGGACTTTCCCATAGTTGAATTATTGTTTCTTTCCAAGAGTCTGTTCCTGCTCCACAATCTACAGAGTCTATAATAAGGTGTTTAACCTCTGTAATATGGTAATTTGCACCTACTAACATTCCTGGAGCATATTCGAATAGCAACGATTTCTCTTGATGCTCTCCTAATAAAGATATAAATTCTGATGTTTTCATAATATGGATATTATCATTAATTTTAGTAGTCCTAACAACAATTTTGTTTGGTTGTATTAAAAAATGTATTTAAGTTTTGCTGTAATTCGTTCCATCGATCAATATTGATACAGTAACACATGCTTTTCCCTTCAATCTCTCCTTTTAGCAGTCCTATACTTTTTAATTCTTTGAGGTGTTGAGATATCGTGGCTTGTGCTAGCCCGATTTCTTCTACCAAATCATTACAGATACAAGCATCTTGTTTGCTGATATATTGAAGTATAGCAATACGTGCCGGATGACCTAGTATTTTAAACAACTGAGCTAGCTCATTTTGCCGTTTATCAAATATTTGAGTTTTAGTGATGCCCATGTTTTTCATTAATATATCGCAATATTACGATAATAAAACTAAATAAAAAAGTTAGATTATTGTTTTCTTACTCTCTTAGCTATATTTTTAGAACCATGGTTTCTTATTTGCCTGATATGTTTGATAGAATTCTTCGTCTGATTTGGTAAGATATATAATTCCTTCTATTATGCTAACTACCCAAACGACCCATCCGGCGAGTCCACAGGTTAAAGTGCCCAGAATTATAGTGCAAATGAGCATTATGAAACCCTCTTTATTATAGCCCAGAATGAATTTATGTATTCCTAATCCACCAATTACCAGTGCCAGAATACCAGCAAGTATTTTTTTGTTTTCGTTGCTGTTAACTGTTTCTTTCATTTCATCCCTGAAATTTTCTGCTGTTTCCTTGACCTTTTTAGCAGCTTCATCTGCTTCTTTTTTAATGTTGTCGCCTAAATTGCCTTTTTCTTCACTCATAAACTTGTAATACGTTCGTTAATTGAAGAGTAAATTACAAAATTTATTTGTTCGAATCACCCTAAAAACACGGATAGTTTATTTAGGTTTTGTAGCTTAAGTCTATATAATTTTTGAGATGTAAATACTTTAGAAGGCAGAATTTGAGTAATTTTTCTTTTAATTAGAGATGTCTATAAAAAAAAGCACTTTGATAAATATTATCAAAGTGCTTTTTGGTTGTTTTTCTGTAAATAAGAGATTAAGCTTCTGCAGCTGGTGCTTCTGCAGCTGGCGCTTCCCCTTCAGTTTCTTCTTCTTCATCATCTTCGTCTTCGACAGCGGTACGAGATGTTTTAACCATACAAATTACAGTATTATCCGGGTGTAGGATAGCGAAATCCTCACTAGCTACATCGGTAACATATAGTTTGTTTCCTATTTTAAGGTTGGTAATGTCTGCTTCTAAAAAGTCTGGCAATTTAGAAGCAAGTCCTTTTACTGTGATACGTCTAAGATTGAAACGCAAAACACCACCGTTACGAACACCTTTAGAGTTTCCAGTCGTTTTGAAAGGAAGTGCAATAGTGATTGGTTTATCATCAAAAATTTGGATAAAGTCGATGTGTAAAATTCGATCCGTCACAGGATGAAATTGGATATCCTGTAGGATGGCGTTTATCTTTGTGCCATTATCCAACGCTATTACCACGGTATGAACGTCTGGAGTGTACACTAAGTTTTTGAAAGCAATTTCTGGCGCTGCAAAGTGTACAATAGTGTCTCCACCGTAAATAACACAAGGTACCTGTCCAGCATTACGTAAGGCTTTAGTTGCTTTCTTGCCTACGCTTTCTCTTTGAGATGCATTGATTGTTAATGACTTCATTTTAAAATATATTAATAGTTATTAATTTACATTATAAATTTAGAGCTAATAGACTTATTGTTGTGAACTCTACTCATAACATCTGCAAACAAGTCTGCACAAGTAATGACTCTAATTTTATTGCTTTGTTGTTTCAGAGGAATAGAATCGGTAACGATTAATTCTTCTAATTTTGAATTTTCTAATTTTTCGTACGCATTGCCTGAGAGAATTGGATGTGTACATATTGCTCTCACGCTTTTTGCACCTCGCTCCATCATCAGATCTGCTGCTTTTGTTAGGGTGCCAGCCGTATCCACCATGTCATCTACAAGCACAACATTTTTTCCTGTTACATCACCAATCAATTCCATATGCGAGATCACATTTGCTTTTGCACGTTGTTTATAACAAATGACCACATCACTTTTTAATGCTTTAGAATATGCATAAGCTCTTTTGGAACCACCCATATCCGGAGATGCTACAGTGAGATGATTCAGGTTTAATGATTGTAGATATGGTAAGAATATTGTGGATGCAAATAAATGATCCACAGGTTTTTCAAAAAACCCTTGGATTTGATCTGCGTGCAGATCCATCGTTATAATTCTTGTTGCGCCCGCAGTTTCCAGCATTTTAGCTATCAATTTTGCGGCGATTGGAACTCTGGGTTTATCCTTTCTGTCCTGACGAGCCCATCCATAATAAGGTAATACTGCGGTAATATGTCTCGCAGAAGCTCTTTTGGCAGCATCCAGCATTAACAACATCTCCATCAAGTGATCAGAACTTGGATGTGTAGAACCAATAATGAACACTCTAGATCCTCTTACAGATTCCTCAAAAGAAGGTTGAAATTCGCCATCACTATAAGTTGATGTAATTACATTGCCTAACTTAGCCCCATACGCTAGTACGATTTTTTCTGCTAGTTCTGTACTTTGGGTACACGCAAAAAATTTTGCTTCTGTAATTGAATTAGGCATAGGTAAACTATTGTTTTGTAATGAGTTAAAACTTATTTTCTAAAAACAAGGTGCAAATTTAAAAATTTATTTCTACTCTTACCCTTATTTTATCACTTATTTAATGGATGTGATAAAATATTTTTTTAATTTTGCCATCCAATTTGGATGAATATGTTTAAGTATTCGCTTGCCTACAGAGTAGGTGCGCAACAATTGAAATTATGATGGTGTTTTATGCAGTATTAAGCATAGAAAAGAACTATATTACATCATAGTAACAAATGATTGGAAAATAGCGAGTTGGAAAATGAAGTTTTGAGTGCTTCAAGAAAAAATAAAGTATTAAAAAAGCTCAAGTGGCGGAATTGGTAGACGCGCTGGATTCAAAATCCAGTGACTTCGGTCGTGTGGGTTCGATTCCCACCTTGAGTACTTTTATAAATAACCTTCTGTTTTTCAGAAGGTTATTTTGTTTATAGCACCTTTGTTTAATTCTGTTTGTTATTGTTTTTGGTGCTGAGTTATACATAGATAATGCTTTATAACAATCATCTATACAAGATTGCTAATCTTTTGATTATGTCATACACTTGGGAAATTTTACTATTTTAGTTATCTAATTAGAACCCAAATCTTATGAAAAACAGTGTACTATTTTTAAGTTTTTTTAGCATATCTATTAGTTATGCTCAACAAAATATAGATGATTTGTTAGCTGCTGGTGTTAATGATGCTCAACGTTTTACTTCGGATTATTTAAATCCCGCTTCAGATGGTTTAATGTACAGTATGAATAACGGATGGTTTAATGGAGCTAAAGCAAAAAAGCGTTTTGGTTTTGAAATCTCACTTGTTGTTAATGCCTCCTTTGTAGGGGATGATAATAAGTCATTTGTGTTAGATCCTGCGAATTATGAAAACTTAGATTTTCGTGATAATCCTGGGGTTGCCAGACCTGTTGCAACAGCCTTTGGAGATATCCAAAATGTTATTGTTGTAGTAGAAGGCGAAAGTACCGTTCCTGGACTTCCTCCACAAGATGCGGAGTTCGAACTACCAACCGGTTTAGGAGAATCTAATATCAATTTTGTGCCTACTGCTTTTTTACAAGCTAGTTTAGGACTCGTAAAAGGGACAGAGATAAAAGCCAGATTTTTTCCGAAAGTTAAAACTAATGATGCGGAAGTTGGGTTTTATGGAGTTGGTTTACAACACGAAATAACCTCCTGGCTTCCCGCGGATAAATTATTTCCTGTAGCTATTTCTGGACTTATTGCTTACACACATCTTGATGGAAGCTATGATTTTACAGACACAAATATTGTTCAGGGAGAGGATCAGCGTTTTGAAAATGATACGAATACTTGGTTATTCCAAGTGATCGGATCGACAAAACTGCCCGTTTTTAATGTGTACGGTGGAATAGGGTATCTTTCAGGAAAATCTACCACGGATCTAAAAGGGACTTATAGAGTACAGTCGGGATTTGTAAGTTCAGAAACGATTGTTGATCCTTTTTCGGTAGAAAGTGAAGTTTCTGGTGTGAGAGGAACACTAGGCGCTAAGGTCGCTTTATCATTTTTCAGAGTAAACATTGATTATACCTTTGCTGAATATAGTGGTTTATCATTTGGTTTAAATTTTGGATTTTAGTCATTCTGGTTTAGAATTAGTCATTTTGTAAAAACCAAAAGAAATAATTATTCGTATATACGGTGTATATACAAAACTAAAAACATCATGAAAAAGCAATTTTTGATAGGTAGCATACTTTTATATGCCTTTACGGTATGGTCTCAAGACGATATCTCAAAAGAATCTAATTTCGGTATTAAAGGTGGATACAACTTAGCTGCAGTAAATTTTGATGGTGAAGGAGAAACAGGACAACGGCATAGCTTTCATTTAGGGATTTATGGCGAATCTTTTATTAGTGAAGCCTTGGCATTTCAGTTGGAATTACTATATTCTCAACAAGGATATGAAATTAGTAATAGTAGTGGGACTTTTACACAAAAACTTAATTATATAAATTTTCCTTTGATGTTCAAAGCATATCCGGATAATAACTTCTTTTTGGAAGCAGGGCCACAAATAGGGTTAGCAATTTCACATAAAGAAGAGTTTAATAGCGGGTTTGATATTTTTGATACCTCCAATGAATTTGACCCTAATAGTTTTGATTGGGGAGTTAATTTTGGCGGAGGGTTCAAAACTAATTCCGGAATTAGCATAGGAGTGCGGTATCATTTAGGTTTAGGTGATATTTATGACGAAGGCGCCCCTAAAAATAGAGTTTGGCAGTTTTCACTGGGATTTGACTTATAACAAAATTTCGACGGGTCTTGAAAAAGGTTTTGAGTTAGAACTCAAAACCCTTTTTATTTTTTAAAACTGTGATGTATTATTTTCATGAATGAAGATCATAAAAAATCGAGCAAACTACTTTTATAGGTTTGGATATTGGTGGGGTTAACTGCATATTCTAAATATATAAATAGCTTTTTTTGTTTTTATTTAAATTTTAAATAATTGAAAAACAATAACTTGTATTTATTTGCCCCTAAAAGTGTATTATCAAAATCTTATTTAGTGTTAATATTGCATTGGCTAAATCTTAATACTTTTACTATGAGTCACAAATATCTTAATAAGGTTTATATATATTCATACGCAATCGTTTTTGGAATTGCTATAACAGTTATTACAGGTTGTAACGATGATGATTCTGAAGGGATAAGAATTCCTGCGATAGTATCTTTTTCTCCAGAAATAGGTGAGCCTGGAGATGAAATAGTGATTGCGGGTACTGATCTTGCCAATGCTACCTCAGTTTCTTTTAACGGTATAGCATCCACCATTACCGAAAACACAGGTAGAACAATATTAACCACTGTACCAGAGGGCGCTACCACAGGAAAAATATCGGCAACCACAGCAGGAGGTTTGACAATTAGTATTGATAATTTTCGAGTAAGAGTCATTGGGGCTCCCGAAGTGAACAATATTTCACCACGATCTGCACAAGCAGGAGAAGAAATTACCCTAACAGGAACTAATATGGCAACTACTAATGTGGTAAATGTAGGTGGAGTAGAAGGATCAATTATTAGTACTTCGGATACAGAAGTTGTATTTACCCTTGGAGATTCACCAATTGGATTAAGTGCTATCGAATTGACAAGCGAAGGAGGAACGTCTTCTACCGCTCCTGATATCAACGTATTTTATGTGATTGAATTACTTACCCCGTACTCGGATACGTTTGATGGTGAAACAATATTATTCAGCTCTGGAGGAGATGCAGAAATCGATTATTTTGGAGTTAATAATAGATTGCCTGCAGAAGCTATTTTGGTTCCTAATCCTATTGACAATAATTTTTATTATATAGGAGGAACGAGTGATACAGGTGATTCAGGTTCTTATACAGGACAAATAGGGCATTCTCAGGAGTCTTCCGGTTTTTTTGCAGATTTTTTTAATGAAGATAGTAGAGACTTAACACAATTGTTTTTTAATATTCAAATTAATTTCCAAGGAATCCCTGATGATTATACAGGTGCTTTGGCTGGTTTTAGATTGCGATTTGATGAAGGATATGATGCGGATAATGACGGGTCTACAAGTGATGAATATCTTGAATTCAGACCAACTTTACAAAATCTTGCAGATTTTGGATACATCCCTAACGCTGATGGCTGGTATACACTTTCTATAACTTTTGATCAGTTTCTGAATTCAGGTCCAAGAGGAGGTGCAGGATCCTGGGATGTATATGCAGTAGAAACATTAACGAGATATGCCATAGCATCCAGAAGAGAGCATGATGGCGAATACTCGCTGAATATAGATAATGTTTACATTACAAAAGGAGGTCCCTTAAATATTGCAGAATAATATAAAATAAATGGGAATACACCAATAGCATCTTGTTATAAAATGCTTTGGAACGTTTTGACGAGATGGCATACTAAAAACAAATAAAATGAGTTATTAAAAGATCGTCTGAATCTCTACCCTTTTTAGACGTTAAATAAATAAGATTTGCATTTCTTCCTTTAAAATGGAAGATTTAAATAAATGGCTTTATACAGAAATTAGGAAATTATTAAGTAAAAATTAAAAAGAAAACTTATTATTTATGAATTGTTCTTAGAACCAAGAATCTGTAAAAAACAAAATCGCAAGTAAGTTTCGATATCTAAATTCTATCTCCCACCCTTCCGGAATTAAGATATATCATTTTTAAATATTGGATCGTACCAGAAGAATTTCTGGCACATTGGCAATGGTTATAGACCAGCTTAGACGTTTTCGTCTGGCTTAAGAGGTTTTGTATAAAGCTTCCTTAAGTCAACCAGAAAAAAGCTAGTCAATTATCATTGTTAATGGTTTAGCCTATAATATCTTCTTTGGTAAATAGTATGTATAGAAATCTATATAGGTATGCCTATTGGTTTTGATATATGATGTAG
Organism: Aquimarina ulvae; assembly: GCF_053613295.3. NCBI lineage: Bacteria > Pseudomonadati > Bacteroidota > Flavobacteriia > Flavobacteriales > Flavobacteriaceae > Aquimarina > Aquimarina ulvae. The sequence goes on from NZ_JBSIBP030000001.1 coordinate 236,271, forward strand.
TTCAAAAAAAACAATAACACACAATTAAACTTAACTATGAAAACGTATTACACACACAAAAAACATTTTTCAGCTAATCAGTTATTCTGCTTAGTGATGTTATTATTTATCTTGGCGGGAGGAACCGCTCAGACAGTCGTCCAGAAACACGGGAGGTTAAAAGTCCAAGGCAACAGAATCGTTGATAAAAACAACCAAGAGGTAAGCCTGGCAGGAAATAGTCTCTTTTGGAGTAATGCAGGTGACACCTCTGATTTTTACGATGGCGAAACAGTAACACATCTTGCAAGTGATTGGAACAGCTCAATCATTCGTGTTGCGATGGGAGTTAAAGAAAATTGGGATGGCGGAACTGGTTATATTGACAGTCCATCTGCTCAGAAAGCCAAAATTCGTAAAGTAATTGACCAAGCTATCGCAAGCGGAATTTATGTAATCATTGATTGGCATACACACGAGGCGGAAAATTATACTTCGGAAGCCGCAAATTTCTTCAAAGAAATGGCACAATTATATGGAGACCAACCTAATGTAATTTATGAAATTTATAATGAACCTATCAATCAATCTTGGTCGCAAGTAAAAAGCTATGCGAATACGGTGATTGCTGCTATTCGTTCCGAAGACCCTGATAACCTAGTTATTGTTGGTTCTCCAACTTGGTCTCAGGATGTTGATGTTGCATCTAATGATCCTGTAAGCGATGCTAACACTGCATATACATTACATTTTTATTCTGGTACACATACTCAGTTTTTGAGAGATAAAGCAACTACCGCTATGAATAATGGCATTGCACTATTTGTAACTGAATGGGGAGCTGTAGATGCTAGTGGTGATGGAGCTTTAGAAATTCCAGAAACCGAAAGGTGGATGCAATTCTTCAAAGACAATAATATCAGCCACGTTAATTGGTCAGTTAGTGACAAGCCTAGTAATAATGATCCTACTAGAGCCGAGAGATCTTCTGTAGTAGAATTAGGTAAAGGGATTAGTGGATTAAAAAACAATCAGTTAACACAAACCGGAGATTATATAAAAGACCTTATTGAAAACTGGTCAGAAGACGGTGGAGGTGATCCTGATGGTCCTAGCGGAACGATTAATTGTAATACGGTAGATTGTATTAGAAATGCTATGCGAAATGCACAACCTGGAGACGAGATAATAGTTGCACCTGGGACATATACAGCACCAGATAAATTCAATTTTGGTAACAAAGCAACAAGATTTGGTTCAGATAAAAATGGTACTGCATCAAAACCAATTACATTAAGAGCACAAAACCCTTCGAACCCTCCAATTCTGAAAGGAACGAACGGAAACTATGATGGATATGTAATGTTCATTCTGGGAGATTATTGGATACTTAAAGATTTAATTCTTGAAGAAGGATCTAAAGGACTCGTTCTTGATAATGCCAATAATGGTATTATTGAAAATGTTGTAGTACGTGAATTAGGAGAAGAAGGAATTCACCTAAGAGATGGATCTAGTAACAATTTAGTTAAAAATTGCCGTGTATATAACGTAGGTATTAAAAGACCAGGTATAGGTGAAGGTTTGTATGTAGGATCTGACAAAGGACAACACGAAAGTTCTGGACAAGCAGGTGATATTTTTGATAATAAATACAATCCTAGATGTGATAATAATACTATAGAAGGTTGTATTGTTGGTCCTAATGTTACAGCTGAAGGAGTTGACGTAAAGGAAGGAACAAAAAACACAATTATTCGTAATTGTACTTTCTCTGCTGAAGGTTTATCTGGAGAAAACAGTGCCGATGCCTTTATCGACCTAAAAGGAGCGTATGGATTTGTATATAACAATACCTTTAATCGAGATGGATCTAATATTCTTAATGCTGGAGTTGATTTCTTAGATCGAGGAACTGGGTTTAATACTGGGTTCAGAAATGCAATTTTCGATAATACTTTTAATTTGGGTAGCAGAGCAAATGAAATCCCAACAGCTAGAAAAAAACAAGGAGATCCTTCAGAAATTCATGTATGGAATAATACTCGTAATCCAAATTCTCCTGATTTTCCTATTAGTGACGGAACAACAAATTTCGTAACAGAATCTTGCCCTAATTGGAATATCGTACCATGTGGAGGAGGTGGTAATCAAAACCCTACCGTAAGTATAACATCTCCGTCTAACGGAACTAATTTTGATACAGGAGCAAATATTCAGATCAACGCTAATGCCAGTGATTCTGATGGATCCGTAACCAAAGTAGAGTTTTTTAGGGGAAGCACAAGACTGGGGCAAGATACTAGTGCACCGTATTCTTATACAATTAATAATGCTACAGAAGGAACTTATGCACTAACCGCTAGAGCTACTGACAATGATGGAGCATTTACAACTACTAGTACTATAAATGTTACAGTTTCAGGTGATACCGGAGGGAATCAGACACCTGTAGTTTCATTTGCTTCACCTTCAGGTAATTTAACCGTTGATGAAGGATATAGCCTTTATGTAAAAGTAAATGCTTCTGATAGTGATGGAAATATTACAAACGTAAAACTTTATATAAATAATAACTTTGTAAGACAAGAAAATTTCGACCCCTATGAGTGGGGGCACGCTACATCACCAAACCCAAATGAAGTAAACAATTTACCTGTTGGTAATCATACATTCCGAGCTGTAGCTACAGATAATGAAGGAACCACCTCTGAAGCTACTTTTACTCTTACTGTAGAAAGCGAAAATACTGGCGGCGGCGATACTTGTGACTTTGGGACACCAACTTCAGGTAATTTACCAGCATTTGATAGCGTTTCTTTTTCTGAGGTACACGTTTTAGGAAACGGAGGGCCAGCTTTAAATAATTTCAGAAAGTTCAGTATTAATTGGAATCCTCAGTACAATGGATTATATCAATTTGCAATAAATACCAATAACGGTGTGCCAAATTATTATGTAGATCTTAGACCTTTTAGTACGACTAAATTTAACACCAATAATCCTGAAGTAACTATAAATAACTCTGGATTTAACGGTTTAGACGGTTCTTATTGGGTAGCCAAGGATGGAGCAAATTTTGTGATGGTTTCTAAGAACGGAGGCTTTACTATATATTTCAGTAATTCTGATACACCTCCTAATTGTGATGATAATAAAGAACCTGCGGATGAGGACAAGCTAACTAATATTAAGTTATTCCCAAATCCGGTAAATGATAATATTTTGAATGTAACTGGGATCATTCAAGAAAAATCAACATTAGAAATTGCTGATATGCAAGGAAAAGTTGTACTTCAAAAACTTATCGAAAACACAGAAGCAGATTTGGATGTTTCAAGCATTAAATCTGGGATGTATGTTTTGATCATAAAAGGATTAAAATTCAGAAAATCAATTCTGTTTACTAAACAGTAATTAGTCTTAGCCATCATAATCATCAGGTAGTAACAACGCTATCTGATGATTATTCTAATAATTCAAAACATATACAACATGAATTACAAATACATAAAAAACAGTTTTACACTAGTTTTATTAGGCTTTACCTCATTTTTATTCGCTCAGGAAAACCATGTATATCAATATGACTTTAACCATTTGCCTTCTGGTCAATATGATAGAGATCAGGTGGAAGAAGCCTTGAATGTTTCCTTTTGTAAAGGAGCAGATGAAGGAAGGGTACATATTTCTGATTTTGAGAACCGTGGTAAAGTGTTAGATGTCAAATACCCGAAAGGACAAGTCAAAACCGGACAAAGTGGCATGCACACAAAAGTTCCTTTTGATGTAGCAGGCGAGTTTGATGAATTATATATCAGTTATTGGGTGTATTTTCCTGAAGACTTTGAATTTCGTGCAGGAGGTAAATTACCAGGGCTAGCTTATCAGACCTCAGAAAGAAATATGTCATTAAGGCTTATGTGGCGATATGATGGACTCATTGAATTCTATGTACATTATAATACAGAACCTACTTGGGATGGATGGCGGGCATCTATTAATTGGAGCTTGACAGATCCATATGAAGAACCCAATGGAGAACCTCAGCCAGATCAGGTGAAATTTAAAAAAGGACAATGGAATCATGTAGAAATGTATAATAAACTAAATACTCCTGGGCAGAATGATGGAATTATGAGAGGATGGCTTAATGGAAATTTAGCAATAGATATTACAGATAATGGCGATTATAGACAGGTTGGTGAAGAAGACATTCATCTCAATACCATTTATTTATCTACTTTTTTTGGGGGTAGTGATGAAACTTTTCAGCCCACAAAAGATCTAGAAGCTTACTTTGATGACTTCATTGTATCAAAGACAAGAATTGGTAATTCTGGCGGCAATGGAGGAGATGGAGACAACGGTAGTGATACGAATCAACCTCCAGTTGTTGCATTCATAAAACCATCTAGTAATAATATTACAGTGGATGAAGGATATAATCTTGATGTTAAAGTAAATGCTTCTGATGCAGATGGTAGTATTAGTAATGTAAAGCTTTTTATCGATGATAATTTTATAAGACAAGAAAGCGTAGCACCTTATGAATGGGGTCATGCAACATCGCCAAACCCAAATGAGGTAAACAATTTATCAGTTGGGACTCACATTCTCAAAGCGATAGCAAGCGATAATGAGGGAATGATTTCTGAAACTACTTTCACCCTTATCGTAAAAAGTGAAAACACAGATGATGGAAATGATTGCTCTTTTGAAACCCCTATTGGTAATAGTATAGCTAGTATCGAAAAAACATCTTTTTCTAAGGTATATGTTTTAGGAGATGATGGACCCGCTTTAGAAAATTTCAAAAAGATTACAATCAATTGGAATGCTGCTAATAATGGATTATATCAGTTTGCTATAAATACCATTAATGGAATACCTGATTATTATGTAGATCTAAAAAGTAAGGTAACCCACACGCTGGGGACATCAAACCCCGCAATCACAATTAATAACTCTGGAATTTCAGGTTTAGATGGTTCCTATTGGATAACCAGAGAAGGCAATAGTTTTGTAATGGTCTCAAAAACTGCTGGATTTACATTGTATTTCAGTAATGATGATCAAGCTCCTTCTTGTGCTAATAGAGCCAGGCCAGACGTGGTAAATAAAGAGTCATTTTCTTACTATCCCAACCCTGTCAATACCTCAGTTTTCATGAAAGGTGTTGACTCATCAGTATATGAAATAATAATTTATAGTATGAATAGTAAAGTCGTTAAAAGGATAAAGCTGGATAAAGAACATTCAATTTCTATTGATGTCGAATCACTAAATAAAGGACTTTATTTTATAGAGTTGAGGTCATCTAACAAAGAAGCAGAGAGATATAAAATGATTAAAAACTAAAAATATTGAAGAACTAAACTAACACGAACTCACACACAATGAAAACACGTAAAACTACAAAAGGTATTTTCCTATTATTTGTTTTATTAATACTAGGGAAAATGAATGCGCAAGACTGCAATACTATGATCGATGTCGATTTTGATAATTGGAATAACAGACGGTACTCTATTGCAGATATAAAAAGTGACTTTAATAATAAAGTAAAGCCGTGGACAGCATCTACCTACAGAGGAGTAGAAGGTCCTGGAGCGGCTAATAATTTAATAGAAAACACGCCACAAGAGACTAGAATTGTCAATGGAACATTACGAGCGCAGTATTTAAAGAATGATGCCTCGGGTAGATCAGGTGGTTTTCTCTTTGATCCTTATTTTGACGCAGTAGATGAAGCTTATTTAGAATATAAAGTAAAATTTGACGATAATTTCTTCTGGGCTACAGGAGGTAAATTGCCTGGCCTTGGAGGTTCAACGAATGGTATTAACAGTGAAAGTACTGGTCGTGGAACCATTCCATCTGGATGTAAATACAACACAAACGGATGGTCTGCACGTCTGATGTGGAGAAGAAATAGAGCGCAAACTAATGCACCTTACCTCATTCTTTATAGCTACTTCGCCGACAAACAAAATGGAGACCCCAGAAGGGATGGAGATTGTGGGGACGGAAAAAGAATTTTTTCTAACCTGAAAGACAATAAGTGGTATACCATTCGCCAATACATTAAAATGAACACACCTGGACAAAAAAACGGTACTGTAATCATGTGGATTGATGGGGAGGAGACGTATCGTGATAATAATGCCAAAATTCGAAACTCAGGAAAAGGCAACTTAAAAATTAATGCTTTGATTATGAATACCTATCGTGGAGGAAGTAGAACAGATCCAGTTTGGCATTCTCCAAGAACAGAATATACGTTTTTTGATGATTTTAAAGTTTGGACTGGATGTGGAAATCCACCTGGAGAAGATAATAAGCCGCCAACAGTTTCCTTAACGAACCCATCACAGAATAATCAAGTTTTTACTTTGGGAGAAACGGTTACACTAAGAGCCAACGCTTCAGACCCTGATGGTAATGTGGATCGAGTTAATTTTAAAGTAAACGGAAGCTATTACGGTCAAGATCAGACTGCTCCTTATAGTGTTACTTGGACACCAACAACGGCTGGTACATATACAGTAGGTGCCAGAGCTTTTGAAGCAGGACAGGAAGGACTTTCTACAGAAGCTTCTAGAACAGTAATCATTGAAGCAGCAACCAGTAATCAGGCACCCAATGTTTCTTTTGTCTCACCATCTGGTAATATCACCGTACAGGAAGGATATGATCTTACAATGGTAGTCAATGCTTCGGATCCGGATGGGAGTATAGCCAACGTAAACCTATATATTAACAATCAATTGATTCGTCAAGAACGTTTTGCTCCATACGAATGGGGTCACGAAGGTTCTCCTAATCCCCAAGAAGTCAATGGACGTTCTGCAGGAGTGTATACGGTACAAGCAATTGCAACGGATAACGAAGGCAAAAAAGGCGAGAGGACCTTTACATTAACAGTTCAAAGTACCAACACTGGTGGAGGCGATAATTGTTCTTTTGGCACCCCGGTCAATGGAGGAATTTCAGCGATGGATAATATCTCGTATTCAAATGTTCATATTTTAGGAAATGGTGGTCCTGGTCTGAATAACTTTAAGGAGTTTTCTATCAATTGGAATCCACAATACAATGGTTTGTATCAATTTGCGTTCAATACGACCAATGGTTCCCCTGATTGGTATGTTGATTTTAAGAATAGTATGACTTTTCAGTTGAAGAATGCTAAACCAGAAGTAACGTTAACGAATACTGGATTTTCGGGATTAGATGGTTCTTACTGGGTTGCCAGAGATGGTGCTAATTTTGTATTGGTTTCCAAAACAAAAGGCTTTACGTTATATTTTAGTAACTCCTCTTCTGCTCCTGGTTGTAACCGATCACCGGATGTTGAAAAAGATGTGAATAATATGTTGGTCTATCCAAACCCAGTACAAGGAAACATTCTAAACATTAGTGGGCTGTCTTCAAAAAACAAAGTACTGCAAGTGGTGGATCTTCAAGGGCGAATTATCAAAGAATTTAATTCTCTGAATACATCAGAAACTGTGGACATCTCCGAACTTCCCTCAGGACCATATTTATTGATTAGCAGAAGTAAGAACTCAAAACAATCTTTATTATTTGTAAAATAAGGATTATATCTAAATCTAAACTGGTATACGTAGGTTGATAAATAAAGATCAACCTATGTATACTATTTCAAAAAGGTAAAATAAAATATTACTGATGTAACACACTATTTTTTGTTTTACATCAATTTTTAGCTATCAAAAACAGATGGCTAGATTAATTAAGTTTCTATTATTAAAATTTAACCTCAAAACATTAGTAAAACAATCATGAATTATTCAACTAACTCAAATAAAACAAAAAGAACATTTGCCTATTTAATATGTTTTTTATTTACAAGTTATTATAGCATAGCACAAGTTCAATTAGAAGAAGAAACTAAGATTACGGATATAGGCCTATTTTTCGATGGAGAAAAAGTTGGGCGAAATGCTCCAAACAATGGGTCAGGATATGACTATTTTTTTGGAAATAGAATATCAGCCCATGGAGATTGTATTAAGAAGTATAAACAATTTGTTTTTATGACTTGGTATAAAGGAGGGAAATATAATAGGCATGTGATGCTTTCCAGATATAATACTAATACTGGTGTTATTAAAACTATTGAATTTCCTCATACACATACTGGATTAAACGGTAAATGGTGGATAGGAGAGTCTCATAACACAATAGCAGTTGGAGTTAGTCCTAAGAATGGAACTATCCATATGCTTTATGATATGCATTCTTATAATAATACAGGATTTTCAAGGAATGATTATTTTAGATATGCATACTCTGAAAAGGATGCGGCTACAGTTCCAGACTCGGACTTTAAATTAAGTCTCTTTGTTCCTGATGGGGCTAATGACTACACCCATGTAAGTCTAAACGGTACTCCCGATCCTCAGCAGTTTCAAGATCTTACGTATCCTAAGTTTTTCCTAAATGATGATGGAGACTTACTAATGCATATGAGAAGAGGAGGTAATGATAACGGGGCATATGTTTTTAGCAAATATAATGCAGCAACTTCGAAATGGGATCGACTTACTCAATTTAATAAATTAAATGCTAAAAATAATGGTCAACAATTTAATTGGGGACTTTATGGAAGTATGAAATATGTAAATGGTAAACTAAGAGTTGGTTTTCAAAGAAGAAGTGCTAACAAAAATGATAAGTACCAATATCAAAATGGTTTCTATTATGGGTATTCTAACGACCAAAGTGGTAGAAGTCAATGGAAAGATCACTCAGGAAGTTCGGTGGATATTCCTTTTGCAAATGCAGATTTATTGAAAGTTTACGAACCTGGTAATTTGGTTTCAGCAACAGGAAAAGACGAGGTTTATATCGTACAAGGTTTTGACTGGACTGTTACGGACAGAGGAGATGTGCATATCATAGGTAAAGTTAGAGATACTAAAAATAACGTAACCAAAAATGTACATACGTATAAGCCAGCGGGTAGTTCAAGATTTATTACTTCAACAAATTTTTCGGGAGGGGATCAATTATATACTTACAATAATAATATTTACATTATTGGTATTAATAATAACCGTGTTTATGTAGAGAAAGCAGACGGAGGTAAAAATAATTTTACCAGAATCTATGCGCCAAGAGGAGGAAAGAAATTTAGGCATGGTGTTCCTTTTATCACTGATGGAAAACTGTATTATTATCTGATGGAAAATAAATCCGGAGATAAACAGCCATTATTCCTACAGGTTATTGATTTAGGAATTAATAATGAAGATAATAAACCACCAACAGTTTCTTTAACAAGCCCATCGCAGCAAAATCAAGAATTTGAATTGGGACAAACCGTTACACTTAGTGCAAATGCCTCGGACCCCGATGGAAATCTTGACCATGTCAATTTTAAAGTAAATGGTTCTTTCTTTAAGCAAGATGATACCAGACCTTTTAGCGTAACCTGGACTCCTACAACAGCTGGGACTTATACTATCGGAGCCAAAGCTATTGACAAAGAAGGACTCTCTACAGAAGTATCCAGAACTATTATTATTAAAGAAGAAACCAGTAATCAGTCCCCCAATGTGTCTTTTGTATCTCCTGCTGGAAATATTTCGGTACAAACAGGATATGCGAGTTTTGAAGTTACAGTAAACGCGTCAGATAGCGATGGTACTATTAGTGATGTAAAGTTATTCGTTGACGGAAGCTTAATTCGCCAGGAAAGTATCGCTCCTTACACTTGGGGTCAAGGCAATAATTCATCCGAACTTTTAGGATTATCTGTTGGACAGCATACGATTAAGGCCGAAGCATCCGATAATGATGGTGCCAAAGCCAGTAAAACGATTACGTTAACGGTCAATGGAGGAACTGGTAATCAAAAACCAACGGTTTCTTTAACAAACCCATCTCATCAAAACCAAGAATTTGAGCAGGGACAAACTGTTACACTCAGGGCAAGCGCGTCTGATCCAGATGGAAACTTGGATTATGTCAATTTTAAAGTAAATGGTTCTTTCTTTAAACAAGATCGTACGAGACCCTTTAGTGTAACCTGGACACCTACAGCAGTAGGAACCTACACGATAGGAGCCAGGGCATTTGATAAAGAAGGATTGTCAGAAGAACTTTCAAGAACTGTGGTTGTCAAAAATGATAGTAGTGGTACTAACAATTGTTCATTTGACACCCCTGCAAATGGCGGTATACCTGCGATGGATAAAATCACCTATTCTGATGTACATATCATAGGAAGTGATGGACCCAAACTAAGCAATTTCCGAAAGTTCACGATTAATTGGGTTCCTCAGAATAATGGATTATATCAGTTCGCCATCAATACCAATAACGGATCACCGGATTGGTATGTAGATTTTAGTGATACCATGACGTTCCAGCTAAAGAACGCTAATCCCGAAGTTACTCTAAGTAATACAGGCTTTGATGGATTGGATGGATCCTATTGGGTAGCACGAGATGGAAACAATTTTGTATTGGTTTCTAAAACAAAAGACTTTACACTGTATTTCAGTAACTCATCAGAACAAGTACCTTGTGTTGATAGAGACAATAATGCTGAGGTATCAAAAGAATCTACCATAATTGTTTTTCCTAATCCAGTCAATAATGAAGGACTTAATGTTTCTGGTATGAGTAACGGGCTTTCAACCATTGAAATAACAGATATGTATGGAAAAGTGATCCATCATCAAACAGAAACAACAAATAGTGCAGAATTAAATGTGTCCAATCTATCTTCAGGAACCTATATACTTGTTATCAAAAGTTTAAAATCAAGAAAGACTATACTCTTTACAAAACAATAATTATTAACCATTAATATAATTCACACAATTATGAAAATTTACTTTAAATACACAAAAGGGATGAAAGTGTTCCTTTTATCGAACCTTTTATTACTCAGCACCAGTTTTTCTGGCTTTGCAAAAGAGAAATTAACATATGAGATGTTCAATAATGCTCCTTCTGTATCCATTACTGGAATTAATAACACATACTCAGTTGGAGCTAATATTAACGTTAACATTAATGCCAATGACTCTGATGGAACGATAACGAAACATCAGGTTTTTGTTAACGGAACTTTGGTAGATACCGACGGAACAAATTACACGCCTCATCAAATATCAAACGTACAAGCAGGTAATTTTTCTGTTAAAGTGGTGGTGACCGATAATGATGGTGCTACGGACGAAGCTACTAAAAACTTTACAGTATCAAGTTCAACTGGTGGCGGAGATAACTGTGACGCGGCATATGAAGAGAAAAATGGACTTGTCGTTATTGAAACAGAAAATCTATCTATATCAGGAAATTGGAAAAAAAGGAGTGCAATTTCTGGCTTTACAGGTGGAGGTTATCTGGAATGGACAGGTCCCGATCACTTCAATGACCCTGGTAATGGTGTTATTAATACCAAAATTAAGATTAATTCTCCAGGACGTTATAAGTTTCTTTGGAGATCTAAAGTTGGAGAAGGAGACAGCCCAACTGAAGCAAACGATACATGGTTAAAATTTCCTAATGCCAGTAAATTTTATGCACAAAAGGGCAACGAAAGAATATATCCTAAAGGATCTGGTCAATCACCTAATCCTGAAGGAGCTGGTGGCGAAGGATATTTCAAAGTATATTCTACTGGAACGACAAACTGGACTTGGGCTACAAAAACAAGTGACAATGATCCTCATGATATATTCGTTGAGTTTGATTCTCCTGGGATATATACAATGCTAATTTCTGGTCGTTCAAAACATCATATTGTAGATAGAGTAACACTAAATAAGTCTAGTGCGGATGCTACAAATGCTAACCTAGCTGAAACAACGTGTGATGATAACGGTGGTGGAGGAAACAATACTAGTGCATCCATTACAGGTGAGCGGAAAAAATGGCATAATGTAACCTTAACCTTTAATGGGCCTAATACTTCAGAATCTGCTGGAAACAATCCATTTTTGAATTATAGACTGAACGTAACTTTTACACATCAAAGTGGTTCACCATCGTATGTTGTTCCTGGTTACTATGCTGCTGATGGAAATGCAGCACAATCATCTGCATCTAGTGGTAATAAATGGAGGGCTCATTTTGCTCCGGATAAAACAGGTACTTGGAATTATAAAGTTTCTTTTAGAAAAGGAAACAATGTAGCTGTCAATGATGGGGTTAATGCAGGAACTGTAGCTGGGTTTATGAATGGAGAAACAGGATCATTTAATATTGGTGCTTCTAACAAATCAGGCAGAGATTTTAGAGCAAAAGGTCGCTTACAATATGTTGGAGAACATTATCTGCGTTTTGCTGAGACTGGAGAATATATGATAAAGCAAGGATCTGATTCGCCAGAAAACTTATTAGCTTATGAAGATTTCGATAATACACCAAACACAGGAAACAGAAGAAAAGATTATCAACCACATGTTGGGGATTGGGAATCTGGAAACCCTACTTGGAAAAATGGTAAAGGGAAAGGACTAATTGGAGCAGTAAACTATATTGCCAGCGAAGGGCTTAATGCTATGTCATTCCTAACTATGAATATTAATGGAGATGACGAAAATGTATATCCATATGTAGGAAGTAATCAACGAACTCGTATGGATGTATCTAAGCTAGCACAATGGGCAATAGTGATAGAACATATGCAAAAAAATGGAATTTTCGCACATTTTAAAACGCAAGAAACCGAAAATGAAATGTTATTGGATAACGGAAATGTAGGAACACAACGTAAATTATATTACCGTGAGTTAATCGCTAGATTTGGACATAACTTGGCACTTAACTGGAATCTAGGAGAGGAGAATGGAATCTATGGTGATACGAACCAGAACACGGCACAGAGAAGAGCAATGACTCGATATTTTTGGAACAACGATCCGTATCGTCATCACATTGTGATTCACAATGCGGTTCCTTTACAACCGGATGATCTGTTAGGAAATACATCGAATCTTACAGGATATTCTATTCAAACTAATAAATCAGATTTTAGAACCGTATTCTCTAGTGTAAAAGAGTGGGTAGATAAGTCTAGAAATGCAGGGAAGAAGTGGGCAGTAGCTGCTGACGAACCTGGAGATGCGCAACACGCAATCCGCCCGGATAATGACGCTGCGAACTCCCATATTGATGGCAGAAAAAATGCTATGTGGGGAACACTACTCGCTGGTGGATGGGGAAATGAATGGTATTTTGGGTATGGACATGCCAATTCTGACCTTTCGTTACAAGATTTTAGAAGTCGAGATAAATGGTGGGATTATGGCCGTCACGCGATTCGATTTTTTGATATAACAGATCTTCCGTTAACAGAAATGAGAAATAATAATTCACTATCCTCTAATAGTAATGATTATTGCTATGCAAAACAAGGAGAAGCCTATGTGGTTTACTTAAAAAATGGAGGTACAACGAATCTTAATTTGAGTGGACGAAGTGGTCAATTTACTGTGAAGTGGTACGATCCACGTAATGGAGGTAATTTGAGAAATGGTTCTGTAACCAACGTAAATGGAGGTGGAAATAGATCATTAGGAAATGCTCCTAATAATAGAGGTCAGGACTGGGTAATCCTAATTACAAAAAATGGTTCTAATCCAACAGAAAATGAGCCTCCTTCTGTTTCTTTTGCCACACCAAATGGAAATACTTCGGTACAAGCTGGATATGCAAGTTTTGAAGTTACAGTAAACGCTTTAGATAGCGATGGTAGTATTAGTAATGTAAAATTATTTGTAGACGGAAATTTAGTTCGCCAAGAAAATATCGCTCCTTATGACTGGGGTATGGGGGATAATGCCGCTGAGCTTTTAAATCTTTCAGTAGGTAATCATACAATTAGAGCAGAAGCTACAGATAATGATGGAGCAAAAACGAGTAAATCATTTACGCTAACTGTTAATGGAGGAACCGGTAATCAAAAACCAACAGTTTCTTTAACAAGCCCATCCCAGCAAAATCAAGAATTTGAATTAGGTCAAACGGTTACGCTTAGTGCAAATGCTTCAGATCCTGACGGGAATCTAGATAGAGTTAATTTTAAAATAAATGGTTCTTTCTTTAGACAAGACCGTACGAGACCCTTTAGCGTAACCTGGACTCCTACAACAGCTGGAACGTACATTATTGGAGCTAGAGCTATTGATAAAGACGGTTTATTTGAAGAAGTATCAAGAACTGTAATAGTCAAAAATGATAATAGTAGTTCCAACAATTGTGGATTCAATACTCCGGCAAGTGCAGGTTTAAGCGCTATGGATAAGGTTGCTTATAATACGGCACACGTTTTAGGAACTGATGGACCGAAACTAGGAAATTTCAGACAATTCACAATTAATTGGGCTCCACAAAATAATGGACTTTATCAATTTGCTATTAATACCAATAATGGATCTCCTGATTGGTATGTAGATTTTAGTGATACTATGACTTTTCAATTGCAAAATGCACAACCAGAAGTTACTCTAAATAATACAGGTTTTGAAGGATTAGATGGTTCTTACTGGGTAGCAAGAGATGGTGCTAATTTTGTATTAGTTTCTAAGGACAAGGATTATACGATCTATTTCAGTAATTCTGCTGCAGCACCTAATTGTAACCGTGCCCAACCAGAAAATGATGTGTTACAGATCAAAGCATATCCTAATCCAGTTCTTTCATCTTCTTTCACAGTATCAGGAATGTCCTCAGAATTGAAAACACTTCAAATAGTAAGTCTTGATGGACGTGTGGTAAAAGAAATGAGCAGCAAAAACACAACAGAAACTTTAGAGCTTTCAGAACTACCGTCTGGATCTTATTTACTGCTGATAAAATCAGTTCGATTTAAAGAATCCCTTCTGTTTGTAAAGAAATAGTTTTAAATAAGTTTAACCAGGATGTTTCGTATACGAAACATCCTGGTTATTATAATTTTTTTATTGATTAACACACTAACAATCAAAAAACCATTGTTGAGAGAAAATACCATTTTTTGGAAACAAAATTCTTATTCACTATTCATCAAATACTTTATACAGGTTAACAGGAAACTTTCTTATATAATTTTAAGACAGATCCTTGTTTTAGAGAGGGAATCAATAATATTGAATGCGTATGATCTTTAAAAAACATTAAAAAATTCATTTTAAAAACCTAATAATCAATTGTTTGAATTTTTATCATCCTTGTTCTGTACTTATTGACCTGAAGTTTTGTTATTTTTGTGTCAAAGTTTTAAAAAACAATGTGAAGTTCCAGACCTTCAAGCAAGTTTTTTAAAACACCGAGCTTCTAAGAAACATGTATAGTTCTGCAGATTTTGTAGTGTAACATTGGTAAAATTATATATGCTAATAATAGTAGTTCAAAACATTGTTTCAAACGGTAGTTTTCGTTTGAAATCCTTTAATATTTCTTCCCTTTGATCTTTTGATATGTAAAGGCATTTTGTGAATGCATTTTTAGGATAAGATAAGCCTGCTTATTTTGCTCCTAAACCATAGATGAACGTAAATTAATAATTAAGATAATTCAAAATTCCAAACATGAGAATCTCAACTAACTCGTTTTCATTTGAAATAATGGCAATACTATTTTTTAGTCTTGTATTTTATACTCAATCAAACGTAGCTCAGACGGTAGAAAATAAAATGACTAGTATTACTTGTAATACGGTAGAATGTATTCTGAACGCAATGACAAACGCGGCACCAGGAGATGAAATAATCGTTCAACCCGGAACGTATATCGCGCCAGAAAAATTTAATAATCTGGGAAAAGCTTCTAGGTTTGCTTCCTCCAGAGATGGCACTTCATCAAATCCAATTATATTAAGAGGAGAAAGTGCTTCAAATCCACCCATTCTAAAAGGCCCTGATGGTATCTATGACGGATACGTGCTCCATATACTAGGAGATTATTGGGTTGTTAGAGATATCATATTTGAAGAAGGCTCTAAAGGGATTGTTTTCGACAACGCAAATTATGGAATTATTGAAAATATAACCGTTCGTGAACTTGGAGAAGAAGGGATCCACCTCAGAGATGGGTCTAGTTTTAATTTGGTTACAGGGTGTCGTGTTTATAACGTTGGGATTAAAAAGCCAGGAATCGGTGAAGGTCTTTATGTTGGTTCTGATAAAAATCAGCACGCAGGACCAGATGATGAAAATGATAATAGTAAGTATGATCCGGATTGTAATGACAATACTATTGAGGGATGTATTATTGGACCAAATGTTACAGCAGAAGGGGCTGATATAAAAGAAGGTACGAAAAATACTATTATACGTAACTGTATCTTCTCGGCCGATGGAATTTCTGGAGAAAATAGCGCAGATGCGTTTATAGATCTTAAAGGAGCCTATGGTTTTGTATATGATAATACCTTTAATTTAGATGGATCAACGATCATTAAAGCAGGAGTAGACTTCTTAGATCGGGGCACAGGCTATAATACAGGATTTAGAAATGCCATATTCAATAACACGTTCAATTTAGAAGGACGCGGTACTGAAATCCAAACAGCAAGAAAAAAACAAGGAGATCCATCCGAAATTCATGTGTGGGACAATATTAGAAATCCCAACACTCCGGATTTTCCTATTAGTGACGGTAGTCTTGGATATATCACTCAATCTTGCCCTGATTGGAATAAAGAACCTTGTGATAATTCAGAAAATCAGGCACCAACCGTTTCATTTATAGACCCTACGTCGGATATAACAGTGTTAGCAGGATACGACGCTCTTATAGTAGAAGTTAATGCCTCTGATGTTGATGGGACCATATCAGCGGTTCAGTTATTTATAGATGACTCACCAATTAGAACAATCAATGAACCTCCTTATCAATGGGGATTAGGAAGTAATGCTAGTGAATTATTAGGGTTGCCCTTAGGTACTTATGTTTTTAAAGCTGAAGCCACTGATGATAAAGGTAAAACTACAGTAGCAGAATTTATACTAACGGTACAAAACGAGGATACAGGAGACGATGATGATTGTAGTTTTGGAACACCAATTGCCAGTGCATTGCCTACTTTTGATAACGTTTCTTTTTCTAATGTGCACGTACTAGGTCAGGGGCCCAATATAAGTAATATTAGCCGTTTCAGAATTTCGTGGAATTTACAACAAAACGAGCTTAACCGTTTTGATATCAATACATCAGATGGAGTGCCTGATTTTTATATGGATCTAAGAGATGCTGTTAGTTACGAATTTAATACTACTTCACCGGAGCTAACATTAAGCAACTCAAACCTGCCAGGATGGGATGGAGCTTATTGGGTTGCAAAGGATGAAGATAATTTTGTGTTGGTATCAAAAAATAATGGATTCACCTTATATTTTAATAATTCTGAAGTGGCTCCAGAATGTAATTCTGTATTGTCAAATTCTGATTTTTCTAATATAGAAAGGCAGTTCAAGGTGTTTCCGAATCCCATCAACCAACAGTATCTTTATGTAACATCAATTGCCAAACAAGAAAAAAAACTAGTGGTGGTTGACCTTCTTGGAAAAACAGTAATATCTGAAACTCTTCACCCGAATGATCAAAAAATTGACGTTTCAGCTATAGCTCCTGGCACCTATATTCTTTTAGTAAAAGGAATGAAAGATCAAGAATCTGTGTTTTTTGTAAAGCGCTAAAGTGAATTTCTACTACTAAATAACAACCGAGAATTAGCTAAACCAATAAAATGATTAATATCAGAAAATCAAAATATCTATGATCAGTTTTCTGCTGAAAAAGGCTCCTTTTAAAACTAAGATAGAACCCACCTAAAAATTCATTATGAAAATTCAAAACCTACACAAACATCTGAAGTGTACAACAAGTATGTTTCTCTTGATCGGTATACCTGCTATTAATGCACAGGAATGTAATAATTCAAGACTGATTTTTGATCAAAATTTCAACCAATACAATGATGAAAATAGCTTGTATACCAGAAGTATGGCGGACAATGATTTCCCAGAACTTGCAGGAAGAACCTCTGGCGGTAATGTCAGGGGACTAAGCAACGATTTTCCTCAAAGAAACCGAGTGATTAATGGCGAACTACGGGCAGAATATACCAAAGATGATGCGAGTGGCAGAACAGGTGGTTTCGTTTTTGATAGCAGTTTTGATGGGGTTGAAGAAGCAATCTTGGAGTATCGGGTAAAATTTGCTGATGACTTTGTATGGGCAACTGGTGGAAAACTGCCAGGTTTAGGAGGAGCTTCTACACCAAATGGGTCACAACCGGCTGGCTGTACACAAAATCAAAACACTATAGAAAATGCTTTTTCTTGTCGTTTGATGTGGCGGTCTAATACTGCACAAACACAACCACCGTATCTTATTGTTTATGATTATTTACCCAACAGAGAAACTCGATGTGGAGGTGACACCCGACTAGGTAATTTAAAGCTTGAAAGAAATAAATGGTATACCGTAAAACAATACCTAAAGCTAAATACGCCAGGTCAAGAAAACGGTATTTTAAGAATGTTTATCGATGGTGAAAAATTAGTTGATCTTAATGATGTAACTTTTCGTTTACCCGGAAAAGGTAGTGTTAAAATTAACTCTGTTGTAATGCATACCTACAGAGGAGGTAATCGTACAGACGAATGGTGGCAATCACCACAAGACGATTATACGTACTTTGACGATTTCAAAGTATGGACCAATTGTTCTGATACGGATAATGAAGAAAATCAAATGCCTACATTGTCATTAACAAGTCCAGCTCAAAATAGTTATGTACAAGGTGATGACATAACGGTAGCTATTAACGCTAATGATACTGATGGAACCATCATAAAACACGAAATTTTTGTAAACGAAGAACTGGTTGATACGGATGGTCAATATTTTACACCCCACATTATCGATAACATACAGCCAGGCGAGTATACCATAAGAGTAATAGTCGCAGATAATGATGGAGCAACTAATGAGGTTTCTAAAACAATAACTGTAGAAGAAACGCTGTCCATTGAAGATTTTGAAACAGGAGGTTTAAATTTAAAAATGTATCCAAATCCTGCGGATTACCAATTACATATCGAGGCACTTATCAATAGTACGATGAATATAGTAATTGTGGAGTTAAATGGAAGAATCATAAAAAAGAGTACAATGACAAGCAATGACCAAACGATCGATGTAAGCGATATCCCATCTGGACTATACATTATTACGATCCAGAATACTAAAAGAAACGTGTCCAAGCTATTTGTTAAAAAATGAAGTTGAATAAAACTCTTCAAATCACCAACTAAAAACCAATTTTGAATTATAATCAATGGTAGAATACCACGTTAAAAACTAATAATACCTCGCTCCATTATATGTTTTCGAATTCATATGTCGAGTTGAAATTGTAATTCTTTTGAAGTATGTCTAAATACAAAGTAAAATGATCCAAAAAGGACCTAAAAATTATCTATAAAGTATCTTTAATTTTTAAAAACTAAATATCAGGATTTTAATGTATTTGTCAAGTGTTTTAAACTTGAATTTTTTAGAATAAACAAGTATTATTGTATTGTAAATATTTAATAAGGAAATTCAGACATTCTTATTATTATTTTTACGATAATTACAATGCACTTAACAAATACAATTGGGAATTTTAATCTATAATTTAAAATTTATGTATGATCATATCAATCTTAAGTAAATTATTATAAATACCATGTCGTATTAAGCATTTTGATTTTTAAAATATTTCTTCCCTTAGATCTTTAATATTTTAATATGGATATGAGTATACACATCCACGAAGCGTGAATTATTTCATGAAGTGGATCTAACCATATTGAATAAATTAATGATAGAAATCACATTTTTTCGAACAACATTAAAATACGAAACCTTTAAAAGTTCTAAGACGGTTTAAGTCTATGAGAACTGGTTTTTTTATTTCGATGGTAAATATTCTATTACATAACACAAACTCAAAACTAAAACCTAACTAATTATGAAAACCTTCAAAAATTTCATTATAAAATGGCAAAAGTATGCCAAACACAATAGTGTTATAACATTAACTTTATTAGTGTTACTAGCGTTTTGTATGAGCAAGCGTATTGCTATTGCTTCCGATTCTCCAACAAATAGTATTTCCTCATTTAATTGCGTACCTCCCACGATAAATCTAGCAACGATCCAACCTATTCGTTCTGGTTTATGGACAAGTGCTTCTACTTGGCCTAATGGCGTTAAACCGACACTAAATGATGATGTGGTAATCCCATCAGGAATAGACCTGGTGATGGTAGGTACTTGTAGAGCAAAAAGCATTAGAGTAAACGGAAAATTAAGTGCTGTAAATTGGCAACCACAAGGAGCTTGGATTGATTTAGAAACGCAACGTATTATGGTAGCAGATGGCGGTTATATGGAAATCGGAACTGAAGGCCAACCTTATCAAGCAAATAAAAATAGTAATGAGATTCGTTGTCAGATAACACTCAGCGGTACTAAAATAGTAGATGCACCGGCATCCTATAAATCCATTATGGTTATGGGTGGAGGCCGATTAGAGCTACACGGAAAGAAAAGAATGAGTTGGACTAACCTTTCTGCTACCGCAAATGCAGGAGCTACCCAAATCACCTTAAAAGAAGCTGTTAATTGGGAAATAGGAGATCAAATTGCATTGACTGCTACAGGTTTAGCTACTAATAGTGGCAAAGCTTGGAACGATGTTGATGAAGCTGAGATCGTTGCCATTAGTGGTAATAGAAGAACCCTTACACTAAAAGAGCCGTTACAATATAAGCATATAGGAGGATCAAAATCATATACCAGGGCAAGAGATGGAAAAACCTGGGATGTGAATATCCAGGGTGAGGTAGGCTTGTTATCTCACTATATCAAGATTCAGGGGAAGATGGATGGAAACAATGAACAAACTGGATTTGGCGGTCATATTATGTTAATGAAAAACTCCACTGCTCACGTAGAATATATAGAGCTGTATAAAATGGGACAGAAAGCAGTTTTAGGAAGATACCCATTCCATTGGCATTTAAATGAAGATAAGGCGCAAGGCAGTTATTTAAGAAACAGTAGTGTACACAAATCATTTAACAGGGCAGTAACGATACATGGAACGGACTATGTTACCGTAGATGGAGTATTTGCATATGATCATATCGGTCACGGTATTTTTTTAGAGGATGGTGCTGAACGCTTCAATACCATTAAAAACAATGTAGTGTTTGTAACCAGACGACCTAAAAGAGGAGAAGAAGTAACACCTTCTGATAATGAGTTTAATCAACTTCAAAATAGAACGCCTGCTTCCTATTGGATCACAAATCCCAATAATTATTTCGAAAATAATGTAGCTGCTGGAACAGAAGGTACTGGTTTCTGGTTTGCATTTCCTGAAAATGGTCCTATGTTTGCTTCTGGGAATCTTACATATTATGAAGGAATGGTGGTTTGGAAACAACCTTTAGGGAAATTTGATGGTTTTGTGGCACATACGTGTATGAATGGTTGGGATGTTTTTGATCAACTTAACGACGATCATTCTATAAAAAAGAATTTTGGTTGGGACGTACAGACAGAACAATATATACAAAACGGATTGTTTTACGGAAATGATCAAGCCATATATAGTGGATTAGGGGTCAAAGGCGATGCTACTAAGGTTGTGTATAGGAATTGTATTTTTAGTGATAACAAAACGATTACGATGCTCGCTTCTGACATCAAAATAGAAAATAGTCTTTTTAATGTGGATGCTGAATTAGGTGTTTTTTCAGGGACACGTGAATTCTATAAATTTTATGATGGTCCAGGACGACATATCGACTGTCATTTTGAAGGCTGGAACCTTGGAAATGCAGTGATGATGCAACAGAAAGAAGGAGCGGGTGCCACCGAAAATTTGAACCCTACATTTAGAGGAACGACCAAAGGATTTTCAGAACCCTTTCCATTTAGATTTTTACAACCAAACCCAACTGCTCGCCCAAGAAAGATTGCTTTGGGATTTAAAGATTACGATGGAGGACTTTTAGGCAAAGCGCATACCACCTTGGTGCGGGATGTTGCGTTTAATAGAGTTGGGAATGAATACCGACATTCATCTTGGGAAAATATGATACGATCGGATTTTTATCTTGCCAATTTATGGTTGACAGGTATGGGCAATGATCCTGCCATAGCAATTCAGCGTATGAAGCCCGGAACAGAAACTGCTTGTGTATACGATATAGGAGCAAATACTGGAACATACAAAGCTGGATTATTTGTTAATGAGGGGTTTACCTACAACTATTACTTGTCTAAAGTCCCCACTAGTAAACGCATACATCTAATATGGTATCAAGGAGATGCCGGAGACTTAACTTTGGTAAATTTTAAGGGATTAGGAAAGCTTAGTGGTTTTAATGTAAGCGGCTCTGGCATTGTAAGGCTAACATCTAAAGCCGCTGTAGAGGCTTCAACAGATCTTGCGTACTTTATTGCTGGAAATGGAGATGTATATTTGAAATTAAGAGCAAAAGGAGGGAATGATAGGATAAATATTTTTCTCAAATGGACAGGGCAAGGATCGTATAACATTATACCATTGCCTTGTACTACCAATGATTATGAGCCTGAAGATAACAGTACGGATAACACACCTCCACAAGTTAGTTTCCAAAGTCCTAGTACTAACGAATTTATAGAAGGAGATGATGTTGGAGTCACAATTAATGCGTCAGATAGTGATGGAAATGTTGCAAATGTGGAACTCTACGTAAATAATGAGTTAGTAAGACAAGAAGGAGTAGCGCCATACGAATGGGGTGCAGCTAATCCAGGTCAAAATGACGTAGCTTTATTGAACATCGCTTTAGGAAGCTATGAATTAAAGGCGGTCGCTACAGATAATCAGGGAGCTACTACTACTCAAATTATGACTATCATCGTTAAAGAAAATACGTTATCCATTGATGATGTAGAAGATCAAGATGCTTTAATAATATATCCTAATCCAGTTCGGAATTCTCTATTTGTATCTGGAAATAATATTTTTAATAAAATGATTAAAATATATGATCTATTGGGCGCAGTTAGAACCAGTAAATCAATTAGTGAAAACGATAATGAAATTAATTTAAGCAAATTGTCTAATGGAATCTATTTGGTTCAAATTATTGATGTAAATAATAGCCAAAAAGTACCAATGATCTACAAGATTATAAAGACCGATTGACACAATAGTAAATTACCCTAAGATAATATATTCTAAAGGTACTTCGCTCATCTTATGTGTCAATTATGACTTATTGATGTATCGAGAACTTTAAAAGGTGTAGCTATTATTCTTCAAAAAAAATGAAACAATTCAGATTGCCGGGATAGTCTATAAAGCCTTGATAGATTCTGTTTTGTTTTGGTTAAAACTGAAGCGATAACTTAAAGAATGTTGGACAGTTTTTACTTTCGAACATTGATTACTCTAAAACCACTTAAAGCTTCATCTATAAAAATACAACCTCAAGCAAATTTTGCCTTGAGGTTGTTTAAATATTTCTCAATAACTCAAGAACAATAACACAAATTATTACTTATGAAACGTTCTTACCAAATTATTTGTAATCGAACTAAAAAGTTCTTTTTTTTAGTTCTACCAACGAACCTAATGATTTCTTGCGTAAATGATGATCTTCAAGACATTACAGAAGAAACAGAATTACATTCTCAATCTATCTCTAAGGCATCAGATAGTCCATATGACAAATGGGAATTATCTGATTCTGACTGGAAAATCCAACTTCCGATTGAAAAAAATGCTAAATCTTGTAGTGGAAAAACGTATAAATATGGAGTATTAAATGTCTCTAATTCCAGCCCGCAAAACGGATATCGTCATAGGACTTATTTTGAAGTGTATGATCGTTATAGTGTGGCGTATGTGGCTCCGGGAAAAGGTCCAAGTACTTCTTGCGGTACCAGAGGAACTCGTACAGAATTGCGCCAAAATACAGAATGGAATACCAATAGTAATAATACTAGAACTTTAAAATTAAAGCTTCGTATTACACAGTTCTCTGATTCCAGGCAATTAGGCTTTGCTCAAATTCATACAGGAAGTGATGACCTTATGTTGTTGTATACACAACAGCTAAGCAGCACCGGTAACCAGTTTTATTTAAAAATGCGTGGAGATGCGGTGAAAGAGGAGCTGATAGATTAAAGAGCGACGGTCTTATAACCAATAGTAGTGGAAGTCGTTTGAAATTTAATATGAATACAGCTTACGAATTTAAAATTCAATCAGGAAATAATAGAATAAAAGTACAAATCAAAAACAGCAGTGGTAACTTTTATACGTTATATAACGATCCAACACTCGAAGATTCTTCTAAAGCTCTTTTTAAGGCCGGAATTTATATTCTAAACAATACTAACGGGTCGGGTCAAAAAGGAGGTGCTGCAAAGGTTCGATTTTATGCGGTTGATTAGGATAAATAGTTGAATGCAAAAGATACCTTTTTAAAAATATTTGAAGGGCTTTCGAAATATTAGTTCGGAAGCCTTTTTTAGTATGTTTTGTACAAAAATTATAAATCGAAAACTCTCGGCAACCATAAACTTAGTTCTGGAATATAGGTAATCATAACCAAGACCACAATCATAATCAAAAATAGCGGCAGTAAAGGCCTAATTACTTTTTGAATACTTAATTCTGCTACGCTACATCCAACAAACAGTACAGAACCAACAGGAGGTGTACATAATCCAATACAAAGATTTAGTATCATTACAATGCCAAAGTGAATAGGATTCATTCCTAAATCAGTAACGATTGGTAAAAATATAGGAGTAAAGATCAGTATTGCTGGAGTCATGTCCATAAAAACTCCAACAAATAGTAAAATCAAATTGATGAGAATCAAGATAACTATGGGGTTTTCGCTTACTGAAAGTAAAGCGTTGCTAATTTCTTGAGGAATATTTTCATATGACATTACCCAAGACATGGCGATAGAAGTGGCGATTAGGAGGAGTACAATTGCTGAGGTTTTCACTGTTTCGATGAGAATAGACCCTATACTTTTAAAAGATATTTCTTTATACGCCATAGCCAAAACAAACGTATAAATAACCGCAATTGCAGAGGCTTCTGTAGCTGTAAAAATTCCTGCTACAATCCCTCCGATAACCACTACCAGTAAAAGTAAGCTCGGTAATGCGTCTAAAAACCTCTTTAAAAACACTTGAAAGCTTACTAGTTTTTCTGTAGGATATTTTTTGATTATAGAATAAACTCCTGCAACGAACATCAAAGCAAGTCCTATCAATAAACCAGGTACATATCCAGCAACAAATAAAGCAGCTATAGAAACACCACCACTAGCAAGAGAATATATGATTAATACATTACTAGGTGGAATTAATAGGCCGGTAGTCGAACTTGTGATGTTTACAGCCGCGCTAAAAGACTTATCATAACCTTCTTTTTCCATCATTGGATTCATAAACCCACCTATTGCAGAAGCAGCGGCAACAGCAGAACCAGAGATTGCACCAAAAAGCATACAGGCAAAAATGTTTACAAATGCCAACCCACCAGGTAAGGGGCCTACTATAGCTTTTGCAAAATTTATAAGCCTTACTGCAATGCCTCCTCTATTCATGATCTGACCTGCTAAAATAAAAAATGGAATTGCAGAAAGTGTAAAACTATCTAAAGAGGTTGCCATACGCTGAGCTAAAGTTGTTACGGAGGGCATAAAAGGCATGGCGACCATTAATGTAAACAATCCGGAAAGTCCAATAGCATAGGCGACAGGAACACGCAAGGAAAGCAATACCAAAAAACTTAGGGTCAGAATTAAAACTTCAGTATAGTTCATAAGGCGAATTTTAAAATCTTTTTTTTCGAAGCAATATTTCCAAAGAATAATAACATATCAATAAACCACTTATAGGTATCACTAAATAAATAAATCCTAAAGGAATCTCTAAGGTTGCGGATTTTTGCTGAAACACAAACGTAAGCCAGCAAAGTCTGATGCCACCAATTACCATTACCAAGAAACCAAAAACGAAGATGGCTCCGTGTACAATACCATCATAAAGTCTTTGCTTTTTTGCTACAATACGAGCGGGAATTAGGTCTATTGCAAGATGTAAGCGTTTTCCTGTAGCATATGCTGCTCCGAGAAGTCCTAACCAGATTAAAGAAAAGCTGGAAATTTCATCAGTAATAGTGCTTGGAGATTGGAGTAAAAATCTGGAAAACACCTGCCAGATAACACTTAATAACATCAAAGAGAATATGAAGATTAATGCTTTTTCCAAAATTGTATCAATCATTTTCTTCATTGATTCGTATTTTTGATATTCTTAATAAGAGAGAGCATTTCTGGATCATCCTGAAACATAGTTTGGATGCTTTCTGTTTTCTTTTCAAACAAAACTGTATCTGGTGTAATAATTTCGACTCCCGAAGCAGTAATGGCGTCTAGAGACTCTTTTTCAGAATCAGCCCATAATCTTCGTTGCTCTTCAGTAGATTCTCTGGCTGCTTCCTTTAACCAAATCTGTTCTTGTTGAGATAGCCTTTCCCAAGTGTCTAAGCCTATCAATAAAACATCAGGAACAGAGGTGTGTTGATCCATGCTAAAATATTTACAAATTTCGTAATGCTTAGAAGTATAAAAGCTAGGGAGATTATTTTCTGCTCCATCTACAACGCCTTGTTGTAAGGCTGTGTATAATTCTCCCCACGAAATTGGAGTAGGGGAACCTCCTAAAGAATTTACCATGGCCACGGCCATATTGCTTTTTTGAACTCTTATTTTAAGTCCTTGTAAATCTCCCGGAGTTTTTATTGGTTTTTCTTTGGTATAAAAACTACGACTTCCCGCGTCATAAAAAGTAAGTCCTCTTAATCGATACTTATCCCCTTTAGTGAGCATATCATTACCTATAGAACCATCAAAAACCTGAAAAGCGTGTGATCTGTCCCTAAACAGGTAGGGAATACTAAAAACTTTATATTCGGTAATAAAGTTTTCCAAAACAGCGGCAGAAACTTTGGTCACATCAAGGCTTCCTATTTGCAATAATTCCAGGCATTCACGTTCTGCGCCTAATTGACCACTAGGGTACAATTTTACTTTTAGGGTGCCGTTCGATTTTTTTTCAAGTTTTTCTCCTAAAATAACCATTGCCTTATGCACGGGATGTTTGGTGTCTAAGGTATGTGCAAGTCTTAGTATTTTAGTCTGGTTTTTTGTAGCGCAAGATCCGAATACGAACAACCCTATAGACAATAATAATAGCCTCTTGATTTTCATAGGTTTTTGTTTTTTTTGACTTTTTGAACATGCCGCAGTGCCTCCTCAATATCTTTAGTTAATTTTAGGAGGTTTCCATTTTTAATGTCGTTTTTATTGAAAAGTTGTGACCCTATCCCAACGCAACTTACACCAGCGTTAAACCATAGTTTTAGATTGTCTAGAGTGGGCTGTACACCTCCTGTAGGCATTATTTTTATTTGGGGTAATACTGCTTTAACGGCTTTTATAAAATCTGGCCCCAAAACATTGCCAGGGAAAGCTTTAATTAGTTGTGCACCTAATTGATGAGCCTTATATACTTCAGTAATGGTAGCACAGCCAGGAATCCATACTCTTCCTTTTTTATTGCAAAAATCAGCAATCTCAAGAATCAACGCTGGAGATACAATAAAATCTGCTCCAGCATCCAGAAATTGCTTTGCTTGAGTTTCGGTAAAAACGGTACCGATACCCAGAATAAGATCATTATACTTTGATGTGTATTCATATAGTTCGGTAAATACAGTTAATGCATTTTCATCTCTGTTTGTGAATTCAAAGACTCTGATGCCTGCTTTATAGGACGCATCCAATACTTCTTTGGCAATATAAATGTTGGTATGATTGAATACTGGAATTAATCCAGTATTTTCCATCGTGTTGATGATATGTTTGTTTTGGTATTTCATTTATCGTAATAACCTTCCTATGTTGTTGCCCTCTTGTAGCTGTTCTACTTCTTCTATTGAAACTAAATTGGCATCACCCGCAATTCCGTGCTTCAATACGGATGAAGCCACTGCAAATTCTAATGCATTTTGATCTTCCTTTTGTAGTAGTCCATAAATTAATCCTGCCATAAAAGCATCTCCACCACCGATTCGATCTACTATATTTTCTAAATCATAGGTTTTGGATGTTTTGAGTTCTCCGTGTTTCCAGAGCATAGCGGATAATTTATTACGGGAAGCAGAAAGAATTTCTCTATGAGTATTTGATAAAGTATGTACTTCGGGATATTTTTGTTGTACTTTTTTGCATCCTTCTTCAAAACTATCAGCTGAAATACCCAAACAATTTTCGAAATCGGTTAATCCACCTACAATCACATTGCTCCTACTGATTAGATCAGGCATGATAGCTAAAGGCGATTTTCCATATTGCCAGAGGTTTCTACGATAGTTGATGTCGCCACTTACTGTAATTCCTAGCTTTTTAGCTGTAGTTAGGGCATCCATACATATTTGGGCTGCTGATTCTGAGATGGCTGGAGTAATTCCTGTCCAGTGCAACCAATCTACATTTTCCAAGATGTTACCCCAGTTGAAATTGGTAGGGTTTAAATTTGCAAAAACAGAATCAAAACGATCATAAATAATTTTAGAAGATCGTTGCATAACTCCATTTTCTAAAAAATACAACCCCATTCTACCATCACTAAACTTTATGTAATCGGTATTTACTCCAAGTTTTCTCAAATAATTAAACGCAGCTTTTCCAACGGAATGATCCGGAAATCCAGTGATATGAGTTGTTGAAATATCCCACTGCGCTAATGAAATTGCCACATTAGCTTCTGCTCCTCCAAAATGAGCAACATAGTTTTCTGATTGCTCGAATCGTTCATTAGATGCGGTAGTAAGTCGCATTAATACTTCACCTAAAGTCACAACTTTTTTATTCATGTTATTGTATCAATACAGGATTGGATAGTCTTTGGATCGTTTTATCAACCATTTTCTCAAAGCCTTTATAGCTTGTAAATTGGTTATCGGATTGTTCCCAACCAGAAAGAAAATAAAAGGTTACAGATTTTCTATCTGAAGCATTCATCGTTGTATAATGGGTTTGTACAATATCTGATTTTTCTTTTGGCGCTTCACTAGTAGCAATAAAATCTTCGTTAGATACTATGATCGCCATTCCCAGTGCATCATTATTCTCTGATTGAGGGCCAAAAGTTGCTAAGACAGAATAATTTTCTAAAGATTTAGAATGGGATTGGTTCGGTTTTAGATTTACGATACCGCTTACTAATTTCATTTGATCGGTTACACCTTTAAAATAGACTTCACTTTGGTATCCCCATTGCCCTTTCCATATAGTAATTCTATGTACTATGTCTATATTTTTATCACCTATTTTTGAATTTTCATAGATCATCTCAAAAATAGATCGTATCGGTCCCTCGGTAAGAACTCTGAATTTCGCTTGATCTTTTCCGGTTATCCTAATAAGAGAATCTTTGTTTTTTATAGCCAATGATCCGGCACCTAGTGAGTTTCCAACCTTTAGAATATCCATTCCCCAATCATTCAATTTGTGATAGTTTCCATCTCCCAGACCAACTCTATCCAAAACGAGGTCTGATGTAGTTTTACCAAAAATGTCAATACCGTTGCGAGGATCAAAATAGAACCTAAATCCAACCTTATCATTTTCCCAGGCCGGACCTTCCATTTGATAAAAAATACTATCATTTGCTCGAGGATCACCGATGCGTTTTTGTTCTAACACTTCTGACACATTCGTTTTGCTAGTTCCGATACCAAACCGGATGTTTGTTCTTGGCGTAAAAGAAGGAATACTTTCTGTAGCGATTGTTGTTAATTCTAGCTTCAGCGTTTGCTTTGGCTTGAAATCAAGGATGATACTCAGTTCATCCCAAGTACCATCCTTTTCTAAGTCATCTAATTGCAAAGGAATTATTTTCCCTGATGAATCTTTTAGCACAGGAACTCTATTTTTTGAAATACTATCTAATATGGATATTATTTTATCTTTAGAAATCACGATATTTTCATCTATACGGTTTATAGCTAAAGTATTCTCGAAACTGATGTATTTTGTTTCGGAATTATGTTTTTTACCTTTTGTACAGCTCGAAAAAATCAAGAAAACTAAAGAGATGAGAATACATAAATGTTTCATTACTTTTCATTTGTGGGTTTACCAATAGTGGCTAGTATACCACCATCTACATAAAGAATATGACCGTTCACAAAATCACTTGCTTTAGAAGCTAAAAAGATAGCTGTGCCTGCCAGATCATCGGGATTTCCCCATTTTGCAGCTGGTGTACGATTAACAATAAAATCATTAAAAGGATGTCCATCAACCCGTATGGGAGCTGTTTGTTCTGTAGCGAAATATCCTGGACCGATACCATTGACCTGTATATTATGTTTTGCCCACTCGGTAGCCATATTTTGAGTAAGCATTTTAAGTCCTCCTTTTGCAGCTGCATAAGCCCCGACTGTGTTGCGGCCTAATGCACTCATCATAGAACAAATGTTGATAATCTTTCCTGATTTTCGTTTGATCATTCCTTTTACCACATGCTTTGATACTATAAATGGGCTCACGAGATCTACATCAATAACTTGTTTGAAATCAGAAACTTCCATTTCTTCAAGAGGCACACGTTTTATGATACCGGCGTTATTGATTAAGATATCGATTGTCCCAATCTCTTTTTCAATTTGCTGTATTGCTTGTATTACTTGTTCTTCATCAGTTACATCGAATTTATACCCTTTGGCATCTATACCTAAGTTTTTATAGGTTTCTATCGCGTTATTAATTTTTTCTTGAGAAGAATTACCGTTTACAATGATAGTTGCACCGGCTAATCCTAGTCCTTTTGCCATAGCCATTCCCAAGCCATGAGTTGCGCCGGTTATGAGTGCATTTTTACCTTTGACATCAAATAGAGATAATGACATAATTTCATTTATTTAAGAGCTGTTATTTCACATTTGTCCATATCACCATAATCTAGATTTTCTCCTGCCATTCCCCAGATGAACGTGTAATTAGAGGTGCCTGAACCTGCATGAATAGACCAAGGCGGAGAAATAACGGCTTGTTCATTTTGCATCCAAATATGTCTGGTTTCATGAGTTTGCCCCATAAAGTGGCATACAGATTGGTCTTTTGGTACTTCAAAATAAAAATACACCTCCATCCGTCGATCGTGAGAATGAGCTGGCATGGTATTCCATACGCTACCTTTTTTCAATTCGGTCATTCCCATTTGTAATTGGCAAGTATCTACAATTCCACCAACAATGAGCTGTAATACCGTTCTATGATTAGCTGTTTCTAAAGACCCTAATTCTATCTTATTTGCTTTTTCTTTTGTAACTTTTACTGTTGGATAAATATGGTGTGCTGGCGCAGAGTTGATGTAAAATTTAGCCGGATCGGTAGGGTTTTTACTTTTAAATAAAACTTCTTTATTTCCTTTTCCGACATATAATGCTTCTTTATATTCTAGATCGTAAGAAGTTCCGTCTACCACAACTGCTCCTTTTCCACCAACATTGATGATTCCAAGCTCTCTTCTTTCTAAAAAGCATTCGGCTTTTAAAGGGTCTATCGGTTCTAGTTTTAAGGTGTCTTTAGGGACTGCAGATCCTGCAATATATCGGTCGTAATGAGAGTACGTTAGATTTATTTGTCCCAATTGCATCAGGTTTTCTATCAAAAATTCATTCCTTAGTGCTGTAGTGTCCATTGTTTTAACAGCTTTGGGATGGGACGCATATCTCGATTCGTAAGCAGTAGCCATAATTTTATATTTTAATTTCTTTATTGTAATGATTTTCTGATTCCCAATTCTAGACCTCTAAGTTCTGCAAGACCTCTTAGCCTTCCAATACCAGAGTAGCCGGGATTTGTTTTTTTATGTTGATCATCTAACATCTTGTGGCCATGATCAGGACGCATTGGTATTTTTAGGTCAGAACGACCCGTTTCTTGTCTTTTGCTTTGTTCTTTGATTAACGCTTTCATCACTTCATACATATCTACATCACCCTCCAGATGATTGGCTTCATAAAAATTTCCTTTTTCATCTCTTTTAGTATTTCTTAGATGTATGAAATGTATACGGTTCCCAAGTCGTTCTACCATTCCTGGCAAGTCATTATCCGAGCGTAGTCCAAAAGATCCTGTGCAAAAGGTTAGTCCATTATTAGGAGAATCTACTGCGCTATATATATCAAGAATATCTTGTTCTGTACTCACAACTCTGGGCAAACCTAGAATAGGATAAGGAGGGTCATCGGGATGGATACACATACGAACTCCCGCTTCTTCTGCAACCGGAATAACCTCTTTTAGAAAAGAATATAAATTCTCTTTTAATTCTTTAGACCCAATATCTTTATACGTTTCTAAAATGGTATTAAAATCGCTTAATGAATACCCTTCTTCTGCTCCGGGTAAACCAGCAATGATGTTATTGACCAGAAGGTCTTTCTGAGTTTCAGACATTTGTTTTTCTAATGCCTTTGCAGTTTTTATTTGAGTATCTGTATAATCTTTTTCTGCACCTGGTCTTTTTAATAATAACAAATCAAAAACAGCAAATTCTGTAGCATCAAAACGTAAAGCCGTAGACCCATCAGAAACTTTGTATTCTAAATTGGTTCGGGTCCAATCTAGCACGGGCATAAAGTTGTAGCAGATAATATTGATTTTGCAGGCACTTAGGTTTTTAATAGTAATTTTATAATTTTCTATATATTTCTGATACTTTCCGGATTTGGTCTTAATATTTTCATGTATGGGAACACTTTCTACCACGGACCATTGCAGCCCTGATGTTTTTATGAGATTTTTTCTTTTTACTATTTCTTCAATGGTCCAAACCTCACCATTAGGAATATGATGTAATGCGGATACGATACCAGTCGCTCCTGCCTGTTTTATATCGGATAATGATACTGGATCGTTAGGACCATACCATCGCCACGTTTGTTCTAAATTCATATACTATTTTTATACGCCACTAAATGCACTGAAACCTCCATCGATCGGTATTACAATACCAGTTATAAATTTGGATCCTTCTCCACATAACCATTCTGTAGTTCCAATAAGATCCTCAGGCTCTCCATATCTGCCCATTGGGGTGTGTTCTATTATCGTTTTACCTCGTTGTGTTGGGTTTCCTTCAGAATCGGTGAGTAATGATCTGTTCTGATCTGTTAGAAAAAAACCTGGTGCTAAAGCATTTACCCGTATACCTACTTTGGCAAAATGAACAGCAAGCCACTGCGTAAAATTTGATATAGCTGCTTTTGCTCCACTATATGCAGGAATTTTGGTTAAGGGTGTAAAAGCATTCATAGATGAGATGTTTAGAATGCTACAGTTATCTTTTCCAACCATATCCTTAGCAAAAACCTGGGTAGGTAATAGCGTGCCGATAAAATTAAGGTTAAAGACAAATTGAATTCCTTCTGAATCTAAATCGAAAAATGTTTTAAAGTCCTTCTGTTTATTTTTGAGATCTTCTAAAACCAAATGTGTATTAGATGTTGTTCCTTTTGGGTGATTACCACCTGCGCCATTAATTAAAATATCACAACTTCCTAATGTTGAGTTAATTTCGGTTCGTGCTTTCAACAATGATTCTTTACTAAGTACATCTGCGGCAACTCCTATTGCAATTCCTCCTTGATTTGTAATAATTGAAGCAACCTCATCTGCAGCATCTTTTCTTAAATCCAAAACAGCAAGTTTAGCACCTTTTTGAGCTAAGGCTATTGCCATTGTTTTACCCAATACTCCGCCACCACCAGTAAGGATTATTACTTTGTTATCCATATAAAAAAGAGAAAAATATTAATGATCTCAAAATTGGAGCTTTTATGACAATTACAAATCAATTTTTGAAAAAGGATCATACAGAAAATAGGACAAAAAAGTACAATAAACTGGTTATTAGACGTTTATAATTATTGCTATTAAAAATTATATTTTTCTTAAAAGATTGATTATCCCGTAAATTTTAGCGTTAAAAAATAAAGATTACGTTTATTTTACGTTTATTTTTTAGTATTTGAACAATTGAACCCCTTAATCTGAACTACTGCAAGGTTAAGTTTTAATAGTTTTGAAATAATCTATTTCAAAATATATGATCATGATTGATACTATACCTATGAAAATATTACTTTGCGCACTTTTAGTTTTATCTACCACTAGTAGTGCCCAGGATGTGATTACTTTGTTAGAAGCTGACGGTCCAGGTGATACCTATCAACTTCTTGAAGATACATACAGCGGCACACCGTATGAGGTGCCTGACTGTGATCATACCCCAAGACTTGATCATATTACAGAAGTTTTTGACAATGATTTGAATAAAAATGTATTTCAATTCGATATACATACAGATGTGGATACAGATCGGTGTCGCATAAATATTGATAGACAACGAAATGAGATCAAAACATACGATCCATCGCCAGATAAGTTAAAAGCAATTAAAGGAGAGTTAGTTGTTTATAAATGGAAATTTAAATTAGATGTAGATTTTCTTCCTACAAACAGATTTACACATATTTTTCAGATCAAAGCTAAGGGAGGTAGTGATGATTCTAATCCCGTACTTACCATTTCTCCGTTCAAGTCAAGTTCATCATCAGCAGTTCGAAAACTACGTGTACGTTATAGCCAAGGCGATAATCCACCATCTGGACCTGAGTATGTAACTGTTAGAGAGATTGATTTAGCACCATTCTTAGGAAATTGGGTAGAAGCAACTTGTGAGGTGTATGTTAATGAGGATAGTACAACCATTCCATCGGATGAAGATCCCGGATTCATAAAACTTACGATCAAAGATGTGATGTCTGGAGCAGAATTGCTTAACTACGAAGATTTAGATATTGATATGTTAAGAGAAGGTAGTTCTGTTTTCTTACGTCCCAAATGGGGGATATATCGAAGCCTTGAGTCTTCTATGCCATTAAGAGACGAAACTGTATATTTTGCGGATTTTTCTATTATAGAAAAGGATCAATTGCTTAGTATTGGAGAATTTGACGAAAATAATTTTAGCTTTTACCCTAATCCTGTTTCAGAAAAGATATTTCTTAAAAATGTAAGTCCAAATGTAACTTTTAACCTTTATAATCTTCAGGGTAAACTATTAGCTTCTGATATGAATAAGGAAATTGATGTCCGTCATTTGAACACTGGCATGTATATTCTTAAAACTACTAGCTCTTTGAACACGTATGTTTACAGAATTATAAAACAATAGTTTACTATGCGGGGAAAGGATATATATAGTCTAAAAATTCTTTTTTGGCTACTATCGTTAGCACTAATTTTTAGGATTTCGGCTCAGGAGCAATCATCTCTGATTGATTTGGCAGAAAGTAAAGGTCCTTTTATTCCTAATTATAGTTATGCCGGATACCAATTTGGCGAAAAAAAGATCAAAATTCCTGAGAATAGTATCATACTAAATGCTTCGGATTTTGGAGTTATTGCAGATGATGAAAAGGATGATTCTAAAGCATTATTAAGTGTTTTTAAAAAGGCTCATGAACTAAAAGATCCAGTGTTGATTCAATTGCCCTTCGGAAGAATTATTTTGAGTGAAATACTATATTTTGAACGTAGTAATATAATTCTTAATGGATACGGAGTTGGAGAAAAAGGAACAGAAATTTTTTGTCCTAGACCCATGATGTACTTAAAGGATCCAGAAGACTTAAAAGAACTAAGAGCGTATTTGGTAAAACTTGATAAAATTCAAAAAGAGAAAGAAAATAATATTTTTCTTCCATTTTCCCAGTATGCCTGGTCTGGTGGTATGTTGTGGACAAGAGTTCCTGGTGCCAGAGTAAAATCATATTTAAAAGAATATGATGTTGCGCCAAATGTTTTGGCAGTTGTTCCTAAAGCAAAACGAGGAATACTCACATTTAAAGTTGATGAAAATTTAGGATTGGAAGCAGGAAATGTAGTAGAGATTCAATGGTTTAACAAAAAAGGAAAAGACGGAAAGATAATCAGTGAGTTGTATGCAAATAAAGACTTGAAAATCGGATCCCATCATTGGAACTATCCTGATTTACCGTTGGTACGTCAGCAGGTAAAAATTCAAAAAGTAATCGGAAACACTATTACGATAAAATCGCCCTTATTATTGGATATTATTCCTGAGTATGATGTAAGGATAATAGCCTGGAATTCTCTGGAAGAAATAGGAATTCAAAACTTCAAAATAACCTTTCCGTTTTCCAATCGTATTGCTCACCACGTAGAACAAGGATATAATGGTATTTACTTGACCAGAACATTTAATAGCTGGGTTCAGAATATAGTCATAGAAAATGCGGATAGTGGTATACTAACAGAAGCAATTGCTAATGTCACGATACAAGACATTACAACTCTTGGTAAAAAAAAAGGACATTATACGGTACAAATGGGAGGTGTTCATAATGTTTTGGTAAAAAATTTATCGGTTCATAACGATACTATGCATCCATTGAGTTTTAATACATTTTCAACAAAAAGTGTGTATAGCAACTGTGAAATTTTTAAAAACCCTGTTTTAGATCAGCATTCTGGGGTCAATCATCAAAATCTTTTCGATAAAATAACAGTGCATCTAGACCCTCTTAAAAATAATTCATATCCGCTTTTTGCCGGTGGCGGAGCTGGATATTGGAAACCCTCTCACGCATCATATAGTACTTTTTGGAATATAAAAGTGAATTTTCTGAGCAGACTTAGGTCGCAAGGATTTATAAAACTAGATGGTATGAATGATGGGCCTAACGCCAGAATTATTGGTGTTTGGGGGAATAAAAAAATTGAAATTGACTATAAACCAAATGCTTATGTAAATTTCACAAACTCAACTGTTGATTCGATACCTTCATTGTATAACTATCAACTTACAGAACGGTTGGATCATTAAAGAATAGCTTGATGGAAAGAGAGTAGATTATTGATAGTATTAACATTTTTTTAATATTTTAGGGATCTAAACGTTATTAAGAGAAAATTTTAAGGAAATTGATGAAAAACATATACGTAGCGCTTTTATTCTTTATTTCTATTATATCTACAGCTCAAGATAATTTTTACAACAAATTCTTACACCTTTTTACTTCTGATGGGTTATCCCAAAGCTCTGTCATAGCGATACATCAGGATCAGTTAGGGCATATGTGGATTGGAACCAGAGACGGTTTGAATAAGTATGATGGGAATCGGTTTACTGTTTACCGAAATATCCCCAATGACACAACTTCGATCAGTAATAATGATATTTTATCAATACAAGAAGATCAAGATGGCTATATCTGGATAGGCACGTATAATGGACTAAACCGATACGATCCAAAATTAAATGTATTCAAATCCTATTTTCATTCCAGTAATGAAGCAAGTCTTTCTGATAATACAATCTGGGATATTGAATTATTGGATAACGGAGAACTATGGGTAGGTTCTTCAAATGGGCTGATGGTTTATAATAGAGCTGCTGACTCATTTATAACCATCAAAAATGACCCCGCAGATGCTACCAGTCTTTCTAATAATTACGTTTTAAGCATTTATCAGGATAAAAAACAAGGTGTTTGGGTTGGTACCGCAAATGGACTTAATAAGTTGATAGTGAGGAATAAAGGTGATTTTGGTTTTGAACGATTTTATAGCAATGATCGATCAATTGGTTTAAGTGACTCTTATATTCAGACTATTGTAGAAGATGACGAGAACAATTTATGGATAGGTACTAAATATGGAGGGCTTAATGTATACGATTCATCAACCAGAGTATTTCGTCAGGTTAACAGAGCTAGTGAAAATCGCTTGATCAATAAAGATGTAAGAAGTTTATCCTTAGATAAAAATGGAGTGTTATGGATAGCAACCTATGATGGGTTATACATAAAGAAAAGAGATCATACGTTTATTGCAATAAAGCATCAACAAAATAATCCAAAGAGTTTAAGCAGAAATACACTAAAAACTATTTTTATGGATCAAAAAGGTTCTGTTTGGATTGGCACTTATTATGGAGGTATCAATATTTGGGATGAATCTAATTCTAATTTTATATCCCTGCGTAAAAACGATAATGACGATACTGCTTATGGTGTGGTAAGTAGTATTATTGAGGATAGTGATAGTGGTACAATTTATTTTGGTACTGAAGGAAAAGGGATTTCAATACTAGATACGAAAACAGATAAATCTACGAGTATTCAAAAAGTTTCTGAAAATGGACTTCCAAGCTTGAACATAAAATCTTTATTTCTTGATAAACAAAAATTATGGATCGGAACCTATAATGCAGGAGTGGCACTGTATGACACAGACTTACAAAAATTCATCACAAATGAAATAAGTAGTGAATTACAATCAATTCTTAAAGGAGTAGGCGTTTATAGTATTAAGAAATCCGAAAAATTCATGTATTTCGGTACTTTTGGAAGTGGTCTGGTTCAGTATCATCTGGAGAACGAAAAATTCAAATTTATTACACAAGATGATCTGGATAAAACTTCTCTTTCCAATGATAGAATACGCGTTCTTTTTGTAGATAAACATTCAAATTTATGGATCGGTACTCAGAATGGATTAAATTTTATAAATAATAATGCTTTGCAGAATAAAAAAGTGGCTGTAAAGCGCTTTTTCTTTAACGAAGAGCAATTGTCTGGAGATGATATATTGACAATTTATCAAGACAAAAAAGGGATTCTTTATATAGGGACTAAGGCAAATGGTATATATAAGTACGATGAGAATAAATTTGCCAGAATCAAGCTAAATGTTCTAGGCACAAAAATAAACACGGTATTTGGTATTGTTGAAGATGATAACAACTCGATATGGATAAGTTCTAATAAAGGTATCGTAGCATATAATCCTGATCAGAAAAAGTCTGTTTTGTATAATCAGACAGATGGTTTAATCGGAAACGAATTTAATAATAATTCTTGTCTGAAATCTATTAACGGAGATCTCTACTTTGGCGGTCCATCAGGAGTGTCCTTTTTAAATCCTAATCGAATACAAAAGAACACATTCGTACCTCAGGTAATTCTAACAGATCTAAAAATACAGGGAAAAAGAATAGATAGCTATGGAGATCAAACGATACTAAAAAAAAGCATTTCGTATGTAGATAAGTTAAGCTTGTCACATGATCAATCGTCTTTCGGAATAAGTTTTGCGATTCCTAATTTTATTAATGCATCAAATAATCAATATGCGTATCGATTAGTAGGTTTAGATGATCAGTGGCAGTACACAAAAAATACTGAAGTGAATTATACTATTCAAAAAGCAGGAACTTATATTTTTGAGGTTAAAGGTGCCAATAATGATAATATTTGGAATAATACTTCTACTAAATTAAGAATTTCTGTAGAGCCCACTCCGTGGAGAAGCCCCATGGCTTTTCTGGGGTATATTATCATCATCGTATTGGCATTATTCGGGTTGAATAAAATTAAT
This sequence comes from Aquimarina ulvae, assembly GCF_053613295.3. Taxonomy (NCBI): domain Bacteria; kingdom Pseudomonadati; phylum Bacteroidota; class Flavobacteriia; order Flavobacteriales; family Flavobacteriaceae; genus Aquimarina; species Aquimarina ulvae. The sequence goes on from NZ_JBSIBP030000001.1 coordinate 275,849, forward strand.
AGAGCAAAAACAAGGTTGAAGCATAAGCTAGATTTGGAACATTTAGAAAACATCAAAAAAGAAGAGATGAATCGTTCTAAATTAGAGTTCTTTACTAATATCTCACATGAATTCAGAACACCACTTGCGCTGATCATAGCACCTTTGCAACAGCTAATAGAAAACTATCAAGGAAGTAATAAAATGTATAAACGTTTATTGGTTATTGAACGTAATGCAGATCAATTACTTACACTGATAAACCAGTTGCTGGATTTTAGAAAATTTGAAAACAAACATTCCAAGCTAGAAGTTGCAGAAGGTAATCTGGTTAAATATTTAAAAGAAATTTATTTGTCTTTCAACGAATTTGCCAAAGCAGGGTCGTATACATATACATTCGAAGCATCTTCCGAAATTATTAAAATATATTTTGATCGATATAAATTAGAAAGGGTTTTTTATAACTTAATTTCTAACGCATTTAAATATACACCAGAAGGTGGAGAGATCAATATTAGAATTTTTGAGGAAGATAAAGAGGTAATTATTGAAATACAAGATAGTGGTAAAGGTATTGATAAAGAGTTTGTTGATAAAGTATTCGATCGTTTTTACGAAGTGGCAGGTGATAAAGGGTATCAAAAACAATTTAATCAAGCTAGCGGTATTGGGTTGTCTATCGCAAAGAAAGCAGTTGATTTACACAAAGGGGTTATTGAAGTTGTAGATTCCAATGTAGAAAAAGGCACTGTTTTTAGAGTTAAACTAAAAACAGGAAAGGATCATCTCGATGAGTCAGACATTATCAAAGATTTTAAAATAAGTGATGATATTAGTCAGTATGAAAATCAAATCACTACGGTAAAGAAAAGTAAGGACCTGGATATAGAAACGGTATGTAAGCATGATCAAAAGCCAGTGATTTTAATAGCTGAAGACAATGATGAATTGAGAAATTTTATCGGTGATATGCTTAAGGAGTATTATCAGATAATCAAAGCAGAGAATGGGCAGATAGCTTTTAAAAAAGCGTTGCAAAAAATCCCTGATTTAATCATAAGTGATGTTATTATGCCAAAAATGGAAGGAACAGAACTTTGTTCTAAAATTAAAAGTGACATTAGAACGAGTCACATACCTTTGATTTTGCTGACTTCAAGGACATCACTTATATATAAATTTGATGGGCTGGAGTCAGGAGCTGATGCCTATATTAATAAGCCGTTTAATGTTAAAGAATTTTTATTAACTATAAGAAACCTGCTTTCTTCCGTAGAAAAGCAGAAAGAAAAGTTTTCGTCTAATGACTTTAAATCCTCTGATATTACCGTAACCTCTATCGATGAGGAACTGTTAAAAAAAGCAGTAAAAATAGTGGAAGATAATATAAGCAATACGTCTTTTGATATTCCATATTTCAGTTCAGAGTTAGGGGTTAGCAGAACAATGCTGTTTTCTAAAATTAAAGGATGGACGAATTTAACGCCTAATGAGTTTATTCATTCCATAAGAATGAAAAGGGCAACCCAATTACTGGAATTGGGTCAGATAAATATTTCAGAGGTCTGTTATAAAGTAGGTTTCAGGAACCCAAAATATTTTACAAAATGCTTTAAAAAACATTTTGATCAAACACCATCAGAATATGCATCAAAATTTTATTCTTAAAAAAGCCAGTTTTTACGGCAACAATTCCTCTTACTTACTCATAATCAGTGTGTAGTACAGAAATACACCCTTTTTTGAACTTTTATATATCGTCTTTTATTTAGGTTTGAGTATGAATTGGAAACGAAATAGATATTTTTTTCTGCAACTGTTTTTTTCAGTGTGTATCATATTTTTTTGTCTTCTAATCATTTACCTCTATTAGAAAATACTCACTAACATAAATCAATACTCATGAATGAAAAGTATACATACTTAAAATTACTAAGAAAGTGTATTCCAATTCTATTACTAATGATAGGGTCAGGTTTATCTGCGCAAATTGATATTAGCGGAACGGTTACTTCAGAAGATGGGGTGCCTATTCTTGGAGCCAATATTACAGTACAAAACAAGGCTATTGGAGCCACTACGGATTTTGATGGCCTATATACAATAAGTGTACCCGATGAAAATTCAGTTTTGGTGTTTTCTTATGTTGGGTATATGGATCAAAAAATCAAAGTAGGTAGTCAAAAAAAGATCAATGTTACCTTATCTGCTTCAGTAGAGTCTTTAGAGCAAATTGTGGTGGTGGGATATGGATCTAGAAGAAAAAAAGACCTCACAGGATCTGTAGTTTCAGTTGAATCAGAAGATATTACAGCATATCCTGCTGCTTCTACAGAACAGACACTACAAGGTAGAGCCGCTGGTGTATCAGTACAATCTGAAAATGGTGGCGAGCCTGGATCTCCAATTCGTATCAGGATACGAGGAGCAACTTCTATAAATGCCAGTAGTGATGCAATTTTTGTGGTAGATGGATTTGTGGGAGGAGCACTTCCGGCACCAGAAGATATCGAGTCAATACAAATATTAAAAGATGCTTCTGCAACAGCTATTTATGGATCCCGTGGAGCGAATGGTGTTGTTATTGTTACCACTAAAAAAGGTAAAAAAGGAAAAATGAGAATTGATTTTAACACCTCATATTCCACTCAAACTGTTAGTAATACCTTAGACTTATTAGAAGCTGATCAATTTGGCGATTATATAGAAGAGATTAATCCAGCATATGTAAGAGGTTCTGCAAATACGGATTGGCAAGATGTCATTTTTAAAACAGGTCAGATTTCTAACCATCAGCTAGCATTATCTGGAGGAGCAGAAAATGTGGATTATTACCTTTCGGGAACCTTTTTTGACCAGGAAGGAGTTGTGATAGGATCTGGATTAGAGCGTTTTTCCTTTACCAGTAATATCAATGTGAATGTTTCTGGTCGGCTTAAAGTAGGAATGAGTACTTTTGGAAGAAGATCAACCAGAGAAGGGGTTCAGACACAAGAGCAATCCGGAGGGAGTGGAAGCGCTGGAGTAATTTCCTCAGCATTCCGATTCAGCCCGGATCGCGGTATCTTTAATACGAATGGCGAATTTACCCTGCCAAGTGTTGGTGATGATATCGACAATCCATTTGCAAGTGCAACACAAATATTTAATGAAAGGCTAAATGATCTATTTCAAACCAATATTTATGCAGATTATAAGCTAGTAGAAGGACTTTCCTTTAAAACGACCTTAGGGTATAATGTTAGAAATGATCGGGAAGGAATTTTTTATCCAACTACCGTAATAAGAGGAGCAGGTATTGGAGGAGAAGCAAGATTAGGTACTCAAAAAAGGACAAATATACTTTCAGAAAATTACTTGACCTATAAAAAAGATTTTAGCTTTGGAGCGTTAACCACAACGCTTGGGTATTCCTATCAGAAAGAAAGATCTGAAAGGTTTACTGCTGCGGGGAGTGAATTTGTGACAGATGCCGTAAGTTTTTGGGACTTAGACGGTGCAGCCAATCTTTTACCTGCCGAATCCAGATTAGTAGAATCTGAACTAGCATCTTATTTTGGAAGGATCAATCTGGATATTGCAGAAAAGTATTTAATCACATTCTCTGCAAGAAGAGATGGTTCTTCAACGTTTAGCGCCAATAATAAATGGAGTTTCTTTCCGTCAGGTGCTATTGCCTGGAATATGGGAGATGAAACTTTTCTCAAAAATTCTAATTTGATTTCACAATGGAAATGGAGAGCCAGTTATGGTCTAACGGGAAATAGAGCTATTGCAGCTTTTGGTACATTGGCTAATTTTAGAAGTATATATTCAATTCAAGGAGGAGAACTCGTAAATGCCGTAGCTATAGATCGATTGGCTAATGATAATCTAAAATGGGAAACTACCAAGCAATTGAATTTCGGTATTGATATCGGTTTTTTTGATAACAGAATCAACATCACAGCGGATTACTATGATATGGTAACAGAAGATTTGATTTTAGACAGACCGCTTCCCGAAACATCCGGATTAAGTAACCCTGTTCAAACTCAAAATATTGGTAGTTTGGAAAATAAAGGTTTTGAAATAGAAGTATCTACAAGAAACCTGGTTGGCGAATTCACTTGGAATACTGATATTAATTTCACCAGAAACAGAAATAAAATTTTAGAGCTCCCTGACGGAGAAGATATTAGAGATTTGGGGTCTAGTTCTAGTCCGGGTCATTTGCTATTACCAAATGTACCTTTATTAAGAGAAGGTGAACCAGTTGGTGTGTATTTTGGTTACGTGTATGACGGAGTGTATCAATTTGCAGATACTCCAATACCAGGCTCTGGTTTTGAACAACAAGCTGGAGGAGAAAGATATAGAGACCTTAACGGGGATGGAGAGTTAAATAATGAAGATCAAACGATCATTGGAAACCCACATCCCGACTTTGTTTTTGGTATTAACAATACGTTTATGTACAAAGGTTTTGATTTGAACATATTTTTCCAGGGATCTGTAGGTGGAGATATGTTTAACTTTACATTGCTGGAATTGAATACTCTCAATGGTGCCAGCAATGCTACCACGGAAGCTTTGAATAGATGGAGCCCAACAAATCCTAATACAGATGTACCAAGTGCAGCATCAAGAAATAGAAGAATTTCTTCGAGATGGGTAGAAGACGGATCTTATGTGCGACTTAAGAATATGACATTGGGCTACAGTTTTGATTCTCAACTTTTGGATAGATTAAAGATGTCTAAATTAAGAGTTTTTCTAAGTGGTCAAAATCTATTGACTTTTACGGATTATTCGGGTTTAGATCCTGAGGTACTATACCGGTCTGATAATAATAGCAGAAGTAATGTAAATCTAGGTTTAGATTATGGAAGTTACCCGAACACAAGAGCTTATACCTTAGGCGTAAATGTTTCTTTCTAAGAAAAGAACAAACAGTAAATGTAAATAATTTAAAATCTGACAAATGAAAAAGATAATTTTCACATTAGTTATTGCAACTACAATGATTGGTTGTACGGATTTAGAAGAAGAACCAATAGGAGTACTAGCTCCAGAATCGTTTTTCAACACAACTGATGACCTGGAGGCGGCCGTAAATGGTTCCTACAGTTATATTGCTTCAGAAGAATTCTGGGGAAGAAAACTTACGTTAAGTTTATTGTTAAGGGGGGATATGGTAACCATAGGAGACCCCACAACTTCTGGAAGAAGGATTCAGGTAGACCTAATGGATATGGATGGAGATAATGGAATGATTACCGCTTTTTGGCCCAGAAGTTATGCGATCATTGGAGCCACAAACAATGCAATCGAAGGAGCTGCATCTGTAGAGGCAAGTGAAGAAGTGAAGAATGCAATAGTAGCGCAGGCAAGATTTGTAAGAGCATTTACGTACTATCACTTAGTAAGGGTTTTTGGAGAAGTACCTTATATAGATTTTGCAGTAAGAGAGCCGGAAGTCTTATTTACTGTTGGTAAGACTTCGGTAGATGAGATTTACGCAAATATCATTGAAGATCTTGAGTATGCAAGAACTTGGCTTCCGGATCAACAACCGTTTCGATCTATTCCCTCAAAAGGAACTGCAGCTTCCTATTTGGCGTCAGTTTATCTTACTTTGGGTGATTGGCAAAATGCATATGATGAGGCTACTTTTGTAATCAATAATAAAGGAAGGTTCGGCTATGATTTAGAAGCAGATTTTCAGGATTTATTTGATGCTACAAAAGCAAATGGATTGGTAGAGCATATTTTTTCTGTAGATTTTAAAGGAATTGACGCTACCAGTAACTTAGGTAGGGATTTTATTCCACCACTTACCGGTATGAGAGGACCGGCTAACGAAGGATGGAGCGTAGCTGTACCAACGGTCGAAGTTTATGATTCTTTTGACGATAATGATTATCGAAAATCAGTTAGTTTTGATACAGAGGCTATTTTCGATGGAGTTCTGGTGCCTTGGCAACAATTCGGAACCGCAAATAGAGGGGTTTCCAGACCACATATTGCAAAATATTATCGCCTTCCCGGAACAGCCGGAACCAATAACCGTGATTCTGACCATAATTATGGAGCGATGCGCTATGCAGAAGTATTGCTAATCGCAGCAGAAGCTTCAAATGAACTTTCGGGGCCAACCGGAGAGGCTGTGGATTATGTCAATCAAATTAGAGCTAGAGCCAGAAATGCTGCCGGAACAATGAATAACTTTCCTGAAGATATAAATACAGGATTTTCAAAAGACGCCTTTAGAGATCTTATTATTGAAGAAAGAAGAATCGAATTAGCTTTTGAGTTCAAAAGATGGTATGATATTAAAAGATTAAATTTAGGAATGGAAGTTTTTGGACCGACATCTCTGGATCCACAGCCTAATTTCGATCCAAGCAGGGATTATTTATTTCCGCTTCCTAATGATGAATTAGGAAGAAATCTGAATTTATTGCCGCAAAACCCAGGATACTAATTAACTCTATGATAAAAGAAAAAAGTTTTCTAGCTCTGGTAGGAGTGATGATGGTTTTTGTGTTTTTTACAGCGTGTAAAGATGCTTCGTCAGATCATAAACCTGAGAGTATAGTACAGCAAGATACTGTTGTCAAATATGTTGATAGATTTTCTTACTTGCTGCAGTATTCAGTAGATTCATTAGCTTTTCCGCGAAGTGCTGATGAAGATGGTGTTATTAAAAAAGTTCCTTCAAAAGACTGGACCAGTGGATTTTTTCCAGGGAGTTTATGGCTAATATCTAAAATTACTGGAGATACTAGATATAGTGAAAAAGCCAAAGAATGGACAGCGTATATAGAAAAAGAGAAGTATAATGATCGAACCCACGATATGGGGTTTAAAGTGTTTTGTAGTTTTGGCAATGGGTATAAGATTACCAATAAAGAACATTATAAGAAAGTTATCGTAGAAAGTGCTCAGACATTAATTACACGGTATAATGATACAGTTGGTGCAATTCGATCTTGGGATTTTAATAAAGAGGAGTGGCAGTTTCCAGTAATTATAGATAACCTGATGAATCTGGAATTGCTTTTTGAAGCATCAAACTACACTGAAGAGAACAAGTATTATGAAATCGCCGATCAACACGCAAAAACAACAGTAAGAAATCATTTTAGAGATGATAATAGTAGTTACCACGTAGTCGATTATGATACAATTACGGGTGATGTACGATCTAAAGTAACACACCAAGGGTTTAGAAATGAATCTTCTTGGGCTCGTGGACAGGCTTGGGGTCTTTATGGGTTTACAATGGCGTATAGATATACAGAGAATATTGAATTTCTTGAACAGGCTAAAAGAATTGTAAGTTTCATTATAAATCATGAAAACTTACCCGTGGACGCTGTTCCGTATTGGGATTTTGACGCTCCTAATATTCCTAGTGAGCCCAGAGATGTTTCTGCCGCGGCAATTATGGCATCGGGTTTAATAGAACTATATGAACATACAGAAGATAGAAAATATTTAGATTTTTCTGATCGAATTATGAGTAGTCTTTCGTCAGAAAAATATGTGGTCCAAAATAAATCCAACATTCCATTTATTCTAAATCATAGTACCGGAAACTGGCCAAAAAATGATGAGATTAATGGCCCTATTAATTATGCTGATTATTATTTTTTAGAAGCAATTCTAAGAAGAAGTAATCTTAAATAAGTCTTGATTTATGAACAATGCTTTTTTTTCCTCTTGTATACGAATTGTAGTATGTGTCTTTTTGTCTACCTATTGTTCTGCTCAGATGAACAGATCAAAAGAAAATATAAATAATGATTGGAACTATCTCGAATTGAATATCGATAGTATAGATCAAGTACATAATCAAACCGGGTGGACTTCGGTGAATTTACCACATACCTGGAATGATCACGATACGATGGACCTTACGCCAGGATATAGGAGAAGTGCAAGTTGGTATAGAAAAAACTTACAGATAGACGCTATTAATAAAGATTTAGTGTATCAACTATATTTTGAAGGAGCTAATATTACCACGCAAGTGTACGTAAATGGTAAATTATCGGGAGAACATATAGGTGGGTATATAGGTTTTACTGTTGATATTTCAAATCAGTTACAGGTAGGAAAGAATGAGCTATTGGTACGTGTGGATAATAGTTATGATCGAGAGATAATACCTTCTCAGAAAAGTGACTTTTTTATATATGGAGGAATCACCAGAGATGTATGGCTTATGAAAAAATATACATCCAACATCTCTGATATAAAAATCATGACCCCAAAGGTTTCGAAAGAAGAAGCATCTCTTCAATTAGATATAGAAATAGAAGGTTTAGAAAATAAAGAAAAGTATGAAGTAATCGCAGAGTTATTTCAACCAGATGGAAAAAAAATCCGTACGATTTCTAAAAAACTCAATAACACCCAATTAAAATTAGATTTCAAAAATCTCGCTAAACCGATACTCTGGGATATTGATACTCCCAATCTATATGAAGTGAACGTTTTATTATTGGAATCTGGCAAACAGGTTGATCAATTGACTGAAAAATTTGGTTTCCGTTGGTTTGAGTTTAAAAAGAATGGTCCTTTCTACCTTAATGGTAAAAGGGTATTATTAAGAGGAACACATCGTCATGAGGAACATGCGGGATATGGTGCAGCCATGCCCAATTCATTGCATCGCAAAGATATTTTGGCTATCAAAGAAATGGGTGCTAATTTCATCCGTTTAGCACATTATCCACAGGACCCTGAAGTTTATAAAATGTGTGATGAATTAGGAATTTTAGTGTGGGATGAATTGCCTTGGTGTAGAGGAGGGATAGGTAATGAAACCTGGAAAACCAACACAAAAAATATGCTAAAAGAAATTATCAATCAAAACTTTAATCATCCAAGTGTCATTATATGGTCTTTGGGAAATGAAATTTATTGGTTACCAGATTTTGAAAATGGAGATGATGAAGAAAAGTTAAATAGTTTTTTAAAAGAATTAAATACATTATCGCATACACTAGATCCTAGCAGAAAGACGGCTATCAGAAAATATTATTCAGGTTCTGGTATAGTAGATGTGTTCTCACCTTCAATCTGGTCGGGATGGTATTCTGGAAGTTATACTACCTATGAGAAAGCGCTAAAAAAGTACATAAAAGAATATCCCCATTTTATTCATGCAGAGTATGGCGGTTCTAGTCATTATGGAAGGCATACTGAAAATCCCGTAGATGGCAGAGGAGCGATGGATCCTGATGGTTGGACAGAAGCTATAACACAAACTTCTGTCACTAATATTGCGAAAATTGGGGACTGGAGTGAAAATTATATAGTAGATCTTTTTGACTGGCATCTAAAAATTGCAGAAACCAATGATTCTTTTGTAGGTAATGTACAATGGGCATTTAAAGATTTCGGTACGCCTCTAAGACCTGAAAATGATATCCCTTACGTAAATCAAAAAGGTATTATGGATCGAGAAGGGAATCCTAAAGACGCTTATTATGTTTTTAAAAGTTATTGGGCAAAAGACCCTTTTGTATATATAGAATCACATACGTGGACTGAAAGACAAGGTATTAAAGATAAGTCAAGAACAATAAATGTGTATAGCAATTGCGATCAGGTAGAACTATATTTTGAAGGAAAAACCTTGGGAACAAAGAATAAAGATATTAATATGTTTCCTGCATCGGGATTTACGTGGGATGTCGTTTTTAAAGAAGGAAGTAACAAACTAAAAGCAGTTGGCTTTAAAAATGGAAAAAAAGTAACGGATAGTCTTAGTGTTAGTTATAGATATAAGAAAAATGATGTAGCAAATTCACTATCACTGTCGTATGACAAATTAGAGAATGGAAATTATTTAATCATCGCTACTGCCAGAGATAAAGCAGGCTTACGATGTTTGGATTACGAAGAAAGAGTATATTTTCAATGTTTATCAGGAGGGGAGACAAAAAGACATATGGGGACTCCGATGGGTAGCGAGGCCTTAAAAATGTCCAATGGAAGAGCGCAAATTGAAGTTGTTCCGGATAAAGTAAGTGACAACATAGAAATGACGGTGTTAAATCAAAGTTTTAAAGGTACCTATTTAACCATACCTAAAACATAATTAGAGTTCACATTTTGTTAGTTTTTGAATTGTTTTTTAGGGAAGATGTTATATAAAACACCTTCCCTATTGCTTTTTCAAAATGGAAAATGTTCTTTAGCATTATAATAACATATATCAGAAACAATTTTTCCCAACCATTTTTCATCTGCTGGTAACAAACCTTTCTGAACATCATCGCCAAGTAAATTACAAAGAATACGGCGGAAATATTCATGTCTGGGGAATGATAAAAAACTTCTAGAATCGGTAAGCATCCCTACAAAACAGCTTAATAAGCCCAGATTAGAGAGCGTGTTTAGATGTTTTTCTATGCCATCTTTTTGATCTAAGAACCACCAGGCTGCACCATACTGAACTTTTCCTTTTATCGTCCCATCATTGAAATTACCAACCATTGAGGCAAAAACTTCATTATCTGCAGGGTTCAAATTGTATAGAATAGTTTTAGGTAATTGATCCGTTTGGTCTAACGAATTTAAAAAGCCACTTACACTTTTGGCCTGAGAATAATCCCCAATAGAATCAAAACCCGTATCAGGGCCGAGCTTTTGTAACAGTCTATCGTTGTTATTTCTAATTGCTCCAAGATGAAATTGCTGAACCCATCCTCTTTTGTGATAACAAGTACTTAAAAAAAATAAAACCTTAAATTTAAAATATTTGATTTCGTCGATTTCAAGAGTCTTTTTTGATTTTATTTTGTTGAATATCTGTGTAATATTATAAGCCCCCTCAGTATAAAAGTATAAATGTTCTAAACCATGATCTGATAATCTACAGCCAATAGTGTGGAAGTAATCAATTCTATTTTCTAATGCGTTAAGAAGATCTTCAAAATTGTTTATATTAATATTTGACCTTTCACTTAATAATTCAAGATATTCTAAGTAGAACGAAGAGTTTTCTATGGTATAAGATTTATCTGGTCTAAAAGTTGGTAGTAGTTTCACTGGTTTTTCCTGAGTAGCAAACTTAGTATGATATGTAAGCGTATCAATCGGATCATCGGTGGTGCAGACTACAACTACATTGTTCATGTGAAGTAGTCCTTGCGTAGAATGATCAGCGTTTTGGAGTTGCTCATTACTTTCTGTATAAATTCTTTCTGCGGTATCTGGTGATAACAAATAATTAATAGAAAAATGCTTCTTAAGCTCCATATGTGACCAGTGAAACAGAGGATTTCTAATAGTATATGGAACAGTTTCTGCCCATTTCAGGAATTTTTCCTTGTCAGTAGATTTTCCGGTAATGAAATCTTCGTTAACCCCCAATGTTCGCATGGCACGCCATTTATAGTGGTCCCCTTCTAGCCAAGCTTCCGTAATAGTACTAAACTGTCTGTTAGTACAAATATCCACTGGAGAGAGATGATTATGATAATCTATAATAGGTAAATGTTTAGCATACGTATGGTATAGTATTTTGGAGAATTTATTTTGGAGTAAAAAGTCATTATGGATAAAAGAAGACTTAGCTAGCATATATCTATTTTTTTTGGTCATTATACACTGGCAATATACCTACCAAGCGGGATCTAAAGATGTTTTTTTAGGTAAAGAATTGTTCAGTAACCTCCCGATATTATATTTTTTTTAAACTGTAGAGAAATTACAGTAATAGGCTTTGGTTTAGAATTGCTTTAATTCCTTTTTTTGATGTAAAGAATTAGTTCAAATTATGCATATGCACATCCCTTTGTGGATAAGGGATAGAAATTCCGGTGCCATCTAATGCATTTTTAGAATCTTCTAAGACACTAAAGTATACATTCCAATAATCTGCAACGGTTGTATAAGGTCTTACCACTAAGTTTATCGCATTGTCTCCTAGTTCACTAAAAGCGACATTTGGAGTGGGATCCTTTAGGGCTTTTGGATTGTCGGTGAGAACGTTTATCAGGACTTCTTTGGCTTTTTTAATGTCATCCCCATAGCCTATACCAATAGTTAGGTCAACTCTTAATGTTCCCCGAGAAGAAGAGTTAATGATATTTCTGTTGGATAAAGTTCCATTTGGAATAATAGCTTCCTTATTTTGTGGTGTTGACAATTTGGTTGTAAAAATTTCAATTTTAGTTACTACAGCTAATACATCTTGCACTTCTGTTAAATCCCTATTTTAAAAGGTTTGAACATCATTATTAAGATTCCTCCTGTAAATTTTTTTAAAGACCTATGTAAAGCTAAACCAATAGCCAAACCCGTGGCAGCAAGTATGACTGCAAAAGAAGTAGTTTCCACGCCTACAGTTCCTAGAACCGCTAGAATTAGCAGTATTTTTAGACCCCAGCCCAGTAGATTCACGAGAAACTTTTGAAGACTTTCATCATAGTTCCTAGTTATCATGAGTTTAGAAATACCCTTAGTCAATTTTTTGATGATCCACGATCCAATAAGCCAAATCAGTATGGCACCTATTATTTTTGGCCCAAAATCCAGGATAAATATGATACTTTCATCTAACAATTTTTGAATATCCATAATGTATATTTTAATTAATGATTTATTTATGTTTTGAGATACATTAATTCACTATTTAATAAATACCGAAAATCGGTAAATAGCGGTTCTATCTCTTTAAAAAGCGGATAATCCTAAATTTTTTATAAGAGTTCCTACAAATCTTCTGGATTATTCTTTTTTAATTGTACATTAGACAACCTCAAAAATAAAATCATGTCAGAATTTTGGTTATATGTAAAGCTAGGCTTTTATCACGTATTAGATTGGCAGGCTTACGACCATATCCTATTTTTAATACTACTAACAATTGCCTATACTTTTGATAACTGGAAAAGAATTCTTTTGCTGGTTACATTATTTACTTTTGGTCATACAACTTCACTTTTTTTGGCAGCGTATGATGTGGTTTCTGTAAATTCTAAACTAGTAGAATTTTTAATTCCTTTAACGATACTAGTGGCAGCAATTTTTAATGTGTTTACGGCAGGAAAGGCTGCAGGTAAGAATAAAATTGGCGTTTTATATGCCACGACAATATTCTTTGGATTGATTCATGGATTAGGCTTTTCGGGTTTTTTTAATGCGGTTAGTAGCAATGTGAGTTCAAAAATTTTACCATTGATTGAGTTTGCTTTAGGGATAGAATTGGCACAACTTGTTGTAGTATTAATTGTTCTTGTTATTAGTTTTGTGATTCAAACGATTTTTAGATTCTCTAAGAGGGATTGGGTACTGGTTGTTTCTTCCATAGTAATTGGGATGGTGATCCCGATGCTGATTTCAAACAAAATATGGTAATTTATTGTCAATTAGGGTTGTATTTGAAACATAGTCATAATATATTCGTACTATAATAAAGTACTATCCAATTTTGCATATGCCAAAAAAAAAACAACTAAAATATGATAAAGCCTATCTTAGGATAGCAAGAGAATGGGGAAAGTTGTCCCATTGTGACAGGAAAAAAGTTGGTGCGGTTATTGTAAAGGATAGAATGATCATTTCTGATGGATTTAATGGAACTCCTACTGGTTTTGAAAATCCTTGTGAGGATGAAGAAGGGTATACAAAATGGTATGTGCTTCACGCAGAAGCAAATGCAATTTCTAAAGTAGCTTCTTCAACACAGTCTTGCAAAGGAGCTACATTATATATAACGCTATCACCTTGTAAGGAATGTAGCAAATTGATCCATCAGGCGGGAATTAAAAGAATAGTGTATCAAAGAGGTTACAAAGATAATTCAGGACTTTCTTTTTTAGAGAAAGCTGGAGTAGAAATAGAAAAGATTACAGATTTAGACAATTAATGGGTTATTCAAAAAAATATTTACCATTATTTATTGGTTTGGCGATGGGTGCAGGAGTTTTTTTAGGAAGTAAACTCGATTTTAGTAATCCATCAGCAAAACTGTTTTCCTACAATGCAAAAAAAGAAAAATTAAATCGTCTCATTGATTATATTGATTATGAATATGTCGATGAAATCAATACAGATAGTATAGTTGATGTTACTGTAAACAGAATTCTCGAAAATCTAGATCCACACTCTGTATATATACCACCCGAGGAATTAGAAGGGATTACTGAAAGCATGCAAGGTGATTTTATTGGTATCGGTGTTAGCTATTACCCTTTCAGAGATACTATTTCGGTAATACAAACAATCAAAGGCGGACCAAGTGAACGATCAGGAATTATGGCTGGTGACCGAATTCTTATGGCAGATCAGGATACACTATTTGGAGAGCGTTTAAGAAGAGATGGACTTGCGGATAAACTTAAAGGAGAATTAAACAGTCAGGTTCAGTTAAAAGTCTATAGAAAAGGGAAAGGTATATTTGATGTAGTAGTAAAAAGAGGAAGAGTACCTTTAAAAAGTATAGATGCTAGTTATATGCTCAAGGAAAATCTTGGTTATATAAAAGTTAATCGATTTGCAGAAACAACTTTTAAGGAATTCAAGAAAGCTTTAGACTCTCTGCAAGATATTGGAGCAGAGAACTTAGTGGTCGATCTTAGAGATAATGGAGGAGGATTTATTGCTCCAGCGTTAAAAATGGCAGATGAGTTCTTAAAAAATGATAGACTCATTATGTTTACCAAAAACAAGAAAGGTGCGATTGAAAATAACTATGCGACACGCAATGGTAGCTTCGAAAAAGGGAATGTATATGTATTGATTAATGAAAACTCTGCATCGGCCAGTGAGATTTTTGCAGGAGCAATACAAGATAATGATAGAGGTACAATTGTAGGTCGAAGGTCTTATGGAAAGGGATTAGTGCAGAGGGAGATGGCTTTAGGAGATGGTAGCGCTATTAGATTAACAATTTCAAGGTATTATACGCCTACGGGAAGATCTATTCAGAAACCATATGAAAATGGCAATAAGGAGTATTTTAATGAGTATTTGGAACGGTATAAAAACGGAGAATTACAAAATGTAGATAGTATACAGGTAGCAGATTCTTTAAAATTTGAAACTCCTGCTGGTAAAACGGTATATGGAGGCGGTGGTATCATACCTGATATTTTTGTTGGCAAAGATACCACCAGAGTCAGAGAGACGCTGAATTACATGTTACGTTCCGGAAGAATGGGTGGATATATATTTGAAGAACTTGATAAGAATAGAGGTTTTTATAATAAATTGACCGAGGAGAAATTCAAACAGGAAATAGAAATCGATGATGATTTTGCAGACGGATTCTTGACCTATACTAGAAAAAGAGGAATCGATATTAGCCTACAAAATTATCGAGAACAATTAAAAAAATACCTAAAAGCGATTATGGCTCAACAATTATTTGGGACGAATGCTTTTGAAAAAATTATTAATAAAGATGATAAAATGATTCAAAAGGTTTTATCAATATCTCAATAGGATTTAGTTAGAATAAATCGAATAATATATTAATTTCTAATGTTAAATCTTTTAGCTGCTTCGTGATGGCGGTTACGGGTGGATTATTTTATAGAAGTAATATAGAAGAGTATAAATCTAAACCCAAAGTATGTCAGAGTTAACAGAATATCTAATCGCAGTTGCAATTTGTTCCCCGCTTTTTTTCTTTATAGTGGCGGTAGCATTTAGATTGTTAGATAATAGTGCCTCTTTGTTTTTAGACAACGAGATTTTGGTAAACTCATCTTATGTTTCTGGAGATTTGATAAAGGAGCATATAGATGGTACCGAAGATGTGAAGCTAAAAAAGTCATTAAAAAAGGCACTGATTTTTAGAAAGCTTCATAATCTTTTTATGATTCTTGCTGTAATATCTTTACCACCAGTAATAATAGCCTGCTTTTTAATACCTTTTATAGCATAGGTTATTAAAAAATTATCTCCCTCCTCTTTTTTTCTGAATAGTTCTGGAAATCAATAAGATTAATAACAAAATAATTCCACATCCAGATGCAAGGATGCTGATAAGGGCAGTTTTACTATCACCTTGTAATATGTTTTGGAAATCCAAAACTGTAGCATTGTATACAATTAAAGAGCAAGCTACTGCAATAAGCAAATAGATAAAATATTTCATTTAGAATAGATCTTTTATATTGGTTGCAAATAATTTTACGGCAATAGCCAATAAAATTACGCCAAATATCTTGCGAATCACATTAATTCCTTGCTTACCAAGTACTTTTTCGATTTTTCCAGAGGACTTTAAAACAAGGTAAACAAAAATAATATTTATAACAATTGCAATTACGATATTAATCGGTTGGTATTCAGCTCTTAGAGATAGGATAGAAGTCATTGTACCTGCACCTGCAATCAGAGGAAAAGCTAAGGGAACAACGGCAGCTGTTTCCGGTTCATCGTCTCTATATAACTGAATTCCTAAAATCATCTCCAGCGCTAAAAAGAATATGATAAAGGCACCCGCAACAGCAAATGAATTTACATCAATACCAATTAGATTAAGAATTTCTTTACCAACAAACAAAAAAAGGATCATTAAGATAGCTGCGACGATAGAGGCTTTTTCGCTTTGAATATGCCCTACTTTCTTCCGAAGGTCAATAATAATAGGGATACTGCCTACAATATCAATGACTGCAAAAAGAATCATACTGGCTGTTAATATTTCTCTGAGGTCTACGTTCATTTTGGTAGATTTTTTAAGGTTGGCGCAAAAATACATAGACTTTTTTTCATGAAAGTAGCATAAAAAGAGAAATAATCAGTAAAATATTTATCATTTGCATGCTGAGTCGATAATAATAAAAAATCAGATGCGCTATATCCTAGAGACAAGAAAAATTTAGCATTGTCGTAGCTGTGGTTTATCTTTATTCTAAAATAAAAGAGAAAAGAATATTTTTATGGAATAAATTTAGCGAGCAAATGGTATTATTATTCATAAAAACTATCTTCGCAGTATGTTTCAATTAGGAAAAACGATAGTCTCAGAAGACATCATAGAAAAAGATTTTGTGTGCAATCTTTCTGCTTGCAAAGGAGCCTGTTGTATTGATGGAGAAGCAGGTGCCCCTTTGGAAGTATCAGAGACCCAAAAACTAGAGGAAATCTATCCTATTATAAAACCATATCTAAGAAAAGAAGGGGTTCAAGCGATAGAAGAACAAGGGACTTATATTACAACACCTCATAATGAGTTGGAGACTCCTCTTATTGAAGGAGCCGATTGTGCCTATGTTATATTTGATAAAAAAGGCACTGCGTTGTGTGCGATAGAAGAAGCTTTCAATCAAGGAGAAGTAGATTGGAAAAAACCGATATCATGTCATCTTTATCCGGTGAGAGTACAAGATTACACAGAGTTTTCGGCCGTAAATTATCACAAATGGGAAATATGTGATGATGCCTGTTCATTAGGGAAAGAGTTGCAAGTTCCAGTGTATAAATTCGTAAAACAAGCATTGATTCGTAAATTTGGGGAAGATTGGTATATGGAACTGGAAAAGGTAGCAAAAGACATCAAAAAATAAATTTTATATTTTTATAGTAATAATGTTTACCCCAGTGGGGAAAGAAATACTAATAAAAAAACCAAAACAATAATTTTATGAAAACAATTCAAGTATGTATCTGGCTATGTGTACTCGCTGCTGTTCCTTACGGTTGCAGTGATGATGATGGGGTAGATGATATTATTATTCCTGATGCTGAAGAAACAGGAACATTTTTAGAGCAAGATCTTCATCTTTTGTATTTAAGCAGACAAGATGACCTCATAGTAGAAGAAATCACTTCAGTTGAACAAGAACTAGCAAACGACCCAGACAACCAAGATTTGCAAGCGCAACTGGAAGAACTGGAAGCAAATAGAGATACAAACACAGAACAGATTAACTTTTTGAATGGACAAATTGAAGACGCTTTAAGTAATACAGCAATAAGGCCCAGAGTTCCAAGACTTCCCCCTGTTCCACCACCACCACTTCCATGTAGTTGTGAAGATCGTATAAATTTTACAGAATTGCTTAGTGTGTTAATCGCTGGTAATGGAGAGGGCTTTAATGTAACAATTTTCTCTGAAAATCAGGAAGTACTAGCAGAATTTGGAGATCTATCTGATTTTGAAGATACTGGTTTACAAGTAATCTCAATTAATAATACTATTAACTTTCAGGGGAATGTAAGTATACAAATCAGTAAGTATTTTGAGCCTATAGGTGATGTTGTAACTTATTCTTTAGAAGGTAATATTAATCCATAGTAACCTTTAAAAATAATAATTAAATTAGCTCTCAATTATTTGAGGGCTTTTTTTATGAGGTTAATTTTGACAATATGTTTTTTTTCTGTTGTTTGTTTAGGTAATTCCCAGACCGATCAACAATTAGCGAATTATGATTATTTTTTAAGTAAAGGAGGTTCATTTTTGTATTCTCAAAAGGATAGTGCATATTATTATTTAAATAAAAGCTATCAAATAGCGGAAGAACTCGATTATATAGATGGAAAATTAAATGTCTTACCATATTTGACAAGGGCAAATGCATATCATTTTGATCTGGGGGCATTAAAAAATAATCTGGATAAATTTGAGAAACTCGTCGGAAATAGCTCTAGGTTAGATACAATAACATACGGTATAATATATAAGAGGCGGTTTTTGTTAGAAAAAGGACAATATTTCTACAAACTAAAAAATTATAATCAATCCATTAAATGGATTATTCTTTTAATAAAGGATTTAGAAAATATACCAAAAGAGGAAATAACAATAGGAGAGCTTAATGAACTCAACTCAGCTTATTCTTTCTTGGCATCAATTTATGAAAACACTGAGAAACTTGAACTTTCTAAAGAGTATCATAAAAAAACTTTGTCACTGGCAGAAACATTTCCTGATTTTGATTTGAGTCGCCAAGTTTCTAATACGAAAATGCGATTTGCAAAAGTTTATGAAAAACAAAAAGACTATATACAAGCCAGTAGATTACTTAAAGAAGCATTGGTATTTTATTTAGAACAAAAAGATAATCCAAGATTTAAGAATAATATACTCTCTACCTATCAACGCATATCCAAGAATTATGTATTACAGGATAGCATTACTGAAGCGATTAGCGTGCTTCAGGAAAGCGAGACGTACTATGCAGAAAACGATGCTTTCATACGGTCTGCAGATTTGTTATACGGTGACATCTATACAGCCGATACGCAATTTGACAAAGCCGAAACATTTTACCAATCGTATCTTTCCAAAACTAAGATATATAGACTAAATCAAAAGCATCAGGATATTGCGGAGGTTTTTTCTAGATTAGGAAAATTATATGTGGCTCAGAATGATCCAGAGAAAGCCCTAGGTTTTTATCAGGAATCTTTGATACAACTGGCACCGGATTTTAACAATAAGGAAATTGAAAACAACCCAAATCCTAAAAAGGTGTTATCTAAGTTGGAGTTAGTCAAAATATTAAAGGAAAAGCTAGAAGCACTACAGCTATTATATCAAAAAAGCAAGCGATTAGAGGATCTTAAGACAGCTTTTACTACATCATATAATATTGTAGAAACCCTAGATTTATTAAAACCAGAATTTGAAAGTAAGATAGACAAGCAATTTCTGATATCAGAAATGTATCCCGCGTTTCATAGTATGGTGACAGTCGCTTATAATCTTTATGCTAGAACCAAAGATTCAAAATACATTAGCGATGCCTTTTATTTCATGGAGAAAAGTAAAAGTGTTTTATTGTTAGAAGCAACCAGAAGCGCACAAGCGAATTCTTATGGGGGTGTGCCAGAACAGGTTATTGATAAAGAGCAACAGTTTAGGGCAAATATTATTCATTTAGAGAAAAAATTTTTTAATCAAAAGTCCGATATGGTAGTTTTTGATTCCTTATTCCAACTTAAGAACAAGTATTATAATTTTATCTCAGATATCGAACGTGAATATCCAAAATATTATGATCTAAAGTATAATGCCGAAGTAGTAAGCCTAGAGAACACCACTTCTCATATTACCAAAAACAAGGCATTGATAAGTTATTTCTCTACTAATGAAGACTTGTTTGTAATTACTGCAGAAAATGATCAGAAAAATTTTTATAAAATTCCTTTTACTAAGGGTGATCGAGATAGGGTTACAGAATTCTATTCACTATTATCAACAGTGAATATTGAAAGCATCGCTGAGATTTATAAAGAGGGACATGCAATATATGAACAGCTCTTAAAAAAACCATTACAGAAGATTGAATCGAGAGAATTGATTATTATCCCAGAGGGCATATTAAATTATTTACCATTCGAAGCGTTATCTACATCAATAAAATCACCAGATTATTTAATTAAAGAATACCAAATTTCTTATACCAATTCTGCTACACTCCTTAGAGAACAACAAAGTAAAGTAAAAGCAGAGAAGAACCTATTGCTAGCGTATGCCCCAAGTTTTGGTACAGCCAGTACAGATAATCAAAAAGATAGGGCTGATTTTGGACCGTTGTTGTACAATACAACCGAGGTAAATCAGATTACAAAATATTTTGACGGAGAAGCCATAACGGGGAGTGAAGCCTCTTTAGTGTCTTTTTCTCAAAACGCACAAAACTTTAATATGCTTCATTTTGCTACACACGCAGCAACTAATGATGAGCATCCTGATTATTCTTATCTCGCATTTGCACCCAATAAAGAAGGAGATGCCAATCTGTTGTATGTCAAAGATCTTTATGGATTTAAAGTTGACGCCGATATGGTAGCACTAAGTGCATGTCAAACAGGATTGGGAAAGCTTCAAAAAGGAGAGGGTATGTTAAGCCTAGCAAGAGGGTTTAGCTATGCAGGAGCTAAGTCTTTGGTCACAACATTATGGAAAATTAATGATCAGACTACCTCAGAGTTAATGCAGGAATTTTATAAAAACCTAGAAGCCTCATTACCAAAAGATAAAGCACTGCGCGAAGCTAAATTAACCTATCTAAATACTGCCGAGGATGAATTACTGACACACCCCTATTATTGGTCAGGATTTATGATTTCTGGAGACACCATGCCACTTCATAAAGACACTTCTTATCTATGGTGGTTACTTTTACTAGGTATTCCAATACTTTATTTAATGATTCGAAAAAGTAAAAAAAAATAGGCAGTTCAATTATTTTAGTTGTTGGAGAAGTTTTTTGGCATCCCCTGTTTTGAAGCTTCCGTTTTGTACTATTTCGTCTAATAAAGTAATGGCTTCTTCTTTTCGGTTATCCTTAAGATATGCAAGAGACAAATACCATTTTCCTCTTTCGGATAATTGACCCTGGAGAGCAATATGTGCTTCTAATAATGGAATCGCTTCTTTTATGTTGCTAATTGCTAATAGAGCGTTTGCCCGATATAGTAAAAAATAAGGCCTTTCTGTAGTTTCATATAATGTTCCGAACTGATCTGCTGCTAATTTATAATTTTTGTTTTCATAAGAAGTAAAAGCAAGTACTTCGTCGTTATCGTCAGTAGAACCACGAACAATCGGTGTTACTACATTTTTATAAGGTTCAAAATTATCAGCATATAAGGTATCGGCGCTCACACCAAAAGGGTCAAAAAACATCGTTCCACCTATAGCAACTAAGAGTAATATGGAAGCCGCAACCAATAATTTCTTATAATTAAATAATGGAATGACTTTGGTTTCTTTGACTGCAATTTTTGCCTCAAAATTGGTCATGGTTTTTCTTAGTTCATTTCGGCTTTCTGTACCAGTAACGACCTTTAAGTTCTTAAGAAGTTCAACATCCTCTCTAAATGTGATATCATTCTCTAATAACGTATCAAACTGATCCTTTTCAGAAGAAGTCAGTTCTGACCGTAAGTATTTGTCTATTAGTTCTTCTCGTTCCATTTAAGCGGGGGTTTTAATTAATTCTTTTAGGGATTTTAAACAACGAGATTTCTGGCTTTTTACTACATTTTTACTTTCGTAACCCAAGCTTTTAGCAATCTCATCAATGGTTAGTCCGCGATAATAGAATAAGGTTAACATTTCCTGACAACGTTTCCCCAAATTTTTAAAGTGCTCCCTTAATAATTCCTGTTCTGGAGTTAGTTGTGGCTCTTCAAAAATCTCTTCGGTATCTGATGTTTCCTTGTACGCTACACTGCTTTCATAAGAAATGGTTTTTTTTTGTTTTTTAAGCTGATCGTAGACCATATATTTTCCAATACTAAATAAATAGGTCTTAACAGAACTTTTTATGTCGTCTAGTTTGCCGTTGATAGCATGTTCTCGTAAGGCGATAAACGCTTCTTGATATATATCAATAAGAGTATCGTGATCCAGGTCATATTTTTTAGCAAATTGTAGAAAAGCATTACGATACTCGTTGTAAATTTTCTCTAAACCTTGATTTTGACCTTTTTTTAACGTTAATAGTTCTTCCTTCATACTTTGTAACCTGACAATGGGGTAATAGGTTGATCTTATTTTCCGAAGATAAAGTTAACCTTTTTTATAAAAAGCGCACTAAAGTTTAAAATCAAACAGATTAATTATAAAATGAACAGTAATAAATTTTAAAAATTCCTTTGAAAAAGGGATGATCAAAATTTTTAATGTGAGAGCGTATTGGTTATATGTGTTCTCAATTTTCTAATTAAAAGATATAAACGTATGAAAACTCTAAAGAAAATCGTCGTATTGCTCACATTTCTTTTTTTGATATTAGTGCCTCAGAATGTAGCAGCTCAATTTTGGAAAAAAGTAGCAAAAACTGCTGAAAAAGCGGCAGAGAAAACCATTCTAAAAAAAACAGAAGAAAAAGTATCTAAAAAAACAGAAAAAACTATTGATGACACTGTTGATGGGAAACCAAAAAAACAGAAGAAAAGCAAGAAAAAAAGCAAGAAGGATAAAGGAGTAGTGATTTCTTCTGATACTACAGGAGAAAGTACGACCATAGAAACCGAGGAAGCAGAACCTTCTTTCGCTGCATATTCTAAGTTTGATTTTGTTCCTGGCGAAAGCATTATTGCATTCGAGGATTTTACTCAGGATGAAATAGGTGATTTACCCGCACGTTGGAACTCCTCTAATTCTGCTGAAGTGGTGACATTAAATAGTACAGAAGGGCGTTATATTCAGATAGGAACAGGAAAAGGATCTTATGTGCCAGAATTTATTAAAGAATTTCCGGAAAATTTTACATTAGAATATGATGTAGTGTTTGATTTTGATGTATCTAAGTATGCCTATCAACGTGATCTTATGGTCATTTTTTCTGATGTAGAAAATCCTGGATATCAATTGCAAGAAGACACTCCCGGGAAAAATGGATTTATTTTTACAATTCGAGGAGGTATCAGTGGCGGTGGTAAAGTTGATGTTTATAAATACTGCGAGGATCGCAATCTGAATTTACGTTCTAATAAGCAAATCGGTCAATTGCATAAGGATAATAATGGTAGAGGTAAAAAAATGCACGTTTCCATTTGGAAACAGAAACAAAGGATAAGAGTGTATATTGATGAGCAAAAAGTATTTGACATTCCGAGAGCTTTAGAAAAAAATACAACAATCAAAAACCTGAAATTTTATTCTCAAACAACAACAGAAAACACATTTTACTACCTGGGTAATATAAGATATGCAGTAGGCAAGCCGGATATGCGTAACAAACTAATTACAGAAGGGAAATTGGTGACCTATGGAATCACATTCGATACCGGAAAGACAACGGTAAAATCAGAATCTTATGGCACTATTAAAAAAATTGCAAATGTGCTTTCAGAAAATTCCAAAGTAAAGGTTTTGATAACTGGTCATACTGATGCCGATGGAGATGCCGTTTTCAATCAAAAGTTATCAGAAAGAAGAGCTATTTCTGTTAAAAGTTTACTGGTGAATGAATTTGATATTAATGCGTCAAGAGTAGAAACTAGTGGTAAAGGAGAAAGCGATCCGATTGCCAACGAAAACACGCCAGAAGCCAAAGCAAAAAACCGAAGAGTAGAATTTAAAAAACTTTAAGTTTTTTCAAAAAAAATTTTCTAAATGTTTACCTTAATAGCTCGGTGAACACTAAGAAGTAAATTATCTAACAATTAAAAGAAAAAATGATGAAAACAAAATTTAAAAATATAAGTGTAATTATAATGATGGCAGTAACAATAATGTTTCAATCTTGTAGTAATGATGATGAAGTGATTATTGAGAACGAGGATCAATTAGAGGATATTCAGAACCGTGTTAGAGAGCAACAAGAATCTATTCAAAACATAGATACTCCGGAGGCTATGGATGCATATATAGGTGATGATGTATACGCTTCATCCGCCAGTATATATTTAGTTTCCTTGAAGTCTAATGCACTAGCCATTTCTGAGGCATTTCTGCAAATACCAGATACGCCAGCACAACAAAGTTCTCTTGCTAAAAATTCTGCTACTACTGATGTATGGGTATGGAGTTTTGGAGGTCTAACATTATACTATACTGTTACATCAGATGCTAATTTTGATTATTTCGCATATGATATAGAAGAAGCGGGTGTTCGTAGAACATTATACGAAGGTAAAATAAGTAAAGATGGAAATTATTTTGATGTAACGGTTTATGAGGATGATGGAATAACAGTATTGTCCATAATAACCTATAGAAAAATGGATAATATCATTGAATTGGATATAGTAACGGGAGATAATAGTTTAGAACTCACCTATAATGAAACTGATCGTTCTGGGACTATAGAGGTATATAGCGCAGGTGTTTTGTCAGAAAGCTATGTTTGGTTGTCTAATGGAACAGGTACATATACAAATCATGCTACAGGAGAAACTTTTTCTTGGCCATAAAAGAAAATAAAAAGATAAAAGA
Source organism: Aquimarina ulvae (assembly GCF_053613295.3). Lineage (NCBI taxonomy): Bacteria > Pseudomonadati > Bacteroidota > Flavobacteriia > Flavobacteriales > Flavobacteriaceae > Aquimarina > Aquimarina ulvae. The sequence goes on from NZ_JBSIBP030000001.1 coordinate 300,690, forward strand.
TTGTTTTAGAAAAATCATAGGTATAATTCACCTATGATTTTTCTTTTTTTTTAATTATAAGCAATAAAAAATTGAATTTTATTTATAATTAGTAAGGTGCGGTTTTGCCGTAAAAATGATCATTTTTAGGTTTCGTTTTTTTTGTGTAAAAAATCTTGTTAGTAAGTGTAAAATAAGAGATTTGTTGGGGTTACTAACAGTCTTGTTTATATCTTTTAATTCTATTTAAAACACTGATAATCAAATGGTTAATTCGATTGTGTTAATTATTGAATTTTAAAGGTGATTTCCCTTCATGTTGAAAACTTTGTTGAAAACGTTTGCTAACTTTTTGTGAAACTTCCTAAGCATTTTTTGATCTTTGTTAGTCCGTAACGGAAACAAAAAAATCGTAAAACTAGCTAAAAGAAAAAAAGATGAATGCAGTAGAGCCAATCTTACAAGAAAACAAAGACAGATTCGTAATTTTTCCTATTAAACATCATGATATTTGGGATTGGTATAAAAAATCAGAAGCTAGTTTCTGGACAGCCGAAGAAATTGACTTACATCAGGATATTACAGATTGGGCAACCAAATTAACAAATGATGAACGTTATTTTATTAAACATATTTTGGCATTTTTTGCAGCTTCTGATGGAATTGTAAATGAAAATCTTGCAGAGAACTTCGTGAATGAAGTTCAGTATAGTGAAGCAAAATTCTTTTATGGTTTTCAGATTATGATGGAGAATATTCATTCTGAAACGTATTCTTTATTAATCGATACTTATGTAAAAGACGAAAAAGAGAAGGATATTTTATTCAAAGCAATCGATAACTTTCCTGCCATCAAGAAAAAAGCAGATTGGGCATTAAAATGGATCGAATCTGATTCTTTTGCAGAACGCCTAATCGCTTTCGCAGCAGTAGAAGGTATTTTCTTTTCGGGAGCATTTTGTTCTATTTTCTGGTTAAAGAAACGAGGCTTAATGCCCGGGCTTACTTTTTCTAATGAATTAATTTCCAGAGATGAAGGTGTGCATTGTGATTTTGCCGTGCATTTACACAATAATCACTTAGTAAATAAAGTGCCAAAAGAGAGAATTCGTGAAATCATAGTGGATGCTTTAAATATAGAGAGAGAATTTGTTACAGAATCGCTTCCTGTAAGTTTGATAGGGATGAATTCTAAATTAATGACACAGTATTTAGAGTTCGTTACAGATAGATTGTTGATGGAACTAGATTGCGAAAAAGAATATGGAACTGCAAACCCATTTGATTTTATGGATATGATCTCTTTACAAGGAAAGACAAACTTTTTCGAAAAACGAGTTTCAGAGTATCAAAAAGCAGGAGTTCTTAATAAAGACACCGAGGAAAATAAAATAAGTTTTGATGCCGATTTTTAATCTCTGAGAATCACTTCAAAATAAGCATATTATTCATTCTGAGCTGATCAAAAACGGGTTTGCTGTTTGATTAGTGGTTAGCTCAGTTTGATAAAGTTTTCTAAAAGCTTTATCAAAAAACAAGAAAGGCGACAGTTATATAATTATATTTTACTTGTAGAAATACTCTGGTTATAGCGATACAGGGATTTTTTTTGGTATCTGATTTCGGGGGAAATCCATTATATAGCTTTAAAAAACAAAAAAGGATTAACAAAATTAATATCACATTCTTCTAACTGAAGAATTTTATAAAAACCAAAAGCGTATGTATGTAGTAAAAAGAGATGGTCATAAGGAGCCAATTATGTTTGACAAAATTACCGCAAGGGTAAGGAAGTTATGTTATGGATTAAATACGCTGGTTGATCCGGTAAAGGTTGCCATGAGAGTGATAGAAGGATTGTATGATGGTGTAACAACAAGTGAACTGGATAATCTTGCTGCAGAAATTGCTGCTACCATGACAATTGCGCATCCTGATTACGCTAAATTGGCAGCTCGTATTTCAGTTTCTAACCTACACAAAAATACAAAGAAGACATTTTCTGAAGTGGTTACAGACTTATATGAGTATGTAAACCCCAGAACAGAGAAAAAAGCGCCACTAATCTCTGATGAGGTGTACGATGTGATCATGGCTAATAGAGAGAAGTTAGACTCTACAATTATATACAATCGCGACTTTGGCTACGACTATTTTGGTTTTAAAACATTAGAGCGTTCCTACTTGCTAAAGATAAACGGTAAGATAGCAGAACGTCCTCAGCATATGCTTATGAGAGTTTCTATTGGTATTCATCTTAACGATTTGGATGCAGCGATAGAAACCTATGAGTTGATGTCTAAGAAGTATTTTACACACGCTACACCAACCTTATTTAATTCAGGAACACCAAAACCACAGATGTCATCTTGTTTTCTATTATCGATGAAAGATGATAGTATTGATGGAATATATGATACATTAAAACAAACTGCTAAAATTTCTCAATCAGCAGGAGGGATAGGTTTATCTATTCATAATGTGAGAGCTACAGGTTCTTATATTGCAGGGACAAATGGAACATCTAATGGAATTGTACCGATGTTACAGGTGTTTAATGATACTGCACGTTATGTGGATCAAGGAGGAGGAAAACGTAAAGGTTCTTTTGCAATCTATGTAGAACCTTGGCATGCAGATATATTTGATTTCTTAGATCTTAAGAAAAATCATGGTAAAGAAGAAATGCGTGCGCGTGATTTATTCTATGCAATGTGGATTCCCGATTTATTTATGAAACGTGTCCAGGAAGATGCAGAGTGGACCTTAATGTGCCCTAACGAATGTCCTGGATTATTTGATATTCATAGTGATGAGTTTGAAGAAGCCTATCTTCGTTTTGAAGCTGCCGGAAAAGGACGCAGAACAATAAAAGCCAGAGAGCTTTGGGAGAAGATTTTAGAATCTCAAATCGAGACAGGAACACCATATATGTTGTATAAAGATGCAGCAAATCGCAAATCTAATCAGCAGAATCTAGGTACGATTCGTTCCTCTAACCTGTGTACAGAAATCATGGAGTACACAAGTCCAGATGAGATAGCAGTATGTAATTTGGCATCTATTGCCTTACCCATGTTTGTGAAAAACGGAGCGTTTGATCATAAAGAACTGTTTAAAATTACAAAACGAGTAACCAAAAATCTGAATAGAGTCATAGATCGTAATTACTATCCTGTAAAAGAAGCAGAAAACTCTAATATGCGTCATCGTCCCGTTGGATTAGGAGTGCAGGGATTAGCAGATGCTTTTATCATGTTGCGATTACCATTTACTAGTGATGAGGCTAAGAAATTGAACCAAGAGATTTTCGAAACTTTATACTTTGCTGCTGTTACAGCATCTATGGAAGAAGCTACAGCTGATGGTCCATATCAGACTTATGAAGGGTCTCCAATTTCTAAAGGAGAATTCCAACATAACTTATGGGGAATTAAAGATGAAGAATTAAGTGGAAGATGGAATTGGGCTGATCTTCGTAAAAAAGTTTTGAAAAACGGTGTGCGTAATTCATTGTTAGTAGCACCGATGCCAACAGCATCAACATCCCAGATTTTAGGAAATAATGAAGCGTTTGAGCCGTATACAAGTAATATATATACAAGACGTGTATTATCTGGAGAGTTTATTGTAGTAAACAAACACCTGTTAGAAGATCTTGTAAAATTAAATCTATGGAGTGATGATCTGAAAGATACGTTTATGCGTGCCAATGGATCTATCCAGAATATAGATATCATTCCGCAAGATCTTAAGGAACTTTATAAAACGGTTTGGGAATTGAGTATGAAGGACATTATCGATATGTCTCGTCATAGAGGATACTTCATAGATCAGTCTCAGTCACTAAATCTATTTATGGAAGGCGCTACGATGGCAAAACTTACGTCTATGCATTTCTATGCATGGAAGAGCGGATTAAAAACAGGGATGTACTACTTACGAACCAAATCTGCAGTGGATGCTATTAAGTTTACGCTGAAAACTGAAAAGAAAGAACAACCACAAGCAGAAAAAGTAGCTGTTGCAGCAGCTCAGGTAATGGAAGCAAAATCTGCTCCTAAAACTGAAGCAAAACCAGAAGCAGTACAAGTTTCTGCAGAAGGTACAGCGCTGACTCCAGAAGAGCTTCGTGCAATTATTGCACAATCAAAAGAAGCCGAAGGAGATGATTGTTTAATGTGTGGGTCTTAAAAGACCATTTATATAGGGCAAAAGAGGGAGTTTCCTTCAAAAGGATCTTCCTCTTTTTTGATTAAAAAAGATTAATTAAAAAGGATTATATAAGAATAAAGAAAAGATTAATGAAGAGATGTAAAACCAGGAAATAAAAAAGGGACACGCGCGAACATATCCCTAACTTGTTTTTCTTAATTAAAATTTAAGGTGTGGTGACCAGATAATAAATTAAGAAATTGGAGAGTTGAGATTATCTCTTCTCCTTATTATTTTAATACTTCAAAAGTATATAATAAGAATCTTCTTTCCAAGTTAAAAGTTTTTTTAAAATACAGGAAAAGTGTTCGTAACTCCGGTAAAACGTTGTTGATAACTTTTTCATTTTCATAATTTAAAAAATATAACTATGGTTATACTTAATATATACAGGCTAAGTATTGAAAATAGCAAAAAGGAGAATGAAGTTTTAGATCACTTTAATGGTGAGACAGATTTCTTAGAAGTAATTAATAATTTCTGTAATTATAGATTAACAGAAATTTATAGGTACTATGATAGTAAAGGTAGATCAAGAACATTTACTTTATCCAGATTACCATTAATTGATAGAGATAAAAGATTTATAGCTGTTAATTTTGAACCAGGTTACACAGGTGATGAATTTAAGGTTAAGGATGGTATTACGAATTCTCTAAAATATAGTGCTTCTAGAATGGATTTACAGAGTAGAGAACTATTCTCAATGTTCTATATTCCAAAAGGTTCTAAATATGGGTATTTATGTATTCAAAAAAAGGAAAATTTTGCTGTTAAAACAATAGTAGAAAGTACACTAAATATGTTTTTGAAGAAAGCAGGATATATAGACTATAATTTGAGTATTGAAAATGCTCCTGATTATAAATATCTTAGAAAGATGATTATTGATGGCGAATTAAAAGAGATGAACTTGATTAAGGAAAATCCATTAATTTTTAATGGGCAACCATATTCTATAGTTCTTGATAAAGCCAGAGTAAATAGAAATGAACAAGTTTGTAAATTCAATAAGGAATCTAATACCACTTTATTAAAGAATGAGTTGTTTAAGCTGTTTATGATTAAGTATTCTGAATTTCAGAAAATAAACTTTTTCGGCAGTGTAGAATTCGATGAGATTTCGTTTGTATTAAGTTTAGATAGGATTACTAAAACTTTTTATGTAAAAGGCAAGTCTAAAATAAGATCAAATATGGATATTACAAACTTAATTGATGTTTTGGATGGTGAGGTTGTTTTGAATAGTTTAATTAAGGCATGTTTTATCTGTATAGGAAATATTGAAGATTCGTCTTTTGATGATATAGATGATGTTGCTTAAATATAATTTATAGTGATTAATAAGGAAAGCTTAATTATGAGCTTTCCTTTTTTGTATATTCGATTTTTCTTAAAAATATGATGAACTGGGAACAGCTTTTGTCCTTAAAAAGACAAGGAGATACGCACAAAAGATTACGTAATGAACAAGATGAAACTAGATTAGGTTTTGAAGTAGATTATGATAGAATCATATTTTCTTCAGCATTTAGAAGTTTACAAGATAAAACGCAGGTCATCCCATTATCCAAAACCAGTTTTGTGCACACCCGATTAACACACAGTTTAGAGGTTTCTGTGGTGGGTCGTTCTTTGGGTAGAGTAGTAGGAAAAAAGATTGTAGAAAAGCATCCGCATCTTACTACCATTCTTGGATATCAGTTTAATGATTTTGGAGCTATCGTGGCCGCAGCTTCTTTATCTCATGATATTGGGAATCCACCATTTGGACATTCCGGGGAAAAAGCAATAGGAGAATATTTTGCTACAGGAAAAGGGAAGAAGTATAAAGATGTTTTGACTCCAAAACAGTATCAAGACCTTATAGATTTTGAAGGAAATGCAAATGGATTTAAAATCTTAACAGAATCCAGAGAAGGTATAGAAGGCGGATTGAGATTGTCTTATGCTACGCTTGGTGCTTTTATGAAATACCCTAAAGAATCTTTACCTAAAAGACCAACTGCTCATATTGCACATAAAAAATTCGGATATTTTCAGAACGAAAGTGCTTTTTTTAAAGAAGTAGCAGAAGAAGTGGGATTACTATCACACAAAATAGGAAGCGAAACTACCTATAGTCGTCATCCATTGACATTTTTGGTAGAGGCAGCAGATGATATTTGTTATACAATTATAGATTTTGAAGATGGGATTAATTTAGGATTGATACAAGAAGAATATGCGCTAGAATACCTAATTAAGTTAGTTAAGGATACCATCAATACATCAAAATATAACAGTCTTGCTACTACAGCAGATCGACTTAGTTACCTTCGAGCGCTGGCAATAAATACGTTAATACAGGAAGCAGCAAGTACTTTTGTCCAATATGAAGAGGAGATACTATCTGGGAAGCTTGACATTGCACTAATTGATAAAAGTAAGTACCAGGCACAGATAGATGATATTATCAAAATTAGTGTAGACAAAATATATCAAAGTTCAGAGGTTGTAGAGAAAGAGATTGCAGGATACGAGATTCTTGCCACTTTATTGGATCGATATTGTACTGCGATGGATAATTTTAATAACAATAAGTCTTCGAATTATGATAAATTAATTCTAAAAGCGGAAGGAAGTAATTTCGACTATACCAATGAAGACCTATATACAAGATTAATAGGTATCAGTAATTATGTTGCGAGTCTGACCGATGGGAATGCTTTGTTAAAATTTCAGAAAATACGTGGGTTACAGGTATAAAAAAGTTCTCTAGGCAATGCTGTTATTCTATTTTTCGGAAACGTCGTAATCGTACATACTTAAATCTTATTCATAAAAATGCTTGTCGATTCCTGTTGATGGGTAAGTTGGAGCATAGCTTGAAAGTATCAATAAATTTATAGTTTTTTGCACGAATAGAAACTTAAGGAGATTTAAATCATCATCTAAAATATAGAATACAGTATTGATGAATAAAACTCAAAAATACGAATATGACTTTCCTAAAATAAGTTAATGTAACAATCTGCTGCTAATTGTTAATTATTTAACAAAATATATAAGCACTAATAATTAACTTGTTATTTTAAGATTTGCAAGAGAAAACTTATTGACTATTTTTGTGGAAAAGCTTAAAAGGAGGATTTATAGTTTCAATTACGATTGAATTATTTATAAATACTCTTTTACCTATCTCACAAACTCAATTAAATCAAATTATGAAACAAATTTATTGTAAGCTCTTGATATTTATATTCGGGCTTCATCTGGGATTTTCTCAGACGACTAAAATTGATACTATCAAGGATTATCTGATAGATTCAGGAATGGATGTTGAAGATATAAATAGTCTAAAGATTCAATCAGAATCTTTCTCTAAAAGTATGAATGCAACTACAGTTTATGTAATACAGGAATACAGAGGTATACCTATTAGAAATTCAGTAGGTAGTTTTGCGATGAAGAATGGAAAAGTAGTTTCTTTTCAGGGAACGTATATAAATGATATTTCTAATAAAATAAATGTAATATCTCCGGTTTTATCTCCTGAGGACGCTGTTATCAGTGCTGCAAATGGATTAAACCTAGACAGTCCTCAGGATGTAAGGGTTATTAGAAGAAGATCTCCAGAAGATGCCTCATATATGGTATCCAAAAGTAATATTTCTACTGATGAAATACCTGTAACACTGGTTTACGAACTAAAAGAAAATCAATTACTATTATGTTGGGATTTAAGTATTCATACCAAAGATGGTAAGAATTGGTTTAGCGTACGAATTGGTGCAAAGGATGGGGATTTACTAAGTCAAGACGATTGGATTGTTCGGTGTTCATTTGATTCACACACACACAATAAAAAGAAAATAAATACAGGAGTTTCTTTATTAGAATCAAAATTGCAGGAGTCTACATTGTTGATGGATCCAGTGTATAATGCATTTCCTATTCCATCTGTAGAGAGTCCTAATCACGGTAGCAGACAATTAATATCAGGTCAGGAAGATATCAATGCTTCTCCTTTTGGGTGGCACGATACCGATGGTGTAGCGGGTCCTGAGTTTACTACTACTCAGGGGAATAATGTTTTGGCATCAGAGGATTTTAATGGTAATAATCAACCAGGATTTCAACCAGATGGTGGTGCTAATCTCGTTTTTGATTTCCCATACGATCCATCAGGAACTGTAGATTCTTATCAGAGTGCTTCCATCGCAAATTTATTCTACGCTAATAATGTCATCCATGATGTTTGGTATCAATATGGTTTTGACGAAGTGTCAGGAAATTTTCAATTTAACAATTATGACAAAGGAGGAAACGGAAGTGATGAAGTAGTGGCCGATGCTATTGATGGGTCAGGTACAAACAATGCTAATTTTGGAACTCCTCCAGATGGATTTAATCCTAGAATGCAAATGTTTTTATGGAACCCGGTATCCGACCCTAGTGTAGAAGTATTTAAAATAAATAATAATGCGAACTTAGATGGTTCCTATACAATAGTTGATAATAATTTTGATCCTGGTCAAGTGGATGCACCGGCTTTTCCTGATGGAATTACAGCGGATTTGGTATTGGCTATTGACGACAATCCTACTCCCGATCAGAATGATGCTTGTAGTACGCTAACGAACCCAGCCGATTTAAATGGAAAAATTGCCGTTGTACGAAGAGGGGAATGTAATTTTACAGCAAAAGTAGGAGTATGCCAGCAAGCTGGAGCTTTAGCAGTGTTAGTTGTAAATAATGTTCCCGGAGATATAAATATGGGGGGTGAAGGACCATTGGTTCAAATACCAGCTGTAAGTATCAACCAGGCTGATGGAGAAGCAATAATTGCTGAGATGGCGACTAGTACTGTAAATGTTACGCTTTCTGATGCTGGATTAAATATTTTTGCAGAAGATGGCTCTTTTGATAATGGTATCGTAATTCATGAGTATGGACATGGGATTTCTAACCGTCTTACAGGAGGGCCTGCTAATGCTAATTGTCTGGGTAATGTCGAGCAAATGGGAGAAGGCTGGTCAGATTGGTTTGCGTTAATGATGACAATAGAACCAGGAGATGTTGCGACTGATGCAAGAGGAATAGGTACTTTTGCAACTGGTCAACCTACTACTGGTGGTGGTATTAGACCTTTTCCATATAGTACAGATATGAACATAAATCCAGTGACGTATGCGGATGTTGAGAATGATGCAAGTTTTTCAAGACCTCATGGGATAGGATCGATCTGGGCCTCTATAATTTGGGACCTTACCTGGGCTTTGATAGAAAGAGATGGCTTTGATCCGGACTTGTATAACGGAACAGGAGGTAATAACTTAGCAATGCAATTAGTAATTGATGGCTTAAAACTTCAGTCCTGTAACCCAGGATTTGTAAGTGGTAGAGATGGGATTCTTGCGGCAGCAGAATTACTTCCCAATAGTGATACTAATAAGTGTGTTATATGGGATGTTTTTGCTAGAAGAGGAGTAGGATATAGTGCTGAAGAAGGATCTTCCAACAATCGTTTCGATCAAACCCCGGCTTTCGATCTGCCTCCAGCTAACGAATTAGATTGTGCCACACTGAGTGTAGACGATTTTAATGCTGGTATTTTTAGGGTAGAACCAAACCCTTCTAATGGTGTTTTTAATATTAGAGTTTCAGAAATTGTTGGAGATAGTAGTATTTCTATCTTTGATATGAACGGAAGAGTAGTGTATAAAGATAAAGCTATGCTTACGAATATACATAGAGTAGAAACGAATCTTAAATCCGGAATATATTTATTACGAATTGAAGCTCAAAATGGTACTGCTATTTCTACCTCAAAGATCGTAGTAGAGTAGCTATAATCAATAATCTATTATGTATAAAATAAAAGAGGTCGTCCTTATAAAGGATGACTTCTTTTTTATGAAATACATCTAAGAATTGTATCGGTAATTTTTTCTGCAGAAATACCACAAATTTCGTGTAATTCTTCTGTAGTTCCTTGATGAACAAATTGATCGGGGACACCGAGAAGTTCGAATGTTGGAGAAAGATTGTTGGTATTGGCAAATTCGAGTATTGCAGTTCCAAATCCTCCATTAATTGCTCCTTCTTCTACGGTTATAATGGTTTTATACTTTAGTAAAATGTTTTTTAATAAGTCGGCATCCAAAGGTTTTATGAAACAAAGATGATAATGACTTATCTTTTCTTTTATTGTTTTTAAGGCATTAATGACATTATTAGCGATCGTTCCAGTAGATATAATCGCAATTTCCGATACCTCCTCTGCAAGGCACTTTCCTTTTCCAATCTGGATTTCTGTTAAGGTCGTTTTCCAGTCCACAATAGTACCTCTGCCTCTTGGATATCTAATTGCAATAGGATGTGCTAATCCTAAAGAAGCCGTGTACAGAAGGTTTCTTAATTCAATTTCATTCAGTGGCGCCGCTACGATCATATTTGGAATACAATTTAGATAGGCAATATCAAAAACACCGTGATGTGTTGCTCCATCCGCGCCAACTAATCCTGCACGATCTATACAAAAGATAACCGGTAGATTTTGCAACGCAACATCGTGTATCACTTGATCATAAGCACGTTGTAAAAACGTAGAGTAAACCGTACAAAAGGGTATCAATCCTTGTGTTGCCATCCCTGCGGCTAATGTAACAGCGTGTTGTTCTGCTATCCCTACATCAAAAGCTCGATGTGGCATTTCTTCCATCATATATTTTAAGGAACTACCGGTTGGCATAGCAGGAGTAATACCAATAATTTTTTCATTGTCTCTGGCCAATTCTAAAATAGTTTGTCCGAATACATCCTGAAATTTAGGAGGTTCTCGGGTACTTTGTTTTGGAAATAAATCTCCTGTAATTGCATTAAATTTCCCCGGTGCATGATACGTTACTTGGTTTTCTTCTGCTTGTTTTAATCCCTTACCTTTTGTGGTGATGATGTGTAAAAGTTTGGGGCCTTTTATGGTTTTTAATTTTTGTAAAGTTTTTAATAATACGGGTAGGTCGTGTCCATCAATAGGACCAAAATATGCAAAATTCAATGCTTCGATTATATTATCGGTTTTAGGCTTATACCCAACTTTGGCTTTGGTTAAATATTCTTTTAGTGCTCCAACACTTGGGTCTATTCCTATCGAATTATCATTTAAAATGATCAACATGTTAGCATCAGTAACTCCAGCATGATTCAGTCCCTCAAAGGCCATCCCACTTGCGATAGAAGCATCCCCGATCACAGCAATATGTTGTTTGTTGGTGTTGCCTTTCAACTTCGATGCAATTGCCATTCCCAAGGTAGCAGAAATTGAAGTAGAAGAATGTCCAACACCAAAAGTGTCGTATTCACTTTCACTTCGTTTAGGAAATCCGCTAATACCGCCTAATTGCCGATTGGTATGGAATAGGTCTTTTCTTCCAGTAAGAATTTTATGAGGATATGCCTGATGCCCTACATCCCAAACTAATAGATCATTGGGAGTGTCAAAAATATAGTGCAACGCTATTGTAAGTTCTACTACACCTAGACTTGCTCCCAGATGGCCTTCTTTAGTCGCAACAATATTGATGATAAAATCACGTAGTTCTTTGGCCAAATTAGATAATTGACCTGCAGAAAGTCTACGAAGATCTTCAGGATATTGGATATGTGAAAGTAGTGTGTCTTTCATGTTGTAAAAGTACTATTTTGAAATGAAGTGTAACAATTAAGTTTACACAACTAAAACTGATATTAGTTAAGGTAGATGAAGCCGTTTTCTTAACTAAATTCATTCAGTAGTTCTGTTTATACGAACATAAGATGAATGTAAAAAGTAATATATTTAGTAGCTTTACTTAAAATTCAATACTGTATGTTTGATCCATATGACGATACACATTTTATGAGAAAAGCGCTTCAGGAAGCTGAAGCGGCGTACGATAAAGGAGAAATACCTATTGGAGCCGTTGTAGTAGTTGGTGATCGGGTTATTGCAAGAGCTCACAATCTAACAGAACTTTTAAACGACGTTACTGCTCACGCTGAAATGCAAGCGATTACGGCAGCTGCTAATTTTTTAGGAGGTAAATACCTTAAAGAATGCACACTATATGTTACTATAGAACCTTGTCAGATGTGTGCAGGAGCTTTGTTCTGGAGTCAAATAGGTAATATCGTATATGGTGCCAGAGATGAGCAACGTGGTTGTATCAATATGGGAACAACACTACATCCCAAAACGAAAATGACTGGAGGAATTTTAGAAGAGGAATGTAGCAGTTTGCTCAAACGTTTTTTCGTTGAAAAGCGTAATCTAAACTGATCCTAGTTCGTAAAACTATGAAAAATACTATTGCAGAAAGGATTCGGGATTTTTTAAAAGAGTTTCCGCCTTTTAGTATGCTCAAAAAGGAAGAGCTACTAATAATTTCTAGTCAAATACGGGTAATGTATCTTGAAAAAGGAGAGCACGTTTTTAAACAAGATCAGCAATGTCACGATGAATTTTATATAGTAAGAGAAGGCGCAATCGGATTGTATCGAACCATTAATAATGATCAGAATTTAGTAGACATATGCGATTCGGGAGATTTGTTTGGTCTTCGAATTATGATTATTAAAAAAAATTACCGAATGTCTGCTAAGGCCGACGAAGAATCTATTGTATATGCAATTTCATCTTCAATTTTTAAACCATTTATTGATGAAAATAAAGAAGTAAACAAATTCTTACTGGAAACGTTTGCAGCTCACGCTAGGAACTATTATACAGAAACAGAAAAAGGGAACAGAATAGATAACACGATTTCTTTAGATACAGCAAATGATCTTTCGACATTGCGAACTATTTCTTATAGAAAAAAACCCCTTGTGTGCTCACCAAAAGCAATCGTTAAAGATATCGCCTTACAAATGAACGCACGTAAAGTAAATTCTGTGATAGTTTCTGATGAAAATAAGCACCCTTTGGGTATCATAACAGATAGTGATCTGAGGGCAAAAATTGCTACGGGTTTGTTCCCGGCAACATCCATAGTTACCGAGATAATGACAACTCCTGTAAAAACCTATTCTAAAAAATTGACAGTTGCAGAAGCGCAGATCGCTTTGATCAAAAATAACATCAGTCATTTATGTATTACAAAAGATGGTACCCGCAATACGAAGTTAGTGGGTGTTTTTTCGAATCATGATTTGTTGTTGTCTTTCGGAAATAATCCATCGGTGCTAATTAAAGAGATTAAAAGAGTAAGGAAAACCCAACGACTTCGGTATATCAGAAAACAAGTAGAGAAACTGCTTCAAACGTATTTAGAACAGGACATACCAACCAAGCATATTTTAAACCTCATTTCAGAAATTAATGATGCTCTGGTAGTACGAGCGATAGAGATATCTCTAGAAGAAATGTCTTCGCCACCGCCAGTGAAGTTTAGTTTTTTGGTATTGGGAAGCCAGGGAAGAAGAGAGCAACTTTTGATAACAGATCAGGACAATGCCATCGTATTTGAAGATGTGAATAGTGAAAAATATCAATCTATTCAAACGTACTTTTTGGATCTTGCAAGAAACATTACTAAAAGCTTACATACCATAGGTTTTGAATATTGTCCGGCAGAAATGATGGCGAGTAACCCAAGATGGTGTATGTCAATTTCAGAATGGAAAACTCAGTTTACAACCTGGATGACGACTCCTTCTGAAGAAAGTACACTACTGTCATCGATATTCTTTGATTTTCAATTGGTTTATGGAGATGCAAACATGATTAGTCAGTTGTCTGATATAGTTTTTGATGGTGTAAATAAAAGTAATAGGTTTTTAGGATTGATGGGAGTTAGTGCATTACAAAAACCATCACCGTTGGGGTTTTTTAAGCAGTTTTTGGTCGAACAAAATGGGGAACATAAAGATACTTTTGATATTAAAACAAGAGCTATGATGGTATTGATTGATAGTGCAAGAATTTTGGCCTTATATCATAATCTGAAAGGAATTAATAATACGTTACTCCGTTATGAGCAACTGGCAGTATTAGAACCTAATAATAAAGAGCTTTTTGATAGTTGTGCCAAGGCCTTTAGAGTACTGCTTAAGTTTAGAGCCCGTCAGGGATTAATTCATAAAGATTCCGGTAGGTTTATAAAGCTGGATATACTTAGTAAAAAAGATAAATTACGACTTAAAAGGTGTTTTAGACCCATACGAGATATACAAGAAGTACTACGAGTGCGTTTTCAGCTTAAAACATTGATGTAGATGAATTTCTGGGTACGTAAAAATAGCAAGTACAAAGAACAACCCGATTTCTGGAAAGAATATTTGAACCTTTTCGATAAAAGAAATTTAAAATTGCTTATTGATAAGACTCGGTTTGTGGTTTTTGATACAGAAACAACCGGGTTTGATTATAAAGGAGATAGAATGTTATCAATTGGGGCTATTGCTATTAACCATTCAGTGATAGACGTTGCAGATCAGTTAGAATTATATCTGGAGCAAGATGTTTTTAAATCTGCAACTGTAGAGATTCATGGTATCCGAAAAAATAATAATTTCGGGACTGTTACGGAGTCTAAGGCTATTGAGATGTTTATAAGGTATATAGGAAATTCAATTTTGATAGCACATCATGCTGATTTTGATAAGAGTATGATAAACAAGGCGCTGCAACGAAATGGACTTGGGAAATTACAAAATAGATTTCTGGATACAGGAATACTTTTTAGTAAAACCAAGCATCAGGTTTATCATCATCACCAAAAGCACCCGCACTATAGTTTGGATGCACTATGTGATGATCTTAAGATTTCTAAAAGTGATCGACATACAGCTTCTGGTGATGCATTTATAACAGCAATAGCTTTTTTAAAAGTTTTGTCAAAATTAAAGATTAATAAAACCGATAAAGTAGCTGTTCTTTTTTAAAATTGTATTATAATAAAACTTGATTTGCAACGCTATCGTTGAGTTTTCGTCTTTTTTGTATAATCAACTTGAATGCAAAAGGCATTATATTTTTTTATTTCTCTCATCAGTTTTATTGGGTTTTCTCAGAAAGGCGATGTGCTTCGTGGCAAAATCATCAATGACTCGCTTACATCCAAATCGATAAACATCATCAATATCACAAAAGGTATCGGTGCAATTAATGATCGTGCTGGTTTTTTTCAAATTATGGCAGCTACAGGAGATACGATTGTTTTTTCTTCAGTTCAACATGATCAAAAATCACATGTGGTTACTAAAAAGGATCTAAAACAAGCTAATCTATCTATAAGGTTGGCAATTAAAGTAAATGAGTTGGAAGAGGTTACTATTTCACAATATGATTTAAGTGGGGAGATAAAAGAAGATGTAAAAAATATAAAAACATATGAAGATAATCTACCTATGTTTAATGCTAAATTCTTAGACTCTACACCTTTTGTGCATGAAAAAGGTGCGGCGACGATTAGAAATACTACTATTGATCATCGAAAAAATGCAACAGCTTTTAATTTTATAGCGGCAGGCAGAATGATAGCCACTCTTTTTGAGAAAAAAGGTAATCAAAAATCAAAACAGGTTCGAATTCCGGAAATTTCAGATTTTTATAATGGTAATTTTTTGGTCAAAGAACTTAAAATACCCGAAACTCAATTATATAATTTCCTCGATTATCTGAACCAAAAAGTAGAAACAAGAAAGGTACTAAAATCCGGAAATGAACTAACGATACTCGAATACCTAATTTCACAAAGTAAGGTCTTTAATAATAGTTTGAAAAAGTAGCATTTTATAAAATAATAGATCATTGAAGTAGTCAAATGCAAAAAATTACATATATCTTCTTTTTATTGATTATTTCTCTAAGTTTTGGGCAGAAAGATTCTTGGCTTCAAGGAAGAATTCTTGTCGATACACTAGAGTTAGAAGCGGTGAACATAGTCAATCTTACCAAAGAGATAGGTGCTATCAATAATCCTTTAGGATATTTTAAAATAAAGGCAGATCCAGGTGATGAAATCGTATTTTCTTCTGTCCAATTTCGATTAATAAAGCACGTAGTTAGTGGTAAAGATTTGCAATCAGCTAATTTTACGATTTTTTTGGAACCTGTAATTAATGAATTGGACGAGGTACGGCTTTCTCAATATTCTTTATCCGGAGACATACAAAAGGATGCTCAGGAAATTCCAACTTATGAGGATCGATTGCCACTATGGAATGCAGCCGAGATTAAAAAAATGAAGATTATCTGGCAGGATGATTCACAATCACCAGTAGAAAATTTGGCTTTAGGAGGAGGCAATAGTCAGGCAAGCGTATCCATAGATTTGGGATTGTTAGTCAATTTAATTTCGGGAGTATTCAAACAGAAGACTAAAGGAATAGAACCAAAGCTGGAGATAACAGATTTTTATAAAGAGGGTTTTTTTATAAGGGAATTGAAAATTCCGGAAACAGAATTCTATAATTTTTTAGATTTCTTAAGTGAACAAACCGATTTAGAATTTATTCTAAAATCTAAAGACAAGCTGAAAATATTGAAATATTTAATGGATCAGAGTGCTGTGTTCAAACAAAAATATAAAATCAGAGAATAAAAAAGGCGCTATTTGTAGCGCCTGTGAAACTTAGAGATTTTTATCTTAATAGTGAATTACGCGCACTTGAGCTGCAATAACTCCTTTTCTTCCTTCTTCTTCTTGATACTCTACTTTGTCACCTTCATTAAGTGCTTCACCATTTAATCCTGAAGCGTGTACAAAGATGTCTTTTCCTGTTTCGTCGTTGGTAATGAACCCGTAGCCTTTGGATTCATTGAAAAATTTTACTGTTCCTTCCATTGTAATAAGATAATAATATTAGATATAAAGGTAACTTTTAATACAATAAAATTTGTTATCTAAATGTAAATATTTGCATAATTTTAGTTTTTGTCAGTTTTTTCCTCGTTGTTAAAATCTCTCATTTTTTTAATGTTTTCTTCGGTCAACATATAATCTTTTACTTTTTTGTTTTTCCATCGATGATAGATAAACAATGGCATAAGGACAAAAGAAGCAGTTAATATCCCAATACCAACCCATTTGTCTCCGATAGCGTGGTCACCAGAATTCTTGTGGTAGTAACCAAAGGCAACAAGAAGGATAACGGCAAGAAATAAGATTCTAATAAGGTATTTCATGATATGAGATGTTTTGACAGGTTATCAAAATAATTTATTAACAATCAAAGGTTTTCGTAAAAACCAGATTTAATAGATCGCTAAAACTAACGTTTCTCTTATACAATAGAAAAACAAACGCTGCATTACTGTTCAAATCTAAACTAATTAAACATTTTATACATACCAAACACAAACTAAAATTATAAACTCATAATGAAAAAGAGCTTACTTTTACTGACTATAATTACGCTTTGCCTATCAAAGCGGAGCTATACACAAGCTGACAGAAACTTACCATTTGTCTGGGAAAATGCCACAGTATATTTTGTGCTTACAGATCGTTTTGAGAATGGAGACCCTTCTAACGATCTTGCATATGGTAGGCCACAAGATGGTCCGCCTCTAAGAAATTTTGAAGGAGGGGATTTGCTGGGGTTAATCAATAAAATTGAAGAAGGATATTTTGATGACTTGGGAATAAATGCCCTTTGGATAACACCACCCATAGAAAATATTTATGGAGCTGTTCCAGGAGCAGGATATGGTTTTCACGGCTATTGGGCTAAAGATTGGACGAATATAGATCGTAATATAGGTACCAATACCCTTTTTGGAACTTTTGTGGATACTGCCCACGAGCACGGTATTAGAGTATTGTTAGATGTAGTACTGAATCACGTTGGGCCGGATACCAGTACAGACCAAAATCAATCTTGGCCAGACGAGTGGGTACGAAGAGATCCAAATTGTAATTTTCAAGGACCTGATGGTACGATACCTTGTGAACTAGTTGATAATCTGCCGGATATTAGAACGGATTCTAATGAGAATGTAAGTCTACCCGATTGGCTATTAGATAAATGGAGTCAGGAAGGAAGAAGAGATCAGCAAGAGAACGAGCTGGACAACTTTTTTTCGCGAACAGGGAAACTAAGATCTCCAAGAAATTATATCGTAAAGTGGTTAACAGACTATGTAAGGAAATATGGTGTTGATGGTTTTAGAGTGGATACCGTAAAACATGTGGAGGAATCTGTATGGAAAGAGTTAGAAGCAGAAGGAATTATTGCCTTAAAAGAATGGAAAACTAATCATCCTGATAAAAAACTAGACGATCTGGACTTTTGGATGACTGGTGAAGTTTTTAATTATAATGCCCCTACAATGGGAAGAAATTTCACGGGAGATGGTTTTAATGTGGATTATTACGATAATGGATTTGCAAACTTAATCAATTTTGAATTTAGATTTAATGCAGAGCAAGGCTTAGAAAGTATTTTTAGCAGCTATGATAATCTGTTACAAAATCAATTGGGAGAAGGCAAAAGCGCCATGAATTTTTTAACAAATCACGATACCGAGGAAGTATTTGATAGAAACCGACAAAAAACTTTTGAAGCCGGAACTAAATTATTACTTACTCCAGGGCCAGCACAAATTTATTATGGTGATGAGACTGCCAGAACATTAACTCCGGGTGGTGGAGCTACGGGAGATGCTACCCTAAGATCCACTATGAATTTTGATGAATTAAATAATCCAAACTCTATAGCATCACAGACATTAGCACACTATCAGAAAATAGGTAAATTTAGAAGAGAACATGTTTCGGTAGGGGCAGGAAAACACTCAAAATTGCTGGACACTCCCTATACATTTAAACGCGAATACAACAAAAATGGTTTTGAAGATGAAACGCTTGTATATACAGGTAATGATAATAATTTTACAGGAGCTTTGGATGTATTCGAACTTTGGCCGGATGGTACAGAACTTCAGGATTACTTTTCGGGAACATTGGCAACAGTGTCAAATGGAACAATTACGTTTGGAACAACCTTTGGATTGGTATTAATAGGAGAACCAACTTCGCGGATTTTAAGTGTAGATGAAGTAAGTGTCCAAGGTTCTGGTTTTGTAAAAGCGTGGCCTAATCCTTTTACAAATTCTTTAGAAGTTTCATTTCCTGTTGCAGATTTTAAACCACAAGATGCTCAAGTAGAAATGTATACTATATTAGGAGAAAAAGTTTTGAGTAATAAGCAGATAACAATTCGGGAGAATTCAATGAATATAGAAGCTTCTAATCTTGCCAAAGGAATGTATTTAATGAGAATATCTGTTAAGAATAGAATTCAGGTGGTTCAATTGATTAAAAAATAGCATTCAATTTTTTTAAGTGTTGAAAAGCCTGTTGAAATGGATTTTTAGCAGGTTTTTTTAGTACAGCATGTGTTTAACCCGCATTATGCATTAGAAAATCTATTACATCTGTGAGCCACTTCAAATACTGATGTTTCACTTTTTTTTATTTCACCGTAGCACCGCTACGGTGAAATCAAGAAAAAGCCACTATTTACTGAGTATCAAAGCTTCTTTGCGAAGTTTCAATGCATAATCCGGTTTTAAAAGTATCACAATAGAATAAAGTAAACCAATTTATCTGGTGAAGTTAATCAGTTTTCGACGGTAAGCAGTTAATAACTTTGACTTAGAAATAAAACCAAAGTACTTTCCATCTTTGATAATGGGTAGGTTCCAGGCGCCTGTGTCCTGAAACTTACGCATGGCTGTCTTCGCATTATCCTCTTCATAAATGATAACTGTTTTTACTTGTGTCATAAGCATCTCTACGGTATTCTTATGGTACAAAGAAATATCGAACATAATATCTCTTATGTCATCTAGAAATACGATACCTATTAGAACATTTGACTCGTCTACAACAGGGAAGAAGTTTCTGTTAGATTTTGCAACTGCCTCGCTTAAAAGATGTTTCAAAGTGTTTTGAGGATTGACTGAAATGAAATTAGTTTCGATACAATCATCTAATTTCATAAGAGTGAGTACGGTTTGATCTTTATCATGGGTAAGCAGCAATCCCTGCTCTGCCAGTTCTCTTGTATAAATATTATGTTCAATCCTATTTTTTGAAATAATAAATGATATCGCAGTGGTTATCATTAATGGAACGAATAATTCGTAACTGGAGGTGATTTCTGCAATAAGAAATATAGAAGTTAAAGGAGCATGTAATACTCCTGCGATGAGTCCAGCCATGCCTAATAACGTAAAATTAGCTTCAGATACCTGAAACCCCATTCCTAGATTATTTATAATCTTAGAAACGACATTACCCATTGCACTACCCATCACCATGGTTGGAATGATAATACCACCTGATCCTCCAGCTGCAAAAGTTGCTGTCATTGCAATTGCCTTAAATATAGTAATGCCAGTCAGCAATGCTATTACCATCCAAATATTGCTGGTCATATCGTCAAAAGGAGTGTTACCAATAGCGGCAAGATGATTTCCGTTAAGAAGCTCATTAATAAATCCCAATCCTTCACCATAAAGAGGAGGAATAAAGTATAGCATGACCCCAATAGCAAAGCCACCGATTAGTAATCGGTGAATTTTTTTAGGAAAACGATCGAAAAAATGTAGAATACCAAAATACATTTTGGTAAAATAAATAGAAGCAATGGCGGTACCTACTCCAAGCATAACATAAAAAGGGGTATCATATATATCGAATTTTTCTATAACATCAAATCGAAATAGTACCTCATCACCAAGAAAAAAATAGGAGGTGATAATTGAAGAAACTGATGCAAAGAGTAATGGTAGTAAAGATGTTAATGTGAGATCCAAACTAAATACTTCGACAGCAAAAACTAAACCAGCCAATGGAGATTTAAAAACTGCCGAAATAGCTCCCGCAGCTGCACAACCAATTAGCAAAAACCGGGTTTTACTATCTAACTTAAAGAGGGTACTGATATTAGAGCTTAACGTCGAGCCAGAACCTACAGCCGGACCTAGTAATCCAACAGAACCACCAAATCCAACAGTAATCGGAGCCAGAAGAATTGGTAAATAACCGCTCAACGGTTTTATTTTTCCATCTTTTTTAGAAAGAGAATATAAAATTAGGGGAATAGCGGATTTCACATTCTGTTTAATAACAAATTTCGTAATAACATATACAATAAGAAGTCCAATTACTGGAATAACAAAATAAAATGAAGTTTGCCAAGATATGATATCACTTTCGAGTACCACTTGGATTAAGTGGGTAATATTTTTAAGCAAAAGAGATATAAGACCAGCACAAAATCCGACAAGAATACTAAGGATAAGAACAAAATTTTTAGTAGAAATATGACGATATCGCCAAATCAAAAACCTATGGAGTAGTGTCTTTTTTTTAGTTGGCATATATCGGTTAGTCTTGGTTTAGATTAAAGGTAACAAAAAATCCCGCTTTTTGGCGGGATCTTATAGTTTATAAATCTAATTGAATATGTAATTCTTTTAGTTGTTCCCGATCAATGTTCGCAGGTGCATCAATCATGACATCCCGACCACTGTTATTTTTTGGGAAGGCAATAAAATCTCTAATGGTTTCCTGACCTCCCAGTATAGCAACTAATCTGTCAAACCCAAATGCAATACCTCCGTGTGGCGGTGCACCGTATTGAAAAGCATCTAATAAGAAACCAAATTGTGCCTTGGCTTCTTCTGGCGTAAATCCTAAGTGATCAAACATCAATGCCTGGGTTTCCTTATCATGAATTCGAATAGATCCGCCACCAATTTCATTTCCGTTTAACACTAAGTCATAAGCATTGGCTCTTACATCACCCGGTTTAGAATCCAGTAGCGAAATGTCTTCTGATTTGGGTGAAGTAAATGGGTGGTGCATAGCGTGATAACGTTCTGTATCTTCATCCCATTCTAATAACGGGAAATCCACTACCCATAAGGGAGCAAACTCTTCGGGGTTTCTTAATCCCAATCGCTCAGCTAATTCCATCCTCAAAGCACTTAACTGCCCTCTAACTTTATTGGCTTGACCTGATAGTACACAAATAAGGTCTCCGGCCTTGGCACCTGTAGTTTCTGCCCATTTTGAGAGATCTTCTTGGTCGTAAAACTTGTCTACAGAGGATTTAAAACTTCCGTCTTCATTACATTTTACGTACACCATACCTAATGCTCCGACTTGTGGACGTTTTACCCAATCAATCAGCTTGTCAATTTCCTTTCTGGTGTAAGAAGCTCCTCCAGGAACAGCAATAGCAACTACCAACTCAGCATCATTAAAAACTTTAAAATCTTTATGTTGCGCAACGTTATTGAGTTCCCCAAATTTCATCCCAAAACGAATATCCGGTTTGTCATTTCCATAGGTACGCATAGCTTCATCATAGGTCATTCTTGGGAAATCACTAATTTCCTGACCTTTTATATCTTTTATTAAATGACGGGTGAGACCTTCAAATATGTCTAATATATCTTCCTGCTCCACAAAAGCCATTTCACAGTCAATCTGAGTAAACTCTGGTTGTCTGTCTGCTCTAAGGTCTTCATCTCTAAAGCATTTAACTATTTGAAAATATTTATCCATGCCACCAACCATTAGCAACTGCTTAAAAGTCTGAGGAGATTGGGGCAGCGCATAGAATTGTCCTTCATTCATACGAGAAGGTACCACAAAATCTCGTGCTCCTTCAGGTGTTGATTTAATAAGGTATGGTGTTTCTACCTCTATAAACCCTTCTTCTGATAGATAATTACGAACTTTCATCGCTACCTGATGGCGAAATAGCAAGCTGTTTTTTACGGGATTACGTCTAATATCGAGGTATCTGTATTTCATTCTGATGTCATCTCCGCCGTCTGTTTCATCTTCAATCGTAAATGGAGGAACCTGCGCTTTATTAAGAATTTGTAGCTCTTTTACTAAAACTTCCACATCGCCAGTAAGCATTTTTGGATTTTTGGACTCTCGTTCTATAACAGTACCTTTAACCTGTATCACAAATTCACGCCCCAGTGTTTTAGCATTTTCTACAACTACAGTAGGTGTACGTTCTTCATCAAAAATTAGTTGGGTGATGCCATATCGATCCCGAAGATCCACCCATATCATAAAACCTTTATCACGTGTTTTTTGCACCCATCCAGATAGGGTAACTTCTTTATTAATGTCTGAGGTGCGTAATTCACCACAAGAATGACTTCTGTACATAACTAGTTATTAAGGCTGCAAAAATAAGAAGTTTAATGTTAAAAATCTTGAGTTTATGTGAAAATGAAGTTTAGCATTGGGAAAGTATGAGTAAACACATGCGTTGTGTTTTATCCATACTTTTTTTACGGTTTTAACGTTTATTTATTTAATAATCAAATACTTATTAACTAACATATGTTAGCTTTAACTTTTTTTTATAAGAATGTTTTAATAGATTTAGCCAAACTTATAAACAAATCATTATGAAAAAACAAACACAAATTAGCAAGGGGCTTTTGCTATTCTTGTTTTTCTTTCCTGTCATGCTTTTTGCACAGGAAACCATTACCGGAAAAGTAGTCATTGAAAGTACCGGAGAAGGAGCGCCATTCGTCAATGTTGTAGAGAATGGTACGAATAACGGTACGGCCAGTGATATCGATGGTAATTTTAGTATTACGGTAGGTTCATTGCCTGCCCGATTAAGAGTATTTGCTCTTGGTTTTTCGGATAAAATGGTCGATGTTTCTCAAGCAGGAGCAATTACAATTGAAATTAGTGAATCTACAGAGTCATTAGAAGAGGTAGTTGTAACTGGATTAGGTTCTTCCATAAAAAGAGCGAACCTTGCTAATGCAGTTTCTACAGTGTCTTCTGAAGAATTGGTGGGTAACACAAGTCAAACCACAGTAGATGGAGCCTTATATGGTAAGGTAACTGGTGTGAATATAACTTCTTCTTCGGGTGCTCCAGGAGGAGGTTTCGCATTAAGATTAAGAGGTATATCGTCTATTAATGGTAATAACCAACCATTAATCATAGTAGATGGTGTATATGTTAATAACGTAGAAATTCCATCGGGATTACGCTTTGCATCTGGAGGAAATAGGGGAAATGAAGAAAATGCTGGAAATAGGTTAGCAGATTTGGATCCAAATGATATAGAAAATATAGAGATTTTAAAAGGTTCTTCTGCGGCTGCCATTTATGGGCAACGTGGTAATGCAGGGGTAGTAATTATAACAACTAAAAGAGGTAGAGGCGGCAAAACACAAATCAGTTTCAGTCAAGATACTGGTATTAATGTCATACAAAATAAACTAGGGCTTAGACCTTGGACTGCACAGTCAGTTGAAGACACATTTGATGCTGCCGAGAGACAAAGATTTGAAGACGCAATAGCCGCAGGAGGTTTAATCGATTATGAAGATGTGATCTATGGAGAAACAGGTTTCATAACAGATACAAGATTGAATGCAACTGGTGGAAATGAAAAAACCAAATTCTATGTAGGAGGTTCCTATCGTGATGAAGAAGGAATAATTAAAAATACAGGATTTGATAGGTTTTCTTTGAGAGCAAATATTGATCACAAGATTTCTGAAGTATTTGATTTTACATCAACAACAAACTATGTTCGAAGTAATTCGAGTAGAAGTTTTACAGGTAATGAAAATGAAGGAGGATTAAGTTATGGGTATACATTAGCATTTACCAGACCTTGGTATAATTTATTTCCTGATGCCAATGGAAATTATCCTAATAACCCAAATTATCCAGGAAATCCAATTTTCGTTAGAGATCAAGCAAAGAATGAAGATACTAACAACAGAATAATTCAAGGTTTTAAATTAAATACTAAACTATTCACGAATACAACAAATAGAGTTCGGTTTCTTATCAACGGAGGGATAGATTACTTGGCAAATGAAACATATGTTTTTGTTCCAAAAGAGCATCAAGCACAGATTGGAGGTCAAGAAGGCTTTATTTCTCAAGGGAAGAATAATTTCACTCAAATTAACGCTCAAGCAATAGCAATATGGGATCATGATATGTTAGGCGATGATCTTGATTTGACGACACAGGTTGGTATTACTTTCTTGGATCAAGAGGCAAATCTAGTCAACAGTAGAGGTTCTAACTTGTCTGTTGGTCAAACTAACGTAGATCAATCTGTAAATCAGGTTATAGATCAGTTTATTTCCCAAGAGCAAGATTTTGGTTATTTTGGTCAAATTGAAGGTAACTATAAGAACCAATTTATTGCAACACTAGGGTATCGTTTGGATAAATCTTCAAGGAATGGTGATCCGAATAAATTTTATGGGTTTCCAAAAGCATCTTTAGCGATTAATGTAGCAAACTTCAATTTTTGGAGTTTGGAAGCGATGAATCAATTAAAGCTTAGAGCTGCTTATGGTGAAACTGGTAATCCTGCAGGTTTTGGAGCTACTTTTACAAGTCTAGGTTCTTCTAATATTGGAGGAAATGGAGGAGCCTCTGTAGCAGGTTTAAATGGAGATCCGGATGTAGAACCTGAAACAGCAAGCGAATTTGAAGTAGGTTTTGATGTTGGATTTTTAGATAGTAGATTTTCTCTTGAAGCAACTTATTATAATAAAAACGTCGAAGATCTAATATTATCAAGGTCTTTACCAGCATCGTCGGGTTTTACAACAGAGACAACTAATCTGGCCGACCTGAAGAATGAAGGTGTAGAATTAGCACTGAGAGCAGATGTTTTGAATATGGATAATTTTTATTGGAATACTGGAATTCAATTTTATCTAAATCGATCTGAAGTAACTCGGTTAGATGTTCCTGCTTTTGCACAACCTGGAGCTGGTTTTGGAACGGGATTAGGTACATTTTTTATTGAAGAAGGCAAGCCTGTTACACAATTAGTAGGTAATATTGATGGAACTTTGACACAAGTTGGTAATGTAGAGCCTGATTTTCAAATGGCTTTCAACAATCAACTTACATTATTTAAACAATGGGATGTGTCATTTTTATTACAGTGGAAAGAAGGAGGAGATAACTTAAACTTATCCAGATTTCTTACTGATTTAGGAGGTACTACTCCTGATTTAGAGACTCCAGAGGGTCAGGCACGTTTAGCTACCCCGGCTAATGCAGCCCGTTTCGTAGAACCTGCTGGATATGTAAGATTAAGAGAAGCAGCTATTTATTATCGTTTCCCTTCGGGAAACCTTGAGTCTTTATTTGGAGATACGGTTAGTGATATTAAAATTGGTGTGTCAGGTAGAAACATATTTACTATTACAGATTATAGTAGTTATGATCCAGAAGTTTCTGTAAATGGTGGAGCAGGGTTATCTAGTGGTATAGAGGTAACACCATTTCCTAGTTCTCAACAGTTTTACTTGCATTTAAATGTTAATTTTTAATAAAATGAAAATGGAAAATATATTTAGAGTAGCAGTTAGAAATACAATAGTTGTATTCTTACTAGCTTTTATAACGACTTCTTGTTCTATAGATGAGGTCGTTGATCCTAATGGGCCCAGTATAGGAGGAGTACTTACAAATGCATCCGTAGCCCAATTAAATGAACTAGCAGTAGGAGTAGAGTCTACGACTAGAAATGGTTTAGGGATTGAAACTACTGCAAGTGGTACGATGGCTAGGGAATTGTATTTGTTTGATGCGGATCCAAGAAATACCGGAGACCTACTAGGAAAAGAAGGAATAACCCTTGATAATAATTCTTTTTATAGTACAGCTCAGTGGAACGGAAGTTATAGATGCATAAAAAATGCTAATATTTTGATTGAAGCGGTAAGTAATACAAATTCGGTTACAGATCAAGAAAGGAATGGCTATTTAGGATATGCAAAAACAATGATTTCTTATGAATTACTCCAGATTTTGAAATCTTACGGGAGAGCTAGAGTTGATGTTGCTGATCCAAACAATTTAGGACCAGTTCTTGAGATAGGAGAAGTGCTAACATTTGTTAGAGGTTTATTGAATGAAGCCAGTACAGATTTAGCAAATGCAGGAACATCATTTGCTTTTCCTTTAAGTGGTGGTTTCGATGGTTTTAACACCCCTTCCACTTTTACTCAATTTAATAGGGCTATATTTTCTATTGCGGCAGTGTACGATGGAGATGGTGTAGCTGCATTGACGGCATTAAACGCCTCCTATTTTAGTTTAACGGGAGACCTTAATTTAGGTCCAAAACATGTTTTTGGTTTAGGTGGAGGAGATATCGCAAATCCAGTATTTAGAGTACCTTCTATTTCTGCTTCAGAACCAAATAATGGAGATCAGATTATTGTACATAACAGTTGGATAAATGAGGCTGAGGCTGGGGATACAAGAGTAACGACTAAAACAGCAGTAAGACCTGATCCAAGTACTCAGGATGGATTATCTGGTACTCATGAGACTAGATTATATGCTTCTAATGTTTCGGATATTGATATCATAAGAAATGAGGAACTAATTTTGGTATATGCAGAAGCGAGTATCTTAGCGAACAATCTAGATGATGCAGAGGATGCGTTAAATGTAATTCGTAACTCCGCTAGTTTACCAAATTATGGAGGACTTTTAAACGCCGCGGATTTAACATCCGAGATGTTAACTCAAAGAAGATATTCTTTATGGTCAGAAAATCATAGAATGTTTGACCTTAGAAGATATGGATTGTCAAATACACTACCAATTGATAGAGCAGGAGATCAAATTTTTAATGTTTTACCAATACCATTATCAGAGAATCTTTAATTTAAATAAAATTTAGTTTTAAAAACGCCGCAATTTTGCGGCGTTTTTTTGTTTATGTAATGTTGTATAATTAGATTAAAATACCTAAGCGGTTGCAGTAGTTACAGGAGTTTCAGTGGTTGCGATTTTTTTACTGCTAAATCGCACTTTCACCTTATGCACAATAAAAAATAAACAGGGCACAATAATTAAGGTTAAGAATGTGGCAATAATCAACCCATAAATTACCGCCCAGGCTAATGGTCCCCAGAAAATTACATTATCTCCTCCTATATAAATTTTAGGATCGAACTCAGTAAATAATGAAAAGAAATCTACATTAAACCCTACTGCCAGCGGAATCAACCCAAGTACTGTTGTTATTGCAGTTAGTATTACGGGTCTCAAACGTGCTCGACCACCTTGTACGACTAGTTTTCTAACTTCATCATTGGGTAATAATTCATCCTCTTCAAGATCAAACTCTACAGCTTTACGGTCAATGAGCAATTGCGTATAATCTAGTAAAACCACTCCGTTGTTTACTACAATTCCTGCCAGTGAGATAATCCCCATCATAGTCATCATAATTACGAATGGTGCTCCAGTGATTAAGATACCACCAAAAACTCCTATAAAACTTAAAAATATAGCGATCATAATGATCGTTGGTTTAGAGATAGAACTAAATTGAAAAATCAGCAATAGCATAATTAATCCTAACCCAGAGAAAAATGCGCCCATTAAAAAAGACATTTGTTTATTCTGTTCTTCAATTTGCCCGGTATAATCTATCTTCACACCTCTTGGCAATTTTTCAAAACTTGCCATTTCCGTTTGTATTTGAGATACGATGGCTCCAGCATCCGTATATCCCGGTTGTAATCCAGAATAGACAGTAACTACTCTTTTGGTGTCTTTGTGCTTGACAGCACTAAAAGAAGAAGTGTTCTTTTTTGATGCAACCGCAGCAACAGGAATTTCTTTCAGTTTTCCTGTGGCTTGATCTCTAAAGGTGATATTCTGGTTAAACAGTGCACTGGTATTGTATCGATTATCTTCATTAAAACGAACATAAATATCATAATCTTCACCATCGTTTTTGTATACCCCAGCTTTCTCTCCAAATATAGAACGTCTCAATTGATTACCTACCTGTCCAGCAGCTACGCCCAGTTCACCAGCTTTTTCTCTATCTACTACAACTTGCATTGCAGGTTTCCCTTTATTCACATCAATTTTTAATTCCTCTATCCCTGGAATATTTTTTTCACTAATAAAGTTTCGCATTTTCTCTGCTATGGTAATCAATTCATCATAGTCAGAACCTTCTATTTCTATATTAATAGGATAGCCAGCAGGTGGTCCTACAGCATCTTTTTCTACTGAAATCGCAACACCTGGATAAATCCCTTTAAGAGCATCCTGTACTTTTTGTCTGAGTACTTCAGAGTCTTTTCCTTTTCGAAATTTATATTCTCTCATCGCAGCAATAATTTTAGCCCGATGTGGCATTTCTGCACTACTACCTCCATCTGTTTGAGGGTTACCAGCTCCTTCACCTACTTGAGAAACTGCTGCTTCTACCAAGTAATTATAATCTTCACCTTCGATATATTCTTCATCATTGAGTACAGCATAAACCCGGTTTTCAATTTCTTTAGTAATTGTATTGGTTTTCTTAATATCTGTTCCTTGTGGATATTCGATGTATACGATAATTTGATTGGGTTTATTATCAGGAAAAAATTCAATTTTAGTACGTTGACTCCCTACAGATGCACCAAACGCCCCGAATACTATAAACAAAAGAAGAAACGTACCAATTACAAAACCGTACGATCTCCAGCCTTTTAATGCAAAGTTTAAAAAGCGTTGATAGCTATTTTCTAACCAAGTTAAAATTCTTCTTTGAAAGAAATTAGCAGCATTTTTAAGGACAAAGCGATATATCCAAAACATAATAGCGGTAAATATCATTAGTGTACCTAAACCTCTCACGGGACCACCAAAAATCAATATAAAAATTCCAAATCCACCAAGAATAATACTTAATCTGATCAATTGTTTTATGGTTAAGACTTTTTCACCAATTTCCATAAATCTCGAGACTAGCATAGAATTAATAAAAATGGCTACGAATAACGACGAGCCCAGTACGACAGATAATGTAATTGGAAAATATATCATAAACTGTCCCATTACTCCGGGCCATAATCCCAGCGGAACAAAGGCTGCTACCGTTGTGGCGGTAGAAATAATAATAGGAAACGCAATTTCACCAATTCCTTTTTTAGCAGCTTCGATACGCGACATTCCTTCTTCTTCCATCAGGCGGAATACATTTTCAACAACCACAATTCCATTGTCAACAAGCATCCCTAACCCCATGATTAATGCGAAGAGGATCATGGTATTCATCGTATACCCTAATAAGGATAAAATCATAAATGACATGAACATCGACATAGGAATTGCAAACCCCACAAACAAGGCATTTCTAAATCCTAAAAAGAACATCAATACTCCAACAACCAGGATGATACCAAAAATGATATTATTTACAAGGTCATCTACCTGATTAATTGTTTTAGTAGATTGATCATTGGCAATGCTTATATTTAAATCTGTTGGAAATATATTTTCTATAGCATCCTCTACAATTTTGTTGATCTGTTCTGCGGCTTCTACCATGTTTTCTCCAGAACGTTTTTTGACTTCTAACATTACTACGTTATCACCAAATTCTCTGGCAAAGGTGGTTTTGTCTTCCTCTTTAAAAGTGACTTTAGCGATATCTCTTAAGTACACGGCGCCATTTTGAGATTTTACAACAAAATCATTCAATTGAGATGGTTGATCAATTTCTCCAAGAATTCTTATGGTTCTGCGTTGTCCACTGCTGATCATATTTCCGGCAGACATAGTGACATTACCATTTCTAATAGTGTTTATCACATCATCGAAACTCACTTTTGCTGCCATCATTTTATAGATATCCACAGCTACTTCTACTTCTTTTTCTTGTGCTCCTCTAATATCCACTTTTTTGATTTCTAAAAGATCTTCAATCTCATCTTCTAGATACTCACCATATTCCTTTAATTTATCTACTGGATAATCTCCTGTAATATTGATATTCATGATTGGAGTTTCTTCAGAGATGGATAGATCAAAAACATTTGGTTCTACCTTGGCACCATTAAATGTGGGCCAGTCTTCATTTGCCGTTTCAGAGTCTACTTCATCTTTTACTTTCTGCTTAGCTTCCGGCACACTTAGATCTTCATCAAATTCTACAGTTATGATACCATAATCTTCTTGAGAAGTAGATGTAATTTCCACAACATTACTAACATTTTTTAGTTTATCCTCTAGCGGATCAACAATTAAACGTTCTATATCTTCTGCAGTGTTACCAGGATAAGGAACACTGATATATATTTTAGTTTCATTGATCTCAGGAAAATTCTCTCTGGGCATCGAAAAGTATGCTGATAAACCTAAGACCAAAAAGATACCTATCATCACGTAGATCGTCGTTGGATTATCTATTGCCCAAGAGGATAGAATAAACTCTTTATCTACATTTTTCTTCTTCTTTTCCATACAATTTAGTTTATGATTTCTACTTTCTGACCATCTTTTACACTTCTGGCTCCTTCGCTTATGATGTTATCACCATTAGTGATTCCTTCAAGAATTTCAATATAATCACCCTGGGTTTTACCTGTTTTTACAATGACCCTTTTAGCGTTTGCAATGTTTTTAGCATCTTTACTGTTGGCTATGTAGGTGTATTGATCTCCATCAGCATTTTCTGAGATAATACTCTGTGGAATTAAAATCGCTTTTTCGCTGGTGTAATCATTAATTCTTACTTTGGCGGTAAGGTTGGGTTTGATCAGTCCGTTTTTGTTAGGTATTGCTACTTCTGCGGTAAACGAACGGTTATTAGGATTTATGTAATTGCCTACCTGACGAATTTTTGTGTCGACGGTTTCACCTAATACTGGAAAGTATACTTTAGCTTCTTTACCCTTTACAATACTCGAAAGATAACTTTCAGGAATCTCTGTTTCTATATACATATCATCTAGGTTAACAATACGTATCAATGCAGTTTGTCCAGGAGCCACTACGCTTCCTTGTTCAGCTATAATATCATCAACAATTCCAGAAAATGGTGCACTTACCGTAGCTTTTGCCAATTGGCTCTTCATTTGTGCAACCCCACTTTTTGTTGACTCATAATTTGTTTTAGCTTGTAGGTATTGAATTTCAGAACCTATTTTCTGTTCCCATAATTTTTTCTGACGCTCAAAAGTAGTTTTTGCCAGTTCTGCCTGTACTTCCATTTGTGCTACTTGTTGACTAAGACCACCATCATCAATTCTGGCCAACACTTGTCCTTTAGAAACCCGCTGCCCTTCTTTTACTAAAACCCGTACCAGTGTACCAGAGGTTTCTGGGTATAACACAATATTCTTTTTAGTTTCTACGCTTCCTTGTAGTTCGAGATAATGGGTAAATACAGTATCCTTAGCAGTAATTGTTGTAACTAATGGAAGTTTTTTAATTGTATCCAACGAAGCAATGGCTTCATCTAATTGTTTTAGTTTATCGTTAATCGCTTGTTGTTCTGCAACAATCTCACTTCTTTTGGCTCTGATTGCTGTTAAGTCACCTTTCTCAATGACTTTTTCTATGGATTTTCCGCCTTCTTGCCCACAAGAAACGATAAGAAGGAAAGCAGATAATATGATAAGTATCTTTTTCATGGGTATGTTTAGTTATTTGGTGTATTAAGAATTGACTCTAGTTTGGCTTTGTTATTTATAATAGTAAGCATCGCTTGAAGGACTTCTTGTTGCGCACTGTATAATTGTAATTGTGCTTGCCGTAATTCAAAACTCGATGCTAATCCTTCAGTATATTTAATTTGATTTTTATTTTCTATCCTTTCTGCCAGTGCAAGATTTTGCTTGGAGGTCTGGTACGTTTCCAAAGAAAGTTGGTAATCACTGAGTGTGGAATTATATTGAAGTTGAATTTGTTGTTGCGCTTCTATAAAAGAAGTATTTGCTTGTTCAAAGGCAATTCTTGCTCTTTGCGTTTTTGCGCTTCTTCCCAGAGAACTAAAAATAGGTATGTTAAGACTAAATCCTAATACCGAAGATTGATACCATCGGGTTTCACTTTCGAAGAAAACAAAGTCATTATCAAAAGCAGTTGTACCATAATTTACGAATGCGGATAACTTTGGCAGTGCTTTACTTTTTTCTAGTTTTAACTCTAACCGTCTTTGCTCAGTCAATAAATAACCTAATCTATAGTCAATATTATTTTCGATCATAAAGGGTTTTAATCCTACAGTTTGATCCACGTTTTTAAGCGTTAAGCTATCCAAGGTGTCGGCTAGGATTGTATTAGAATCTACATCGACTCCTATAGTAAGGTTAAACATTTGTAATGCAATTTTGGCTAGCCTTTCTGCATTACTTAATTGATTGGAAATTTGTAGTAATGTAATTTGTAATTGCTCTACATCTTCTTCTTCGGCAAGACCATTTTCGAAAATTTTCTTTCTTTCTTCATAGTTTTGTTCCAGAGTAGTTTTGTTTTTTTGAAGAATTTTTACAAGGTCTTCAGAGACTAAAACACTTCCATAAGAATTGATAACACTTTCGCGTACACTAAGCTGTGTTTTTTCTTCAGAATCATTACTGTATTGCAAAAAACTTTTGGCAGCTTCTAACCCTACAAGATAGGAGCCGTCAAACAAAAGCTGGGATAATGTAGCAGTTGCTGAAGCTTGTTGCTGAGGTGTAAAAAACTCCTGAAACTGACCTTCAATAGGCTGTCCTGTGGATTGATCGATTTCCGGAAATAAAATAGGTTGTTGTTTTAACTGGTTTTGATAGTCAATTGCTGCGTTAATTTGTGGTAAACCAGTTGCTGTGGTTTCCCATTTTTGTTTTAAGGCTTTAGCTACATCACGCCTAGCGTTAATAGACTGATAACTGTTCTCTAGTGCAAATTCAATAGCTTCATCTAATGTAAATGTATATTG
This sequence comes from Aquimarina ulvae, assembly GCF_053613295.3. Classification (NCBI taxonomy): domain Bacteria; kingdom Pseudomonadati; phylum Bacteroidota; class Flavobacteriia; order Flavobacteriales; family Flavobacteriaceae; genus Aquimarina; species Aquimarina ulvae. The sequence goes on from NZ_JBSIBP030000001.1 coordinate 334,635, forward strand.
AGAGGAAACAGGTGTTTCCTGCGCAACAACAACTACCGAGAATAAACTAAAGAAGCATAAAGACCAAAGGTGGTTTCTCATAATTTATTGTTCTTTTATTAGCTTGTTTAAAATTTCTAATCCTTTTTCAGTGGCAATACCCCGTATATGATATTCTAAGTAGTCAGTCATCAATTTTGATACTGGAAACAATTGTCTTGGAAAAATTTCCTGATCTTTTATTCCTGACATTCCCATAAAATATAGGCGTGAGATGATCTTAACATCAATATTTTTTCTAAAAACACCTTTTTTGATACCTCTTTCCAGATTCTCAATAACACATTCCTGCATGGTTTCGTATTGTCGTACTTTAAGACTGTTATGTATTTTAGGGTAGTATTTCTGAAGTTGATACTGCGGGGATGTTTTTTCATCCTTCAAACGATACATCACAAAAGCTTTGATGGCGTATAATTCTTCTATAGGTTCTTTTTTTTCTTCCAAAATTGCATCAATACCATCGCTAATTGTACAAAACAAATGTTCTGTAGTAGCTTCTACCAGTTTTGTTTTATTCTGAAAATGTGCATAGATTGTTTTTTTAGAAATTCCCATCTCTGAAGCAAGATCATCCATCGTTACACTTTTGAAACCAAAGTTCAAAAACATATCATTTGCTTTTTCAATTATTTTTTCCTTCATCTAAGGGGGGATTTAATGATGCGCAAATATAGAACAGGAAACTTTAAAAACATTAAAAGTTTCCTAAGTTTCACAATTTTTTAACAATGACCTAACAAAAACTATCAGTTGGTCGGATATGTAATTAGTACTACAAGGTTTTTTATATAACGAAAAAAGGTTACCCAATTTGGACAACCTTTTTTACTAATTATAGTGCGCTGATTACAATAAGAGACATTAGTTGTATAATTTTTTCCGGAATCTGGTATATGCTCTAAAAGAGTTGTTCGAAGTATTTTGATTGCGTTTTACTCTTAATCTGCTACCGGTTCTAATTTCAGGACTAAAAGGGAGCCAAGGGTTTTGCTGGGTTATGGTTACAGTCCAGTAACTAGAATACCATATACCACTGTCGAGTTGAACTTCTTTTCTTAATTGCCAAGAGCCTTTATGTCGATAAAATTTTACCGAGGTACTTCCGCAGATTACGTTAGTCCATGTAAAAGCTTCATTTAATTTACGCCAATTCCCACCAAAAGTAGAATTTCTTGTATGACTTGTCCAAATTCCGGAATCACAAAATTCGATATAATCCGGATTCGAACTTAGCGGGACTAAACACCTTTGATTTCTGAAAGTGCTTTCACTCTCGTTATAGCATGCACTACTTTTCTGTTTGATTTGCTCAAAATTAGGATCTGAAATATAGATGGCTGTTTTAGCATTTTCAATAGTTCTGCCAGATGCTTTTACTGCTTCTAAACCGCCTAATTTAGCTAATGTTTCTGGAATCGAAATATTGTCGTCCGTGATCGCTACAAATGTTTCAAATGGATTTCTTCCTTCAATATCTCGCATCCAATCTATATCAGTTAGTTTTTCATAATCATATACTTTTCCTTTTAAAAATATATCATAGTCATTCTTATTTTCGTTTTCAATTTCAATAAATGTGTACTCCATTCCATCATTCTGAATTGTTGCGATAATGCTTGCTTTAGGCTGGTTCTCAACAAAGTTCTCTGGTGCTTCAACTGTAGTTTGATCAAAATCGATTGCCTCATTTGTTTCTTCGAGTTCACAAGAATAAAAAACAAGGATAAGCAACGGGATCATTAAGGTTTTAAGTTTGATTTTTTTCATGATTTAAAAATTGTTATTGTTAATGTTTAGAGCAAAACTAGCTTTAAGGTTTTTTTTGAAGTCCGAAAACTTTTAAATTCAAAGAAATAGGACTTATTTTTTTGTTTATTGATAACGCATCAAAATGAATAGTTTTTTAATATTTATTTTACCTTAGCACAAAAAAAATTGAAAGTGCATACGATTTCGGATTATCAGGGGTATTTTTTAGACTATTTATCAAAAAAAACCATACAAAAAGAGCCAAAGAATCTTTATACACCTATTGCGTATATTCTGAATCTTGGAGGAAAAAGGTTAAGACCGACATTGGTGTTGATGACTTCTGAAATTTTTGGTAGTTCTTACAAAAAAGCACTGGATGCTGCTTTGGCTATTGAAGTGTTTCATAACTTTTCGCTAATTCATGATGATATTATGGATGATGCTCCTCTACGTAGAGGTAAAGAAACGGTTCATGAAAAATGGGACGTTAATACAGGTATCCTTTCTGGAGATGCTATGTTGATTAATGCATATCAACTTTTTGAAAATTATGATGGCGAAACGTTTAGGCAATTGGCTAAATTGTTTACAAAAACCGCCATAGAGGTTTGCGAAGGGCAACAATACGATATTGATTTTGAAACCAGGGATGATGTAACCATTCCTGAATATTTAAAAATGATTGAATATAAAACTGCGGTTTTGGTCGCTGCTGCTATGCAGATGGGTGCTATTATTGCAGATGCTTCAGAAACTTGCAGATCGGCAATTTATAATTTTGGAAGATTGTTGGGATTGGCGTTTCAATTACAAGATGATTATTTAGATGCCTTTGGTGATCCTGCTAATTTTGGGAAACAAGTAGGAGGAGATATTATCGAAAACAAGAAAACCTTTTTGTACTTAATGGCAATAGAACATGCAGATATCAGTGTAAGAAAGCAGTTAGAAGGCTTGTTTTCTTTGAACCCTGAAAACCCCTCAGAAAAAATCAAAACAGTAAAAACTATTTTTGAAGCGACTGGTGCCAGAGAGAAAACAAGACAGGAAATAGAACAATATACCAGAAAAGCCTTTAAGGTTTTGGATGATTTATCAATTTCGGAAGATAAAAAGAAAGTTTTACAAACTTTTGGAGAACAATTAATGAATAGAGATGTCTAATAATTCGCATATTGTATCTATTGATCAATTGATGAAGCAGCTTGTGGAATCTCAATTATATCCTCAATTAATTTTGCAGCTTCAAAAAGATATTAATCGGGCTGGGATTGATTATAAGGTATTCGAAAATCGCACTCCCCAAAAACTCTTCTTAGAAATAGAAGCATTACTTTTAGAAAAGTTGAATAACACATTTAACGATTTCTTGAATTTGCTATATGCAGTTGATGTGTCTGAAAATGCTATTAAAAATTGCCAATCAGATGAAAGTATGGTAATTGCAAAATATGCTACATTTCTGATTTTAAAAAGAGAATGGCAAAAAGTATGCTTTAGAAATACATTATAACGTACAGATAACTTATGAAAATATTTACCAATGTTCTGTTTTTGTTTGTTTTGACCCTTGGTTTTGGTCAAGATGTTTATGATGATACCAACAGCTCATACGAATCCTTGATGAAGAGAATTAAGGATAAGGATACGTTGATTAAAAAGAGAACAAAATATTATAAATGCGGAGAAGATTTGTCTGGTAGAATCGAGTTTTATTATCTAAATAAGAAATTATTATTAATGACTCATATTTACAAACAGGGCTTTGGCAATGCCACATCTTTAGAAAATTACTATTTAGAAAATGATACGTTAAGGATAAAATCTTCAATTTCTGAAGAAATGTTTATGAATACCTTGTATAAAGAAAGCAGTCAGGGCGTTTCATCAACAAGCCTAGAGAAAGTTGTAGAAGTATCAGAACAACGAATGTTTTTTAAAAATGAACATAACAAAATGTGCTTCGAAAGAAGACACGGCAAAAAATTATCAGACTGGGATCAAGATTATTTTAATTCCCTTTCCTTTGAAAAAGGGAACTGCGTAGAAGATGTTGAAGATATACGTTTTAAATATAAATTGCTACGAAAAGCGGAAAAGAAACTAGAAAGTTATTCGAACCGAAAACCTAACTGCATTTTTCATATGTGGTAAGTAAATGTAATTTACTAAAAATCAGAAACTTGAGTGTTTGATTTTTTATTGTTCTTTACTATTTTAACAGATTTAAATGTAAGATCGGTAGATCCAACAAAAGTTTTACCATTTCTTACATTCATAAATTTCCAGTGATAGCCCGAATTTGTTTGTGTAATAGGAGATATAGCAATAGAAGATATAGAAATACCAAGGTGTTTTTCTATAATGGTATTAATTCTCCTTTGTATTTTTGGGTCATTTACTTCACCTAATCCTTTTTTTTCCTTTTTGGTATAATAAGGATTGTTATTGGGATCAAATTTTGTGGTTACCGTATTTTTTTTACTGGAACATGACGCGATGGCTATCCCAATTGATAGCAAAAGTATATACTTTTTCATTGTATTTTGGGGTTTTAATAATAAAATGATCGATAAAAATAAAAAAAATTAAATAAAGCCATAGGTATTCCTTTGTATATTAGATAACTGGTAGTTTCTTATGGATTAAAAACGCATTTTGGAGGTTTATAGTATGGTTTTTTAGAAAAAAACCCTCACAAAAGGGGCGTATGCACTGGCATAAATACTTTTATAATCATCATATAAAACATCATAACGTAGACCAATACTGACGAATCCAATTCGATAACCAGCTCCTATAAATAGTGCTGGGTACCAATAATTATCGTTTATATTTTGTCCTTCGATCTCAAAACTTCTGCTTACTCCCATTTGTTCGAACTCTGTGGATAGTTGTAATGCAGGTAGTGGATTGTATAAAGTTATAATGCTGGCGCCATAGTTAGTAGCGGTAAAATTTCTGGAATCAGTATATCCAAAATTAAGACCAAACCCAAAACTGAATTGATTGTTAAAGTCATATATCGCCGATGGTGCCAAAACACCGTTAAAGGTGTCATTAGTAAATCCAATCCCAATGTTTCCTCCAATCCTAACATGTGACCAGAAACTATCATCTTGAGCATATCCCTGCTGAAGATAAAGTAAAAGCGAGAAAGCTAAGATCGGAAATTTGATTTTGTGAAGAAGAAACACTTTCATTGTTAAATTTATAAAAAAATGTTACAATAAATATATGTAATTCGGTACTTAATATACTGTAATTATTGTATTTTTGTTATGTTTTATAATAAAAAGACGGTTGAATACTTACATATGGATAAATATTCATTTTTGAATGCGGCTAATACCGCATTTTTTGCAGATTTATATGATCAATATTTGCAAAACCCAGATAGTGTAGAACCTAGTTGGAGAGCATTTTTTCAAGGATTTGATTTTGGATTAGAAAGTGCAGATGACACGGGAGAAGCGATTTACATAGAAAAAGAATCAGAGAACACCACGATTGCAGTTCCCGAGAATTTTAAGAAGGAGTTTCAGGTAGTACGTCTCATAGATGCTTACAGAACACGTGGGCATTTATTTACCAAAACAAACCCGGTACGGGAACGAAGAAAGTATCATCCTTCTCTAGCATTAGAAAACTTTGGATTAAGTCAGAGTGATCTCAATACTGTATTTAATGCTGGTGAGATTATCGCTTTGGGGCCAGATACCTTAAACAATATCATTGTACATCTGGAACAGATATATTGTGACGCTATAGGTATTGAGTATATGTATATCCGTAATCCCGAAGAAAGAGAATGGATACAGGAGCGAATAAATTTCAATACAAATAGGACCAAGTTTTCTGAGGAGCAGAAACAGCATATTCTTAAAAAGCTGAATCAAGCAGTTTCTTTTGAGAGCTTTTTACATACCAAATATGTCGGACAGAAACGTTTTTCTCTAGAGGGAGGAGAATCATTAATACCTGCGTTAGATGCATTGGTAGAGAAAGCTGCTGATATGGGAGTTAAAGAGTTCGTAATGGGTATGGCGCATCGTGGACGTCTCAGCACATTGACTAACATTTTCGGGAAAAGTCCTAAAGATATTTTTAGTGAGTTTGATGGGAAAGATTATGAAGAAGCTGTATTTGACGGAGATGTGAAATATCATTTAGGTTGGACCTCCAAACGAAAAACAGATTCTGGTAAAGCAATCAATATGAATATCGCTCCTAATCCTTCTCATCTAGAAACTGTTGGTGCTGTAGTAGAGGGGATTACCAGAGCAAAACAAGATAAATATTACAAAGAAAATATATCACAGGTTTTACCAATTGTCGTTCACGGTGATGCAGCTATCGCTGGTCAGGGAATAGTATATGAAATTGTACAGATGGCACAGTTAGATGGGTTTAAAACAGGAGGAACAATCCACATTGTTGTAAATAACCAAATAGGATTTACTACCAACTATCTAGACGCACGTTCCTCTACCTATTGTACTGATGTTGGTAAAGTAACGTTATCTCCTGTGTTACATGTGAATGCGGATGATGCAGAAGCAGTGGTACACGCAACAAATTTTGCATTGGATTTTAGAATGAATTTTGGACGAGATGTATTTATCGATTTATTGGGATACAGAAAGTACGGTCATAACGAAGGTGATGAGCCACGTTTTACACAGCCAAAGTTATACAAGGCCATTTCAAAGCATAAAAATCCAAGAGATATTTATGCAGAAAAATTAATTGCTGAAGGGATTATTAATAAAGATCACGTAGCTGAACTTGAAAAAGAATATAAAGCGTCTCTTGAAGAAGAATTAGAAGATTCTCGTAAACAAGAAAAAACGGTTATAACTCCGTTTATGCAAGACGAATGGGCCGGATTTACTAGAGTTCAGGAGGATGAAATGATGACAGCCGTCGATACGACATTTCCTAAAGATAGTCTTACTGAAATTGCTGAGGTGATTACAAAATTGCCTTCAGATAAGAAGTTTCTTCGTAAGATAGAACGATTGATTGATCAAAGACATAAAATGTACTTCGAAAAGGATCAGTTAGATTGGGCTATGGGAGAATTACTTGCCTATGGATCCTTGCTAAAAGAAGGGTATGATGTTCGAATGAGCGGTCAGGATGTAGAAAGAGGGACGTTCTCTCACAGGCACGCTGTTGTAAAGGTTGAAGATAGTGAAGAAGAAGTATTGTTACTCAATAATCTAGAAGGAGATCAAGGAGATTTTTATATTTATAATTCTTTACTTTCTGAGTATGGAGTGGTAGGATTTGATTACGGATACGCCATGGCTAGTCCCGACACGTTGACTATCTGGGAAGCACAGTTTGGAGATTTTAGTAATGGTGCTCAGATTATGATCGACCAGTACATTTCTTCTGCAGAAGATAAATGGAAACTACAGAACGGATTGGTGCTATTGTTACCTCATGGATATGAAGGTCAGGGAGCAGAGCACTCTTCTGCTAGAATGGAACGTTACCTTCAATTATGTGCAAAAGATAATATGTTTGTGGCAGATGTAACAACACCAGCCAATATGTTTCATTTGCTAAGAAGGCAATTGAAAGCTGGCTATCGCAAACCCTTAATTATTTTTACACCAAAGAGTTTATTACGTCATCCTAAAGTGGTTTCTACAGTAGAAGAATTTGCAAAGGGTAGTTTCCAAACAGTCATTGATGATCAAGATGCCAAGGCAAAAGAAACAAAAACATTGGTATTTTGCACCGGTAAATTTTATTATGACCTGTTGGAAGAAAAAGAAAAATTAGAAAGAAAAGATGTTGCTTTGGTAAGAATAGAGCAATTATTTCCACTTCCGTCAAAAGAAATGGATACACTGATTAAAAAGTATAAGGCGACCGATGTCGTTTGGGCGCAAGAAGAACCTCGTAATATGGGAGCATTGAGCCATGTTTTGATGCACTATGATGAGGCAAGTTCATTTAGATTTGCCAGCAGAAGACCTTATGGTGCGCCTGCAGCAGGTAGTGCCACAAGGTCTAAGAGAAGACATCAGGAAGTGATTGATTATGTTTTTGATAAGACAAAAGATAATCAGAGAAGAAAAAAGAAATAATAAGGTAAAATAACGACAAATAGAAATATTTTCGCGAAAGCGATATAAAGTATAAACTTAGAATTATGGCTTTAGAAATGAAAGTCCCTTCTCCGGGAGAATCCATTACAGAAGTAGAAATAGCTCAATGGCTTGTAGAAGATGGTGATTATGTCACTAAAGATCAAGCAATTGCGGAAGTAGATAGTGATAAGGCAACATTAGAACTTCCTGCAGAAGCTAGCGGGATCATAACGCTGAAAGCGGAAGAAGGCGATGCTGTAGCAGTTGGCCAGGTGGTGTGCTTAATTGATACAGAAGCAGAAGCTCCTGACGGGAATGCAGATAACGAAGGAGATGAAGGTGGTCCAGGTAATGCAGCTATGGATCTAGACGAACAACGTGATAAATCTGAAGATACAATAAAGAGTCCTAAAGCTGAAGCATTGACTCAAGCTCCATCTAAGCCCACAACTCCAGCACAAAAACAAGATACATATGCGACAGGAACAGCCTCTCCAGCTGCAAAAAAAGTGTTGGCAGAAAAAGGAATAGACGCCTCTGATGTTAAAGGAACTGGACGTGACGGTCGAATTACAAAAGCAGATGCTATTGATGCTAAACCATCTATGGGAACTCCAGGACCAGGAAGCAGAGGGGAGTCACGTAAAAAACTATCCATGTTGCGTCGTAAGGTTGCCGAACGATTAGTTTCTGTAAAAAACGAAACAGCGATGTTAACCACTTTTAATGAAGTGGATATGCAGCCGATTTTTGACCTAAGAAAGAAGTATAAAGAAACATTTAAAAGTAAACACGGAGTAAGCCTTGGATTTATGTCCTTTTTTACCTTAGCCTGCGTAAGAGCATTAAAAATGTATCCTGCTGTAAATTCAATGATCGATGGTAAAGAGATGATTTCTTACGATTTTCAAGATATCAGTATTGCAGTTTCCGGACCCAAAGGATTAATGGTTCCTGTGATTAGAAATGCCGAAAACCTTAGTTTTAGAGGTGTTGAATCTGAGGTTAAAAGATTAGCGATCAGAGCTCGTGAAGGACAAATAACGGTCGATGAAATGACTGGCGGAACTTTTACTATTACAAATGGAGGGGTTTTTGGCAGTATGTTATCAACTCCGATTATAAATCCTCCACAGAGTGCAATTTTGGGAATGCATAATATTGTAGAAAGACCAATCGTAAGAGACGGACAAATTGTAGTAGCTCCGATTATGTATGTAGCCTTATCTTATGATCATAGGATTATTGATGGGAAGGAATCTGTTGGGTTTTTAGTAGCTGTTAAAGAAGCATTAGAAAACCCAGAAGAATTATTAATGGATAACAATATAAACAAGGCACTAGAAATGTAATTATAGTGTTATCTTATATTTTACGAAGACCTCAGTTCCTTTAGGAGTTGAGGTTTTTTTATTTAAAGTAGCTCTAATACTCTATATAACAGGTTATGTTTTATAGAAAAATGAAAGCAAAGATGATATATTTTGATTTTTGATATTGGATTTGTTAAAAAAATGCTAAATTGTGTTTTTTTATTATTTTAATATTCCTTTTTTTGAAAACGACTTTGTGAATTTATAGAATGATACATCAAAGAATTAAATAACCCATTAATAAAACATAATGATATCATTTACAATAGAGGAAATCAATACTATTTTACAAGGAAAGTTAATAGGAAGTGCAAAGCAAAGAATAACAGGATTAGATCAATTAAAGAATGCAAAAAATGATCAGATTACCTTTGTAAGAAGTAAAAAATATGCACGTTTATGGGGTGCATCTAAAGCTTGTATTGCTGTTGTGAATGAAACCTTGGATATCGAACCTGGTCTGGATCGAGCATTTATTATGGTGAAGAATGCAGATGTAGCAATGTCTAAATTATTAGAAATGTTTCGCTTGAATGATCCGATTTTTGATGTTGATATTCACCCAACAGCAGTGATCGATAAATCCGTTATTATAGGAGCTGGATGTAAAATAGGTGCAGGTTGTTATGTAGGTAAAGGCGTTGTTTTGGGAGATGGTGTTGTACTTTACCCTAATGTAACTGTTTTTGATGATTCTGTTATAGGTGATAATACCATTATTTGGTCTGGTACAGTAATTAGAGAACGTTCTGAAATTGGGAATGATTGTATTTTTCATAATAACGTCAGTATCGGTTCCGATGGTTTTGGATATCTTCCTAGTGAAGACGGTCGTGGACTTATAAAAATACCGCATATTGGTAATGTTGTCATAGGTAATGGGGTTGAAATTGGAGCTAATTCTTGTGTAGATCGCGCAAAGTTTAGTTCTACTATATTAGGGGATGGTTGTAAAATTGATAATTTAGTACAAATTGGTCACAATTGTGTATTAGGTCGTTTCTGTGTCATGGCAGGGAGTAGCGGTCTGGCAGGCTCTGTTACGTTAGGAGATGGAGTCGTTATTGGTGGAAGTGCTTCGATAAAAGATCATACTACAATTCATTCTGGAGCTATAGTAGGTGCAGGATCAGGTGTGATGAATGATGTTCCTGCAGGGAAAACTGTTTTAGGCTACCCTGCCTGTGATTCTAGAGATATGCTCAAGCAATGGGTTACATTACGCAAGCTCTCAAAATAATAATCTGGTTTTAAAATATAGAAGGCTCAGAACAAATATGTTTTGAGCCTTTTGTTTAGAATTTGGTCAGTATTGGTACTTATGAACAGTGATTACACTAACAGAGATTTAGCAAAAGGGCGGCACAATTTTCCTTCTTTTAAATCTAATTTTGTCAGGAGATAACTGTTAATAATTCCCCGATTAATAAAACTGTTCTAGTTCTTTAGAGTTTCTTAGTTAACTCAGGTTTTTTACTGCTTAGCAATTTTGGTTATTTTACTTTGACCGTTGGTAGTGATCTTTAACAGGTAAAATCCAATAGTAAGATTACTAATATCTACACTAGAGGATGTGCTTATTTCTTTAGTTAAGATCCTTTTACCTTGAAGTGAATAAATTTCAATAGTAGAAGCTGAAGAAACTGTTGGAAGTTTTATATTCAATATGTTACTAGTAGGATTGGGGTAAACTTTTATGGCGTTTACGTTTTGGTTAAGTTCATCGATTGATAAGGTAACCGCTTCTTTTTGATAGAAATCTAACGCGTGCATCGCATAGACCAAAGGGGCGTTCCAATTAATGGTAATCTCGTTTGTAGAATAAGAACACCAGTGATCGACATATTTTGAAGCTGGTAGATTTGAAGGAAAACTAACACCAGAACCAGAACAATCACCCGTATCTGGATTGTTTTCATTTTGTGGTCCACCTACAATCATTCCTGGTATGGGGGCAGAAATACCATCTGCATCGGATATTCTATGATGGGGTTCAAATACCTGTCTATCTCCAAACCCGGTTACATAAGAATACCCAGTTCCGTTTCTACCAAAGATATAATCCATAGCAGTGTATGCTGCCTCTAAATAAGATTCATCGTCGGTAAGCTCATATGCTCTTATAAGTAATATCAATTGATTGCCTACACTTCCGTTGCTTCCCCATACAAAATCATTGGAAGACATTGTAATCTTCATTGGGGAGGAATTTACACGATTTTTTAATTCATCTGCTGTACCTAATAATGTATTGTTAGCCGTAGTTACATTGATAGAACTTGATAAACTGGTCGTATAGTTTGCTATGGATATTAGCGCTAAAGGATCACTGTAGGGCCAGCCTGGAGTTCCGCCTCCAATGGAATTCACATCGATATCATCTCTATAAGTATTTTCATCGGTTGTAATAAATAATTCAACTGCTGCCCATTGAAACTCATCAGTCACATTATTATCTCCATACACACCTGTTGCTATATCCGAAGGTTGTTGATAATATACCGTAGGATTTGCTTTTGCCCATGAATACGCATCTTTAGCGGCTTGCTCTAACTGAGTACTAAATCCTGGTCTGACATTTTCATAATCAGAAAATATTCTGGAAGCCACCGCAGTAACTGCCGCAAAATTCAAAGCAGCCGCTGTTGATTTTTGTACTACATATCGATCTAAATTATATGCGGCTGGCATAATTCTACCAGAGAAATTTTTAGCAGTCAATTTATGATAAACCCCACCATCGTTAGGGTCTTGCATATCAAGCATCCAGTCTAAGTTCCATAAAACTTCATCTAAAATATCTGGAAGATCTCCACCTTGTTCTGGAATATCATACTGTAAGTTTTCCCACTCGCTTTTATAATGTTCAAAAGCAGCTAATAGGGTATATGTACTAATTCCACTGTTTACTATATACTTATTATAATCACCGGCATCATACCAGCCTTTCGATGCAGAGATGATTGTTCCCGTAGGTCTTTCGGATGTCGCCGCAGACGAATGAACTAGAACCACATCATCAGGAGTTCCTGCCTGCCTTGCATACACGCCTGCGTGTGCCGCTTCTAAAGAAGTAGAAGAACGATTATAATAGTAATATTTAAAGGCTTCTTCCCTAAGCTCAGCATACCCGTCTGAGCTTATATTAAAAGTAATTTCTTCTGAGTCAATTTGAAAACGATAAGAACCTGCAGTATCTAACGACGAAATATCTATGTTAGCAATATGTTCTCCAGAATCACTCCATAGAGAAGAGGTACCTGTGGTTCCTGATAGTACAATAGTATCAGAATCATCCAGAATTGCATAAGCTTGATTACTAAAACTACCTTGAGCAGCAACACTAATCGTTTTATTTCTACCTATCAGATACGCTACCTGATTATAACGAACATCGAATTCAGAGGGTGGCGGAGGTGTTTCCAAAGGTTCTCCAAAAGAAATCCAGTCGATTTCAATGTTCCCAGAGTACCCTCCTTGGGCAGCATTCATAAAAAATTGGATAAATGCTATTTTAGCAGGGTCTACAGGACAGGGAGCAGTAGCTTGTGTGCAATCAGAACCTCCATAACCTCCGTCTTGTAAATTAGAAGAATAATCAAGTTCGTAAATAGTAGCCTCATTATCTATCCTCAGAGATTGTGGACTTAAATTAGTTACAAACCCATCTTCATCTTGAATGTCGATTCTCAAACCAGGATTTGAAGTACCTTTTACTTTGATAAAGAGTTTGATTTGGCTTGATATATCTACAGAAATATCAGAACCATTATTGTGTAATGTATAAGTAAAAGGGCTAAACGCTCCTGCAGTGCCATTGGCTTCGATTAGTAAATTGTTGTTTGATAAGGAAGCTGTGTAAGCAGAAGTTGATTCCGCTGTAAGTATGCCTTCATCAAAGTTGTCACTATAGAGAATTTGGCTTTTAGCCAAAGGAACTATAAACAATAATAAGACAGTAGTAAATAGAATTCTTCTTTTCATGGGGCCAATATTTTTAAATTTCGAGAGTAGTTTTTACGTTTTTAACGTGCAATATTTAATATACTTTAAAAGTGAAAATTAAGCCGCTATTGAATTAACTACTATACAAAATTTAAAAAATCACGAAAAGTGTATGATTAATTTTAAGTAAATAGTTTTCTTTAACTTGTTTTCTTCTTTTTTTAGAGTACGAATGCTTTAAATTTTCAGCTTTATTTTATTAACATAATTAAAAATATCTATATCAAACGAGGTGATAAACCTACATAAGAATTATAGTATAGTGTTCATACCAATATCTTAACATAGCCTATACAGTGTATTGTCATTTTGTTTTATTACTCATTTGGTAAAAAATAAATAGTTAATAATCAGTATTTTAAATGCAAATTTAATTAATATCAAAATAAATTTAACTTTTCCTGAAAGAAATGTTTAATATAGATTTTTTATATACTTCAAGTGTTGGGAATGAAATTATAAAAGGCTCACAAACGATATGTTTTGAACCTTTCTATTGAGATTAAAAGTTTACTTAAGAATTGTAACGGATTTCCTGGCGGCATTGTGTCCTACAAAACCATATCCGTTTGGGTTCTTGCAGAAGCGGTTACTTTAAATGTATACGCACATAGAACAGATGGTATCCAAACTCTCGATGTAGGAGTGATGATGTTCTTTTGACCTAATTAAGAAATACCTAATGATGTACTGTGTGTTTTAGAATCAAATAATGCACTTTTAATATCTGCCCACAATGCTCTTAGACTATAATCTTTTAGGTTGCCCTCATAATCAATTGCTTTATAGTCAAATGTAATGCTGCCAAAAGCATGATTAGGATTCACGATTTCACAGGCTTTACTATTAGTACCATTATTTTTTATATTATTAAGGTTAACTTCGGGAATGTTGTTATTAATATATAGTGTAAGTGTTTGTGCTGGCGCAGAAACTTTTATATTGCTATATGTATAAAACTCATTTTGAACTGATGAAATCCGGTTTTAGGTTGGTAGCATCGAATAGTAGTAAAAAATCGTCTATTAAATAATCGGATTCTGAATATGGCATATAATAGAAATCATGAGCATCTATAGTATAGGATCTTAAAATATAATCAGAACCGTTTCAAACATAGATTGTCTAGGCGCTCGCAATAGGATTAAAGGTGCCACTTTTACCTTCTCGATGCAGTACTTTATATTTTCTTACTGAAGTATCATATAAAGATTGAATCTGAATTCTATTACCAATGATATTGAGTTTAACTCCAAAAGGGGCATTTTGATCAGGTATGTAGTAGCTTGCTGCAGTATTGGCTTTTCTATTGGTATTGCTAGTTGATTTTCGAATGCGCCAGACCAATAATCGTCTGATAAAGAATCAGATAAGTCAATAGGCTTAAACGCCCACGTTGAATTAATAAAATACACAATTTTTTAGATTTTAAGATTAATACTTGTGAAGTATTAACATAGGAGGGTAATCTTCTATTAGTATGCAATAAGAGGTTAGGGTAAACCTGAAAATCTTTTAAAAGATAAAAAAAGTTTCTGAAGCTGGTTTTATAGGACCATTTCATTATAAGGAATGATTGTATGATAACCTTTAGTTCTAAAATATTCCATATCAGCCATAGTACCTGTTGCTAAAACAAAATCACCACCCCAGCCACCAAGACTTTTTATACTTCCAGCATAATCAGGAAATAGTTTCGATTTTACAGTTGGTGTTTTAATAATTCTAGAAATTACTTCTTCATGATGATTGATGAGATCACAGAATTCTGATAATGCAGCACAGTTTAATACAGCTTCGGTTATTTGACCTATTATTTTTGAAGCATTATCAAAATCTTTCAGAGGCAATGATTGATATCGTTTAATAGATTGTTTGCTGTCTTGTTTTTGATTTAAATAGATAAAAAATAGCTGATCCTTAAAAATAGGATTGAAATGTGCTTCTTTGACAATAGGTCTTTCTTCTTTTCTGGTGTACAGTATAGGGGTTTTGTGTTGAGCACTCGCTATATCGTAACCACTTCCTCCAAAACTCTTTGTAAGTAATACAAAAGCATCTACTCCAGCCCATTGAGCTATGTTATTGATAAGAGTAGAAGAGGAGCCTAATCCCCATTCTCTGTCAAATTCTAATTTGGTTTCGATAGTGTATCCCATTTTGGAAGAAAGAAATTTTGGGTTTAACTCTTGTGCAACTTTCAATATTTCCAGAAGTGTTTCAGTAATCCCCAATCCTTCTTCGTCCGTTAAGATAGATGTTTTAGATATATCGTCACCTTCAAAAGTGTCTAAAGGGAGTTTAATTTCAGTTTCAAACCAACATTGGCCATCGTGATCTAAGCTTTTCCAGATAAGGGTATCTAAATTATTTTCTTCAACAGATAACCATTGCCCTTTTTTTGTTGGCAAGGCAAGTGCCTTGATACCATCAAGTACAAGATATTCTGAAGTAAGAAGAAGTTTACCGTGGCTGTAAAATGATTTTTTCATTAATTAATTAATTAACGTCTCAGTTTTTCAATTTGTTGTACAACATCACTATGTGTAACGGTATTGGTTTTAAAATATTCAACAAGTTGATCCTTTTCTTCATTGGTCGCCCGAAATTGATTGAGGATGTTCATTAAATGCATTTTCATATGTCCTTGCTGTATTCCTGTAGTAATTAGCGAGTTGATTGCCCCAAAGTTTTGAGCAAGACCTGCTACCGCTGTAATTTCCATAAGTTTTTTTGCATTTGGATTCCCTAAAAGGTGTAAAGCTAATTTCACCAAAGGATGAAGCGAAGTCAAGCCTCCTACAGTTCCAAGAGCTAACGGTATTTGGATGGAGAAATAAAAAACATTATTTTCAATTTTGGCATCGGTAAGACTGGTATATGATCCATCCTTAGAAGCATATGCGTGTGCACCAGCTTCGATCGCTCTAAAGTCATTTCCGGTTGCCAGTACAACAGCATCAATACCATTCATAATACCTTTGTTATGTGTAACAGCTCGAAAAGGTTCTATTTTTGCGATCTGAACAGCGCGTACAAACTTTTCGGCATATCGGAGAGCAGAAAGTTTTCCAATCTCCGGCAAATCATTAACAGAACACGAAACAGAGGCCTTAACGAGACAGTTAGGAACATAGTTAGAGAGAATACTCATAATGATTTCTATGTGTTGTTCTGTTTCGGTAAACTCATCATGCTCAAGAGCAGCTTTGGTTAAAAAACCTGCAAATTGTTCTAAACAAGAATTGATAAAATTCGCTCCCATAGCATCTGCAGTGCCAAAAGTACAATGAAGCTGGTAGTAATTTTCAATTTCCGAAGATTTATCCCGCAACGCTATGTCAATAATACCACCACCACGCTTTTCCATGTTTTTAGTAATATGTGATGCTGAAGCGATGAGTTGGGTTTTGATACCTCTAAAAAATGATTTTAATTTTTCTATATCTCCATTAAACGTAAAATGTACTTGCCCGACTTTCACGGTGGATAAAACTTCAGCTTTAAACCCTCCTCTTTTTTGCCAGAACTTTGCAGCCTTACTGGCGGCAGCAACCACAGAACTTTCTTCTATAGCCATTGGTATGGTGTACCTTTCATCATTAATAAGAAAATTGGGAGCCACAGAGAACGGAAGATAATAGTTAGAGATGGTGTTTTCTGTAAACTCATCGTGCAACTGCTGAAGCTTCTGATCAGAGTTCCAATATGTCTTAAGGAGATCAACCGTATTTTGATCATTATTAAAGTGATGTTTAACTAACCATTTTATTTTATCAGATTTAGAAAGCTTAGAAAAGCCAGAAACAACTGGAGTCATATAATTTTTTTACTATCAAGGTTCAAATATACTATTCTGTTTGGTACTGACCGATGTTTGATAATTCTTTCAAACACTTTTTGTGTTTTTAGGAGAAAATTATGGAATCATTTCTTAATATTTCATTGATGATATGCTAATAAATATTGCTTTCTCATATTGCTTTTTATTGTATTTAACTTCAATTGTTGTATTTTTCACGGATTTTTTAGTATTCTTGGCGTTAACAAATTTTATAAAAGTAAAATATGAGATTTACCAGATTGTTTTTTGGAATTACATTATTTATAAGCTTTCTGAGTGTAGCTCAGGACAAAGCTTTTACTCTTGAAGAAATATGGGGAGGAGCATTTAGGACAGAAAGATTACAATCGTTGCATTCTATGAATAATGGCACACAATATTCTGTTTTAGAAAGAGATAATACTTCTGGAGAAACATCGATAGAGGTATATGATTATGCAACTGGGGAAAAGGCAAAAACATTGATCAATTCATCTTTTATAGATGACCTGAAGTTTTTTCAGGGATACGAATTCAGTAAAGATGAAAAAAGAATATTACTTGCTAGCGAAATAGAACAAATTTATCGCCGTTCTTCGAGAGGGGTTTATCATATATTTGATGTTCCCTCTAATAGCAGTTTTAAAATTAGTGATCAGAAAATACAATCACCAGCATTGTCTCCAGACGGGAATAAATTGGCATACGTATTTGATAACAATATTTACGTATTGAACTTTGTTACCGGAGAAGAAATTCAACTTACAGATGATGGAAAGAAAAATGAGATTATTAACGGTATTACGGATTGGGTGTATGAAGAAGAATTTGCTTTTGTGAGAGCCTTTGATTGGAGTGCAGATAGTAACAAAGTAGCTTTTATACGATTTGATGAAAAAGAAGTTCCAGAGTTTTCCATGGATGTGTATGGAATTGAACTATATCAAAAACAAGATGTGTTTAAATATCCTAAAGCCGGAGAAAAAAATGCAGAAGTATCATTGCATATAGCAGACCTGTCGAGTATGTCCTTAGATAAGATTAAACTTGGTGAGTATAAGGACTTCTATATTCCAAGAATAAAATGGTCAGCTAATCCAGATATTTTGAGTGTTCAAGTGCTAAACAGACATCAAAATAATCTGGATTTAATTTTTGTGGATGCCAAAACAAAAACACCAAAAGTTGTCCTCAATGAAAAAGACGAAGCTTATATTGATATTACAAATAATCTTACTTTTTTAGAGGATAATAGTTTTATTTGGACTAGTGAAAAAGACGGATTTAACCATATTTATCATTATAAAGAAACGGGAGAGTTGATCAATCAGGTGACTACAGGTTCCTGGGAAGTAACCAATTATTATGGATATGACCCTAAAAGCAAAACTATATTCTATCAAAGTGTAGAAAACAAAAATATCAATAGGGATATTTATTCTATCGGGTTGGATGGGAAAAACAAAAAGAGGTTAAGCACTAAAGAAGGTACAAATGATGCAGATTTTAGTTCAGATTTTAGCCAATACATTAATTATTTTTCTAATGTAACAACACCTTATGAGTTTACGTTAAATAGTGCTGCGACTGGAGAGGTTATTAGAGAGATTAAGAACAATCAGGCACTAAAGGATAAACTGGCACAATATAATGTAAGTTCAAAGGAGTTTTCTACTATTGAGATCAATGGTGAGACCTTAAATATGTGGACAATCAAGCCAAAAGATTTTGACCCTGCTAAAAAGTATCCATTGCTTATGTATCAGTATTCAGGTCCCGGATCTCAATCTGTAAGTAATTCCTGGAACAGCAGCAATGACTATTGGTATATGATGTTAGCACAGCAAGGATATATCGTTGTTTGTGTGGATGGGAGAGGTACTGGTTTTAAAGGAGCAAAATTTAAGAAGGTTACTCAAAATGACTTAGGAAATCTTGAAGTTCAAGATCAGATTGCCGCTGCAAAACAGTTGGGGGCATTAGCCTATATCGATGCTTCTAGAATCGGAATTTGGGGATGGAGTTATGGAGGATTTATGTCCAGTAATTGTCTGTTTAAGGCTCCGGATACCTTTAAAATGGGGATTGCAGTGGCTCCAGTAACAAGTTGGAGGTTCTATGATACTATTTATACAGAACGTTATTTAATGACTCCACAGGAAAATGCAAAAGGATATGATGACAACTCTCCGATCAATTTTGTGGATGGATTAAAAGGAGAATTTTTATTGGTACACGGTAGTGCAGATGATAATGTACATGTACAGAATACTATGAGACTGATTGAAGCGCTTGTACAGAAAAATAAACAATTTGATTGGGCAATCTATCCTGATAAAAATCACGGAATTTATGGCGGTAACACCCGATTACATTTATATGGTAAAATGACTGATTTTATTAAAGAAAACTTATAAAAACTAAACAACTTATAAATTTTACTAACTTAATAATTGAATATGGAATTTAAATTTGGAGGTTCAGAAATAAACCAACGAACCGTTTTAGGACATCCTTCAGGGCTTTTTGTTCTTTTCTTTACCGAGATGTGGGAACGTTTTTCGTACTATGGAATGCGAGCTTTATTGGTTCTGTTTCTTGTAGCATCTATTATAGATGGAGGCTGGGGATGGGAGCGAGATGAGGCTTTATTACTTTACGGATGGTATACTGGATTGGTATATATTACTCCAATTTTAGGTGGCTTGATAGCTGATAAAATAATGGGCTATAGAAATGCGGTGGTGTTAGGTGCACTATTAATGACCCTAGGCCATGCGTCAATGGCTTTTGAAGTTACTGCAGATTTTTTCTTTTTTATAGGGTTAGGATTACTAATTATAGGAAATGGTCTTTTTAAGCCAAATATTTCCTCTATGGTCGGTCAGTTGTATAAAACACAAGGAAAAGAAAAAGATGCAGGTTATACGATATTTTACATGGGAATTAATGCTGGAGCTTTTTTAGGAATTCTCCTTTGTGGATATATTGGAGAGAAAGTAGGATGGCACTATGGTTTTGGACTAGCTGGGATATTTATGTTCTTTGGAATGCTTCAATTTTATTTCGCTCAAAAAATCTTTGCTAATATTGGACTTTCACCAAAGAAAATGGAAGACCTTGATGAGGTCATAGAAGATTCAATTGAAGATGCACAAGATACAATTGAAGATGTGATTGATGAATCTAAAAAGTCAAAAGTTACAAGAGATCGATTAATTGTGATTGGGGTTTTCTCATTCTTTGTAATATTTTTCTGGTGGGCTTTTGAACAGGCTGGGGGATCTATGACCATTTTTGCTTCAGATTATACAGATAGAGTTCTTGAGGGCAATGGGGCGATGATATTTAAGATATCTAATACCTTATTAACAGTGGTTCCTATGCTAATAATTACTTGGGTTTTAATAATGTTATTTAAACAAACATTTGGAAAATACTCTTTGTCGAATATTTTGTTAGGTACTAGTTTTGTGATTATATGGGGAATTGTTATCTGGATGTTGCAACGAGAGTTCGCTGATGATAAAGCAGAAGTAGCCGCCTCTTGGTTTGGTATTTTGAATTCATTTTTTATTATTGCTTTTGCACCACTTTTTTCTAAAATATGGCAAAGTAAATTCAATCCAACTGGACCAGTTAAGTTCGCGATAGGACTTATTTTGCTTGGATTAGGTTTTGGAATATTAGCATTCGGCTCTATGGGAATCCCATTAGGAGCTAAAACGGCATCGGTTAGTATGATTTTTCTAATATTAGCATATTTGTTCCATACATTAGGAGAGCTTTGTATATCTCCAGTTGGTTTGTCCTATGTTAGTAAGTTAGCTCCAGTCAAATTTGTCGGATTAATGTTTGGTATTTGGTTTGTAGCTAATTTTATAGCGAATTTAACTGCCGGAGTAACAGGTAGCTTTATAGATCCTATAGTAGAAAAATATGGAATGAGTGTTTTCTTCTTAATGTTTACTATAATTCCGGCATTAGCAGGAGTGGTCATGTTGATTCTTAATAAAACTTTATTGAGAATGATGCACGGAATTCGCTAATACTAAAAACACTACTTCATCCGTTTACCCAAAAACGAATGAAGTTTTTTAATAAGGAACAGTTTTTGTTTCGACTAATATATAAATACAAATTTTAAACAGATGAAAAACCTACTTTTTCTAATTGGATTGGTATTCGTGCTGTCTACCCAAGCTCAAGAAATCAAATGGATGTCGATGAATGAGGCACTGGAAGCACAGAAGAAAACACCTAAGAAGATTTTTATGGATGTGTATACCAAATGGTGTGGTCCTTGTAAATTATTGGATAAAAAAACATTTCATAATAAAGATGTTGTGGCGTATGTAAACGCTAATTACTACGCGGTTAAGTTTAATGGAGAAGGAACCGAAGAAGTTCGTTATAACAATTTTACTTACACCAATCCTAACTACAATCCGGATAAAAAAGGAAGGAATAGCCAACATTTTTTTGCGAATGCTTTAAAAATTAGCGGATATCCCAGTATAGTTTTCTTCGACGAAAAAGGTAATTTAATTGCTCCGGTAGTAGGGTATAAAACACCGCAGCAATTGGAGATTTATTTGAAAATGATTCATACTAATGACTACAAAGAACTAACTAGTGCAGAGGCTTGGCAACAATATGAACAATCATTTGTAAGTACGTTTAATAACTAAATAAGATATTTCGAATACATCATAGAAGTAATCCCTTTTATCAATTTGGTAAAAGGGATTTTTTATAAGATATAATATGAAGTGTCTTATCAGCGGTGGAAATTCCATAAAACAAATGTGGAATAAAAGCATTTGGAATATTTCCATATTTCGTATCTTTGTTTTGGAAAAATTCCAAATAGCAGCGCTTTGTTAAACTTCTTGAAAGAATCTTAAAAAGATAAATTTGGGCAGTGTTTTGCTCTCAATGGAGTATAACAAGGCAATAGGCAAAATGGCAATACCTAAGAAGAATATACCTTATGAGTGGTATTAAGTATGAAATACAGAATAGAAAGCTTAGATCCTATAAGCATACATTCGATTATAACTTTTGTAAACAAAAGTATGAAGAGTATGCACTGATGGATTTAAATGAGTTTAGAAAATGCTTAAAAAACCCTGAAAAAATTGGAGAGATCGGCCATTTATGTAGTTTTATTCTTTGGGTCAAGAATAAAGATCACGATGCATATCGGGATTGCCTAGGAGATTATGGATTAATTCATTTATTATTTCATTGTGTGGAGAGCAAACATAATGCTGATATCCACGCAGAATATATTCACTTACTTTTTAAAGAAGATATTAGATTAGCATAAATGATCCTAAAGAATCCCTAAAAATAGCAACAAAAGAAAGTTTTTTCTTACTATTTGGCTATTAGAAAAACGGTTTTAGAGGTAAAAAACGTTAAATTTCATAAAAAATCGCATTTCAGCGATGATATTTGCACATAATCGTTATATTTGGTTAAAATTAAAATAATTGATAAACCAAATCGTTACATAAAAGTATGTAAAACCCTCCCAAAGTTTTATAGTTTTAAATATTTTATCTGAGCTTAACCTATTATGAAAAAACGCCTTATCCTTGCCCCTTCAATGTTGTTATTAATTGCGTTGCTTTTCCCACTTATTTCTGCAAATAAAATTAAATCCTTCAATTCTGTTGAGCCATTAGCTAAAGTACAGACTAACGCGGATTTTTTTAAGAATCCAATTTCGGATATGCAAAAAGAACTATTGGTAGAAGCAATCGAATCTTACTTCGATAAAGCGGTAAAGCAGCATAAAATAGTAGGAGCAGGAGTTAGTGTTGTAAAATGTGACTCTGTTATTTATTTAGGAGGTTTTGGAAAAAGAAATGCTTCGTTGAATGACACCATAAATGAAGAAACTATTTTTAGAATAGGATCGGTTTCTAAAGGTTTTGCGGGTGTGCTGTCCGGAATGTATGTAGAAGAAGGATTGCTTAACTGGGAAGATAAGGTAAATGAATATGTTCCCACGTTCCAATTGGCAAGTAAAAAATGGACGGATAGTGTTACGCTTTCCCATATATTATCACATTCATCAGGACTGCCTTATCATAGTTTTACGAATCTGGTAGAAGATGGGATAGATTTAAATACCATTGCAGGCCAGTTTAAAAGTATTTCCACTATAGACAGACCAGGTAGGATATATAGCTATCAGAATGCGGTATTTGCACTTAGTGGTAAAATGATCGAAAAAGTGACTGGAAAAACATATAATGAAGTAATTGCTGAAAAGATTTTTGAACCTCTTAACATGACTACAGCTTCTACCGATTACAACTCTTTAAAAACATCTGCTAATGTGGCGATGCCCCATAGAAAATATGGAAGACGTTGGAGGTCTCTAAAGATTAATCAAAAATATTATAATGCAATACCAGCTGGAGGAGTAAATGCTAGTGTAACTGATATGGCAAAGTGGATGCGATTTCTGTTAGGTCATAATCCTAATGTGATGAGCTCAGATGGTTTGAAAAATGTTTTTGATCCAGTAATTAATCTTCCAGGTAAAAGTAAGTATTACCAGAGATGGAACGGACACCAAAAATCTCATTATGCACACGGATGGCGTATTCATGATTTCAAGAACTCGGCTACCGGAGAAACAAATAGAATGATTCATCACGGAGGTCACGTTAATAGTTACCGAAGCGAAATTGCTATATTCCCACAGGAAGATCTCGGGATTACCATATTATTTAATAGCCCTACGAGATTGGCAAGAACAGTTATTCCTGATATTTATAAAATTGTAAAAGAAGTAATGGAAATGCCTGAAGAAGAGTTGCTTGCAGAGGTGTCTGATTTTTAGGATATATTGTGTTTTATATTTATTTAAGAACATATGCCCCCTTTTTATCCGTACGATGAAAAGGGACTTTTTTTTCGTTACACGTTAACTCCCATCGATCAAGATAGCTTTTGTAATTACTTCCGTCTGCAATAATTTGTTTTGGTTTTAGCCTTTCTATCATCCTATTTACATGAATTTTTGGAGAATTGGTTAAAATAATAATGTCAGGATATAATTCTTTAAGATCATATACACCAGTACTATCTATAACTAGAATGCTTTTATCTTTATATCTATAGACATTATTTAGTTTTTGGTTAGCGGTGTATTGCGCATTATTTGCTATGAGATAACCCTGCAACAAATAATTTTTAGTATATGCAGTGATAGAATCTTTGCTATAGATGTTAAGAAATTGGTTTTGTTGAATACCTATGGTTGTATTGCGCTGATTATGAAAAATTATAAGCGCTTCTTTTTCAGTATTTTCTATTTTTTCATAGATCAAATTAGACAACAGAACCATACTACTGATAGCGATCAAGTACATTTTTAGAACAGTTCGTTTTTTCAAAAATAATACGAGAGAAATTATAACAAAATACCCAAGGATAAGCATTCTCCACGAAAATGAAATTTCGGTTAGAAAAAAAGTATCGTGTTTTGAAACCCAGTGTACAATAAAATTTATGGCATCTATACACTTTCCAAAGGTAGTTGCTACCCAGTTAGGTAGTAATTGAATTTGGGATAACACAATAACCAATATTCCAAACCCTAAAATAATACCTAATACTGGGATGATTAATAGATTTGATACAAAAAATAGAAGTGGAAACTGATGAAAGTAAAATAATGTTAACGGTAATAAACCAAGCTGAGCTGCAATGGTAACGGTAAAAGTTTCCCATAGTATTTTTCCAATATAAAACCGGGGCCTTATTATCTTTACCAAGGAGGGTTGTATCCATACAATTGCAAATACCGCTAAATAACTTAATTGAAATCCAACTGAAAACAACAGCATTGGTCGAAAACAAAGCAGAACGAACATAGAAACTATCAAGGCATTGTAGATACTGGTTTTAGAACGAATATGTAGCCCTATTGCAATAAAGGAAAACATGGTTACAGCTCTAAGAACAGAAGGTGATAAACCTGCAATAACTGCAAAACACCATAAGAATAAAACGATAAGAATTGTTTTAGTGATTTTACCATTTTTTCTAAAATAGTCCAAAGGCTTTAGGATAATGTTTAGTAACATTAATAATATACCAATGTGCAGTCCAGAAACTGCTAGTATATGAACGGCTCCTGCATCCCTGTAGTCCATAAGAGTATTACGGTTTATATCTTGTCTTTGCCCTAGAAGTAGTGCATTTATTATAGATAATTGTTTTTTACTAAAATTATAGTGTTTCAGTTTTCGATTGATGTCTGTTCTTATAAGAGCAGCTAGGCGGGCGATAGAAAATTCTGGAGAATTGGTCGGGACTAATTTGCCGAATTCAGTTGTTGTTTTATGAAATATATATTGCTGAGCCAAATAAGACGCATAATCAAATTGATGTGGATTTAGTGGTTTAGGGATGGACTTGATTTGTGAATAACAGATAAACGTTGCTCCGGTAACTAATGGAGTTTGACTACTGTCTTTAGGTAATTGTAGTAATAAACTTCCGGTAATCTTTTTATTTTCAATTGATTTTAATGTGATGATATACTTTTCGTAATAGTTTGTTGGTTTTAAACGTTCTTTAATACAAAAATTAATGGTTACTGGATTTTCTAGAAATTTATCTGAAAAATGAGTATAATGATCTGAGTTGTTTTTTGGAGAATGAATATGAACTAAGATAATTCCAAAAAACATGAAATTCACTAGAACCAACAAGCTAAACCAAATCGCGCTATGGAATATTTTTTTAGCATACCACCAGGAAGCAGCTAAACCGACTACTGATATAGTTTGAAGAATAAATATAAAATTCCAATTAATAGCAATATAATAGCCAATAATAATACCAATAATTAAAGAAGAGACCAGAATAAGAAACGGCGTATTAAGTAATTTGTGCACAGACTTCGAAATGATTAATTAATTGGGTGTTTTAAAACCCTATAATTAATCGTGTCTAATGAAGGACATTTGTTACCTATCTAATTCTCTTTATATAAGTTATAAAATAGGCTAACGGATTCGATACCTCTGGAAAAGCGGTAAAATTTTATAGCAAGACTATTGTAAATATTCTTGTTGAATTTTTAATATGACCGAAGTGCTCACTATAAAAAACTGGTAAAATAACAAGAATCAGTAGTTTACTGGGGTAATTGTACTGAAAAAAATAAAAGTGATGTAAGCATCGATTTATCTAAAAAGGAAAGTCAGAGATTTCATTTAGAATCATTTATTTTCTAATTCGATTTCTTCTTCTTGATCTAGTACCGGAATGCTCATTGATTCTATCATGTATAATAACACTTCCAGTATCTATTTTTACTTCATAATCAGGATTTGGACCGTGTGGATCAACATCCAGAAGTTTATGTAAACTCATATTTGACGTCGGGCCAAAATTATAGGTCTCCTGATATCCTTCGTGAGTCAATGCATCTATTCTTTTACCATCATGGCGTATAATCATCTCAAACTCACCGTCAAGACCTGTTTCTTTATCCAGACGCAAGAATTTTCTACTGTAAGGTTGCATACCTAGAAGGCTTCCAAAATATCTTGATTTAGGTGTATGGAACCAGTTTTTGAATCTAGAAGCTTCTTCCCAGATAAAGCCTTTGTTATCCCTGAATTTATTACTCATAAAATGAGTGAGTGTCGTGACTTCCTTTTTTACATTAAACAGATTTCTATTTAGGTGGTAATAAATAAACTGTTGTTCATCATATTCTTTTCCATTGACTTTTGCATCAATTACTTTTTTTACTTCTAAAGGGTCTAAAGAGTATTCCATTTAAATAACGAGTTTGAACAACTAAATTAATGAATTTCAGAGAATAAAATAAAAAAAGAAGACAAAAGAGGTGTTTTTTAATTACAAAATTCTCCTTACTTGTGCAAAACATTTATTCCAATACCTTTCATTCAGGCTAGATATGGTTACCCCTTTTGAGGTAGAGGCGTGGATAAATTCAATTCTTTTTCCAGTTGCAACGACTAATCCGACATGATTGATGGTGTTTTTGTTTTTGTTCGTCTTAAAAAATAGTAGATCACCAATAGCTACTTTTTTTAAAGAAATTTTATTTCCTTGAGTTGCCATTGCCCTAGACGTCCTAGGAAGTACAACAGCTCCTTTTTTAAAAGATGTGTATATTAAACCAGAACAGTCCATGCCTTTTTTGGTAGTGCCGCCATATTTGTATCGGGTACCTTCAAAGGCTTTAGCGTAGTTTATAATGCTTTTGATCTTTTGTTTAGGAGTAGCTGCTACTTTTGTCTTTGTTGTCTTTCTTGTCTTTGTAGCGGTAACAGCACTGCTTTTTTTTCCTCCTCCACAGGAAGAAAACACAATACTGAGTACAAGTAAAATATAAAATAGCCTATTCATCGTCATTTGGGTATGTTTTACTTAATAGTTTCTACAATTAGGTTTGCAGTTTTATCACTGGCTCCTTTACCACCTAGTTTTTTTTCAAGATCATAATAATCTAAAAACATAACGGCTCTCTGGTAGTCATCCAAGATCTTTGTAAGTTCTTCTTTGAGTTTTTTAGTGTTAAAATCTCCTTGTATTAACTCCGTCACCACTGGTTTATCCATAATTAAATTTACTAAGGAGATATACTCCAGATTGATCACTCTTTTAGCAATCTGATACGAAATTGAACTTCCTTTATAGCAAACAACTTCTGGAATTTTAAATAAAGCAGTTTCTAGCGTTGCTGTCCCAGATGTGACCAGTGCAGCATTACTCAAACTTAGTAAATCATAGGTTTGGTTCATCACTAGATGCACACCATCTTTCTTTATAAATGGAGTGTAGAATTCAGGATCTTGACTTGGAGCACCGGCAATGATAAATTGATAACCCGGAAATTCATCTACTACACTAAGCATAACCTCGAGCATTTTTTTGATTTCCTGCTTTCTACTTCCTGGGAGTATCGCTATAATCGGTCTATCATCAAGATGGTGTTTAGTCTTAAATTTTTCAGGCAAAATCTGCAGATGATTGGCAATTGCATCTATCAATGGATGACCTACAAAATTAACAGGAAAATTGTGTTTCTCTTCATAAAATGGTTTTTCGAATGGAAGGATTACATACATAGCATCAATACATTTTTTGATGCTTTTAATTCTTCCTTCTTTCCACGCCCATATTTGTGGAGAAATGTAATAATGAGTAGGAAACCCTTTTTCTTTTGCCCATTTCGCAATGCGAAGGTTAAACCCAGGATAATCAATAAATACAATTACATCTGGACGATTATTTATGATGTCTTTTTTACAGAGTTGTATGTTTTTAAGTATCGTAAATAAATTAAAAAGAACCTCTATAAAGCCCATAAATGCAAGTTCTTTATAGTGTTTAACCATCGATCCTCCAACTTGTTGCATTAAATCTCCTCCCCAGAACCTGAATTCTGCCTTGGGATCTTCTTTAAGAATCGATTTCATTAAGTTTGCACCGTGTAAATCGCCTGATGCTTCTCCAGCTATAAGATAATATTTCATCTTAGATATACTTTCTCCATATTGTTAACTAAATTTACTAATTGCTATACCTACTGCCGCAATAAGAGTAGCAAGAAGCACGCCACGTGCTCTGTAGGGCTTATTCTGTTTTAAAAATAGAAAGAAAATTATCAGATTAAGAATTGCCCCTAATGCGATTAGACTTCCCAAAAAGTTATTTTGTTGTGCAGTTTTTAAGGTTTCTTTGATACTTGTTTTAGAAAATAGTAATATATATAAAATAACACCAATACTGTTAGCTACTATTCCTGTAAAAAAACCAATAATAATTTCTTTTTTAATCATGTAACGACCAATTGTTTAGTTCTTGTATAAAATGATGTGCTGTAAGATCAAATTGAGTAGGAACAATAGAAACATATCCATTTTGCAAAGCCCACTCATCCGTATCCTCACCTTTATCTTCGTTAATAAATTTGCCAGAAAGCCAGTAATAATCCCTTCCCATAGGATTGGTTCGTTTGTCGAATTCTTCTACCCAGTGCGCATTTGCTTGTCGACAGATTTTGATACCTTTTATATCTTGTTCAGCTAGTTTAGGAATATTAACATTAAGCACTACTCCCTTTGGTAGTCCATTAGCAAGTACATTTTCAACGATTGTTTTTACATACTTTTTACACGGTTCAAAATTAGCATTCATACTATAGTCTAATAAAGAAAATCCTATCGCAGGAATTCCTTCAATACCTGCTTCTACAGCTGCACTCATTGTTCCGGAATAGATAACATTTATAGCAGAATTAGAGCCATGATTAATTCCGCTGACACATAAATCAGGTTTTCGCTGTAATATTTGTCTAGTTGCCATTTTGACACAATCTACCGGAGTTCCAGAACAACTATATTCTTTTTGAGGAGCATTTTCATCAATTGTAATTGGATCGCAATATAAGGTATTATTGATTGTGATTGCGTGACCCATAGCACTTTGGGGGCTATCTGGTGCCACAACATAAACCTCGCCTATTTCATTCATAATTCGAACCAGCATTCTTATTCCAGGAGCAGTAATACCATCATCATTGGTTACTAAAATCAGCGGTTTTTTTTGTGGCATAGGATTGTTTTTTTTCAATGGTAAAAATACATTTTTTTTATTCTAAATAGATTATTCTAAATCAGTGCTGTACATTATTAGTTCTTTTAAGAAAAATTTAGTAATATTACCTGTTCTTGGCACGATTTTTAATGTATTTTGCCAAGGACACCCCTAAATTAAATATGAGCGTATGAAAAAGAGTTTTTTGGTATTAATGCTTACCGTAATTGTATCCGCTGCTTCCTGCAGCTTTACAACAAAAATTGAAAATGATCCTGACAAAGATCGCATACTAATAGACTTAATTAGTTATGTGCTAAGTAAAGGGCATTATGATGCGAAGAATATTAATGATGATTTCTCCAAAAACGTTTTTGTGGATTATATCGATGCACTAGACCCGTTAAAAAGATATTTTTACAAAAGTGATATTGAAGAATTTAAAAAGTTTGAAAACTTAATTGATGACCAGATCAGGGATAAAGAAATTGATTTCTTTAATCTTACTTATGAGAGATTGCAACAAAGAATGACTCAAGCAAGATCTTTATATAAAGAAATATTAGAACAACCCTTTAATTTTGAAAAAGAAGAGTCTATCAATACCGATTATGATAAGTTAGCGTATGCCAGTAATAAAAAGGAATTGAAAAATCGTTGGAGATTACAACTTAAATTTAATGCGTTAGCAAGTTATTATGATAAGGTAGATGAGCAAGTTGATTCTATTACAAAAAACAAAGATTTTCAAAGAAAATCAGCTGTCATTCTAGAAGAGGAATCACGTGAATTAACAAAAACGTCTTTGAAAGAATATTTTGAGTTTGCAGATGATTTAGAAAGAAAGGATTGGTTTTCAATTTACATTAATTCTATAGTAGAAGAATTTGACCCGCATACATACTATTTTGCTCCACAAGATAAAGATCGTTTTGATATTGCCATGTCTGGTAAATTAGAAGGAATAGGAGCTAGATTACAGAAAAAAAATGACAATGTAAAAATTGTTGAAATTATATCAGGAGGTCCAGCCTGGAGAGGAAATAAAGTAGAAGTTGGAGACCTGATTATGAGGGTTAAGCAAGAAGATGAGATTGAACCTGTCAGCATTGTGGGAATGAGATTGGATGATGCCGTTAGTCTTATCAAAGGCCCTAAAGGAACCAAAGTTACACTGACGGTTAAAAAAGTCGATGGAACTATAGAGAATGTCGATATTGTTAGGGATGTAGTGGAGCTGGAAGAAACTTATGCGAAGTCTTCTCTAGTTAAAAAGAATGATAAGAACTATGGAATCATAAATTTGCCAAAGTTTTATTTTAATATGCAGGATTACAACCAACGCAATGCAGCAAAGGATGTAAAACAAGAAATTATACGCCTGAAAGAACAGGATATGCAAGGTCTGGTAATAGATTTGAGAGATAATGGAGGAGGTTCTTTGCAGACGGTTGTTGATATTGCAGGACTTTTTATAGATAAAGGACCAATCGTTCAGGTAAGAACCAAAGGAGAATCGCCAGAAGTGTTAAGTGATAAAGACCGAAATATTTTGTGGGATGGACCATTGGTTATTTTGGTTAATGAACTTTCAGCTTCAGCGTCAGAGATATTAGCTGCTGCTATGCAGGATTATAAGAGAGCTATCATAATAGGAAGTAAGCAAACATATGGAAAAGGAACTGTACAAAATGTAATGGATCTTAATAGATGGATGCGAAGCAATGATTTTGGCGATTTAGGAGCTTTAAAATTAACCACCCAGAAGTTCTACCGTGTAAATGGCGGTTCTACACAACTAGAAGGAGTAAAGAGTGATGTTGTGGTGCCGGATCGATACAGTTACATCGATATTGGTGAAAAAGACCAAGAGAATCCATTACCTTGGGATAAGATTGCAGCGGCTGATTATACATTATGGGATGGCTACATAGATTTTGATCAAACGATTAATAAAAGTAAATCCCGTATGGCTACTAATGAACAATTGAAGCTCATTGAAGAAAATGCAAAATGGGTCAGAGAAAAGAGAGATGTAAATGAATATTCGCTTAATTATAATGCATATAAATCGAATATAGAGTTGAATGAAAAACAAGCAGAACGTTTTGAGCGCCTGAATGATTACAAGACTAATTTGACTTTTGAATCACTACCATATGAAAAAGATCTTATGAAAAAAGATTCAATACTCGAAGAAAAAAGAAGTAGATGGCATCAGAGTTTAAGTAAAGATGTATATGTAGAAGAGGCGCTTAGCGTTTTGGAAGATATGAAAATCAACAATATACGTAGATCTAAAAACTCACTGACACTAAAGAACTAATTTGCTTTAATGCAAAATATACAATCAAATTCATTATCAAAACTAGCGCTCCAAAGATTTAAGAAAAATTTTTGGGGCGTTTTTAGTTTTTGGTTTATTGTTGTTTGTGCATTAATAGCTGTTGTTGCATATATAGTAGCGCCTGATAGTTCTAAGAATGCCAATCAGATGCATTTGTCTATTCATTCTAAAAGCCCTGGGTTTTCTGTAAAAATCTTAACAATACCTTCTAAAATTAAATCAGATCAATCCAATCTCGGCAGGATGTTCTTTGGAGTAAAAAACATGGATACAGAGATTCCAATAGAGGGGTACAGTTTTAAGGAAACCTTTCTAGAAGTCACACCATATACCGAAGGAGAGCTGGCAGGAATTTCTAAAAGAATTGAGTTAGCTAGTTTTCCTGTTGACCTTACAAAAGTGGAAATAGAGCAAGAATTTATCGAAGATCGGACTTTTATTCTAGGAACTGATAAGTACGGTAGAGATATGTTAAGCAGAATGCTAATTGGAATTCGCATTTCGTTTTCGATTGGTTTTGTTGCGGTGTTTATCTCTTTATTACTAGGTATATCTTTAGGAGCGATTGCAGGGTATTTTGGAGGAAAAGTGGATGTGTTCATTATGTGGCTAATTAATGTAACTTGGTCTATACCTACCTTACTTTTAGTAATTGCAATAACGTTAGCTTTGGGTAAGGGTTTCTGGCAGGTCTTTATTGCCGTTGGATTAACGATGTGGGTAGAAGTAGCAAGAGTTGTTAGAGGTCAGGTATTAAGTATCAAACAAATGCAATACGTGACAGCGGCAAAAGCACTTGGTTTTAATCATTATAGGATCATAACGAAACATATATTACCTAACAGTTTGGCACCGGTAATTGTAATCTCTGCTGCAAATTTTGCAGCAGCTATTTTAATAGAAAGTGGACTGAGTTTTTTAGGAATCGGGGCACAACCACCAATGGCTAGCTGGGGCGCTATGATTAAAGATCATTACTCGTATATCATTCTAGGAAAAGCATATCTGGCAATTATACCCGGTTTGGGGATCATGAGCCTTGTGATGGCTTTTATGTTAATAGGTAATGCACTGCGAGATGCATTGGATGTTAAAGGGTGATAAAATTTGTAGAGTATTCATTGTTTTTTGTTAATTAACTCGAGCTTAACGGGGAATTTTACATTTTTCGGTACTTTAATATTATTAATTTAAATCTTAAAACTAAGTTACTACAAATTTTAAAAATTAAAGGAGTTCAAACCTTCAGTCGAGCTGAAAAATCTAAGTTTAGAGGAGGTACTAGTCAAAAAGCCTGCGAACTGACATGTGATACAGCTTGCCGAGAAGTTTGGTGTGGATACTCCGGATGTACAACTACCTGGGAATGTCTTCCATCAGGAAGTAATTAATTTGTAATTTTTAGTATTTCACTAAGCTTAAAACTCATTGAATTATGTTACATTTAATGGGTTTTTTATATTCATATTGTTAAACATTAAATTTTTCTCTTGAAAAATCAAATTATATCTGTTTTGATTATTAAATGTTTCCTCATAACAGCACTATTATTTTGTAGCAATATATATAGCCAGTCTGCAATAGAATTAAGAGCAGTAGTTGCAGATCGAATGACCAGACAGCCTATTGCTTATGCGAACATTGGCTTTACCGATAGAGGTGTAGGGACCGTTAGTGATCGAGAAGGATATTTTGAACTTTCTTTTTTAGAAAAACGAATTACCAAAGAAGATACGCTACAACTTACTATGCAAGGGTATTATCCTTTGCGAATAGCGTTTTCTAATCTAAAGTCTGTGCTGGAAAAAACGCAAGTACTTTTCTTATCTCCACTTCCTAATGATATCAAAACTGAGAACAGCGTAGAAAGAAAAAATCTTGTACAGCATCAAATAGGTGCTGCAGGGATATCTTCCATTAAGACAGGTTGGTTAGAAGGGACTATGAAAGGTGCAGAATTAGCAAGTTTAGTATCTGTTTCTTCTCTGGAAACGTATCTGGATAATTTACGGTTTACAGTTTTAGAACATAAAGCTGATAGTACAAAAATCAGAATCAATATTTATGATGTCTCAACAAGAAACACCCCGGGAAATAAAGTAGCAACATCCATATACCAAACAATTACAAAAAAAAATGGTGAGGAAATTATAGATCTTGCTAATGAAGATATAAAAATAGATGAAGATTTTATAGTTGGTATAGAATTGTTGGAAAGTTATGGAGAATATGCTGGCCATTTACAAATAGGACTTTCTGATAACAAAGGAACTTCGTTTGTCAAATCAACAAGTCAAGATAGTTGGCAAGAGCTACCATATACCTCCTTAGGTTTTTTAGTAAACGTTCTGCAATCTTCGGAGGTAGCGATGACTCAAAAACAGACAAAAGAAGGAAATTGGATTACCGGTATGGTTACAGCTTCGGATAAACCAGTTCAGGGTTGTGAAGTAAGTGTAAAAGATAAATTACGATATACATATACCAAAGCCAATGGATCATTCAGCATATTAGCCGGAGAAGGCGATATATTACAGTTTCGTTCTTTAGTAAATGAGCCAAAAGATGTGCTTATTGAAAGTGATGATGATATGAAGGTGTTTTTAAAACCGAAATATGATGAATTAGGAGAAGTAGTAATAAAAACGGAAAAATGAAATACCTCAGCGGAGAAAGTTAACACTGCTGTGGGAGAACTGAAAAAAGAACAATTGGGCTATGCATTATATACAAAATCTAAAGACGAATTAGGTAGATCGGCAACAACTTTAGGAGAGTTAATCAAGGGAAGGTTTCCGAGTATAATTGTTTACGGACCTCCAGGTGGGGAGCAATACAAGATGAGAGGCAATAGTACGTTTGTAGGATCTGGAACTCCATTATTTGTGGTAGATGGTATTGCTTTAACAACCATTCCTAACAATCTAGATGTGAACTTGGTCACTGATATTACAGTAATACCAGGATTGGCGGGTGCTACAAGATTTGGTACATTAGGAAGGAATGGTGTGATCTTAATCAAAACAAAAAATACCCAAAACGTATCTAACGATGAAAAAACACCTAAAAATAATCTATTGGTAAAAGGAAATGATTATGATGGTTCTGCTATTACTTACAATGAAAATAGTACGTTTAAGAACTCAGTATTTACGACTGTAAATTCTTATTCCTTAGCTGAAATGAAGGAGCGTTACTTGACTAATCAGAAAGATAACGTATATAATATTAATTACTATTTAGATGCTTTTAATTTTTTTCTAACGAAAGATGAAGAGTATGCATTTACAATTTTAGAATCTGCTGTAGCTATCGCTAATGATAGTCCAAAAGCATTAAGAAGTTTGGCTTTTATTTATGAGGAGAATAATAAATTTGAAAAAGCTTACAAGGTTTATCAGAGAATAGGAGAGTTGGAGCCTCAACGGTCACAGACCTATCTGGATATAGCTCAGAACTACGTTTCCAGACAAAAATATGAGAAGGCATTTTCTTTATTTAAGCTTATTTTAGACAATAAAATACCAGGTGTTGTTTTTGGTGAAGAAATTATTGAGATTGTTGTTACAGAACTAAAACACTTAGTGACTAACTATAAAAATCAGGTCGACTATAGAGATTTACATGCTTCTTTTTACAACAAAGCATTACATCTGGATGGAAGAATAGTATGTGAATGGAATGATCCGCAAAGTAAATTTGAACTTCAATTTGTAGGTCCTGACAATAAATATTTTACTTGGTCACATACACCAGAAACACAACCAGAGCAAATAAAAAGAGAGGCTATCCAAGGATTTAACACAAAGCACTTTGTTCTCGATGAGGCTAAAGTCGGCAAGTGGTTAATTAATATTAAGAGTTACACTGTAACAGAAAGAAATAATAAACTGCCGCAATATGTTAAGTTTATATTATATGAGAATTATGGGATGCCTAATGAAACTAAAAAAATTAGAATCGTTGAATTAGATAAAATTATCGATAAGAACACATCAATAGGACAAATTATACTTAAATAATACCCAAAATTTTTCTAAAAATGGATTTAGTAAGTCCTACTTCAACACACGAAAGATGATTTTAACATTTTAGGTATTGGTTCTAATCAGTTTTTATAGAAGGGTAATTTTTTAATAAAAAACATTGATTAACAACTAATTAACTCTTGTTGAGTGAGTTAACGTTTATCTTTAATAACATATAGTAAAGTTTATGGGTGAGAAGGGGAACAATTATTGTTGTGTCTCTATTGTCTTTTATTTGTTTACAGTTGCTTAAGCTATTATTGAATGGTATAATTCTGATAATAATACATTTTGATTTCTCAAAATAGCTTCTTGTTGTTATTAGTGATAGTAAATTTATAGAAACTGATTAGATCAAGTATGTAGACTTTAATCATAAATCATTATTACTAATATTTAACAATGGGGGTATGAAAAAAATACTATTAGCAATTACAATTATTTGTTCAGGAAACGTATTTAGTCAATCTAGTATTCAACTAAGTTCATTTGCTGTTGATCGGAGTACTCGTCAACCAATCGCATATGCCAATGTTGGTTTTATAGATAGGGGATTAGGAACGGTTACAGATCAAGAAGGATATTTTGAATTTTCATTTTTAGAAAAACGAGTTACCGATAAGGATACTTTGCAGATCACAGCGGAAGGTTATTATCCTTTACGTATTGCATATTCAAATTTGAAGCCGATTTTAGATAAGACAAAGATCCTTTACTTATCAAAGCTTCCGGGTGATCCAGAAAATTCGAAAAATCAAAGTAAAAAAGGTTTAATTAAGGATAGGGTTGGATTAGCGGCTGATTCTAAGGTTACCATGGGCTGGTCAGAAAAAGACATGAAAGGTTCAGAAATTGCTAGCTTGATTGATCTGTCAACTCAGACGGCTCACTTGGAACAGTTAACGTTTACAATAGCTAATCATAATGCTGATAGTACATTGGTAAGAATCAATATCTATGATGTTGGATTAAAAATTACTCCAGGAAAAAAGTTGGCAAATTCTTTTTACCATACAGTAAAAAGAAAACAAGGTAAGGAAATAATAGACCTAAGCTCTCAAAACATTGTTGCTCATAAACAGGTTATCGTTGGCGTTGAGTTAATCCAAATTCATGGGGCTGGTGCGAATCAGTTACAACTAAAGATGTCTGATGACTTAGGAATATCTTTTATAAAAACAACAAGTCAGGACAGTTGGCAGAAGCTACCTTATAGCGCTATAGGTTTTTCAATGGATATATTAAAGGCAGATGATGCGAAAATTATAAAAAAGAGCCCTACAAATAAACCTAACATCACTGGTGTTGTATTATCAAAAGGGAAGCCAATACAGGGCTGTGAAGTGAGAATCAAAGGACGGTTAGGTTATACCTATACAAAAGCAGATGGGTCGTTTGCTCTAACTGGAGTGGAAGGAGATATAGTAGAGTTTAGATCATTAGTTACCAAACCAAAGGATATTCAGTTTGATAACCAACAAGGTGTCAAAATATCTCTAAAGCCTAAATATGCTCAGTTATCAGAAGTTGTTATTAACTCTGAGGTAGAAGATGAAGAAGATCATGAGATGATAAATACTCCGTTTGGGTTTAAGAAAAAAAGAAGTTTAGGATATGGCACATTTTCTAGAGATAGAGACCAACTGAATAAATTTGCATCTACATTTACTGGGCTTATTGCCGGAAGATTTCCTGGGGTACGTGGATCATCAAGCTTTCTTATTTCTAATTCGAGAGCAATAGTTGTAGATGGAGTCCCATTTATTGGGGATACAGATGTATTAGATCCTAATAATGTAGCGAATGTAACAGTGGTTAATGGTCTTGCGGGTGCAGCTAGATACGGAACTTATGGAAGAAACGGAGTTATATTGGTAACTACTAAAACTGCAATGTTAAATCTGGAATATTTAAAAAGAAAAGAAAAAGCAAATTCTTTATTAGTAAAAGGTAATAATTATGATGGTTTAGCAAAACGATATCAAGAATCTTTCTATTTTGAAACAACAGCATCGAATTTAAAAAACGCTTCTTCTTTTGATATGGCCAAGACTATTTATTTAAGAGAATTGGAGATGAATCTGGTGAATGTCAATTTTTATAGGGAGGCATTTATCTATTTCTTACAGTGGGATGAAAAGTATGCGTACGAAATTTTAGGTGCAGGAACTGAGATAGCATACAATAATCCAAAAGCCCTAAGAAGTCTGGCTTTTATATATGAAGAAAGAAATAAGTTTGATAAAGCGCATAGAATTTATGAAAGAATAGGAGAATTGGAACCAGGCAGATCACAATCTTATATGGACCTTGCACAAAGTTACGTCTCTACCGGGAAGTACAAGGAAGCGTTTTCAATATACAAGTTAATATTAGATAACAAAATTCCAGGAGTAGTTTTTGGGGATTCTGTGTTAGAGATTGCAGTTACAGAAGTCAAATATTTGGTTACCAAACATAAGATAGATGTAGACTATAGAGATCTGCATCCATCGTTTTACAATAAAGCTCAAGATTTGGATGGAAGAATCGTTTTTGAGTGGAATGATCCACAAAGCGAGTTTGAGATTCAATTCGTAAATCCAAACAAAAAATATTTTATTTGGAAACATACTGTAGCAGCTGAAGCAAAGGAGTTACAAAAGGAACGCATACAAGGATATAACACCAAAGAATTTGTTTTGGAGCAAAGTGATCCAGGGTTGTGGTTGGTGAATATAAAAGGACATAAAGTTGGAGAAGAGAATCATAATATTCCACAATTTATTAAGTGTACGTTGTATAAAAATTATGGGATGCCAGAAGAAAGTAGACAGGTGAAAATTATTGAATTAAAAAAGACGTTTGATACTAATATTTCTATTGCAAGCTTACAGTTAGATTAAATTTTTTTAGTCGTGCTTAGAAACAAGGGTGTCCTTGCACCCAATTGTATCCATTGTGATAACAACAGCTTAGGGCTGGGTCACAGCGCCGTCTACGATTGCTTTTGTTAGAAAAAACGTACGCACCTCCGTGGAGATCTTGCTGCTGTTCTTTGGAAAGGGTTTTAGCACCAACAATCTTTTTAATTTGGTTCATAATTACAGGTTTTAAGAGTGAATCATTGTTTTACCAGGCTCCACCATTATTACATACATCGTCGGTACATTTGTAGTATGGATCGTTTCCTAAGAATGGATACTGCTGTATCCGCCACCCCTGCCAACGAGAACCACAACAAAACTGCTCTAAAGTAGGGATATAACCTCCAGATACTAATTTTTGTTGTGCTTTACTTAACTTTTGACTGTTGTCTAGGTTCAAAATGTTTTTAACATAATTGAGGTTTTTTTAGAGTTAAAATATTCCCCGAAAGTTTATAGACATCCGGGGAAATCTCTGAGTGAGTGTGTGAAGAAAAAGAGCTCTTCTAAAAGGAAGAGTCTATTGTAAGTTCCAGAAAAATCTTCTAGTATTAAAATTCCAGAACATCAATTAGAATTTTTGCCTGTTACTATATAGATGTGCTACGATGATTATGACACCCATATAGTATGCCTTCAAGAAGAACAAAAGTATTTTTAAAGTGATTTTATTAGCTTTTGTTCAGTTGCTGATATATTTTGTTGCATCATGTTGATAACATATGATTTTGATTTATTTTAAATTGTCTTTTAATTATACGCCTACTGGTTTTTCTTCTACTTCATAATTCTGCTCATCCTGATTTTCAATCATCATACTGGTGAAATGAAAAAATTCATCATAACTATACTTTTTAGGGTATATAGAGGTGTTTATAAGAGATGCCGGGGTATAGAATAAGTTATTCTTTTCTGCCCAAGCAGATTGATTCTTAAGAACCTCAATATGGTGTCCACTGTTTTTTGGAGCTCCATATTTTTTGATCCAATGAGTAAATGTTCTATCAGTAAACCAATCTGTATATGCATTTATAAAACCGTCTGATCCAGTAGTGTGATAGATTTCCATTAATCGGAGACTAATCTGTGTCGCCTGGTTATCCAGGTCGTCCAGAGATACCTTTAAGCGTATAATAACCTGTAGCTGTTCGTTCATTGTTCTTAAGACTCGAGTATAGGCCTCAAAAGCACCTTTACAGTAACCACACATTGGATTTGTTAGGCTAATGATTTTGAATGAAGCGTTAGGATTACCCAAAACAATTTCGTCAGAAATAGAACGATTATCTTCGATTTTGTCAGATATACTTAATAAATGTTCAAATATCTGTCCATCCCTCTTAAAATGATTCAGTTTTATATTATCATTTTTATACTCTTGATTCGCTACCATATTTTGTTTAACCTGCATATAACCAAGGGTAGCCAAGGCAGAGACCATTACAAAGGCGGCTACTGAAGCCAATGAAAAATTAAAAGAGAGTCCAAGCAAGGCAATAACGATCAAACCAATTGATATGGTGCTAATAGCAATACAAATGGCACACCATTTTTTTATAATAAATGCTTGGGAGTATATAGAATATAGTATGAAAGGAACTCCAATAAGGCTGGGTAATA
This sequence comes from Aquimarina ulvae, assembly GCF_053613295.3. Lineage (NCBI taxonomy): Bacteria > Pseudomonadati > Bacteroidota > Flavobacteriia > Flavobacteriales > Flavobacteriaceae > Aquimarina > Aquimarina ulvae. The sequence continues at coordinate 375,247 of NZ_JBSIBP030000001.1, forward strand.
ATAGAGTGTTAGCAAACCCATATATTAATTGGTATATAGTTAGGATACCAAAGAACGCAATACTTGCATCAGCTAATGAAAAGTTCTTGAACAATTTTCCGGTATTGTTATTTATGACATCTCCACAATTAGAGTTTCCAACAGATGTACAAAACTGATGCATCGTATTAGACTGTATGCCCAAACTTTCTCTAACGGCAAAGACACTAAAGACAATACCTGATATTGATAATGCTAAAAATAGTATTTGGTATAGATCAAACGGTCTGTATAATAAGGCTATAATAGCACTAATCAGTAGAGCTCCAAAGAGAATTTTGTGAACTAACGATTCTTTTGAAAATATCGTACTATTAGCGGCATTATGTTCTACAGCAATTACTTTAGGAACCCAAATATTTTTGAATTCTTGATAGGTAAATTTCTTATTATCCAGATCTGTATGTTTCAGCTCGATGCTTCCATTTTTATGGATAACAGAAACGATTTCTTCTGCATTGTCTTTTTTTACAAGAGAAACAAAGCTTTTAGGAAGTTGATCTAGTGCTTCCACAGGGACTTCCACAGCAATATTATCAATATTAAAATAATCCAATGTATCAGTAATAGATTGGAAGCTGGGATAATTAGGGTGTATTTGTAATTGTAATTCTAAATCTTTTTTATCGTAGTTACTAATTCTATTTTGTATAAGAACAGTTTCAACAATTTTCTCAATACTATTTTTCATGAATCCTCTAAGATGTTTTGTTTTGTGTGCTTTCTTCTGATAAAGATAGTATAAGTTGATTATCCCAGATCTACTTGTGTAATTTTTTTATCTTTTGTCAGGAACTTTAAAATGTTCATTTCATCTAAAAGCCCTCTAATTTAGAGATTTTAAAATGTATCATCAACGCGTATATTACATAAAATATAAAAGGATTTACCGTAATTTTAATTTTAATTTATGTTAATTAATAGCTTTAGTATTATGAAAATCAATTCTTTATGTTTTTATAAAATACTCTGAAAATCTACTATTTAACTTGTGTTAAAGTTTTGATCTGCTATATGTTTTATATCCTGTATCATTATTGGATCCGCTTGATTTATTGATTAACTTTTAAAGACTGAACAGTATCTGAATATAAATTGATTTTGATATTTTTGTGGATTGCTTAAAATAAATTTTAATAGGAACGTTTGAGAAGAAAGTATACATACCCGCTATTGGTTTTGATAGTTACAGTTGGTTTTTATTATGCTGAAAAGTATATTGACCAAACCAATGAAACCAGTGCTCGTGAGAATATTGAGCATAAAGAGTACAGTTTTTTCTATCTCCCTACATCAACAACGGGTGTTATAGTCTCTCATAATAATTATGCATTATCCTATTCTGAAAAGCATGAACAACCTGAATGGGTAGCTTATGAATTGAAAAAAGAACATCTATCTAAGAATGAGTTTAAGAGACCCTTTTTTGAAGTCGATAAGAAAGTAAATTCATCGTCGGCAGATTGGAGGAACTTTAAAAACTCGGGATATGACAGAGGTCATTTATGTCCTGCAGCAGATAGAAAATTCACCTATGATGCTTTTGAAGAAACATTTCTTACATCGAATGTTTCTCCTCAAAATCATGAATTCAATGCTGGTATTTGGAATGATTTAGAGCAAAAAGTTCGTTTTTGGGCTAGAAAATATAACCGGGTTTATGTAATCACCGGAGGGGTACTAAATGATGATCTTAAAACCATTGGTTATGAAGCGGTTTCTGTACCAGAGTATTTTTATAAAGTAGTTCTAGATTATCACACTAAAAACTCAAAAATGATAGCGTTTCTGATTCCTAATAAAGATACTCGACAACCATTAGAAGATTTTATCGTTACTACGGATACTATTGAAGAATTGACAGGAATAGATTTTTTCCAAAAACTACCGGATAATTTGGAGAATCAATTGGAAGCTTCCTCCCGTAGAAGTGATTGGAAATTTTAAATATTTACCACTCATTAACTCTGTTAGCATCAAGCTTAATAAAGATAAAAAGGAGCAGTGTGAATCCCCATAATCCAGATCCACCATAACTAAAGAAAGGCAGCGGAATTCCAACGGTTGGTAATAAACCTGTTACCATTCCTACATTTACTGCAAAATGTACAAATAGAATACCTACCACACTGTACCCATATACTCTGCTAAATTGAGACTTTTGTCTTTCGGCTAAGTATAGTAGTCTAATGAGCAAAGCAACAAATAATAGAACAACTGCGGTTGCTCCAAGAAAACCCCATTCTTCTCCAACAGTTGTAAAAATATAATCCGTATGTTGTTCAGGAACGAACCCTCCTTTAGTTTGTGTGCCTTCTTTCCATCCCTTTCCTGTCCAACCTCCGCTACCAATAGCAATCTGACTTTGATTGGTGTTATATCCAATACCTTTGGAGTCTACTTCCTTTCCCAAAACAATATTAAAACGATCTCGGTGCCGTTGTTCAAATACATTATTAAAAATATAGTTTACTGAGAAGCAAAACCCTGTGATCACTATGATGGTGAGTACGTATTTAAAGTATTTTGGTTTTTGTTTTCTCGTTTTAATAAGGGTTAAAATCATCATCGTTGCAATACCAATAACTACCCAAAGTGGTGTAAACAATAAAGTGAGTATAAAAAGTGCTGCAGCAGAAACACCAATGATCAAATAGGTCGCTGCCAACCCTTCTCTATATAGTGGGAAGAAAAAAGCAGCATATACCAGTGCGCTTCCAGGATCAGGTTGAGGAACAATGAACAACGCGGGTAGGACTATAATCAAAAATGCTTTTAATTGATGATTAACTAACTTAATATTTGTTTGCATGTCACTCAAAAATTTTGCTAGCGCTAATGCGGTAGCAGCTTTTGCAAATTCTGAAGGTTGTAATCCAACGGGGCCGAATGCATACCAAGATGTTGCACCATTTATATTTTTGCCAAATATAAAAAGACCAAGAAGCGAAACTAGAGAGATAACGTAAATCAGCCCGGCAAATCTTTCATAAAACTTGGTCTCTACAGCTTGAGTAATGATAATAATAATAATGCTTAAAATTATCCAATACAATTGTTTAATATAAGGTTGTGAAAAATCGGTTAAAGAGAAAGATTCATCACTATAGGATGCCGAGTATATATTGCCCCATCCAAAACCAACTAATAATAAAAATAAAAAAACGGTTAACCAATCTATGGCAACAATAGTTGATTTAGCCATTATTGATTAATTTTAAATGGTTCTCCACTGTAGGGTTTTGCATATTCGTCCTCTAGGCTATGAGTTAAAATCCAATCCTCTAGATCAGTTCTGGTGATAGTTCCTTTTATATGCTTTTCGATCATTAAACTAGCTATTTTACCAGCATATCTTGATCCCCAATATCCATTTTCAATAAATACGGTAATGGCTATTTTTGGATTATTTTTTGGTGCAAATGCAACAAATACAGAGTGATCTGTTAGTTGCATACGCTCTCCATTGATTACAGTATAATTTTCTGCTGTTCCTGTTTTACCACAAATATCTATACCTTCTACTTGTAGAGAAGCTGCAGTACCTTGCACATATACTTGATGCATTCCTTCAACTACTGGTTCAAAATGTTCTTTGTTTATAGTGGTATATTTTGGTTTTGTGAAGTCTTCTATTTCTATGGGTTGACCATCAATAGCTTTGATAATATGTGGGGTGTAAAAATGTCCTCTATTAGCAATGGCGGCAGTCATATTGGCTAATTGTATTGGGGTAGCTAATACTTCTCCTTGCCCAATTGCGTTTGATATGGTAGCGGTCGCATACCACTTGTATTTTGGATAGTTATATTGTTTATTATAAAATTTAGAATCAGGAACTAGACCCTTACTTCCACTTGATAAATCATTACCCAAGTAGTTGCCTAATCCAAAACTTTCTACATGTTTTTCCCAGTTGTCAATACCTTCCTGTGGAGTATCATATTTATTGATACTTCTAAGGTATACATTTGCAAAATATGCATTACAAGATTGTGCAATTCCTGGGATCATACTAAGAGGACTTCTGTGAGCATGGCAACGAAGTTTAGCTTTTCTTCCATATCTAAACCCATGATTACAAGAGAACGTTTCTTTGGTATCCACAATTCCTTCTTGTAACCCAATTAGTGCGGTTATCGCTTTAAATGGAGAACCAGGTGGGTATTCTCCTTTAACCCCTCGATCAAATAAAGGCCTGGAAATAGAGTCATAATGTAACTTAGTGTAGTTAGGAGATCTTTTACGCCCCACCAATAATTCAGGTTTATAGCTAGGAGCGGTAATTAACGTAAGAATTTCTCCGGTACTAGGATCTATCGCTACGATACCACCACGTTTATTCTCCATTAGCTTTTGTCCATAATTTTGTAATTCCTCATCTATAGTAATGGTAAGATCTTTTCCGTTAACTGGTAGGGTATCATATTTACCCTCTTTATATGGACCAATATCACGATTAAACCTATCTTTTTGTATCCTCTTTATTCCTTTTATTCCTCTAAGTTCCTTTTCATATTGTTTTTCAACACCTTGCATACCAATCAGGTCTCCAGAAAGGTAATAAGGATCTTTCTTAATTAACCCATCATTTACTTCTGCAATATAACCAAGAACGTTCGCAGCATTTTCTGTATGATAATCTCTTAGAGAACGTTTTTGAATATAAAACCCATCAAATTTTCTCATTTTTTCTTGTAGATACGCGTATTCATCCTTAGTCAATTGAGGAATCACTACCGAGGGGACTCTGGGAGAGTACACTCTGGCTTTGCTTAATTGCCTGATAAGCTTTTCTTTGGTTATTTTGAGGATGGAGCAAAATTCTAAAGTGTCAAATGGTTTTAGTTCTCTTGGTATAACCATGACATCATACGACGGTTGATTAGTTACTAAAAGCTTGCCATTTCTATCATAAATTGCTCCACGTTGAGGGTAATCGTATAATACTTTGATAGCATTGTCTTCTGACAAAGCAGCGTAAGAAGTATCATATATTTGTAAGTAAAAAAGCCTGGAAACAAATACAATTCCAGTGCTAATTATAATAAGATAAAGTAGTAGTTTTCTCATGAATCTTTCCTTCTAAACAATACTAAAACCAACATAATCACTATGATAGAGAATAGACTAGAAAATAACGCTTTTTTTGCAATTAATAGTATATGAGAAAAGTTAAATATTTCTAAGGAAAAAAGTATTATATGATGTATGAGAACCATCACAGTAACATATGCCAATAGTTGTCCAAAACCCACTTTGCTCAATTTTACCGTTTGAAACTCATAACTTAAACCAAAAACCGATCGTAGAACGACGGAGCGCGAATATGTAATTACAAGACATGCTGTTGCGTGTACACCACCTGAATCACCAAATATATCTATGGTCAATCCCAAAATAAAACTAAGAAATAGAAATAAACTTTTATTTATATTGATAGGGGTCAATAAAATAAAAATGATATATATATAAGGGTTCAAATCACCTAAGAAATTAATATGGTTGAGAATGAATACCTGAACCAAAACCAAGCTTATGAACCTAACTATATATAGTAGAACACTATTATTCATCTATTTTTGGGTTTTCCAGAGACTCAATTTCCGAAGCATCATTACTTTTTATTACATATACGAATCCAATATCAGTCATGTCATTAAATAGTTTCACATCGATCAAAAAATAGCTCTGATTTTGATCTAGTTTATAATTTAGTATCGTACCAATACCTATCCCACGCGGAAATATAGTAGAACGACCATTGGTGATGATCGTATCGCCTTTTTTTAAGATTGCTTGTCTCGGAACGGTTTCCAGTTGAACAATATTAGGGTCTTTGCCATTCCAAACCAATGACCCATATTGATTGGACTTTTTTAAACCTGCATTAATTTTAGAGTTACTGTTTAAGATAGAGATAACCCGACTATAATTAGCAGAAGTGTTTTCGACAATGCCTACAATACCTTTGTCAGTAATGACTCCCATATCTGGCTTAATTCCATCTTTTTCTCCTTTGTTGATCAAAACGTAATTGTCCATTTTACTATAGTCATTTTTAAATACATTTCCTTTTATATAAGTAAATGGCTTATTAAATGAGGTAGTGTCTATAAACTTAGTAGTGATCGTATCTGACGTCAACCAGCTTAGCTGATTTCGAAGATCTTCATTTTCTTGTAGTAACCGTTTATTTTTATTTTTAAGTCCAAAATAATTACTTATAGCATATCTCCAACTATACACTCCACCAGTTAAGAAATTTGTGGAACTTATGAATTTACTTTTGTGGTAACTATGAGATTGTATAGTTAATATGAGTGAAAAAAATAATAGAAGCAGAAACAGCAGAAAGTTTTTATTGCGTAGTAAAAAATTAATGATCTGCTGCATGTTTTACGGGGGTACTAAATTCTAAAAAATAATCAAAGCAGAATAACGTAAAAAATACATCTTAGGTATATTCTACTTATGGTTTCTGAAAAAATAATTACTTAATCAGTACACTTTTGTATCGATTCAAGTTCTTCAGGGTGATTCCTGTTCCTCTTACCACTGCTCTCAATGGGTCTTCAGCAATATAAACGGGTAAATCCGTTTTTTGAGATAGCCTTTTATCAAGCCCTCTTAACATAGAACCTCCACCTGCAAGGTAAATACCTGTATTGTAAATATCTGCAGCTAGTTCTGGTGGAGTTTGTGATAATGTTTCCATTACTGCATCTTCAATCCTAAGAATTGATTTGTCTAATGCTTTTGCAATTTCACGAAATGAAATCTGAACTTGTTTTGGTTTTCCTGTCAAAAGATCACGCCCTTGAACATTCATTTCTTCTGGTGGCAATTCTAAATCTTCTGTTGCAGCACCGATCTGGATTTTAATCTTTTCAGCGGTACGCTCTCCAACATACAAATTATGTTGAGTACGCATATAATAAATAATGTCATTGGTAAAAACATCTCCTGCAATTTTTACAGATTTATCACATACAATTCCTCCTAAGGCAATTACAGCAATTTCTGTAGTTCCCCCACCAATATCCACAATCATGTTTCCTTTTGGCTGCATAATGTCGACTCCTATACCTATAGCGGCAGCCATAGGTTCGTGAATAAGGTATACTTCCTTACCGTTCACACGTTCTGCGCTTTCTTTTACTGCTCGCATTTCTACTTCTGTAATTCCTGAAGGGATACAGATGACCATACGCAGCGCAGGAGTAAAGATCTTTTTCTTCAGTGCCGGAATATCTTTGATAAACATACTTATCATTTTTTCACTAGCATCAAAATCTGCAATTACTCCGTCTTTAAGCGGTCTGATAGTTTTGATATTTTCATGCGTTTTTCCTTGCATCATTGCAGCCTCTTTACCAGCGGCAATTATTTTTCCAGTGACGATATCACGAGCAACGATAGATGGACTGTCTACCACCACTTTGTCATTATGAATAACCAAGGTGTTCGCTGTACCTAAATCTATAGCAATTTCTTCAGTAAAGAAGTCGAAAAATCCCATATAAAACAATAAAAAGGGTTAGAATTGAGTAAATGTACTAAAATTAATGTTTAAAATGACGTGTTCCTGTCATTACCATGGCAATTCCATTAGCATCACAATAATCTATACTTAATTGATCTTTTATAGAGCCGCCAGGTTGTATTACCGCTTTGATTCCGGCATTGTCCGCAAGCTCCACACAATCAGGAAATGGAAAGAACGCATCACTGGCCATCACCGCACCGTTAAGGTCAAAATTAAATGACACAGCTTTTTCTATGGATTGTTTTAGAGCATCTACTCTAGATGTCTGCCCGGTTCCGCTAGCTAACAATTGTTTTCCTTTAGTAAACACGATCGTATTAGATTTGGTGTGCTTGCAAATTTTGGAAGCAAATAACAAATCAGCTATCTGCGTGTCGGTTGGAGCAATTTTAGTAACCGTGTTTAAATCATCCTGAGTATCAGTCTTTATATCTTTATCCTGAACTAATGCACCGTTAAGACAAGAACGAACTTGCGTTTTTGGTAATTCAATATTTTTTTGAATTAACATGATTCTGTTTTTCTTTCCTTTTAATATTTCCAAGGCTTCATCATTGTATGAAGGCGCAATGACTACTTCGCAGAATAGTTTGTGAATTTCTTCGGCAGTAGGAGCATCGATTTCCGTATTACTAATTAGGATGCCTCCAAAAGCAGAAACCGGATCGCCTGCCAGTGCATCAATATAGGCTTGATGGATTGTTGAACGTTGTGCTAATCCACAAGCATTATTGTGTTTTAGAATAGCAAATGTTGGATCTTCTTCTTTAAATTCATTCATTAAGTTTACAGCAGCATCTACATCAAGAAGATTGTTGTATGATAATTCTTTTCCATGTAATTTTTCGAACATGGCGTCAAAATCTCCAAAGAAAAATCCTTTTTGGTGTGGGTTTTCTCCATAACGTAATGTTTTTCCTTTGGTTTCACTGATTTTAAGTGAAGCAATTTCATGATCACTATTAAAATAATTGAAAATTGCACTGTCGTAGTGTGAGGAAACATTAAAAGCTTTGGCAGCAAAACGTTTTCGATCTTCTAGAGAGATACTTCCATTGCCTTCAGCTATAATTTCTAAAAATTCTGCGTAGTCGTCAACAGAAGCAACACAAGTAACATCAGCAAAATTCTTTGCAGCTGCTCTAATTAAAGAAATTCCCCCAATATCAATTTTTTCGATAATATCTTGTTCGGAAGCTCCTGAGGCAACGGTCTTTTCAAAAGGATATAAGTCTACAATCACAATGTCAATCTGTGGAATTTCATATTGCTCAAGCTCTGCAACATCACTGTCGTTGTCTTGGCGATTTAGGATACCGCCAAATACCTTTGGATGAAGAGTTTTTACTCTTCCCCCAAGAATTGAAGGGTATGACGTAACATCTTCAACAGGAATTACATCGACTCCTTGATCTTTGATAAATTTTTCAGTACCACCTGTCGAATAAATAGTGATACCAAGTTCCTCTAATTTTTTTATGATAGGTGCTAATCCTTCTTTACTGAACACAGAAATTAATGCAGATTTAGCTGTTTTTGTATTGCTCATAACATTTTTAGTTAGTAAAGCGCAAAAGTAGCAATTTAGTTGCCAATTAGACAACCCATTGTATGTAATTGTTTTAGATATTTTGTAACAAATTAGTAAGGAAAACGTCCTATCTTTAGATTGTTCAAAAAATAGTATATGCTTATCTATCTTAGAGTACTAAAAGAGAGTTTTAATTTTGCAATTAATGCGCTTAGAAACAATAAATTAAGAACTTTTCTTTCTTTGTTAGGAGTTACTATTGGTATTTTCTCAATTATTGGTGTGCTTGCAGCTGTCGATTCTTTGGAGAAAGAAATAAAAGGAAGTATAAGCTCCCTGGACAATAGTACCATATATCTTACCCGGATTTCTTTTGGTCCTACTCAGGTACCGGACTGGAAAAGAAAACAGTTTCCTGATGTAACTTTCGAAGAATATCAATATATAAAAAGAGCTATGCCAGACATAAAAGCTGCCAGCTTTTTATTAAACGTTGGCCAAGAAACCTTAAAGTATAATGATAAAAGTATTAGTAATGTGGAGATGGTTCCGGTTACTAGTGATTATTATGATATAGAGGAACTACAGATAGTTAATGGAAGGTTTTATAACGAGCAGGAGTCGGTTGGTGGTGCGCCGGTAATTGTTATTGGCGACGAAGTAGCAAATAGTCTTTTTGGATCAATCGATCCAATCGGGGAAAAAATCCGTGTGTACGGAAGAAAGTTTACAGTTATCGGTGTTTTAAAGAAAGAGGGGAGTGGTCTTTTTGGAAATTCTAAAGATACTGCTGCTATTTTGCCTGTTAATATAGTGCGTAGACTTTATGGGGATAATAATAAATCTACATTTCCTATGATCATTATTAAACCCGAATCAGGCAGTGATGTTCCTGAATTTGTAGCTTTTTTAACTCAAAAGATACGATCTTTTAGAGGTTTAAAACCAGATGAAATTGATAATTTTTTCGTAAATCAATTACAGGGATTTACTGATTTTATAGACAATATTACCGGAACTATGTCCAAAATTGGAGGTTTTATAGGGATGTTTTCTTTGTTGGTAGGAGGTTTTGGAATAGCAAATATTATGTTCGTTAGTGTAAAAGAACGAACAAATTTAATTGGAATTCAAAAGGCTTTAGGAGCGAAAAGGAAATTTATATTACTTCAATTTTTGTTTGAAGCAGTTATTCTTGCTGTTTTTGGAGGATTAATAGGCTTAGTGTTGGTGTGGTTAATTTCCAAAGGAGCTTCTCAATTAACTGGTGATTTTGAATTTGTACTTTCAACCTCTAATATGTTTTGGGGCATGTTCTGGTCTACTTTGATCGGTTTAATTGCTGGTATTTTTCCAGCCTGGATGGCAGCAAGATTAGATCCTGTTGAAGCCATTAGAACTGGGATGTAAAAAAGCCGCTAAATTATACAAACCTATATAATAAGTACATATTCATGCCTAATGCGATCAATATGATGATCAACACGACAAGGGGAATTACTTTCATTAGTATATTTCTTTTTTTATTTGGGGTCATTATTGCTAATATCATTATCTAAAAGTACTATGAATCAGGGATGAACCAAATAGGTAAAAATACTTGTTTATATACCTGGAGGTGAGGTAGTCGTGTTTTTTAATACTTCTAGCTATATTAGATTTGATTGTAGTCTTAGATATAAAAATTTTTAGAAAAAAAAGCCGAGATTTTTATCTCAGCTTTTTTCATATAATTAGTAGCGTTTTATTGTTTAATAACTCTTTTAGTAGTTGATTCTGTTTCAGAATATATAGTCATTAGGTATAAGCCAGAACGAATTGACGTGATGTCAATAGCATTTAGGATACTACTCGAGTTTAGTTTCTGAGAAATGATCAATTTTCCATGTATATCAAAAATATGGGCGCGCTGTATTGCTAAGCTTGTTGCTCCAGAGATATTAATGGTATTGCTAGATGGGACAGGGTAAATAGTGAGACCACTTGCCAATTCTTCATCATTAATGTTCAATAAATTTTCATAATCGATGCTAAATTGAGTAGCTGCAATATTTCCATTACCTCCGCCATCTAATGCAACATCTGCATTAATATCTACTGTAATGGTTAAAGGCCCGGCTCCAGATGGTGTAATATCCGCAGTATAGGTATCACCTGATCCTAAAAAATTACCTGGAATTCCATTAGAAACGATAAGGTCACCTATTTCAAATCCAGTAACACTTTCAGAAAACGTAACGGTTACAGGAATTGGATTAGCGCCGGTAGGTCCGGGGCTTTCCGTAGAGGTTATTGTTACTGTTGGTGCAATAGCGTCTACGAAAACATTTGATGTATTCCCTACATTATTAAGAGTCAAATCGGCATCACTTCCTCCAGCGCCCTGAATGGATCCTCCATTTGTATCAAGAGTTCCCACGGTAATCCCATCTGCATCTTCATCTCCAACCTGAATGGTATATCTAAATGCTATAGAAGTACTTCCACTTCCAATTACATAAACAGCTTGACGAACAGTACTACCCACAGTTATGGCTAATTGTGGAGTTCCTCCAGTGGTATTTACGTTGACAGCTTTATCAAATGTAATATTGAAATCCAGATTTTGTCCTGTTCCATAAGTTCCATTAGTTGGTACAGCAACGTTAGTGATCACAGAAGGTGTACCATTTACCAGTACATTTGATGTGTCCCCTACATTGTTAAGTGTAAGATCAGCATTGTTACCAGCAGTATCCTGAATGGATCCTCCATTAGCATCAAGAGTTCCCACGGTTATCCCATCGGTATCTATATCTCCAGCTTGCACAACATATCTAAACCCTAAAAGTGTATTTCCGCTTCCTATAATATACACTGCTTGACGAATAGTACTACCCAGAGTAATGGCTAACTGCGGAGTTCCTCCAGTAGTATTAACATTAACGTTTTCGTCAAAAACGACGTTAAAATCTAAATTTTGTCCAGCTACATAGGTTGCATTTGCAGGAACCGAAACGCTGGTTACTGTTGGTGCTGGGTCAACTATGGCTACACTTGCATTAGAACTATTAGGACAAGTGCCTGCTGTGGTATACGTTACAGTATATGTATTCGGTGTGGATGCAGATACATCAATCGTTCCAGTACCACTATTAATACTTAATCCAGCAGGCGAAGCCGTGAACGTTCCTCCTGAAAGTCCAGTTATGGTAGGTGTTGGATCTGCATCAACTGTCTCATAAGAGGATGCCGAATAGCTAAAGGATGCGTCATCTGATGCATTGATAGTTACACTAACATTAGAGCTATTAGGACAAGTTCCTGATGTAGTATAAGTAACGGTATATGTTCCTGGAGTCGATGCGGATAGATCAATTTGTCCTGAGGATGCGTTTAAGCTTAACCCCGCACCAGAAGAGAAAGCTCCTCCTGCTAGCCCAGTAATCGTAGGTGTTGGATCACTATCAGACACACAATACGTGGATGCCGAATAGCTAAATGACGCGTCATCTGATGCATTGATAGTTACACTAACATTAGAGCTATTAGAACAAGTTCCTGATGTAGTATAAGTAACGGTATATGTTCCTGGAGTCGATGCGGATAGATCAATTTGTCCTGAGGATGCGTTTAAGCTTAACCCCGCACCAGAGGAGAAAGTTCCTCCTGCTAGTCCAGTAATCGTAGGTGTTGGATCTGCATTATTTACACAATAAGCTGCTGCACTATAAGTAAATGAAGCATCTTCATTAGGGGTTACATTTACGGTTACAGTACCGCAAGAACTTGGTGTTATACAGCCACCTTCACCTCTTACAAAATAAGTTGTTGATGGTGCTGTAGGGGTAACAACAAAAGTAGAAGTCGCTGTAGTCCCTATTTGGGATCCGCCACAAGAACCTGTATAAATAGCCCATTGGGTAGCATCGTTGAGATTACCACTAATAGTTAAAGTAGCATTATCTCCATCACATATCGTAGCGGGTGTAAATGTTACTGTGGGTACATCTGGTTCAGTGCAAACTGGAGCAATATCCCAACGAAATGCGTCAAGTGCAATATAATCGGCATTATTAGTTGTTGCAATAATTATTTCATCTACACCAGTATTTGAGTTGTCAGCTCCTCCTTCGACAGAAAAATCAATAAATGTAAATCCGTTATTGGGAGTTAATGTTTGTACATTAGAAAACCCAGAGTTTTTTGTAATCGTATAAACTGTACCTCCATCTACTCTTCCCGTAATAGTCAACGTAGTCGTTGGGTTTGCTAAAGCTCTGGTAGATATAAATAAATAAAGACTTTTAACGTCAATATCTGTTCCATCTGTTGTTGTAACGGTAAAAGAACTTCCGTCACTTTGAGTGGGTGTACCTGAAGAATTATCTATAAATTGGTTATCGGCAGAAGATCCGTTCCAACCTGCACTGCCAGCAAATTCTATATCATAGGTAGTTTCGCCAGAGCCATTAGCTATTGTGAAATTTTGACCATTATCTGTAAATGAGGTAGTACCAATGGTCTCGGTTTCAAAATCCTCTGTAGTTTGAGAATAAAGTACTTCGACCCCTAAAAAGACACTTATTATTATAAGTAAAAATTTAAAGTAAGATTGTTTCATGGTTTATTAATTTAGTTTTTGTTTAAAATACGCTATTTTTCGCAGATTTCCCATTCAGGGATTCCTTTAATGTTATATTGAATTTTGAATTTTGAATTTTGCCTTAGATTATACAATGAGCCTACACAAAGTGGGTTAGTTATAAGAGAATCTTCATTTTGTAACTCTAGAGAGCCAAAAATCTTAACCTTAGTATAGATACATATATCTGGATTTTTTTTGATTTTTTCAGGGACTGTGTACCAATCGCTTTCGTAATAATAAGAGTGAGAGTTTTTTATAGTTTTATTTTCTTCTTTGTTAACCACGAATAAGGTTTTGAACTCTTCTCTTTGTATCTTTTGATTAGATGCTTTTTTTATAATGTATCCATTTTTCGATTGGTGTAAGTTAGGTTCTCCAGAAAAAGAAGAATATCCAACATAAATATAAATTTCTTCAGGGATCAAAATACCATTTTCAACAAGTTGAGGCGCTAAGTTTTGTGTAATTGCAACTTGTGGCTCCCTGGTTAGAGCTCTAAACATGGTCTCGGTTATAATTAGATGTAATGAGTTTGGTGAACTACGTTTATACTTAGTTGCATCTTTAACCGTTACGCTAGAAAAATAAGACTCATAGTCTAAATCAGCAATTATTTTTTTAATTGAATCAATCGAATCTTGGTTTATATCAATTAAAGTGATACTAATTTGATCAGGTTTAAAATGATGAAGAATAGGTAAAATTAATGGTGCGTATGGACCACAACCTGCATAAAGAATGTTTATTCTCTCGTTCGGGTATTTTTTTAATAAGGAGACAATTGCTCTATATACTCCTTTCGAAAAACGAGCAGTTCTTTTGTAATCTTTAATACAATCTGCAGCATATTTTTGCGATAGCGCTATTCCATTTTTAAGATATATGTCCTCTGTAGTATGGTTCCTTTTCCAGTTTTTAATGTAAAACTCATTTAGTAATAAGATACTGTTCAATTCTTCATCTATTTTTATAGATGAAAGTATCTGATTACCTATATACTGAAACTCTTTAATCTTATTCGTCATTGCTATAGAATTAAACACAAAAGAGTTATTCAATAATTCTTTTGTGTTTAATTAAAAAAATTAATTTCTAGATGGGAATATGCCTTGTAGACAAATAATGTAATATATCGAAAGCCAAGGCTGCATATTATTAACAGATTGGTTTCCGCCAGTATTTCCAATAGTAACAGATTGTTGATTAAGTGTAATATCAGGGGTCGAAGTATTATAACCGAGTGTTCCCTCAAAGGCTCGTCCAGATATGGCACCCGGAGTTGCAATAGATGCTCCGTTTGTGGCGGCAGATTGTGTTGCATCAGTTGAATTTACTTTTATTGACCCTGAATGATTGTGAGATGGTAGTTGTGTAATATTTAATATATTATATTCTGTTCCACTTCGTTGGCCTAGTCTTCTGTCTGATAACCCAGGCCCGTGTCCTGGTCCAATAGGTACACGGCCTCTTAGGTCTGGCAAAGCAAAGGAAGTTCGCCCATCCCCTCCGTAAGTGGTTCCTAATATTGAAAATAATGCCTGATTTGAATTTATTGACAATAGTTGTCCCTCACATAATGCCCAGTTTCTTGGCGCAAAATTACCTGCAAACATGCGGACCTCCCCTATAGTTCCTTCCATAGTATTTTTATTTTAAGATTTTATTAATAGTTTTTTTAGTTTCTTGAAGGAAAAATTCCTTGTAAACAAATGATGTAATAGCACGCTAACCAAGGTTGCATATTGTCTACAGGTTGATTTCCCCCAGTATCTCCAATTGATAGAGATTGTTGATTAAGTGTACTATCCGGAGATGCAACGTTATAGCCAAGACTTGCTTGAAAAGCTCTTCCAGATATGGCCCCTGGAGTTGCTATGGAAGCCCCTGAAGTTGCAACACTCTGGGTAGAATCCGCTGAGCTTACTTTTAATGCATTAGCGTGGGTATGAGATGGTATTTGAGTAACGTTTAATGTATTTGTTTCTATACCTCCTCTTTGTCCTTCGCGGTAGGAGCTCAATCCAGGTCCGGTTCCGGGACCAATCGACACACGTCCTCTAAGGTCAGGTAATGCAAATGTAGTTCTGCCATCACCGCCATAGATGGTTCCTATAATTGAAAACAATGCGGTATTTTGTGAAATTGGTAGCAATTGACCTTCACAAAATGCCCAAGTTCTTGGTGCAAAATTGCCCGCAAATATGCGTACTTCTCCTATTGTTCCTTCCATATTGAGTTGATTTTAGATAGTAATAAATTAGTTATTTAATAATATCGGTCAATTATGATATGACCGTCTGTTGTTTATTCTGTAGACAAGTAGTAAAACAATGTCCTTGCCGTACACCAAGATGCACATATTTGGTTCCAGACAAAATTCCTGCGTCAGAACTAATAGTATTTATTTTTAATAGTTGACCATGTTTACAATATACATACAACCCTTCTTGCGGATGTGCGTGTATAATTTCACCAGCTGTTTTCCCTAATAGTGGTTGACTATCTACTGGAGAAACTTCTACTATTTTTAAAGGAGATCCTTGATAGTAGGTGGTCGCTCCACTATATTTCGGATTGCACGCATTAATCAATTGTTCAATTTCATCTGCCGTCTGTGTTTCCCAATTTATGGTGGTATCTTGGTCTTTTGGTTTTCTGTAATATGTTGCTTTTTTTGTAGGCTGTGATTTAAAATTTTGTGCCTTTGTTACCAACTCCATCGCTTTTTTAGTAAGATCCGTAAGCATGTAACTCATTTTAGAATTGGCCATTCCCAAGGTTTCTCCAGGAATTAAAGGAACCGGTTGTTCCAACAGAATTTTACCCGTATCCCATTCTTCATCCATTTCGTGAATGGTAATAGCTGTTTGCTTTTTTCCGTGTTTGATAGACCAGAATAGCGGATCTGGCCCTCTGTTCTCCGGTAACTTTCCAAAATGGATATTTAAAAAACCATAAGTTGGTATCGATAATACATGCTTGGGAATCTTTATAGAAAAACCACAAACCAACACTACATCAGGAGCCATTTCTTCCAACCAAGATTTAAAGTTCGTGTGGATGTTTCGTTTATTGATGATATAGGTGTTCAAACCTTCTTTTTGGACAGCAGTGTGCCAGAAATTGTTTTTAGGATTAGGCACTTCTGATTCTTGAAAGCATACTCCATCCAAATAATTAGCTTTTGACAGATAATGATATACAGATATACAAACAGGAAAGCTTCCGATGAGTATTATTTTCATGAGTCTCAGTTTATAAAAAAATAGGTGTTTTTTTAATAATTCGTTTCTTTCAAAACTAAGAGGAGTTTATGGTAAAATCAATAGGTATAACTACGTGAATTTTGAAGAATTCTAAGTCAAAGTGCAATAATTTCACATTAAAAATTAATGAAAGGTTATCGCTTATTTAGAGTGCCCAATAGATAATTACCAATATTTTGTTGTAAGGCATAGTTTTAATAAAAGCTATTTTCAGGAATACGGTGTTATCGAAATAGTTATTTTAAATAAAGGCATTTTCGTTCATAGTCTATAATTGCTTTTCCTTTTTTTAAAATGTCCGCACCTATAATGCCGTCTACAGGTTCTGCGTGATGTGCTATAAGCGCAGTATTAACATGGGTTAGATCAAATAAAACAAGTGAAACATTTTTTTTTGACCATGTGCCCAGTTGTAGTACGTTTTTTTTAGAAAGTTGAGTCAGCATGTCGGTAGCTCCGGCACCGGCAGCTCTTACATCGCTATCCTGAGCTAAAAGATTAAATTTTTTAACAGCATCAAAACCAACACACGAATTAGAAGCTCCTGTATCAACAATAAAACTACCCGCTACACCATTAAGGATAGCGCTGACTTCGAAATGATTAGTTTTAGTAGTAACCAGTTTGATACGATGATATTCTTTCTTGATAAGAAATTGGCGAAGTGTAGTCATTTTAATTTTTGTCGGATCGCGAACAAAAATAGTATAATTAATAAGAATCCTAAGATAATCAGTATCCAATTGAATTTTGTTTCGGTTACAGGTTGGTAACTTCCATAATATACAAATGAAGCCCAGTAGTAAGGTGATTTTTGAGTATTTGGGATTTCTTTAGCTTCCAGAAAATCCAATTTCGCTTGATGTAATCCGTGTACGTATGAACTAGATTTATGTAAATTTTGGTAGAAACGCTGCATCAGTTGAGAAGTAGTTTTGTCATTTACTTTCCATAAAGAAAATAACACGTTTTTTACTCCGGCATATTGAAACCCTCTGCCGATACTAAGTGGTCCTTCTCCTTTTGCTAAAGTTCCAATACCTGTTTCACAAGCGCTTAGCACAACTAATTCTGTTTCTAGTTGTAACCCGTATAACTGATTTACGAGAATATTTTGATCTCTGAAGTGGATAGAAGCTGGTCGTGAAAAACTACCTGCTTCTGCGTGAGTCGATAGATGTATAATCGTATGATTTTTTGCTTCCTTAAGAAAATGACCGTATGTGGCTTCTTCTTTTTCTAAGAATACACCATCATACTCCTGTTGTATATACTTTTGCTCTTCTAGGGAAAAGGGCAATTCTAAATTGGTACTTTCAAAAACAGGAAATACGCCTAAAATTTTATTTTCTTTGGTATTAGTGTCATTATTTCTTAGATATTTTCCTGCAGAAATTTCATAATTGACGATGCTTGATTTAACTAAAAATGGCATCTTTTTAAAGCGTATTGCATCACTTTTTTTAGCCAATAATGTTTCAAAAGGAACAAAATACAGAAGACCGTCTGGGATGATGATCATCTTTGTAGCCTTAGGAACCTCTAAAAGGTGATACAAGTCGAAACTACTTTCAGAAAAACCTTTTATATTGTTGTTGATCGCTTGAGCACTATTAAAATAATTGATGTAATTTTTGATCGATTCTCTTATTTGTTCAATGTTCTTTAGTGCTTTGATCACTATAGAATCGTTTTCAATTATAAACTGATACACGGTATTCTTTCCGAAAAAGTACTCGATCAATACGATGTCATCTTGTTTTAATGTATCCTGAAGTTCTTTAACTGGTATTTTATCCTGACTTGTAAGAAGATTTGGATATTTTTTCTGTAATTCTTTGGTTAATTCTTTTAATTCAATAGATGTATTACCATAGCCTGCAGTCCATTGTTGAATTTGCGAGATGTCTGCGGTATCCCCTTTTTGTCGCTCTTTGAGGATATTGGTGTCATATATAGCTAAGTTATTAGCGAGTTGCTCATTTTTGATGACCAACGGATCGTTTTTATACTGTGATAAGATTTGTTTAGATACGAATGCCTCGTTTACAAAAGGCGCTTTAGATGCTTCTGCAGCTTCAAATGCTTTTTTAACATATTTAAGATCTTTCGTTGTACTATATAAGGTATATAATAAATCGATATAGCTTTCAGTTCGATTTCGGTTTTGACTATGCTGTATAATCTTTGTCGCCTGCAATGGATATGCCTGATTTAATTTTGAGTTTACCTCAAAAGCCGCCTCATAGGTTTTTATTGCAACTGTAGGTTTGCCTAATTGTTGATAGATGTATGCTTGGGTATCCAGTGCCATGAGCAAAATTTTATCTGCAATAAGAATTTCTTTTTCAGGAATATGGGCTTCAATTACATATCCAGGTAGTAAAGACACATATATTTCTTTTAAGTTAAAAAGTGCCTCAGTGTATGCTGATTTCGAAAGTAAAATATCAATATAAGCCAATTGCCATTTTGCAAGATCACGCGATGAGGTATTTGGTTTTTTTAATAATTGATTTTTGGTTTTTTGGATATAACGTTGTGCGTTTTGTAAATCTGTGTTTTTAAGTGCGATTGCCGCTAAAATTTGATAAGCATTTACCTGCGAAGGGTCTGTAGAAATTACTTTGGAAGCATACTTCTTTGCTTCTTCGGTGAACCCATAGTCTAAGTAGTTGGTGGCTAAATTAGTGAGGATATGTGGGTTTTCTGGAGATAATCTCTCACCTTTTTTAAGGATTTCGATTGCTTTTTGATACTTACCTTGGTTATGATACGCAATGGATACATTGGTGATTGCAGAAAGTATTTTTAGAGTATTTTGTGATTGCTCTGCCAAATATAAATAATTGGTAATCGTGTTTTCTGCTTTTTGGAGATCCCCAATTTTAAGATAGAGGTTTCCTAAAGGTTGTAAGCAGTTTTCGATAATATCGTAGTCTTCGAGCTTGTTTTTATGAAATGTTTTCCAAGCTTTTTCATAATACATGATTGCTGTAGGAAGATTCTCGAATTGATGATGGTAATAGCCCATATTACTGTTGACAATGACCCAGGCTAGTTTGTCTTCTTTGGTTAATAGTCTATTCTCTTTAGAAGCGATGAGTTTGCTTAATCGATGTAGTTTTGAGTTCGTTGGTTCCTTTAAAAAATAGTCTAGCTGATGGTATAAGTACTCTGAAGTCATTTCTTGTTGTTGCGAAAACAAGACCGGATGCACCAAACACAGAAATCCAAATAACAATAAAATTGACTTAAAACTTCCAAATCCCATAGAGCTGAATTTGAGAATTAGGAGCATCAAAGTTATATACGTACCGCACCCCGATACTTGGTCCAATTCTAACGGCACCTAAATTCATGCCTATAAAAACACCAGTTTGTAAGTTGGCAAAGCTGTCATCTATTTCTTGAGCTGAAAAAGTACTTAAATCTGGATTAGGGAATTCAGTTCCATCAGCATCTATAAAAAAACCTTCTCCGGTGGTTTCTTGATCGTTTCTACTGGTAAGATCTAATTGTAACTGTAGACCGGTACCCACGGCAAAATAATTAGTAAAGTTATATCGAAAAGATCCCGGTATGGCATATATCCTAATATTATCGTATTTGTTAACTTCAGAAAAACGAATCAAATCTACTGCTCCGTTTGGGTTAATATTTCGAGATTCAAAATTTCTGGTTTCCTCAAAAGAAGAAGTAGAAAAGAAAAGTTCTGCCTGATAATATCCCCTATATGATTTGAAAGGTGATACGGTAGCTCCTACAAAATATTCTTGTTGGTCCTCTAATTTTGGAACTGTAATATAACCTGCTTTTGCGCCTAACGAAATCCCGGGTAAGAAACGAGTAGTAGCATAATTGGTAATAATCGGTTCGTTTTTATCAAAATAGATAGCAGTTCTGCTTCGGGTCTGTTTTTTATGGAAGTTTTTGCCAAATTTCATAGAGTATCTCACAAATCCTTTGGTAGAATCAATTTCCTCCACATTTTTTTGTTCACTTCCAGGAAGATAAATTCTGTTAAATTGAAATATGATTTTATCTTTTTGCAGAATAGTGTCTAAGCAACTGTAATTTACTTCTCGCTCTTTTGGACATATCGGGCATTCTGGATACATTCCATCAATTTTTAAAGTAGATCGATCAAACATTTCAGGAGTATCCACCTCCAATTTAATCGTATTGGCAGGACCTTCACCATTATTTTGAAATCGTACTTTGAATTTTAACCGCTTGAATCTTACTAAGCGGTAATTCATTAACCATGCATTAGAAGACATTTTGTTTGGGTCATGAGAAGTTACAATCTCCATCTCAGTATCTTTTACTGTATGATTATCAAAATTATTATCAGGCACGTAGATACTTCTTAATGTTACGATAGCACTAGTATCCTTGATCATTTCCGGAGTGGTTTTCAATGTCCTGAATATATTACGTTCCTCTCCAGGTTGCATATCGTCAAATTCTATGATCTGATAACTTCGGTATAAAGCTTTTGATTCTTCTAACGTAAGCGGAAGGTTTTTTCTTTTTGTGGAGTCTTGTTCAAACTGCCTTTTAGTCTTGTAGAAAGAACAACTGTTAGAAGCTACTAAAGTATGGTCATCATTCTCTGGTTGTAATAGGGAAATTACTTCTAAGGGAGTTATCCTTTCGCCGTTATATAATCGGGTATCTTCAATTGTGAAGTTATCATTTTTAAATTGTTGGTCATTATAGAATAAATACAGCTTTCCGCTAGAGACATAATTGTTAGTATTCTTGTAGCTAGTGATAAACACCATTTCCTGATCTGGAACGGGTTCACGATTTCTTTTTAAGATTAAAACTTCATCTTCTATAAAAATGACGTTGTTTGTTGCAGAGGCTTCATCAGAGACATCACTAATAGTTACAGATGTTGGTCTGGATGCAGGAGGTTTTCCGTTGTCATAGTTGTTTGTTGCCCAAAGTTTGGTTTCATAGCTTTTATTCTTAGTATATGTATGTACAGGTTTTTTCTTAAAACTATAATTTCCATCTCCAAACTCCCAATAATAGGTGTAAAAAGCCTTAGGGGCACCGGCAATTTGATTTAAAGGAGGCATTTCTGCTTCATATGCTACTTGATTGCCTTGGATTTCATAGGATATCGGCGCTATTCTGGGTATGGTGTCATTGGTTTCTATTTGTCCAGTACAGAAAAAAGGGAATAAAATAAGTATCAGTAAAGCCGAAAATCTATTCATGATTTGTTGTTAGTGTTAATAAAGATAAACAAAAAGTTAAGTCGTATGCATTTCAATCTTTAGTGAATTAAAATTCCGGAAGGTAAACCCTCCGGAATTTTTGCTGAAATTTGCTGTAACCCCCATTACCTAATATGCATATTTCAGTGTGAAGTTTATTTACGGGAGATCATTTATTAATGCAACCAAAGCTGCTTCTGTTCCAGTTGTAATAGCACTAATTACCTCTACATGATCTTCTTCTATGGTTGTTCCCTGGATTGCATATACATATTGATCATCTTGCACAGATACAAAAATGATATGCACTTCTAATCCAATTGGAATCAATCCGTAGTGCTCAGAGAATAGACCGGTGTCTGGATTGTAAATATCTAATAATGCTAGTGCTGTAGGTTCTCCGTCATAAGACACATACACATTACTGTTTGTGTTGTCAAAACCTTCTGGAACATCTACATACAAAATTGTTTTAGGACCTTCATAGTTATACCAACGGTCTAAATTTGTCCAACCAAAGTTGCTCAGGAAACCTCCGTATCCGCTTACTCCTTCTCCGTTTGGTCCTTCTCTTTGCATAGGCTCTAAACCTCCTTGTTCATCTTCTTCCCATACAATATCACATGCTAAATCATCACCATCACAATCATTATCCTGACCATTAAATAACCTCATATCTTCATCAAACTCATCCGAAGGAGCAAAAAGTTGGAAGGCGTTAGCTAATGCTAATTGTTCTCCATTTTGTGTAGCATTGATGAAAAACTCACCGGCAGATACTAATGTTTCGACATCGCCGTTGGGACGTTTTCCATTAGTTGGCATTTTCGTAAGTAACATCTTGGCTTTATCATAGATTTCTATAAGTTCTATATTGACATTACCAGTTACCGGGTCTCCATTTTGATCTACAATGCTCCCTGGAGGAAAGTAAAGTATCGTACCCTCTTCTCCATATACTTCTCCGGTTCCGTCATTTAATGTGAAAGCTTGTAAAGCTTCTTCTCGGTTTTCTTGAATCTCGGTTTCTAATGCTATCCCATCAAGAACCTGTTCAATAATAATATCATTATCATCATTGCTGCTACAGCTTGCAAAAAAAAGTATTGCAAAACCTAAAAATAAAAAATGAACCATTAGGTGTTTTACATTCTTACTACTATTCAGTAATGTAATTGTTGTACTATTTGTTTTCATGTTTTTTAATTTTAATTGTCCGTTGTGGACATTCTAAATTTTATTATTTACACCTTCATATCAACAACACTAATTTTTTGTTACCCTTTTTCTTAAAAACTTTTTTAATTTAGTTGTCCAGACCAATCATTTATGGGAAATAACGAAGTACATGCTGATCAGAAATATATTGAAGCTCTCTTAAAGAATGACAGTATACTCCTTAAAGAGATCTACAAGAAATTTGCACCAAAAGTTGTAGGGTATGTAAAAAAGAATAGCGGGGATGAGTCCAATGCACAAGATATAATTCAGGAAACATTGATTACTATCTATAAACAGGCAAAAGAAAAGGAACTCATACTTACCTGCCCATTCGATGCGTATTTCTTTTTACTATGTAAAAGAAAATGGCTTAATCAGTTAAAAAAGAATACCACAAAAGAGGTAACAATTAATGAAGAGGTTGTATCTATAAATGATGAGAGCGAACGTTATGCAGACGAAACATTAATTTTTGAAGCTAAAAATAAACTTTTTGCTGAAGTGTTTGAACAGTTAGGCAATGCGTGCAAAGAGCTACTAAAAGCTAGTTTTACTATAAAATCTATGGAAGAAGTTGCTTCAAAACTAGGACAATCATATGGATATGTCCGTAAAAAAAAATCATTGTGTATTGGTCAATTGACAAAAATGGTTCAGAACTCTCCTAAGTATAATCAAATAAGAAACTTGTTATGACCCCAGAAGAAAAATATGAGCTTTTTGAACGAAAAGTTAGTAAAGAACTTTCTGCTGAAGAAGAAAAATCCCTATCCCTGATGTTAGAGGAAGATGCGACTGTTGCAGAAGAGTTTAGAATATACAAAGAATGGAACTCTCATCTTGCTTCTAGTCTCAATTTAGAAAAGGAGCAATCTGATTTAGAACAGAATTTAAAAAATATTGGGAATTCATTTTTTGAAAAAGAATCAGCTAAAAAAGAAACCAAAATAATAAAAATACCTTCTTGGGGGTATGCCATTGCAGCAAGTATTGCTATTATTTTAGGGGTCTATACGTTCACCAAAAATGGTGCTGACTATAGAGATTTTATGACAACCCCAGAATTATATATTACCGAAAGAGGAAGCAAAGATGAGGTTTTTAAGAAAGCTGAAACCTCTTTTAATTCTGGGAAATATGGTGAAGCCGAGCAACATTTACTACAGTTACTGCAAGATAATAAGGATAATTCAGAATATCTTTTTTATTTAGGAATCACATTAATCGAGCAAGATAAACACAAAAAGGCATCTGAGGTTTTTAAAAAACTTAGAGAAGGAACATCTATTTACAAATATAGGGCAGTTTGGTTTGAAGCCTTAAATCAACTGAAGCAGAAAAATAAAGAGCAATGTGCTGAATTATTAAGATCATTACCACCAGAGGCAGAGGATTACAAGAAGGCACAAAAATTACTCAAAAAACTTTAAAAAAACTCATAATTAATTGATTGTCATATTTTTAATTAACAATATTTTCTTTATTAACTGCGTTGTAATAAATAACTTATAATCTCTGAATAGTAATGCTTTCTTAATAGTTTTATGTGCCAAAATTATGGGTATAAACGATCAAATACAATTAATAGAAAAGGAGTAAATAGAAAAAACCTCATTTTCCGAAAAAGAAGGTGTTAAGCGACAAAAACGCAAACAAGATAGATATGAAAAATAGGCAAGAGGATTGAACCTGGGTAATTTAGGGCACCTAAAGGTTAAGATTGTTTTTGCAGATGATAAGGGATCTAAAAAAGTAGAAACTACCATTTGGGGTATAACTGATAAATCAGTAATTCTAAAAACAGTCTACAATTATTCCAGTGAAAAGGATCATTAGTGTCAATTAGCAAACTACTGATTCATATTGCAAACTTAATTATCCCAAAAAAGGTTAAATTCTATGCGCAAATTTTGGCTATTTTTGCAGCATGATACTAACAGATACACATACACATATTTATAGCGAATCTTTTGCAGAAGATCAGGATGAAATGATGCAGCGGGCAATTGCCAATGGGATAGAGCGTTTTTTTGTTCCGGCAATTGATTCTGGATATACGAAATCCATGTATGATATTGAAAGTAGATACCCTGATAATGTGTTTTTGATGATGGGTTTACATCCCACTCACGTAAAAGAAAGTTACAAAGAGGAGCTACAGCATGTAGAAGAAGAGTTGGAAAAACGTTTTAACCAAAATAGTAATAAAAAGTTTTATGCAGTAGGGGAGATAGGTGTAGACTTATACTGGGATAAAACATTCCTGAAACAACAACAACAAGCGTTTAGACATCAAATCCGTCTGGCTAAAAAGTATAAATTACCTATCGTGATACACTGCCGAGACGCTTTTGAAGAAGTATTCGAGGTTTTGGAACTTGAAAAAGGAGAGGATTTGTTCGGCATATTTCATTGCTTTACCGGAACTGTAGATGATGCTAAGAAAGCAATAGGATATAACATGAAATTAGGTATTGGAGGTGTTGTGACTTTTAAAAATGGGAAAATTGATAAATTCTTAAATGAATTTTCTTTAGAACATATTGTTTTAGAAACAGATGCTCCGTATCTAGCCCCAGTTCCTTATCGCGGTAAACGAAATGAGAGTTCTTATTTGGTCCAAGTTTTAGAAAAATTGTGTGATGTTTATAAAAAGTCACCAGAAGAAATAGCAAGCATAACAACCAAAAACTCCAAGTATATATTCGGTATATAGTGAATGTGTTTTAATTTTATTTTTGTTCATTTGTCAGACCAACAAATGGAGGTTTTGCGATGAAGAATTCACCAAATATTTTATTGATTTATACCGGAGGTACTATTGGTATGGTTAAAAATTTCGAAACAGGAGCTTTAGTTGCTTTTGATTTTAATCAATTATTGCTCCAAATTCCAGAGCTAAAACAATTAGATTGTAATATTGATACGACAAGTTTTAAAGAGCCTATAGATTCTTCTGATATGGATGTAGAGCGTTGGAAAGAATTAGGAGGTATTATAAATAGTAATTATGAAAATTATGACGGCTTTGTAGTATTACATGGTAGTGATACGATGTCTTACACAGCTTCTGCTATAAGTTTTATGTTCGAAAATCTAGGAAAACCAATTATATTCACAGGATCACAATTACCAATTGGTGATCTTCGAACAGATGCTAAAGAGAATTTAATTACTGCAGTGCAGATAGCTGCTTTACAAAAAAAAGGAAAGCCTGTAGTAACAGAAGTAGGTTTATATTTTGAGTATAAATTACTTAGAGCAAATAGGACTACGAAGATCAATGCTGAGCATTTTAAGGCGTTTCAATCATTAAATTATCCTACTTTAGTCGAATCCGGAGTTCATCTTAAGGTAAATACATCTTTTTTACATGCTGTGCGTCACCGAAAGAAAATGGTTTATCATACACATTTTGATAATAATATTGTTCTTATTAAGATGTTTCCTGGTATTAATGAGATGATTTTAAGAAATATTTTTTCTTCAAAAACTATAAAAGGTGTAATTATCGAAACTTATGGATCTGGTAATACAACCACCAAAAAGTGGTTTGTAGATATTATTTCTGATCAAATTAAAAAAGAAATACCTATCGTGAATGTAACACAATGTTCTGGCGGAAGTGTAGAAATGGGAAAATATAGTACTAGTGTTGCGCTAAAGAAAGCAGGTGTTATATCCGGAAAAGACATCACTACAGAAGCAGCTGTGGCTAAATTGATGTATTTATTAGGAGAAAAATTACCGCTTAATGTCCTCAAAACCATTTATGAAACTTCGTTGCGAGGTGAAATGTCAGAAAATTAACGCCTCAAATTTTAGTACTTAACATTTTTTTTGTTATTTGCTCAACCATTTTTGAGCAAAAATTTTAATAGAGAGGTGGCCGAGTGGTCGAAGGCGCACGCCTGGAAAGTGTGTATACGTCAAAAGCGTATCGAGGGTTCGAATCCCTTCCTCTCTGCATTATTATTAAATTATTAATGGATTTTATAATATTTTTTTATCTTTAACCCTTTAACTAATTAAAATTAAGAATCAGCGCAATGAAAAGACTATTTTCTATTCTGGCAATCGCAACAGTAATGGCTTTTGGAAATTTACAAGCAGCCACTGCTCCGGCCCAGTTAACGGCAAACGTGCAATTATTAATTGCTCCAATAACAACAACTATTCAGGATGCAGATGAGCCTGCAGCAGCAGATGAATCCTTTCACCAAAATCTGAAAAAACGTTTTATAGAAGGAGGTCCTAGCTTTATGGGAATCGTTCTTTTATGTTTGATTCTTGGTCTTGCGATAGCAATTGAAAGAATTATCTTTTTAAATTTATCTACTACAAATAGTAAGAAACTACAACAAAATGTGGAAGATGCTTTAAACAGTGGTGGAGTTGAAGCTGCAAAAGAAGTTTGTAGAAATACAAAAGGACCAGTTGCTTCTATATACTATCAAGGTCTCGACAGAGCCGATGAAAGTATTGACGCCGCAGAAAAAGCAGTAGTTGCTTACGGAGGTGTTCAGATGGGGCAGCTAGAGAAAAATGTATCTTGGGTATCTTTATTTATAGCACTTGCACCAATGCTTGGATTTATGGGTACGGTAATCGGGATGATTGATGCATTTGATAAAATTGAAGCGGCAGGAGATATGCAGCCATCGCTTGTAGCAGGTGGTATTAAAGTAGCACTTCTTACTACAGTATTCGGACTTATCGTTGCAATTATATTACAGGTTTTTTATAATTACATCATTGCTAAGATTGATAGTATAGTAAATGATATGGAAGATGCATCGATTACTTTAATCGATATGTTGGTAGCTTACAAAAACAAAAAATAATAATGATTTAATATAAGTTTCGTATGGATGCAGAACTTATATAAATAAAGTAAAATCATTTATTATTAAATACAGGTTGTACTGTGTTAACAACCTAATAAAAATTAGTCACATGAAAATTTCAAAAATTTTATCATACGTTGTACTGGCTATAGGGGCTATAGGAGCGATATTGCTGTTTTTAATGAGCGGTAATTTCACTACTCTTATGGATAACTATGGTATTACAGAAGCGAAGGATTTGGTGAAAGATACGTCTTCATCTGCTTTTGCAGAAGCTACTTCATTGGTGAGTCCTATGTATAATTTAACATTAGTGATTTTTGTGGTTATTATAATAGCTACATTAATTGCTGTTTTTTCAGCTTTGGCGAAAAACCCTGCGGGTCTTAAAAAGGCTGGAATTGGGATTGTTGCTTTCTTAATCATCATCGCTATTGGATATGTAATGGCAAATGGTGTAGAGACAGAGATGAAAGATGGGGAGGTACTTTCTGAAAGTGGATCCAAACTAGTAGGAACAGGTTTATATGCGTTCTACTTTTTAGCTGCAATAGCAGTAGCCCTGATGATATTATCAGGAGTTAAAAAATTAATAGGTAAATAATATGGCAAGAAGATCAGCACCAGAGGTAAACGCTGGTTCCATGGCGGACATTGCATTTCTACTTCTTATATTCTTTTTGGTTACAACAACCATTGATACGGATAGAGGTATTAGTCGTAAATTACCACCGCCTTTAGACGAAACAGTAGAGCCTCCAATTCTTAAGCAAAAAAATATTTTTGTAGTAGAATTGAATAAAAATAATGACCTCTTAGTAGAAGAAGCTCCTATGGAGTTAAAGGATCTGCGTGCTGCTGCGGTTGCTTTCTTGGATAATGGAGGAGGAAGCGGAGATGAAGCATGTAGTTATTGCAAGGGAGAAAGAAGCCCTAGCTCCTCTGATAATCCTGAAAAAGCGGTAATTTCTTTACGTAATAATAGAGAAACTAGCTATGCAACCTATATAGCAGTGCAAAATGAGTTAGTTGCTGCGTATACCGAGTTACGTAACAGAGAATCAGAACGTCTTTATGGAAAAACATTTACGCAAATGGAGGCAGATCTGAAGGATGTAAATTATTCCGGAAGTAAAGATCGCTTAAAAGATCAGATCAAGAAAATCCAACTGATGTATCCAGAAAAGCTTTCTGAAGCAGAACCAAAGAAATAAGTATAACATAAAAACGTAATTATGTCTAAATTTAAAAAGAAAAAAAGTGGTGCTTTACCAGCTATTTCGACAGCATCTTTACCTGATATCGTATTTATGTTACTGTTTTTCTTTATGGTAGCAACCGTAATGAGGGAGAATAATCTTAAAATAGAGAATAGACTTCCGGTTGCCGATCAAACAGAAAAATTAGATAAGAAAAATCTGGTGATGTATATTTATGCTGGGAAACCTAGTTCTAGATATTCCGCAAGTGCAGGAACACAGGCAAGAATTCAGCTGAATGATAAGTTTGCTGAAGTAAGTGATATAAAACCTTTTGTATTGGCAGAAAGAGCTGCAAAAAGAGAAGAAGAAGTACCATTTCTTATTACAGCATTAAAAGTTGATGGTGATACGAATATGGGTCTTGTTGGCGATATAAAAAAGGAACTGAGAGAAGTTCAAGCGCTAAAAATTAATTACACCACAAGACAAGGTGAGGCAACTGATAATCTTCGTCAGTAAAGGTTAAAAATATTTAGTATATTTTAAAAATCCCACTTGGTGTATGCTAAGTGGGATTTTTTTGTTTACTCAAATGATTATCATTCTTTACATAATTTTTTAATGAATCAACCATACTGGCATAACAATTGTGTTTCTATGAATGACTGTGATCTGTTAAAATGATCAATATCTAACCTTCCAAAAGCTAGTGGTATTGAAATAATAGAAACTATACAGTTGTAGAGCCATAATAAACTTCTAGGTTGATTGACTATTAAGGGTTATTTATACCTTGGTGTTTACGTTAAGCACATACTATTCTTCTTAATATTACTATTTAGCATACAGACAAACAGCTCGTTGATCTATTGAGTAATTATTAACTAAATATGTATTGTTATGGCTAAAAGATTAGCACCAGAAGTCAACGCGGGATCCATGGCGGACATCGCCTTTTTATTATTTATCTTTTTTTTGGTAAGTACTACCATCGAAACAGATTATGGAATCAGTAGAAGGTTACCTCCTCCTCCAGAAGAGGTTAAAACGGAGATCTTAATTAAGGAAAAGAACGTTTTTAGGGTAGAGTTGAATCAAATGAATGAGTTGTTTGCTGAAAAGAAGCCTTTACGTTTGGCAGAGCTTAAGTCTGCTGCAATCGCTTTTTTAGATAATGGAGGAGGCAAAGCTGCAGAATACTGTAGTTATTGTAAAGGGGAAAGAGATCCTAAATCATCTGATAATCCTAATAAGGCGGTCATATCTTTCATAAATAGTAGAGAAACAACTTACGAAATGTACATCTCAGTTCAGAATGAGGTTAGTGAGTGCTTATGCAGCATTGCGAAACAGGGAGGCGTTAAAGATATATGGAGTGTCATTTGATCAAATGAAGGCACAATATAAAGATGCTGGTTATTCTGGAGATAAAACAACGTTGCGTGAACAGATGAAACATATTCAGCTGTTGTATCCAGAAAAGCTTTCAGAAGCAGAACCAATCAAAGGAGAATAATAATTACCTAATAAAATCAATATGTCTATATTTAAAAAAAACAAAAAACACCATCACCTGCTATTTTGACGGCATCTTTGCTCGATATAGTTTTTATGTTAGTATTTTTCTTTATGGTTGCAACAGAGTAATACGAGACGATACATTAATGGTTAAAAATAAGCTTCCGTATGCGGATCAGGTCGAAAAGTTGGATAAAAAAAGTATGGTTATACACATTTATGCAGGTAAGCCTAGTTCCAGATATAAAAATGTAGGAACTGAAGCTAGTATTCAACTTAATAATAAGTTTGCAAAGATTAACGAGATTAAACTATTCGTTCTTGAAGAGATAGAAGCTAACCCAGAAGAGCTAAGACCTTTTATGACCACAGCGTTAAAAGTGGATAAAGATACCAAAATGGGACTCGTTGGTGATGTTAAAAAGGAATTAAGAATGGTAAATATGCTTAGAATACATTATTCTACAAAAACAGGTAAAGCAGTCGATAGCTTACAATAATTTATTTTTTTAGGTTCAGTAGTATCCCGTGATCTTTTGCTGGATACTTAATTCTTGTTGTTTTTTGCAAAGCACCTGTATTTTCTAAAGAAATAAATTTATTTTAGTGCTCTCTATGGAACCGATATCAAAAAATCTTAGCAAAAAAAGACATTTGCTCATGTTTTTAAGCCTCTCTTTCATTGCCTGTATTGTTTTTGGGCAGGAAGCGGTGACAGATAGCCTTAATTTAAAAAAAGAGAAGGAACTGGACTCGAGATACAGGGAAGATCAATTCTATGTGGGTTTTACATTTAACCTGCTTTGGAATACTCCTTCAGATATTGACCAGTCTGGATTTTCTGGAGGATTTCATTTGGGATATACAAGAGATATGCCCATAAATAAAAGACGGAATGTGGCCATTGGATTAGGTTTAGGCTATTCTATTAATACGTATGGGCAAGATTTATTTATTGGTGAAGACGAGAATACGGGACAGAGTATTTTTAGTAGTTTGGAGGGTGTTGATTTTGATAGAAATAGATTTACAACACACTTGGTGGAAGCTCCTTTAGAATTTAGATGGAGAACTTCGGTTCCAGATACGCATAAGTTTTGGAGGATTTATACGGGATTAAGAATGGGGTATTTGTATTATTTCAATTCTAATTTTGAACAGACTGGGAATCAGGTAGGTCAAACAAAAATTGATGAATTGAATCGTTGGCGGTTTGGAGCGACATTTACCTTTGGATGGAACACATTTAACTTTCACTTCTATTACAGTCTAAACTCTCTATTTGATAATAATGCCGTTATTGGTAATGAAGAAGTAGGTCTTAATGTGGCTAAAATTGGATTAATGTTCTATATTCTATAACCAGAAATTAACTAAGGTAAGTTGAGGGATAACACCTACTAAAAATCCCAGAATCAGTTCCAGATTAGTATGCGCTTTGTAGTGTAGTCTGGATGAGGCAACAAGGCCATTGGCGACTATCATTGCAGCTATTAGTAAAATAAGATTTATTTCAAAATGTATACTTAACGCAATTGTAAACATGGTAACGGCTCCCGATCCCATCATATGAAGACTTGCCTTGATACCAAAAAACACAATAAAAATAGCACTTAGTGAGGATAATAATGCTCCCAGGAAGAAAAAGTACAACTCGGGATAGTTATAGGCGTCTACAATCATTTTAATTACTACGAGCAGTAATAAAGATTGAAATAGTAAGGGGATTTTACGCTGTTTTACATCTTCTAAATGAATAGAGGTGATAAGCCCTGTAGTTCTAAGAAAAAAGTATAGCACAATCGGAATAAGAATGGTAACGACGACTAAGCCAAAAATTTTAGCCAGAATAATATTTTCAGGAATAAACCTGGGGGCTGTTACAAAATAAATTATTGAGCCTGCAATGGGCATCAATAAAGGATGAAAAATATATGAAATACTCTTAAGTAAAAAGTTCATTAAATCTTTTTTCGTAACCTAGCAACCGGAATATCTAATTGTTCCCTGTACTTAGCTACAGTTCTTCTGGCGATAGGATATCCTTTTTCTTTTAGGATTTTAGCTAACTTTTCGTCAGTTAGAGGTTTTTTCTTATCCTCTTCTCCTATGGTAATTTCCAATATTTTTTTAATCTCTCGTGTGGACACTTCTTCTCCCTGATCATTGGTCATAGATTCTGAGAAAAACTCTTTGATCAGTTTCGTTCCGTAAGGAGTATCTACATATTTACTATTAGCTACTCTCGAAACTGTACTGACATCCATATCGATCTCGTCGGCTATGTCTTTTAAGATCATAGGCTTTAAATTACGCTCGTCTCCACTTAAGAAATAACTTTTTTGATAATGCATTATTGCACTCATCGTTAAAAAAAGTGTTTGTTGTCTTTGTTTAACAGCTTCAATAAACCATTTGGCTGCGTCGAGTTTTTGTTTAATAAACATCACAGCATCTTTCTGTGATTTAGACTTTTCTTTACTGGCTTTATAGCCCTGAAGCATATTATTGTATTCTCTTGACACGTGTAATTCTGGAGCATTACGTCCATTTAGCGAGAGTTCTAGTTCTCCATCCACAATCCTAATGGTAAAATCCGGAACTACATGTTCTACAAGTTTATTGTTTCCCGCATAAGCACCACCAGGTTTAGGATTAAGATGCTCAATTTCTTCAATTGCCTCTTTTAATAAATCTTCTGTTATGTCAAATTTTGCTAAAAGCTTCTGATAATGCTTTTTGCTAAAATGATCAAAAGATTTTTCTAAAATCTGAGATGCCAGTTTAATCGGCAATGTAGTTTCTTTTCTATCCAATTGAATTAATAAACATTCCTGAAGGTTTCTGGCTCCAACTCCCGCAGGATCCAGCTGGTGTACAGTTTTTAAGATGTTTTCAATCTTTTCTTCGGTAGTATATACGTTTTGAGTAAAAGCAAGATCATCCAAAATATCCGCTACCGTTCTTCTGATATAACCACTTTCGTCAATACTCCCTACCAGAAATTCTGCAATTTCTCGCTCCTCTTGATCAAATCGATACGTGTTTAATTGATTTATCAGATGTTGATGAAACGATGTTCCAGAAGCGTATGGCACATTTTTCTCTTCGTCATCAGCACTATAATTATTGGAACTTAAGCGATAACTTGGTATTTCATCATCACTAAGATATTCGTCTACATTGATGTCGGTTTCTATGGTTTCGGTACCATAATCATCCTCTGCAGAATTTTCATTGCTAAAGGTGTCCTCAAACTCATCAGTTTTTTCTTTACCGCTATCCAACGCAGGATTTTCCTCCATCTCCTGTTTTAAACGCTGTTCAAAAGCTTGTGTAGGAAGCTGAATTAGCTTCATCAACTGAATTTGCTGGGGAGAAAGTTTTTGAGAAAGTTTAAAATTTAACTGTTGCTTTAGCATAAAAATGTCAATGTTCTTATACTCACAAAAATAAACAAAATACAGCGTATTTCTGTAGGTAATCGATGGTTAGTTTAGTGAAACTCTTTTCAAAACTCGCTAAAAAACGAGGATCAAAAAAAGATAGTTGAGCGAATCCCGTACTCTGTGCGGAATCTCATGGATATAGTTTGAAAATGTGCTCCAAAAAATAAATTTTCAAAACTATTTTATGCAACTGATCAATAAACGCGCCAAAATTGATTTATTACCCTGAAGAGAAAAATTATTTTAAAATCGTAGATGCGCTAATAGTGGTACATATTAAGGAATAAAAATTTTGTTTTTAATGGCATAAATCACCAGTCCGGTTCGGTTTTTTAGATGTAGTTTTTCGAATATAGAATCTCTATAGCCTTCGATAGTTTTAGGACTCAGACACATATCACTGGCTATTTCTTTGTATGTTTTTTCTGTGCAAGCGTGTTTGATGAATTCCATCTCACGCTCCTTCAATAAAACTTTATTTTCTTTTTTAGGATTTAAGGATCCTAATAATAAATTAGTGACGTCTTTGGTATGATAGAAACCAGTCTCTTGAACTTCTACCAAGGCATTTTCCAGAATACTCTTTTCAGTATCTTTTAGTAAATACCCTTTGGCTCCAGCTCTAAGCATTTTGAGGATGGTTTTTTCATCTTCTTCTACAGAAAGCGCTAAAACATTTACCTGCGGATACTCCTCTTTTAGTGCGATGGTAGTTTCAATACCATTCATTATAGGCATGTTGATATCCATTAATACAATATCAGGGATGTTTTTGGGGTCTTTCAATCGTGTGAGCAATTCCCTTCCGTTTTTGCACAGGTATAATATTTTGAATTTAGAAAACCCATTTACCAATCCCGCTAATGCTTGCGATAAAAGGATATGATCTTCTACAATGACTACTGAATATTTCATGAGTATGTATTTTGTGTGAACAAAGCTTCTATAAAAAGCTTACTTTTTAATTATATATGACTTTAGATCCCTCTAAATCTCTTCACCACGGTGAGGACACTTTTTTGCTACCTTCCTTTGAAACGATAACGCGACAGCGATGGGCGAGTCGTAGCGTTGGAAAAGGATGGATGTTTTTGTTATATTATTTTTAATAGCCTAAGATAAAAACCAGACTTTATAGTATTTCAATACTAAATCACTCAACTTCCTCTTCTGTAATTATTTTTTTATAATGATATGTCAATGTCATTGCTGTGCCTTTCCCTTTAGCAGAATCGATACTAACTACTGCATTTATTAATTTTCCTCTATTTTGCATATTGCATAATCCAATACCTATATGTTGTCTGGAGGTAAGGTCTTTCATTTCAAAGCCAACACCATCGTCTTTGGCATTAATTACTAATTTTTCAGTGTCATAGCGTACATTAACATTCAATTTCGACGCTTTAGAGTGTTTAATGGTATTACTAAAAAACTCCTGTAATATTCTAAAAATGATGATTTCTGCTTTATCATCTAACGTTCTTACCTCGGTATTACTACTTAAAGTGGCATCTATAAATTGTAAACGATTAAATCGTTCGACTTCTAAGCCAATGGCTTCTGTAAGGCTCAGGCTTTTGATGGCGTCCGGATTGATAAGTTTAGACAATGCTCTAAGTTCCGTAAGACTCTTTGTAATGGTTTCTGTCACTTCTGAAAGCCTTTCTGGATCTTCTTTTGCCACATCCACCTGTATTTTTGCCAATGTCAGTAACTGACCAATATTGTCGTGTAGCTCCCAGCTGATATTACGTAAAGTTTCTTCTCGTATCTCTATCTGTGTTTCTGCAATCGCACGTTCAAATTTTTTCTCCGCTTCTTTTTGTTGTAATAAAAGACTGTTTTTTCTTTTTTGGAATACCCAAAAAAGAGTGATGATCAGTACTACCAGTATGATCAGTACTACGGTAGCTATTAATATTGCTGTTTCTTGTCGCTGCATATAAATCCAATAATAAAACAAGTATTCATTACCACAGTAACTGTAAACTTCACGAGAAAAGAGACCGTGGCATCCGTTAGCTCTTCATAATAATTTCTTAAGATTCCGAAAGGTAAATTACCAACAAAATAAATTAACAGCCCAAAGCTTATCCAAATGAGTAGGTTTTTTTTTGCGTGTAGAACTTTCTCAGAATTCAAAACTTCGAAAAAATATAATATAACAGTAATTACAATGAAAAATGAGGCTATTATATATGGGAATCTTTGATGCTGAATTAAATAATTCTCATAAAACCCATTAATTATGAATGAAATAATATAAATGATATAAAGTGTAAGTACTAATTTTTTATTTTTAATATTGTTTAGGTAGTGCCGATAAAGGAAAAAGAAAAAAGTAAAATTGATCACATGGTAAATATTATATATACTCGCGTTTATGCGATCATCTAACCTAATAGATAACCCAATCAATTCGTTAATTGCTACATACCATAAAAAAAACAAAAAATATCTCAGAATAGACGAATTTTTATATTTGGGATAGAACACAGTGGCTGCTATTGCAGCTAATAATTCTACCCCAATACCAATTCCAATAAGTAAATATAAAAAGTCGTTACTTAAATTCATTACTGATTATTCATCTTTTCCCATTGGAGGTGAACCAGCAAGTTCATTAGCAATTAGACTATTTTCTTCTTCAAAAGTATTAAGGTTGAGATTAAAAACCCCTGCCTTTTGATACACTTTTCCGTCTTTACCAATTCTACTTCCAGTACCAATCTTTTCTCTTAATAATTCTACATTGAACTTGTTGTCTAATGTATAGCCTAATTGTTCTATATTTCCATTAGAATCTTTTACCGCTTTAGTAGGTGCGATAAAAAGTGTTTGTCGTTTTGCGTATTTCTTATTTTCTCTATCGCGAATATAATTATCTGGATACAGGGCAAAGTAAAATCTAAACCCTGATGGTCTTACTTTGGCTTTACGCGATTGTTTTTTTACGTATTGGATGTAGTGTTGTAAATCATTAATATCATAAAATAATGAT
The DNA here is from genome assembly GCF_053613295.3 of Aquimarina ulvae. Classification (NCBI taxonomy): domain Bacteria; kingdom Pseudomonadati; phylum Bacteroidota; class Flavobacteriia; order Flavobacteriales; family Flavobacteriaceae; genus Aquimarina; species Aquimarina ulvae. The sequence continues at coordinate 412,734 of NZ_JBSIBP030000001.1, forward strand.
CGGGTTGCTTTAAAAGCATCTCCGTCTCCATCTTGTCCCACAACTTCATTGATCAGTTCTTCTCTTTCGTTGTATAAATGATATATTTCTTTGGCAAAGCTGGATTGGATAATGTTTTCAGGTCGGCTGCGTTTATCTTCAACAACATCTCCTAATTGTTCTTTTAAAGCTGCGATTTCCTTTTCGTATGCTTCAATTTTCTTTTTGCATTCTGCTAATGCTGCAGAATCTGTCGTTGGTCCGGCTTCATTGCAAGAAGCCATCAGGATACATGTTAATGCGATAATTACATACGGTTTAATGCGGTTAGTTTGTCGTTTCATTTTTGATATGGTTTATTAAGTATTTGTGTGATTTTGGTACGCACCAAAATGATTGTTAGTTAAAAAACTTAATTTTCGTTAAGTTCTAAGAATTAAAAATACCATTTTAAATAGTTTAAAAAAATTTAACGCTGCTACAATTGTAGATTAAATAAAATAAAGTATTGATCCACAATGGTTTTCAGAGGTCTTTGTAAATGTGGTTGATATGACAAAAGGGGTAAACACCCCTGTGATAAAAAGGGGAATAACGGTGGTTTTTAGAATTGATTTCTAATATAACAGATTTAAAAACATTGATCTCCAACTCTCTTTCCAATAAGAGGCACTACTGTTTTTTTGAGTTATTTAGATGGTCGAATTGGATTTTTGGAAGGATATTTAAATTTCAACTATAAAAACAGCTTTTTTTTCGTACAGGTCTTATTTACTGATTATTAGCACTAAATATTTTCGAAAAATCACACGAAATATTTTCGAGGAGTATCAAGGTTTTCTTATTAAAAATAAGAATAATATGACACTTTGTAATCCCAAAAAAGAAAGCATAAAAAAATGTTAAAACTTACATATTTCGAAAACGTTTTTTGTTAAAATAAATGTTAAATAAAAGCTTCAAAATAACTGCCTGCCATTTTCTTTGCGTACTTCATAATAGCTATAAAAACAAAGAACTAAACTTTTCGAAAAGCAACTTTTGCAACTAACATCTTAAACAAACCACAATCATGAGAAAAATTTATATAGTATTAAGTGTGATTCTGTCGCTCTATTCATGTACTTCGGATATTGAAGAACTGGATTCTGAAATGAAATCCATCGAACTATCTACAAAAATAGGTTCTGAAAATGTGAAATTATTGAGTGCTTGGACGGCTAATAGAAGCAGTCCTGTACATATAAATTATCAAAGGAAGTTTAAAGTAAAGGTCAAAAATTTAGCATATCAAAAAGAAGTAGCTATTCATCATCTAATGAATGATGGTAATTGGATTGATATTCCCCTTGCATATGAACAATCCATTGGGAATGATGAGGAGATTTGGGTTGGAGAAGTTACTCCTGACAGCGAAGTCTATAGTACAGATTTTGTAGTTAAATATACAGTGAATGGAGAAACATATTGGGATAATAATCAAGGTAAGAATTATAGCATGCTGGTAAATATTGGGGGTTACTTAGCACCAGAAATAAATCTGGAAGTTAACAAAAGTTTTACAAGGTCTACCGGTGGCTCATCTTTTGCCATCAATGTAAATGCCAGACGTAATTATGGTACTGTGGCTACTGTAGAAGTAGTATATACAACTGATGGTTGGGCTACAAAAAACACGGTACTATTATCATATCAGAGATATTTCAGAGTGGGATATGCACATTATGTAATGAGTCCTAATCAATTTGATGTAGATGTTTATACTGCTACTATACGAGTACCTGATGAGATACAGTCCATAGATTTTGCTGTAGTATATAAGGTGAACGGACAAGAATATTGGGATAACAATTACGGAAACAACTACACTTTGAATAGTGTCATTTACTAATCATTAAACAATCACAAATCACTAATAACAATGAAAAAATATTTTTATTTATTGATAAGTATACTAGTGCTATCGTGTAGCACTGAAGACGATTTTATAGAAAATCAGGATGTTGATAACATCCATAATATTGAAATTGTAGCAAAGAATGCTTCTCCCATAAAATTGGTAAAGGCGTGGAAATCATTAGGATATTACCGTGGATACACAGTATATAATCATAAATTTACAGTAGAAGTAGTGAATCTGGCATATGATAAGAATGTGTCGATTTATCATGAAAAGAGAGACGGTAGTTGGGATGAAATTGCTTTGTCATACCACACTACTATTGATAGTCAAACAGAGTTATGGACTGGTGGGTACAGTCAAGCTGGCTATAGTATAACACAGGAGTATGATGATGAGTTTGTTATTAAATATGTTGTTAATGGAAACACGTACTGGGATAATAATGCTGGAGCTAACTATAGAATAGAACAGCACGAAGGTTATTTGTTTGCCAAACCTGATCTAAATGTAAGTGTGGATACAGATTTTGTATCACTGAACTATTCTCCTTATGATAATAAGAATAGGTTAAGTGTAACGGTAGATGTTAGAAATTTGGCGCCGGTAAAAGAAGTAGGAGTAATATATTCTTCGGATGGATGGCAAACGCAAGGCTACTTACCATTATTCTTTAGATCAACTTGGATGAACGGACCACTTTTTAGTATAGAAAGTCCAAATAGTTATAATATTGAGAGATGGCAAGGATATGTGGGGTTAGATGCCTCAGAAGACCAGTTAGAATATGCAGTAGTATATAGAGCTAATGGTAATGAATATTGGGATAATAATTATGGTAAAAATTATACCGTAGCTATAAAATCTAACAATTAAATAAAGACGTTTATTTAATGAAAAAGTCCGCCTTGCATGTGTGTTTGTATGGCGGGCTTTTATTTTTTATAACAATAACTCCATCTTAATATTGCTCCTCAGATAAGGGGAATTTTTTTCCAATTCAATTTCCACAAAACCAAATTTTCTGTATATATAGATAGCATTCTGTAGTATCGTGTTGGAGTATAAAATAAGTTTTTTCCAGTGTTCCTGTTTTGCAAAATCAAGACAGAAAAGCATAAGTTGTTGCCCTATTTTTTGTCCTTGAAACTCTGGTGATACTGCCATTTTACCTAATTCATATACCCCATTTTTTACTTTAATAAGTGAAAAGGTGCCAGCGATTTTATTTCCGGATAAGGCAAAGAAAATATAACCTCCATTATTAATGATCGTTTCTTCACATCGTTCCAGAAGTTCTACATCGTGTGGCTCTACCACAAAGTGTTTTTCTAGCCACTCCACATTAAGGTCAGTAAAATCTTTAGCATATTTTGGATCAAAAGGTATGATTGCAATATTTTTTTTTGTTTCCATAGCTTATTGATTGTAGGTTTCTAATATTCGTTGATGTAATGATTTTTGTTTTAGTTGGTTTTCTACGTGGTCGATATGCCGTATTAAACTTGTGGTGCTTCCTTCGGTTATCCATTTTACCTGTTCATCGATTACTTTCCATAAAGGCTGTATTTGCTGGCGAAGTTTTTCTCCTTTTGTGGATAGCCTAAATATTTTTTTGCGTTTGTCAGTACGATCTATTTTATAAACAACTAGTTTTTTGTCAATTAGCTTTTTTAGTGCTTGTGTAATTGCTGGTTGTGTGTATTGCAAAGCCTCTTGGATATCTGTAGTAGTTGCAAGCTGCTGATCAATAATGATCTTAAAAACAGGAAAGAGATAGGGGTCAAAATCAATATTGGCAGCATCATACACCAATTGAATTTCTTTCATCATAAAATCACTTAACCGTTTTAATCGAGACCCTAAACCCAATTCACCAAATTCCTGTAATTTATCTTGCATAAGTATTTATATAAGTAATTATGTAAATATATGTAAATATGAAGTTTTAAGCAAATTACATTTTTATTCGTGAGTGTAATAAGAATGATAACTCTCCTAATAAATAAATTAAGAATCAAATTCTCATAAGATTAACACGGATACTTTATGAAAACCTACGAATACTATTCAGTTAAGTTTTTTAACACTAATTGGTAAGTTGTAGATTATTTTTACATGTGTTATTGTATATGTAGTATTCATTTAGAGGCTATTACAAATAAGTCAGGATATAACACTCAAAAAAATTAACCACACTATTATGATTTCAACTCAACTTAAACTTATTGCACTGTTTGCTCTTACCATGTTTACAGTCAATGCTCAAGATCCTCAAGGCGAATTAAAAAGATGGCACAAGGTTACGCTTTCTTTTACTGGTCCAAATACTTCTGAGTCGGCAAATCCAAATCCGTTTTCTGATTATCGCTTAGATGTAACATTTACCAATGGTGTAACTTCTTATACTATACCTGGATATTATGCGGGTTGCGAAGACCCTGAAGAATCCAGTTGCGACTCCGGGGCTATATGGAAAGTACATTTTGCACCTGGTAAAACAGGTGCTTGGAACTGGACAGCGTCTTTTAAAGCAGGAGAGGATATAGCAATTAAGACAGGAGGGGTTTCTGCTGGATTTATGGATGGAGATACTGGTTCTTTTAGCATCGTGGAATCTGATAAAACAGGACGAGATCATCGTGCCAAAGAAAAAGGCAGGTTACAATATGTAGGAGAGCATTATCTTAGATATTCTGGGACAGATCCAGAAAATCCTAATGGAGATTGGTTTGTAAAAGGAGGAGCAGATTCGCCAGAGAATGCATTAGCCTATGAAGATTTTGACGCTACACCAAATAGGGGTAGCCGCAGAAAATCTTGGTCTCCTCATCAACAGGATTATGTAGCATCTGATGCATCTTCTTATACCTGGAATGGTGGAAAAGGATCAGAATTGCTTGGAGCCATTAACTATTTATTTAATAAAGGATTGAATGCGTTTTCTTTTTTAACACTAAGCCTTCATGGAGATGATGAAAATGTATTTCCTCATAAATTAAAAGTAGGCGTCAGTACGTATAATGGATACAATGATGAGCAACAATGGAATCAAGGAGTTCATAAGGATCGTTTTGATGTTTCAAAATTAGCTCAATGGGAAAAAATCTTTGAATATGGAGATAAGAAAGGAATGTTTATGCATTTTAAAACCATGGAGACAGAGAATGATAATATAATGGACGATAATTCTAATGGCAGACAACGAAAATTGTATTATCGCGAACTTATTGCCAGATTTGGTCATCATTTAGCATTAAACTGGAACATCACAGAAGAGTCTACTATCCCTGATGATGTTGTCAAAGACATTGCGTCATACATAAAAAATGTAGACCCATATGATCACCATATTGTATTACATACATATCCAAATCAGAGATCGGAGCGATATACCCCATTGTTGGGTGATAATTCTGAACTTACGGGACCATCCATCCAAACTAATAATTTTAATATTCACGGTCCTGTGAAGGAATGGGTAGATAAATCCAGAAATGCTGGTAAGAAATGGGTTGTAGCATGTGATGAACCTGGAAATGCTTCTATTGGTATTCACAGCGATCCAAATGATATTAATGAAGTTCGAGAAGAAGTTTTATGGCCTACTTTTATGGCCGGTGGAATGGGTGTAGAATATTATTATGGATATGAAACCGGGGAAACCGATCTAAGTGCAGAAAATCATAGGTCTCGTGATACAAAATATACACAAGTCGCTCATGCGCTGAATTTTTTAAATGATCATCTTCAAGAATATTTACCTAATATGAAATCTTCGGATGAGGTAACATCCGATAATAATGACTATGTGTTTGCAGAAACCGACAAGGTGTATGTAGTTTTCCGACCTAATGGAGGAACAACAGACATTAATTTACCCTCAGGAACTTGGCAAGTGCAATGGTTTAATCCAAGATCAGGTGGTGCTTTATCGTCTCCACAAGCTATTACCAATTCATTGGTTGCTCCGAATAGTAATGATTGGGTGGCTTTGATTACAGGAGAAACCGATGGAGAACCTAGTTGTGATGCTTTAGAAAGTGCTGCTACTGAGGATGCATACCTTCAGGGAACAACACTGTTTAATTCAGAAGAATTGCGAGTGGAAGAAGGAAATAGAGTGTCATATTTGCAATTTGAAGTTCCTTCTACTCAAGAAGAAGTTAGTGCTATTGTATTGAAGCTAACCGTAAATGATGATCCAGGTGAGGGAACTATTGATATTTACAAAGGGAGCTCAAATAATTGGACAGAAGGAAACTTATCTGAGGCTAATAAACCATCAGATGGAAATAAAGTTGGATCTATTAGTGGAGCCTTTAACAGAGGGCAATCTTATGAATGGGCGTTGTCTGGAGTAACTCAAGGAGAAACAATTTCATTAATAGTAAAGCATTCTGGATCAGATGATGTTTCTTTCCATTCCAAAGAAGGTAGTGTGCCACCAAGATTACTTTTGGAACTTGTTGATTGTAATGATGGCGATGATAATGAAGGTTGTGTTGCTTTGGAAGAAAACGGAATTGTAGCTGTTGAAGCAGAGCATTTCGAAAGCCAATCAAAAACTGATAAGAGAGAATGGTATTTTCAAGATGGAACTGTATCGACACCTACTCCGGATCCAGATCCTAGTCACCATACTGATGCTAGCGGTGATGGGTATTTAGAGATTTTGCCAGATACTAGAGTAACGCACGATGATCCCTTGGTGAATGGCGAAAGTTTCTCTAACACTCCTGGTGTTTTAGGGGTTTTGGATTATAAAGTAAAATTTACAACACCAGGACGGTATTTTGTATGGGTTCGGTTATATTCTACAGGGTCAGAAGATAACGGAATACACGTAGGAATAGATGGTACATGGCCAGCTTCAGGACAACGGATGCAATGGTGTGCAGGGAAAAATCAATGGACATGGGAAAGTAAACAGAGAACGGATGCAAATCATTGCGGTGAAGCTCAAAAAATATACTTAGATGTTCCAACTGCAGGTATACATACTATTTCATTCTCCATGCGAGAAGATGGAGTGGAAATCGATAAGTTTGTACTTTCTCAATCCTATACAAAACCAAATGGTAGCGGTCCGGATGAGGTACTGACTGATTGTTCACTTTCTGTAGAAGATGTTAATAAACAAAAGCTTAGACTGTATCCAAACCCGGCACAAAGTTTTATCAACATACAAGGATTGACTACAGCAGAAGTTTCTATTTATGATACAACTGGAAGAAAGGTAATGTCTTCTATAACTATTCCGGAATCTGAAAATAATGCTATTGATATATCTAGAATTCCTTCCGGAGTTTATTTTATGGTTATCAGGGATGGGAAAAGCCAAAACACGCTAAAGTTTATAAAACAATAGTAGGAACTAACTATCTAACTATTTTTGTGAAACGGCTGAAATTACTAGTAATTTCAGCCGTTTTTATATTCTGCAAGTGTTTGGTGAACAGGTTATTTCTAATGATTTGGATACAATCAGTTCATATAGTGCATGTCATTTTGGCGTAGGTCGGAACCCACGATCTGTGCTAATGATACCAATCCATTGCTAGATCGCTCCAATCAGCATTTTCTTTCTCTATTACGTTTATTTTCAATTACTGGTTCCATTTTTTTAGTTTTTTCTCTCTTAAAATTACATCATTTATGTACTGATACACTTCAAAATAACCCAAAATATTCAAACCATATTTTTCGGAGACCCTTCGATCAATTTGTTTTTGTGTTCAAAAACTCTTTTTTCTAAATTATTTGTCATCCCAATATAAAGAGTTCCATTTGTCTTGTTAGAAAGAATGTATACTGAATTATGTGTTATGGATTGCGGCCTACGCCAGAATGACAAGTTTTATGATTGTTTGAGGTTTAGTTTGTCATCCCAACGTAGGCTGGGATCCTAAATATGATGAAATTTTTCATATTAATACTTGTACTATTTCGTTTTTATTTCTAAACTCTTATCAATTATTAAATTTCTTATACAAATCCATGGCTTTCACATAATTTTGAGCGCCCGCCTTAGTTTGATCATACATAAAACCATCTAACTCTGGGTGATTTTTTTTGATCCAAGTTACTATCTCATTTTTTGTAGCATTCCAAAGCTTAAAATCAGAGTCCATTTCTACATTTTTTATTTTAGAAATTTTTTGATTCTTTATTTCAAATACTTCTTTTGAGGTCATAGATTTTTGATTTAGAAATTTAATTCTAGTACAAGTTTTAGAAACTTTAACTGCTATTTTTTTATCAACTTGTTTAATCTCTAATAGTTCATATGTGGGAGAGAATACCGAATCCCATTGGAAGAATGTATAATAGTCGTTTCGAGAGTAATTCATATTATAATCTCCTTCATTGATGGTTATACTATCACCAATAAGTTCTGATAATTCTAAAAAATTACTATGGTTTAGGTGGTCGTAATACTTTTGAACTAATAGCGTATTTTGATTCTTTCTAGAACAATTGCCTAAAGAAAAAGAACATATACACAAAATTAAAAGGGTGACTAATGTTTTTGATTTTACCATAGTATTACTTTTTCAATCCCTTTTTTAGTACTTCCTGAATTCCAGATAAATGTTCGCTAAATTGCATCATTTGTGCTAATACCTGAGCCATTTCATTTTTATCACCAAAACCTTTTAATTTGTTATTTTTTACAAAAGTTTCTTTAATCGTTTCCCATCGGATAACATCTTCATTTGAAATAGTATTTGTCAATTCTTTATACTTCAGAAGATTGGCTTCGGCCGCGCTTGTTAATGTTTGTGATTCATTTTCATAATGGGATAAGAGTAAGGTTTGCAATTCTTTTTCGTTCATAATAGGAACGACTTTGGCTACTAATTTGCTCATATCACGATAAGACCCTTGTAATTTAAAAGAAGGTTCGGTACGATAGGAATCTTCCATCGCTGCAGATTGTATATAAGTAGCATTTACCTGCATTACCGTATCACGAATAGTAACTACTTTTTCTAATACCGCTAGATAATCCTGCACCTCTTGCTTCGTGTGATTTCCTTTCAATTCTATACCTTCTTGAGTGCCACTCTCTACCATTTCAATCAATCCATAAATATCTTCAAAATACTTACTGCTCAACTGATGCAACACAGGATTAGAAATTAATGCATTTTCGATCAAACTTAACCTAAATAAATCTGCTGTATCGCCAATGATATCTCCCAGGTTGTAAATGTCAGCCCTATTGGCTAACATGTCAGGAATCTGGAATTTATCTCCGCTTTCGGTATATGGATTTCCTGCCATAATCACACAGAACTTTTTACTGCGTAAATCATAGGTTTTTGAATTTCCATTGTAAACTCCTTCAATCTTACGAGTGCCATCTGCCAATGAAATAAATTTTTGCAAAAACTCAGGATTACAATGCTGAATATCGTCTAGATACAACATTACGTTATTACCCATTTCGAATGCAAGGTTTAGTTTTTTGAGTTCTTCTCTTGCAGCAGAATTGTTAGCTGCCATGGGATCTACAGAAGTAACTTCGTGACCTATCGCGGGACCGTTGATTTTCATAAATACCAATCCTAAGCGATTTGCCATATATTCCATTAGGGTAGTCTTACCATAACCAGGAGGCGAAATTAATAATAGCATGCCCATTCTGTCGGTGCGCTTGTTCTTGCCAACACTTCCTAACTGCTTCGCAAGATTGTCTCCAAATAAAGGTAAATACACTTGGTCAATCAATTTGTTACGTACAAAAGACGACAAAACTCTTGGTTTAAATTCCTCAAGTTTAAGAGTTGACTTTAAAGTTTCAGTTACGGAGTGTTTTGCCTCTCGATATCTTTCGAAAGCAGGAACTTCAATAGTGGAGAAATCTAATAATTTTGCAATAAAGCGATGATAATTAAATTCAAAATTTCCTTCTTTAATAGAAGGGTGGCTTCCTTTTAACCCTTCAATAGTTTGTGAAGGAATTACATGAATTACTTCTGAAACAGCTTCTCTTTTATATAACAAAATACAAACAATTTCGTGCACATAGTTAATCTGCTCAGGATGATGCGTTTTTAGAAAAGCAGTTACCCATTGCAATGCTAAACGTATGGAATCCTTCTGATTTTTTACGTCTATAGATTCTATAGATTTCTTGAACTTCGTTACTACTTTTTTCTTCTCTAACTCCGTCAGAAATAAATCGTGTAGCTCATTAGCGGTTTGACTAATACAAAATATATCATCTGTTTGCAGTTCAGTAAAAAGATAATTGGCAATTCGATTCAACAGACTTAGTAGTACATCAGAAAAATTATGGCCGGATTGAGCCTTTTGATTTTGTTCAGGATAACCTTTTTCTTCTGATAACGCTCTGATAATTTCAGAATTCGAAATCTCTTTCTCTAAATCAGAAAGTACGGTCTGATACTCTGTACTATTGGTAAATGTTTCTAAAACTTCTCCTGAAGCTTTTATCATGTCATTCCAATATGTTTTTTTATCGGTATCGAGACTATTCCAAAAGTATTGTGCATACGATCTTGATAACGCATCGTACCGCAATAACGCCAAATCATGATCTTTGTTGACTAAAACTTTTAGAATCTTGGAAGCATCTACATCATGGACTCCTTTTACATATCCTTCTGCGTAGTTTTTACTGCTTTCCGATTTTATAAGTTCTAGCAGTTCTTTTTCTTCCAGATTTAATAGCCCATCTTTATTTGTAGTAAATATTTTGTATGCTAAATACGCAGCACGATATACTTCAGAGTTTTCAGAAATCAATTCCTGATCCCAATATTTTTTAGATTGTAATAGGATCTCGTTGTTAATTTCTTGATAGAAATCGGTTCCTGTAAGGTGATATTGTAACGTTTTGTCTTTGTAAACGATGGTAAGGTCTAATGGTTGTTTGTTTACACCAAATTTATGCTTTCCTAGTCGTATGATATTCTCACCGTCTTCATACAGATCTTGCTTGTCTTTTAATTTTCGGGATGCATCTTCTTTGGCTACTTTTAACGCTGTTTCGATAGTTTCGGCTTTACCGGCATCATCCAAGTCCGTTAAACTCGCAATGATATCCCTAAGCTTGTTGATCATTAGATCAGAGGCAAAATACCCATTGATATCGGCTACAGAATCAAAACTTAGTGCTTTTTTAGTAACACCTTTTAAAATTCGGTTTGCTGCATTTTCTAGCGCAACAGCCTTTTTATTTCGCGCTTCGATTAAACTGTTTTTTCGTGCTTCGAAGGCGTTATACACTTCCTCTCGTTTTTCGATAATCTGAGTAATAAACTCTTCGAAATCGGCAAATCGACCTTCTAAATCCTCCAGTTGTACAGACACTTTGTTTAAAAGTTCATCTGTTTTTTCTGGAGTATTGGCAATATCAAGATAGTTGATGATACTCTGATCTACCAGCTTTAGCTGGGCAGCAAATTCTGCGTTGGCTTCCGTAGTACCTAATAATTTTATTTTATTTTTAATACCAGCTTTAAGCTGATTAATAGTAGCAAAAATCAACGATATGTTATCAATGATTTTAGTGGAATGTGAGGTGTCTTCAATTTGCAGATTTGATACAATATCAATCAACATTTCCAGATCTTTTGCGATCTGATTCACCTCTTCTTCGAGCTTCTTTGCTTCTATTACTTTTTTTATAGTCTCTAGCGCTTGCTGTTTTTCTTCTACTCGGGTGTGATAGGGGAGTAGTGCTTTGTCTTCCAGTAGGAATTGCACACAACGTTGTGAAATTTTGTCGGTTTGTTCGGCAATTTCAGCTTCGAGATCGGTGATAAATTGTGTGTCAATATATCGTATATCATTTAGGCCAATAACTTCACCACGTAAGGTTCTTAAGTGAGACAATACTTGTACAAAATCATCTATGGATCGAAAGGAACTGCTTTTTATCTTGTTGAATATATTTTCAGCAGTTTCTTTAGTTTCTTTGGTTACATTAGCAGCAGTTCTTCTTAATTGTACTACTTTTTCAAACTCATCAATAGCAGCATTGGCAGCATTGCTGATTTCTCCTAAAGGAATATCCAGTCGACATGTATCTTCTTCGCGAATCCAGTAATAACTGTCAATAATATCATTAGAAGATTTAGCCAGATCATCATAAAGGCCATCATAGTTATCTTCTTTATTCAGTAATGTGATAAGCGCGTGACATTCGGCCATCGCTTTTACAATATCTTTATTCCCGATTTTGTATAATAAAGTGTCCGTATGTTTTGAGGGAATCTCATTTCCTTTTAAGAAAGGTGTTTGCCATATTTGTATGACATGATGTTTTGTTTGTTCGTTTTCAGTCTTGAAATAACATAATTCTCCACCTTCCAAAATAGTGAAGCCATTGCAAACTATAGGAATTTTCACTTCTTGTTCAATGACATTATAGGACATCAGCGTATATAAGCCTTTTTCGCTTTCATAAAAAACATATAAGAAGTCCTCTCCATTTGGAGAACTAATTTTTTCCTGAAACTGAACATCAGAAACCTCATTAGTGAATAGTTTTACTTCTCCAGATTGTAAATAGTATCCATTAGGGTATATGATTCCTTGATCATCTGGTAAGAGCACACAAGCATCTTTAATACACGCTATTTTTTTTACTTCTTGTACCTTGTGATTGTATACAAAATATCGTGGGGACTCCTGAAAAGGTTTAATCTCTAAAGCAATGAGATTGCCAAGATCTGCATATCTATATTGGCCATCATCCAAAGTTTGATCTACTTGTTCTACCGCTTCATCATATATTCCTTTTCCATCGTCAGTATTATCTTCAATTTTTATAGTAAGATCACCACCAACTGTTTCTACAAAAACTTTGTCCAATATTGAGATATGTGGATGTGTTCCGTAACGATGCATATCACGTGTAACCTCCATCCACTCAAACTCATACTGTTTTGGAAATTTAAATTCGTGTTCGCTGCGATTATCCACATAGGTAAGTGTACCTTCATTGATCAACCATTTAAAGGTTTTAATATCCGAAACACTTTCGCTTAACTGAAAAACCATATGCAGATAGTTTCCAACAATGGCAAATTTAGAAAAGATAGTATTTCTGTAATATTTATAAAGATTGGTAAAGTCATCAATGAACATGGGATCATTGATGAGGTCTAATTTTTTATTTATAAAGTGATCATCAGCATACGTGTAGATACTAAATACATCATCTAGTTTTATCGCTGTCCGTAGTCCAAAATGGACATTATAACCAAAAAGACAAATATCACTGATAGTAACAATATCCCTGGCGATGCAGTTATTCTTTGTATTGATTCGATTATTAGCAATGAGTTTGGTTTCTACACTTCCAAAAACTTCTTTTCGTGCATCATTTAATTGAGTAAGACGGTTTTGGAGTTTACCCTTTTGTTTTAGTAAACGATTCTGGATGATCTCATAGGTTCCGCCGTCCAAGTTTATATTGTTGTTAGTGTTGGTTTCTTCCATAGTTGTTCCTCTAGGTTTTAGTTAGAGCTGGTTAAAGTTTGCCAATTTTTTTCAAAGCTTCAGAAAGTTCTTTTGGCTTATTGGTCCCTATTAATAATTTCTTATTGTTGTTGAATTCCAATTGCAACCCTTTATTTCCAGAAATATTAAATGCTACCCCTTTTCCTATAATATTGATTCTAATTCCCCATCCTCCATATTCATAAATCGGATCATATTTTCTAATATATAGCCGTTTAATAGTACTCCATTGATATCTTTTAAATTTAAAATGAAATGGAAAAAACCGGATATAGATTCCGTCATTTTTAATTTCTGTTTCTAACTTCATCAAAGCAAAAATTAAAATCACTACCGCAAAAGAGCAGGTTATAGTTACGAGTGCGGCTGTCTTTATCTCTTTATAATTAACAAAATATAAGATGGCTACAATTCCAGAAATGAGTATTAAAGCCCATAACCAAGATTGCCTAAACTTTTGTTTCTCTGAGTAATGAATATCTGTTGTCATATACCTTATTTCTGTAAATTTTTAGTTTAGATATCAGTTAGAGATTGTCGAAAAACTTCCTTTATTGTCCATCTTTTGTATTTTGGAATTCGTGGGTTTTTCCGCATCATAAATAATTTTTATGGAATCACCTGTTTTACCCGTTTTAGAAAAATATAGATCGTGCTCATGTCTTGAAATTTCTTGAGTTTTTGTATACGTTTCAGAATCCACGGTATACACGTATTTGACATGTATATTCTCTACAGTAGGAGAGAATTCATTGTCAAATTTATTTGCAGAAATTTTTTCTATAACCGCAGATATAGCAACTCCATTTTTTATTAATCCCTCTTTTTTATAATAGTTGTTAAATGCTAAAACACCTACTGCGATAAATAAAATCCCTATTAGTCTTAAAAATTTTCTGTTCATAATTATTTCTTTTTTATTATCTATAAGGGCCAAAGCTAACTCCCGGATCATTCTGAAAATGTAACACCATAGCCCCCACAAGAATACCTATTAATAACATGGTTATTACAACGATTAAAATATTTCGTATTCTCGTGTGAAGCTGTTGTTGTTTTATTTTCTGTCTAATTTCAACGAGTACTTCTTCAGAAACGGGTACTGTTTTGATACCTTTACTTTCTGAGTCGCTTTCTTTCCATCCATCATATGCTTTTCGTTCTTTTCTTCTACTATTTTTGAGTAGATTACTTAGGTTATGGCCATATCCACCCATCATTATACTATATATATTATGACGGATGTAATCAGAACTATTAAAAATCCAGCAACAAATAATCGCTTTTTAAAAAGAGTTAATCGTTGTTTCTTTAGTTTGTCTCTGATCTCTTGTAATGTTTCTTCAGAAACTGGTTCTATTTGGACACCTTGACTTTTGGTATCTGTAGTTCCGCTAATAGCACTAAATGCTTCTCTTTTATTCCTTCGATCATTAAATTTAATCGAAGTAATCATAGCTGCTATACTCATAATTAAACCGTATTTTAAAAAGTTAAACAAATCCCAACTAGTCAATCATTCGCTACCCCAAAGAGAGCTCAAGACTTTCAGGGATTGACTTTTACGGGTCTAAAAATGTATTTATGATACTATTCATAAAGTTTTGTAGGCTCCTAACCTCCTCTTTCTTCCGCTTAGCAGAATTCATTCTCCTCCTTGACAAGGAGGAGAGCTTTCTTTTGATTGTTATTTCAATTTCTTATCAGATAATCCCAAACCTTTTGCCAGGTTAAATAGGTTGCTAAACAAGGTGTTTTCTTCTTCATTAGTGGATTTCTGTTTTAGATCCATCAAAATGTTTGCAATAGTTAGGTTTTTGATATCCTCAGAAGAGATACCGTACTTTGTAGCAAATTCTTTTACTTTTTCTAAAAGATTTCCTTTTACATCATCACTACCCAGAATAGCATCTTTTACATCCTGAATGTTATCAGAGTGTTTTACAAGTCTATCAAATCCTTTAGCTTTGGTAATCTGACCAATAATTTGATCAAAGAACATGGTTTCTCCACCTACAATGTCAATATTAGCAGCTTTTAATGCTTCACCAATAACATCTGCCTGTGCATCCGCAATCTCTTTCTGGATATTGATCTCAGCCAAGTCTACTTGTAATTCTTTATCTAGACGAAGCTTGAATTCTTCATGTTCTTTACCAACACCATCTAATTTCTTCATTGCTTCTGCTTTCTCTTCGATTCCGGCGGCATCTGCAAGTGCTTTTTCTTTGATTACTACTGCTTCTGCTAAACCTTCTTCTTTGATAGCATCTGCTTTGGCAAGAATACCGGCAGCTTCTGCCTTTGCTTTTTTCTCAATAATATTTGCTTCTACCAATCCTTGACGCTCATTAGCATCTGCTTTAGCATGCATTACCTGTGCTTCAGATAAACCGAGAGTAGCTTCTTCTTTGGCAGTTGCTTCGGCAAGTGTTTTACGAGCTTCTGCTTCCTTTTCACTAGCTTCTTTCTGTGCTTGTGCCTCGATATTGATTTCTTGTGCTTTTTGCTTGGCAGCTTCTTTTTGTGCTTCGGCAGCTTTAATGGTCGAAATTAATGACTCCTCTGCATTTGCTTCAGCTATAGTAATTTTTACCTGCTTATCTCGATCTGCAGTTTTAAAAGCTTGGATATCTTTCATGTTTTCCTGCTCTTCTACTACGCCTTTTTCTAACATCACACGATCACGAATCACATCCTGGATGTTCTTCTTTTCAACCTCTACTACTTTCTCTTTTTCTATTTGAGCCAAAGTCACGATGCGTTCACGTTCTGTAGCCTCCAACATTCTGTCTTTTTCTACTCTTTCTGTCTCTACTGCATCAGTACGTTGTTTGTTTTTTTCAGCAACAATAATCTGACGTTGCATATTTTCTTCAGCAACTTTTACCTTTTCCTCTGTAGAGATACGAGCTGTTTCAGATTTTAATCGTTCTTCTTCAGATACTTTGAGTATTTCTGCTTCTTCGCGGGCTTTGATATTCGATATCTCACGTTTTTGTTGCTCCTCTTTTTCTGCTAATTGTTTATCTAATTCTAGAATTGCTTCTCGAGCTTCTACGTCTTGTTTGCGGATCACTTTCTCCTCATCACGTTTGATGAGATTAGATTTTACATTCTGTGCAGCGGTTAATTCGGTGATCTTTTTAATCCCTTCTGCATCCAGAATGTTATCTGCTTTCATTACGCTAAGAGATGTTTGTTCTAAATCGTCAATTGCACAATCATCCAAAATATATCCGTTAAGATCGGTACCGATGATATTTACAATCTCATCCCTAAATTCACGTCTGGCCTCATACAATTCTACAAATTCGAATTTTTTACCAACCGTTTTCAATGCTTCAGAGAATTTTGCATCGAATAAACTACGTAGTGTGTCTATTTCTGAGGCTCGATTACAACCGATTGTCTGAGCTACATTGATAATATCTTCTACAGACTTGTTTACCTTTACAAAGAAAGCAACTTTAATATCAGCCCTAATATTATCCTTACAAATTAGTCCACTTAACCCCGTTCTTTCTATTTCAATTTTTTTGATAGAAATATCCATGATTTCAACTTTGTGTAGCACCGGAATTACATACAAACCTTTATCAAACGCTACTGCAGTTCCCCCAAATCCAGTTCTGACTATAGCCTCTCCTTGAGGAATCTTCTTATAGAAAATCGCAATTATTATGAAATAGAGTACTATTAGAAGTACTATTGATACCAACACGACGATGGCTATTGATGCTACATTACTCATGATTTTTTAGTAGTTTAATGGTTTAACGATATATAGTTGTTTGTTTTTTACTTGATTTATGATTTCTACAGGTGTATTAGCAGCTATTTCAATGCCATCTTTAGATTTTACCATAACTTTAATAGGATCTGATTGAATCTTGATTTCTATAGTCGAAATTCTTTCGCCAGAAATGGGACTTTGTAAAACACCTTGTCTCCCTAGCAACTCTAACTTACGTTCTCCTTTATTATTGAAATTGGTGAAAAATTGTTTAAACGGAGTTGTTATTATTTTGGTGATTATCAATGCAGGAATGATTCCTCCAAAGAAAAAGATAAACCCAAAATCATTGTCATAACTATGAGTGATGGATGTCCCAGTCATCGTTATAGCCCACCAAAACAACACAAAAAATGTAAAAGTGAACATAAATGGAAGACCAACAAAGTTGAAATAAATTAGAAATACCTGAAAGAAATTTAACTTTCCCCTTCTGCGAATAACATCTTCTTTTTTTACCTCAGTGTTAGAGATATCCTGAACATCTAAATTTGCTCTTGCATCAAAATCTGTATCCGTATCTAGATCAAAATCCGCATCTGCATCTACATCGATGTCTATATCAGCATCAAAAAAGTCTAAGTCTAACCCCGAAAGAGTGGTTAAAATCCAGTAGAGGATCAATAGACCAAAAAGGACAGTCAAAGGTAAGTTGACTATGGAAATTGCTATGTCGAATAATTCCTTCAATGTTTTAGTTGTTTAGTTAATAGTTATTTAGTTGTCTATTTTTCATAACCTTCTGGTTCTCTAACAACTATGTTCTTTAGTCCTGCAAAAATACCGCTACCAATGTTCCTTGTTCTTACGGCACTCCCTCTTGCAATTCCTGAAATCTGAATTACTTCTTTACTTGGTGTCTTTTCTGTCGTAAATGTTACCATGGTTTATCTTTTTTGTTAGTAATTTGCTGAACAGACTAAAAATATCTGATTATTAATTTCTTTTATTTCTTTTTATCATTCAACCCTAATTGCTCTTTTAGCTTTGCTAAATCATCTTCTGCATTACTTTTTGTAACATCTGCAGCTTGATCCAGCTCATCATCAATAGATTTAGAGGCGTTGGCGATATCGCCATATGCTTCTGCTAATGCTTCCTCCTGATTTACTTTGTCTTTCATACGTTCTAACATAGAAACGGTACTAGAGCTATCTATCTCTGCCATTTGCTTGTTTACATTTTTGGTTGCAGCAGATACCTTCACTCTTGCTTTCAAGGTTTTTAATTCGTTTTCCCATTTGCTGATGTTCTGTTTGATTTCTTCAACATTTTTTTCGAGTTGAGATACAGATCCTTCAAATTTTTCTGTTTCATCTTTACCGCGAGTAACATGTTGTAGAGATTCTTCTTTTTTGATCAAAGCTTCTTTTGCTAACCTGTCTGCTTCTGAGGTTTCAAGATCTCCACTTTGCGATTTTTTAAGAATTAACATGGCTTTTTGCTCATAATCTTCCGCTTTTGTAGCAAATTCTTCTGTATCATTTTTAGATCGGATCGCTAATGCTTTAACTTGCGCCAGTGCTTCCAGGCTTTTTTCGAGATCGACTTTCATATCACGTATTCCCTGCTCGGTCATTTTGATAGGGTCCTCCATTTTATCGATCGCAGAATTTGCTTCAGCTTCACCTATTTTAAATAGTCTTTTGAAAAAGTTCATAGTATTAATATTTTGAAAAATTTATAATTTGTTGCGAGTATTCACTTAATAACAGACCTAGGGAGTTTAGTGTTCCTTCTAATTCATTTAGATCGAGATTTTCTAGTTGCAAGGTATCTCTAAAGATTACCTTTTCTCCGGATTCATCCAGAACAAATGCTCCATGAACGATATCCCTATTTTTTTGAAGTAAACTACGATATACGAGTTCATTTTTGTTTTTGATATTAAAAATGTATTGTTCAATAATTAAAATTGGTAATGCTACACCAAGAATGAGATTTTTGATCCCTTCATTCTCCTTACTTATCATTATAATTCCGTCTTTCTTATTTTCGTGAACTATAGTAAAGTTGAGTTTCAGTAAGTAATCTTTCACCTGTTGAAAATGATCTTGCATGTGATGGTTGTTTTTGATTGATTATTAGTAATTTATTTCTTGTTACGACCCAGTATCAATATTACAAAAAGTACGATAACTTTTCTACTATATCGACAGCTAAATTGGCAAGATATTGTACGATGGATATCATGAGTATAGTATTTTTTTAAGTTAATGAATTAGTTGTTTGCTAAAATTTTTAGTATCACACATGATTTTGCCCAAAATCAATATACTTTATGAAAGTAATTCTACTAAAATTAGCATTTATTAAATATATTAGCTAATATTGTTAGGGTAAAGGTACAATAAATTTTTATAATTGCAAATAAAATTAGCAAAAATGTCATTTTTTGGAAAAAATATTAAAAAAATTAGAAGTGTGAAAAGTTTGAGTCAGCAGGCTTTTGCTGAGCTTTTTGACTTAAAAAGAGGGACTTTAGGAGCCTACGAAGAAGGAAGGAGTGAGCCTAAAATCGATACCATTATAAAAATAGCTAATTATTTTAGCATTGAAATAGATAAGTTACTAACTAGTGAGCTAACCGTTAATGAACTTCTGAAGTTTAAGGGAGATCTTACCACATATGCCGAAGATATAAAGCGAGAGCAATTTGCGTTAATTCCTTGTGTTACCGAAAGTACCGCAGGCGAGTATATTTCTTTACATGATAAAAGTAATTTTATAAAAGAACTTCCTACAATTCAATTACCTGTAAATCCAACAAAAGAGTTTAGGGGGTATACGGTGCTGAATTTAGAAATGACAAATCATGATCAAGGTTTTTATCCTAAAGATATCGTGATTGGAGAAAAAGTACCTGCTGATGTTATTAAGAAATTGAATAATGGAACCTTGGTAGTAGCATTAACCGATACGAAATTAATTTTCAGAAGGCTTTACATAACCAAAAACAGTGTAGTATTACGTGCAGATCATAAGAATATCGAGGATGAAGAGCATCCGATCTCTCAGATTAAAGAAATGTGGCGTGTACGTTATGTTTTTTGTAAACGTATTCCTGAATTTACGGATGGGATGGAAGGTAAATTGCAAATGATCGAACAAGAATTACTTAGAATGAAGGAAAAACTAGGATAGTTTTTATATAAATATATGAAAAGAGGAGCGACTGCTCCTCTTTTTGTTTTATAATCTAATAGTAGAAATATACACATTCAGCAGCTTTTTGACCCAATTGGGCAGAATCTACTTTATAATAGAATCCTCTGAATCTACATTTGTTTCATCATCAATCAAGAAACGAAAAGTTATGGGATTCAAAAAAACACTGATATTTATTTTACTCATTGTAGCGAAAACTACGAGTGCACAGCACTCAATCACAGGAAATATTACAGATCAAAATAAGGAGTCTTTAGTTTTTGCTAATGTTATTCTTTATCAAGATAAAACGAATATGGCAATTTCGGCAATGGCAACTGACGAAAAAGGAGCGTATTTTTTTGAAAACATTAAAAAGGGCATATATCGAATAGAAGTATCCATGCTTGGTTATGAAACTAAAATATCTGAAACTTTTAGTTTTAGACAAGATGAGAAAGAATTACGAATGAACTTTATTTTGGAATCTGAGCAGTTGGATGAAGTATTAATCACTTATAAGAAACCCATTATAAAACAGACCGCTGAAAAATTAATCGTTGATATTGAAAAATCTGAAATGATTAATACAAATTTACAAGATGTAATGAAAAAAGTCCCTGGAATCATCGTTACTAATGGGAATATAAGTTACGGCGGTCAAGGAAATATACGAATACTTATTAATGGAAAAACAACAGATTATATGGATGTTGCTTCTCTTCTGCGAG
Source organism: Aquimarina ulvae (assembly GCF_053613295.3). Lineage (NCBI taxonomy): Bacteria > Pseudomonadati > Bacteroidota > Flavobacteriia > Flavobacteriales > Flavobacteriaceae > Aquimarina > Aquimarina ulvae. Next base: position 433,789 of record NZ_JBSIBP030000001.1, read on the forward strand.
AAATGCCGGCAGATAATATTGCCAGAGTGGAACTTATTCAGCAACCTGGAGCTGAATATGATGCAGAAGGATCAGGTCCTCTCGTTAATATCATTTTAAAGAAAAATGTAAAATTAGGAACTCACGGAAGTATAAGAAATACGGTAGGATATGTTAACGATTTCACTTATGGAACGAATACATCTATCGCTAGTTATAAAAATAAACTAAACTGGCAGGCTAGCGCAGGCTATAATAAATCCTCTTGGCGAGAAGATTTAATAATATCCAGACAAGTTCTGGACGAAACGTATAATCAAACTTCAATTTCTCCTTATGACCCTGAAACTTATAGCATAGGTGGAGGTTTCGATTACTATCTAAATGATAAAAATACAATTGGCATAAATACTAATAGAATTCAATCCCTATCTGATCGAATTACTAAAAACAATACGACAATCACCGATGTGATTTCGTCAGTAACGCTATTCACAGATAATAGCTACGATAGGGATAGGATTACATTTACGCTCAATCCATATTATGAATATGATGACATGAAGAATAAGATAACTTTAGATTTTAATTATATCGATTACACTTTTGAGAACGAGAATAATTTGTTTAAAGTTGAAGAAAGTCCTGTAGCATATGATAACCAACGATATTTTCAAAATGCGGACTATGAGATATTCACGTATAAAGGAGATTATAAACGAACACAGAACGATACTTTTAGTTGGGGAGCAGGAGCAAAGTATTCACAGGTAAATTCTGATAGTGATTTACAATCTTTTACACAAAATGATCAAGGAGAATTTGAGAATAATGAAGGTCAGACTAATCGATTTTTAATAGATGAAAGTATTCTGGCAGTATATTCAAAATTCAATGCCAAGTATAATAAATGGTCGTTTTCTGGAGGTGTCCGCTGGGAGGAAAGTGAAACTAAGGGGATTTCGCTCACACAAAATGAAACAAGATCAAGGAAAATATCTAAATTATTCCCTAGTGTTAGCTTGGGGAGAGAAATTACCGAAGTATTAGGAGTTAATGCATCATATAGTTATAGAATACAAAGACCATCATATAGTTCTCTAAATTCGTTTGTTTATTATTACGATCCTTTTACTTTTGAAGAAGGGAACCCAAATCTGAAGCCTTCATTTACCAATAATTTTCGTTTTAATCTTACCTATGACGACCAACCATTTTTTAGTGTAAGTTATGGACAAACAAAGGATGCTTTATTTGAAATTATTACGCAAAATGATACTTCTGCAGAAACTTCTCGTTCGGTTATTAACATTGCAGAAAACAACAATTTCACAGCTAGTTTATTTGGTCCATTAGATTTCGTAAAAGGATTAGATGGATACACAGGGGTCATAGTAAATTATAACGAATATACGTCAGAAAGATTGACACCAGCATTGGATTTGTCCCAATGGAGTTTAACATGGTATACAAGTGCAGAGTATCAATTACCTTGGGGTATTAATTCTGAAGTTTCAGGATATTATTCTACTGGTGGATTAGAAGGGCAAATAGAATATAAGTGGATAGCGGGTATTGATATTGCGATTAGTAAAAAGTTTATGAATGATCGATTGAAAGTTAGTTTAGAATTCGAGGAGATTCTTACTAGAAAGTTCTTAGGTAATATTAATTATGATAATGTAAATGCTACAATTGTAAATGATTGGCCGAGACAAAATCTGTTTCTTCAACTTAATTATAATTTCGGATCTAAGTTTAGTAAAAAGAAAAAGAGAGATAATATTTCTGAAGATGAGCGTGATAGGATTAATGATAAAAATTAAAAGAGTAGTATAGAAAGATTTATAAAATTATTCTGTTTTACATCACTAATTGCGAATTTCTGAATTGGTTGTGCTTTCAAAAACAATAATACAATCGATAGTTATTTAGGGTTTTATATTCCTAAAGGTTCTTTAGATACTTTTATAAAAGCAAAAATGGATACATATAACATTAATGGAATTTCCTTTGTTGTAATTAATAACGGAGAAGTAGTGTGTCATAAAGTAAATGGATATGCTAATGTATAAAAAAGTTACCAGTAACGGAACAAACTATTTTTGACGGAGCTTCGATTTACTCAAAGTCTATGGATTTTTCAAAATGGATGAATTGCTATGATGAATGAGGGAATTTTATTGGATAAAAGCTACGAGGAACTATTAAAACAGCATTCCAAAGTTCCATATGACGATTTTGATATAAGGTATACGGTCGGTTTTATAAATATACTATTGCCTTTCATAGACATTTAATAATATTGGATTTACGAGTTGGTTTACCATACATACTCAAAAAGATTATGGTTATGTATTGTTTACCAATTCTGAATATGGTGAAGAACTAGAACAAGATGTGTTTTTTTATATGGTACTGGATTCTAGTAACGCTTAATGATATATTACCATAAGTCTCTTCACAATTTTACTTATTCTTGTGATATTAATTTTGTGAAGTGGATCAAAAGAAGCATAAGAAAACGCAAAAAAAAGAAGAATTAGAATATGGATACTAGGCTAAACAAATCAGATTATACAGTAATTGGAATTGTATATGCAGTTACAATTATTTTTAATTGTATTGATTATTATAGAGAAGACAATGATTTAATTGAATACCTTATTGATATACCTCTAACGGCCATACTTTCTTTTAGCGTCATTCTAATTTTTATGTATTGGTTGATTCCTAGTTATATCGTAAATGAAAAAAAATATTTTCATTTCGTGTTCTATGGACTCTTGGTACTTTGTTTTTTTGGTGCTATTGATTTTGTTGCGGGATATTGGACAGGCAACGGAGATTGGAATAAATTTCCAAAGTGGTATGATTTTTTATTGCAAATTTTTTTTAGGTTATCCGATGATGCTGGTTTTGTTTTTGGGATTTTATTAGCTAAAAAATTCTATGAAGGTCAAGCTCAGTTTTTTAATGTCCAAAAACAACAAAAAGAGAATGAATTGAAGCTGTTAAGGTCTCAAATAGATCCTCATTTTTTATTTAACAATCTAAATACATTAGATGCATTAATTGATAGTAATACTTTAAAAGCTAAAGAGTATATTAATCGTTTGTCACTAATCTACCGATATTTAATCCAGACTAAGGATGCTGAGGTGATGGAGCTTTCTGAGGAAATAGCCTTTGCCGAAAACTATATTTTTTTAATAGAAACCAGATTTGGGAATGATTATAATTTTCAAATAAAAAGAGACGCCTCACTTAGAAATAAATTTCTACCAACGGGATCTATACAAACATTGCTAGAAAATGTAGTAAAACATAATAAGATCGATAGTGATGGTGTTATCGATGTAGTGGTGACTATAGCAGAAAACTGGTTGACTGTTGTGAATACTAAATCTAAAATCAAATCCAAAGAAGAGTCTTTTGGGACTGGGTTAAAGAATTTAAAGGCACGCTACCAACTATTGTCAGATCAAGAGGTGCAAATCATTAATACTGATGTAACTTTTAAAGTTTCTATTCCTATTGTTAAATTAAGTAACGAATCTTAAAACTATGAATATTCTAATTCTGGAGGATGAAATTCCGGCATATCAAAAGTTAATATCACATTTGAATGATTTTTTCGGTGAACATTTATCTCATGATTGGTCTCGTTCTGTTGCAGAAGGAGAAAGTTTTTTACATAATAATACATATGATTTTATATTATCCGATATTCAGTTGTTAGATGGTTTGTCGTTTGATTTGTTTAATAAGGTAACCGTAGCATCTCCTATAATTTTTTGTTCTGCTCACGATGAGTATTTGTTTCAGGCTTTTAACACCAATGGTATCGCCTATATTTTAAAACCGTATTCTAAAAATGATTTTAAAAGAGCTTTAGAAAAATATCAGTCTTTGTTTAAGAAAGGCGCGTATCATACTATAGATCATAAGACAATTCATCTGTTGAAGGCATCAATACAACAGGGACAGGAACAATTTAAAAAGCGATTTGTAATTAAACGAACAAACGGAATTCAATTGTTAAATACAGTTGACATAAGCTTGATTACTGCGTCTGGAGATTTTTGTGTAGCTACAGATTATTATGGAAAAACACATCCAATTATGGAAAAAATTGGAGTTTTGATCCAACAATTAAATCCTAAGAAGTTCTTTAGAATTAACAGGAGTCAAATTATTCATATTGACTATATAGAAGCAATCGAAAATCATTTTAAAAATAGATTGCTTATACAAATGAGAGGTGTCAAGGAGAAGGTGATGACAAGTTCTTCTAATACTTCTGATTTTAGAAAATGGATAGAAGAGTAGCGTTATCTTATTCATTGCTTATCTTAATGATTGCTTTTACCTTTAAAAGTTATAAAATTCTGCTAATTACAGTATAGCTGGATTTTTTTTTAATATCTTCAGAAAAGTTTTGCTTACCATTAGTAAGCATTTGTTTTAATAACAATTTTACACCAAATGGATACGATTTTTGACGCGATCAGATCTGAAGATATAGAAGCTGTTCAGGGATTTCTTATAAAAGATAACGACTTAGTAAATAAAAAGGATCAAAGGGGTTCTACGCCACTTTTACTTTCCTCATATTATGGCTTTTTAGATATCGTAGAGCTTATTCTTAGTTATGGACCAAATATAAATGAACAAGACGCTTCAGGAAATACTCCATTAATGGGGGTTTGTTTTAAAGGGCACTACGAAATAGCAGAATTATTAATTGCTAAGGGAGCTGATGTCAATATCAAAAGCTATAATGAAGCTACCGCACTAATTTTTGCAGCTACTTTTGGTCAGAAAGAAATTATAAAATTATTGATTAAGAAGGGAGCAGATGTTTCTGCTCAGGATCATAAAGGATATACTGCAGCAATGCATGCGCAAAATCAAGGGATTGATTTTGCCGAACTAATGAACGTTACGAGGTGAGTGTAGATGGTACAAAAGAAGATATCAAATCCGTTAATATACGATCTACAGATTTAAAAAGACGTTTATTAATGTCCTTAACCAACGTGGATACATTCCAGTCTTTTCTTAAAAGTAGTATAGGTGATGATGTGCTTATTATCAATACTAATATCGGAATGGGAATTTATTACTATTCAGCTAGTAATTATAGTAATTTTATAAGCGAAAGTGCATTGGGCTATATGCTTCAACATATTGATGCTGCTAAACTAAAATTTAGGAACTCTCTAACTAAATTTGATGTGCAAAAGAGTTTTACAGAAGCAATAATTACATTTGCCCAATATCCACAATTATTTTTGGCGTATGCAAAAAAGTTTCACCATTTGAGGAATAGAAATGTACAAAGTGAGTATGTGATGCCTATCTTAAATACTTTTTTTGAGGATGCTATAAAAGTTCTTGCTGAAACCGGAAAGGTTCCGCATTATGATAAAATTCAAAATAAAACAAACAAATATCAGAAATCAGAGAATAACCAAAAGGCAATCGATGATCTGATTTCTGAGATTTTATTGAAAAAACATAGAAACTAATCGCTGGCTTAAAATTCTGCGTTCAACGGTGTTCTTGGATAAGGAATAACATCACGTATATTACCCATTCCGGTTACAAACAATACCAATCGCTCAAAACCAAGTCCAAAACCACTGTGTTTGCAGGTTCCAAAACGACGTGTGTCCAAATACCACCATAATTCTTCTTCTGGGATGTCTAGAGCGGCCATTTTTTGTTTAAGAACATCAAGGCGTTCCTCACGCTGTGAACCGCCAACTATTTCACCTATTCCTGGGAAAAGGATATCCATCGCTCTCACTGTTTTACCATCTTCATTAAGTCTCATATAAAAAGACTTGATATCAGCGGGGTAATCAAATAATATTACCGGGCATTTAAAATGTTTTTCTACAAGGAAACGCTCGTGTTCACTTTGCAAGTCCGCACCCCATTCGTTAATTGGAAATTTAAATTTCTTCTTTTTGTTTGGTTTAGAGTTTTTAAGAATCTCAATAGCTTCTGTATAACTTACCCGTTTAAAGTTGTTTTCTAAAACAAATTTCAGTTTATCTGTAAGTAGCATTTCTGCTCTTTCTGCTTGCGGTTTTTGTTTGTCTTCCTGAACAAGTCTGTTTTCTAAAAATTCTAGATCATCCTTACAGTTATCTAAGACATACTGTAGCACGTATTTTATAAAATCTTCTGCTAGATCCATGTTACCATCCAGATCGCAAAAAGCAACTTCTGGCTCAACCATCCAGAATTCTGCAAGATGACGGGATGTATTAGAGTTTTCTGCTCTGAACGTTGGTCCAAAAGTATAGACTTGACCTAATCCCATTGCATAGGTTTCGGCTTCTAATTGTCCAGAAACTGTTAGGTTAGTTTCACCGCCAAAGAAATCTTGCTTATAATCTACCTCGCTATTTTCATTTTTTGGAATGTTATTAAGATCCAGGTTTGTTACTTTAAAAGCTTCTCCGGCTCCTTCAGCATCACTTTTGGTAATAACTGGTGTATGCACGTAATAAAAGTCGTTTTTCTGAAAATACTCGTGAATGGCAAAGGACAATTTTGATCGCATACGCATTATTGCTCCAAATGTATTGGTTCTAACTCTTAAGTGTGCTTGTTCTCTTAGTTTTTCTAAACTGTGACGCTTTGGAGAAAGAATAGTTAATTTTAGTTCTTCTGGATCCGCTTCTCCTTCGATCTCTATATGAGTAACTTTAACCTCCACACGTTGTCCTTTTCCCTCACTTTCTGTAAGTGTTCCAACAACTACCAAGGCAGCACCAACATTTATTTTATCAGTAATAGTCGAATCAATGGTCTGATCTTCGATCACACATTGAATATTTCTTATAGTAGATCCGTCGTTTATTGCTATAAAACGATCGTTACGGAAAGAACGAACCCATCCTTTTACGGTCACAGGTTGTAACAGTTTATCACTCTTTAAAACGTCTATTACTTTGGTATGTTTCATCAATTTAATTTTATTTGTTTTACATCGGTCTGATGGAATTGGTATATTAACAATACTTTCTTTGTCTATCTGAAGACTAATTTTAACTAAAAAGCTTATTAGACCGTCAACTCAATTTTAATTTCCTGAATTAAGTATCTAAAATTTAAGGTAGCAAAGATAAATTTTTAATCGAATTGATGCATACTGTTGCTCTTCAAAAAAAGCTAATTGTCATTATAATTTCATGCCGCTTTTGTATTTGATAAAAAATAGCATTTTTTTAAAACAAGACAAAATCTGACTGTTTTTGACGGACTGATTCTATGTTAAAACCGTAAAAAACCAATTTTTAAGGGAAAAAATCACTTTTTTTTGAGTATTTATTAAAAATAACGCTAAAATTTCCTACACATTTTAATTATATAAATATTTGATTTTAAATCTTTTAAAATTTAAATGTATGGTTTTGGACTATTAATAAAATGTTAAAATTTAGTTTGTTTTATTGAAAGGGGGAAATCCCCCTCTTAAAGGTGTTTCAAAATACAAAAAGGGAACGTATCTTGCATATGCAATTATGACGATTGTGTTTACGTTAAGTTTAGTTCGATAGGTTTTGGGGTAATCTATCTTACACGAAGCCTCGCTAGTTTACTAGCGAGGCTTCTTTTTAGTTATAAATAAATGAGAGTGATTAGCTATCTTTCTTCTTCCTCAGAAAGTTCATCATCGTCATCATTAGCAATAATTTTTAATGCAGGCTCTTTTAAGGTCTTTTTGTTGGCAATACTTCTTTCTAAAGAAAGTAACAAACAAGGTAATAATAACAAATTAGCCAACATAGCAAATAGCAGCGTCGCGGATACTAATCCTCCCAAAGCTTTTGTTCCGCCAAAACTGGAGATCATAAATACCGAAAAGCCAAAGAATAAGACCGTAGAAGTGTAGAACATACTCACTCCGGTTTCTCTCAAGGCTGCAAAAACAGACTTACGGATTCTCCAGTGATTTGATTTTAGTTCTTGTCTATATTTTGCTAAGAAGTGGATAGTGTCGTCAACAGAAATACCAAAAGCGATACTAAAAACCAATATCGTAGATGGTTTTATTGGTACTCCTAAAAAGCCCATCAAACCTGCTGTCATTAATAATGGCAGTAAATTAGGTATGAGGGATATAACAATCATTTTGAAGGATCTAAACATCCAAGCCATAAAGAGGGCTATAAGGATAATTGCTAGCCCTAAAGAAAAGATAAGGTTCCAAACAAGATAAGTTGTGCCCTTCTGAAAGATAAGTGCTTTTCCTGTAAAGGTAACTTCGTAGCGATCTTCGGGAAATAGTTTTGCCAATTTTGGAGCCAAATTAGCTTCAATCCGTTCCATTTCTTCTGTACCTACATCTTTCATAAATGTGGTTATCCTCGCATATTGACCAGTAGAATCAACATAGCTATTCATTGCTCCCGCTTCAGATTCAAAACTTTTAGCATAGGGAAGAATAAAATTTCGTTCCTGACTTGTAGGTAGTTGGTAATATTTGGGATTTCCGTTGTAATAAGTTTGCTTAGCATATTTAACTAAGTTTACAATAGAGATAGGTTTTGATAGTTCTGGTATTTCTTCAAGCAGCTCTTCTAATTGAGCCATTTTTTTTAATGTTGGTAATTTGAGAACTCCTTGTTTGCGTTTTGTATCAATTAAAATTTCTAATGGCATGATACCATCAAATTCATCTTCAAAAAACTGGATATCTTTAAAAAAGCCAGCTGATTTGGGCATGTCCTCTAATAAGCTTCCGGAAACTTTGATAGTGTAAATCCCTATAATACTAACAATTAATATTATAACAGAAGAAATGTAGATGGTAATACGTTGGTTTTTAACAACGTGTTCCATCCAGTTCACTAATCGCTCCACCCAACGTCTTCCCAGGTGTTTTAAATGCCTTTCTTTGGGTTGAGGCATATAGCTATAAATGATCGTAATAACCAGTAAGCATAAAATGAATAATGCCACGATATTTAAAGCGGCCACGATGCCAAATTCCTTCAATAATTTACTTTCTGTTAGGGCGAAAGTGGCAAAACCTGCAGCGGTAGTAACATTGGTCATTAGTGTTGCGTTTCCTACTTTAGTAATAACGCGTTGTAAAGATTTTGCTTTATTCCCATGTTTTTTTATTTCCTGTTGATACTTATTAATAAGAAAAATACAGTTTGGAATACCAATTACAATAACCAAAGGAGGTATAATTGCAGTTAAAACAGTGATTTCATATTGCAAGAGTCCCAGCAAACCGAATGCCCACATTACACCTATGATTACTGCGGTCATAGAAATAAAGGTTGCTCTAAAAGATCTAAAAAAGAAAAAGAAAATTAATGAGGTAACCAATAATGCAGCTAAAATAAAAATCTGAATCTCATCCATAATATTCTGAGAGTTCATGGTTCTTATATAAGGCATTCCGGATACTTTTACATCCATTCCGAATTTCTTTTCAAAATCTTTTACTTTAGGATTTAAAATATCTTCAATAAACTTTTTTCTAACGATGGTGTTAACTATGTCTTTATTTAAGTAAATAGCACTTTGTATTGTATTAGATTTGTTGCTATAGATAAGCCCTTCGTAAAAGGGCAGTTTATTGAACAGTTCATTTTGGTAATCCGAAACATTTTTCGCTGTGTATACGGTATCTTTTATGAAGGATATAAGTTCAAATCTGGCTGGGTTATTCTTTTTTTCGAGCGTTTTTAAGTCACTGACAGAAATGACAAGGTCAATTTCACTATATTGTTTAAAAGAGTCATTAAAATCGTTCCAGGCCTTTAATTTTTTTGGAGTAAAAAGAGAGCTGTCATTTACAGCCATTACAATAAGATTGCCCTCATCACCAAATTTATCAAGGAACTCTTGATATTTTATATTTACCTCGTGATCGTCTGGAAGAAGATTTGCTTCAGAAAAAGAAAAACGCATATTTTTCCACTGAAAGCCAAGAAAGACTGTTATTCCAATAATAATTATAAATATTGCTGCTCTATTACGTAATATAATCCCAGCTAATGTATTCCAAAACCCGAAAGTTAATAACTTTGCCATTCTCTATTTTCCTTCTGCAAATGTAAGAATTTGAGGTTTTAATAATTGAAAAATATTCAAAAGAAAATAAATAAATAATAACGTATTAAAGCTTTAGATAAAAAGTAAATTTAAAGGCAATATTATCCTCAACTTTTGGTAGATGATAAGCACCATATCGATAGGCAAAACTTAATCCAAAGCCAGCAAAAAGTTTATTGATTTCAAATCCTGATTCCTGATAACCTTGTTGAAGAGAATTGAAATCTACTCCCTGATGTTTGTCTCGGTTGCTAACATCACCTATTGCATACCGTGTGATGAATACCATCTCGGGTTTAAACCAACTAGAAATTTTAAAAGGTCTTAGTTTGTGTCTAATTTGTAAAGTGGCTAGGCGGTCACTAAAAAACTCACTAAAATACATTGTTTCAAAACTCCTTCTTCCTGCTACAGAAAACCGTTGGAAAATGGTCTCTTTTGTTGGAGCATTTGGATAAGCATGGTACAAGTGGGTTAACGGTACGTCACCACTTGCGATATCAGCTTCCAGTAGTAAACTGGTTCTCGATTGGTTGAGACGATTAATAATATATTCTGCTTTTATTCCTATTTTGCTGTAACTGAAATCACTATCAAAGATGCCTTTATATCCTTGGGTGTATTGAGCGGTAATTTTTGGGTATCCATCTTGTATTTCCCTAAAACCATTTGGTGTTTTTAAAAATTTACTAAAAGGACTCCATCTTAATGCTATTGTAGATTCTGCTGTTTTATATTGAGAGAATGCAGTACCGTTATCCAGATAGGTATAACCACCTGTCTGATCTATATTACTAACTGATAATTGAGTTTCTGATAGCAATTTTGGGAAAATTCTATGTTGCAAACTAGTACTCCAGGTTCTGTGTTTATAATAGAAATCAATGTTAACTAAACGAGGTTCAAATAGAGAATAGACACGTCTGTCTGTTAAATAAAAAAAACTTCCGACCTCACGAAGATCATCTTTGTAATTTATATTTAACCAAGATCCCGAATCTTTATTTAGTAAAAGGCCGCCTCCTACTCCAAATTTGAATTTACTGTCTTTAAAACCATACACCAGATATCCTTCAGCACGAAACCGTTCTGATAATTTTTCGTTTGTTAAGCCTCCAAGTCCGATTCGTAAGCCTTCAAAATTATTGTATTTAATCGGGTAGGTGAGGTCAAAATCAAAAAAACCTACCGGATAATATCCAATGTTGAAACTTTGAATTACATCTATTCTTCGTTCTATGTTTTGAGCTTGAACGATGCTGTCTACAACAGGAAAAGAATTTAGATCTTTCTCCGTTATGGCACTAGTTCTATATGTATTCCAGTATTCTTCACTTCTAGTCGTAGCTTCAGGGGCTATTTCTATTGCAGATTGTTGTCGTTTTATTTTGGTATTTGATTTTGTATCGTAATCAAAAAAGTCGGTTTTAGAAACAAGAAAATCATTATTGCCGGTAAAACTTTTCTTGTCATTACCTAATCGTCCAACAGATATTTGACCACCAAACAACGTAACTTTTTGTTTTCCAATTCCCGGTGTAATAGAGACTTCTTGGCTTAATGGAAACCATAATTTTTCTTTTTCATCATAATTAAAGTCGTTAGTCACCATAACGTTAAGCTCTCCTCTTAATTCCGCAATAGCTTTTTGGATGGCCAATGTTTCCATATCCAAATACAATACCCCTTCTAGGCTAGCAATTTTTTTAGACCTTCTTGGCTGAAAAAGGATAACATATGCAGGCCTTTTGCCTTGGGTAGTATCCAGCACTTTGTAATAGTAATTTTTAAGAGCTTTTTTGGATAAGGGGCTTGCATATCTGTTATTAAAAATTACATAGTTTTCTTCATAAAGGGAGTTTGATTGAATCTTTATTCCTAAAACATTGTAGACAGGTTTGTTAAACCCTGTCATTCTGGACGCCAGAACAGTCTCTTTCTCATCACGTCCTTTATTAAATTCATGAAGACTTACTTTTTCAGAAAGAAAAGAGTGGGCGTCATTAAATATACGTTCCATATCCGCACCTGTCGTATCTGGCGTTTCGAATCTTGCTTGATTATCCTCAGTAATTTTGAATTTATTATATGTTTTATAATTATAACCAGATAAAACTTTGTCCGGGTTATTCTTTTCTTTGTTGTTAATGGCTTGTTTAACGATATTGGAAGCAATGCTTCCCGGAATATCTAATTCTACTGCTTCTAATCTTTCTTGTTTAGGAGCAAGAAGTATTTCGACTTTTACTACATCTTCTGATTTAATTGAAAAGCTTTTTGTTGTATACCCAATATAGCTAATGGTTAGATTGACTGGATAGCTATCACATCGTATTACAAATTCTCCTTTAGAAGAAGTTAGTGCATAGGTGTTGTTATCTGTTTTTACGGTAGCAAAAGGTAGCGGTGAACTAGTACTTTGATCAATTACTTTTCCAGTAATGCTAATTTGGGACAGTAAAACAAAATGGGTGAAAAATAATAAACAGAATAGTTTGTTTTGCATTATCCGAATTGATTCATAAGTATTGATTAGGGTACACAGAAGTATTTTTATTGATACAATACTTCTGCGCTTGTATTTGTGGAATATTAAACGGTCATAATCTCTTTTTCTTTTACGGCAAACATATCATCAATTTTTTTAATGTAGCTATCGGTTAACTGCTGTATGTCAGTCTCGGTATTTTTAGCCATGTCTTCAGACAGTCCTTCTTTTTCTAATTTTTTAATATCGTTGTTGGCATTTTTACGATCGTTACGCACCCCGACTTTGGAGTCTTCCGCTTCTGCTTTTGCTTGTTTTACCAATTCTCTACGACGTTCTTCGGTCAAAGGAGGAACGCTGATGATTACGCTTTCTCCATTATTCATAGGGTTGAAGCCGAGATTGGCCATCAAGATTGCTTTTTCGATCTCTTGAATAAGTGACTTTTCGAAAGGTTGAATAGTGATAGTTCTGGCATCAGGAGTACTTATATTACCTACCTGATTTAATGGTGTAGGATTTCCGTAATATTCTACCATCACCCCACTTAACATAGCCGGAGAAGCTTTTCCAGCTCTAATTACAATTAACTGTTTTTCTAAATGAGCTATAGCGCCCTCCATAGATTCCTTAGTTGAATCCAGAATAAATTTTACTTCTTCGTTCATCTTAAAATAATTCTTTTCTTTTCAGTAGATCAAAAAACGAGCCACTATTTGTTATAGGTTTACTTTTGTTCCGATAGATTCTCCAGAAATCACTTTTAGCAGATTGCCTGTTTTGTTCATATCGAAAACTATAATAGGTAATTCATTTTCCTGGCTTAATGTAAATGCTGTTGTGTCCATTACTTTAAGACCTTTCCTTAAAACATCATCAAATGTAATAAAATCAAATTTAGTAGCTTGAGAATCTTTTTCTGGATCTGCAGTGTAGATACCATCTACTCTCGTTCCTTTCAGGATTACATCTGCATTGATTTCTATGGCTCTTAATACTGCTGCAGAATCCGTAGTGAAATAAGGGTTTCCGGTTCCTCCACCAAAAATAACGACTCTTCCTTTTTCTAAATGTCTAAGCGCTCTTCTTTTAATAAATGGCTCTGCTACTTCATTGATTTTTATTGCAGATTGTAATCTTGTAGGTATATCGGCATCTTCTAGTGCGCTCTGCAAGGCTAATCCATTGATAACTGTTGCTAGCATGCCCATATGATCTGCCTGAACTCTATCCATGCCTTTACTGGCTCCGGCTACACCTCTAAAGATGTTACCACCTCCTATTACTATAGCTACTTCTACACCTTTATCAGTAATTTGTTTGATTTCATTTGCATATTCTGCTAATCTTTTAGGATCAATACCATATTGGCGTTCTCCCATCAGGGCTTCTCCTGATAATTTTAGTAATATTCTTTTGTATTTCATCATTTGCTTGGAACTGTGGTGCAAATATAATGATATTCTTAGTTTAGAAAATACTTTAGTAACTAAAGCTAAATCTTTATTTGAAATGTCGGGATTGTAACAATTGAAGTGATAAATATTAAAAAAGGGTTCTTTTCCCCTAGCGATGCTATTGATCGGCTTTGGATAAAGTTATAGGTTTGTCACAGGAAAACAAAAATAGGGAGATGAGAGGTGTTTTTGAAATAGTACTTAGATATTTTAAGAATATATACATTCACAATAGTGTAGTTTGTATTCTGGGCTGATTGGGGAGTTAGTCTTTTTTGGGGTAGCATTTTGGAGGGGTCCAAAATGTTTAAAAAGAATATTTTGGCTACTATAGAAAAAATGCTTTGAAAAATGACGAAAAAACCGCTTCAATTGAAGCGGTTTTTTATTTTTTAGAAGATAAGTAATATTTCTTAATATTCTATTATCCTAGAGACACTCTTTCAAATCCAGTTACTTTAATATCTCCATATGATTCAACATACTTAGCAACACTAATTTTTTCATCCTTTATGAAATTTTGATCAAGAAGGCATTGCTCTTGATCTAGTGTAGTATTATCAGAAATAAATCTTTCCATTTTTCCAGGAAGAATTCTGTCCCATATTTGTTCTGGTTTACCTTCTGCTTTTAGTTCAGCTTTTGCATCTTCTTCTGCTTTTGCTAAAACTTCAGGAGTTAGTTGAGACATTGATATGTATTGAGGCACGTTTTTAAGTGTTTTACCTAAACGACCTAATTCTTCATTATCTTTTTCGATTACTGCAATTCTAGCTTCAGTTTCAGAAGCGACATAAGCAGGATCAAAATCCTTATAAGAAAGTGTTGTAGCTCCCATAGAAGCAATCTGCATAGCCAAATCTTTTGCTAACACATCAACGTTATCCACTTTAGAAGAAAGTCCAACGAGTGCTGCAATTTTGTTTATATGTACATACGAACCAACATAAGGAGCTTTTAATTTAGCAAATGCATTAATTTCTAACTTTTCACCAATAACACCAGTTTGTTCAACTAATTTTTCTGCAACAGTCATTCCTCCAAAATCTGAAGCTAAAAACTCTTCTTTCGAATCGTAATTCAATGCTGATTCTGCTAGTTGGTTTGCAAGTGCAACAAAACTTTCATTTTTACCAACGAAATCCGTTTCACAACCTAAAACTATAGATACACCAGCAGTGTTGTCTCCGTTAACTTTGGCAATGGCAGCTCCTTCAGATGAATCGCGATCAGCTCTTTTAGCTGCAACTTTCTGTCCTTTTTTACGTAATACATCTATAGCCTTGTCGAAATCTCCTTCAGCTTCAACTAATGCTTTCTTGCAGTCCATCATTCCTGCACCTGTAGCTTTTCTTAATTTATTAACTTCTGCGGCGGTTATCTTAACCATATCTTTGAATATTTAATGTGTTTGTGTAAAAAATAAGTCGTTTAGCTATGATTACTACAAAAGTAAAGAACTAAACGACTCATTAATTCTATATTAAAGTTAAGTTTTAGTGCTTATTCTTTAATAGTATAATCTTTAATGATTGAAAGCAATCAATGAATGTTTATTCTTCTTCTTGCTTAGCAGTTTCAGTTACTGCTGGTGCTGTTTTTTCGGTTTTAGCTACAGCAGCTTCTTCTTTTTCAGCTTTAGCTGGTGCTGAAGCTTCTGTTGCCGGAGCCTTTTCGGTTTTAGCTGGTGCTTTTTTTTCAGTCTTAGCAGTAGTTTCACCTTTTGGAGCTTCTTTCGAAGCTTTTCTTTCACTTAGTCCTTCGATAATTGCATCGCTAACAAAGGTCATTACTTTGTCAATAGATTTAGAAGCATCATCATTAGCAGGGATCACATACTGAACCTGACGTGGATCAGAATTAGTATCTACCATTGCAAAAATAGGAATGTTTAATTTTTGAGCTTCTTTTACCGCAATATGTTCACGCGTAATATCAACAACAAATAACGCACCAGGTAGACGAGTCATATCAGATATAGAGCCTAAGTTTTTTTCTAATTTAGCTCTTAAACGATCTACTTGTAAACGTTCTTTCTTAGATAAAGTGTTAAATGTACCATCCTTCTTCATTCTATCGATGGAAGCCATCTTCTTTACAGCTTTACGGATAGTAACAAAGTTCGTAAGCATACCACCTGGCCATCTTTCTGTAATGTAAGGCTGATTAGCTTTTGCTGCTTTTTCTGCAACAATTTCTTTAGCTTGTTTTTTGGTAGCGACAAAAAGGATTTTTCTGCCAGAAGCTGCGATTTTCTTTAAAGCCTCACTAGCTTCATCGATTTTTGCAGCCGTCTTGTATAGGTTTATGATATGGATTCCATTACGCTCCATATAGATATACGGTGCCATATTTGGATCCCATCTTCTTGTCAGGTGACCAAAATGTACACCTGCATCAAGTAAGTCTTTTACTTCGATATTGTTTGCCATTTTTGTAATAGTTTACGTTCTGTTGAATTAGCAATACCCAAGTGGCTATCAATTTGATATGGCCATGAGTATTTAGATGCTAAACTAACCTCCCAAAATTGGGGATAACAACAAATACTGTTTAATAAATTAACGTTTAGAGAACTGGAATTTCTTACGAGCTTTCTTCTGCCCAAATTTCTTACGTTCTACCATTCTTGGATCTCTGGTCAATAAGCCTTCTGGTTTAAGGATTGCTCTGTTTTCCTGATCCAACTCGCACATAGCTCTGGATAATGCCAGGCGAACTGCTTCAGCTTGCCCTGTAATACCCCCACCATATACATTTACACTTACATCAAACTTTTCCTCATTGTCCGTTAAGGCAAAAGGTTGGTTCACTTTGTATTGTAACGTAGCAGTCGGAAAATAAACGTTAAGATCTTTTTTGTTGATCGTAACTTTTCCAGAACCTTCTTTAAGGTACACTCGAGCTACAGCCGTTTTTCTACGACCAATTTTGTGAATAACTTCCATTACTTAAATTCTTTTAAGTTAATAGTTTTAGGTTGCTGAGCATCTTGATTGTGATTTGCTCCTGCATAAACCTTTAAATTACGGAATAATTCTGCTCCTAGTTTGTTTTTAGGTAGCATTCCTTTTACCGATTTTTCGATTAAACGCTCTGGGTTTTTGTCAAATAACTCCTGAGCAGTAAGACTTCTTTGCCCTCCAGGGTATCCAGTGTGACGGATATACGATTTATCAGTCCACTTTTTTCCTGTTAAGTTGATTTTTTCGGCGTTTGTAATAATTACATTATCACCGCAATCAACGTGTGGGGTAAAGTTAGGTTTACGCTTTCCTCTTAATAGTATCGCTACTACAGAAGATAGACGTCCTAAAGTCTGTCCTTCAGCATCTATATGTAACCATTCCTTAGAAACGGTTGCCTTATTGGCAGATACTGTCTTGTAACTTAATGTGTCCACACTAACTAATTTTACTAATTAAACATTCCTTTCCTATATAAAATAGGGGTGCAAATGTACAATTATATATTTATATAGCAAACAGGTAATTGATATTATTTTAGAACTATGATCCGTTGGTTTTCAGATACATTGATCATATGGTGTGATTTTCATCATTCTGCTTTATAAAAGTTCTCTATTGATGTTAATATTTTATTAAAAAGGAGAGATAACTGTGACAAAGATTCCTATTTTATGTCCTGTATTAAACATCAATCAACAAAACTAATCGACATGAAGAGCGCTATTCAAGTAATAGGAGTATTTCTTTTTACATTATTTGCGAATGCCCAGGATTCTACGGTTGTTAAAAAGAGAATCTATACTACTAAACCTCTCAAAGGGTTAGATGCACCAACAATTAATGGAATAATAGAAGAATCGAGCTGGGACTTAGTAGAGTGGTCAGGAGATTTTATAGAGAATCAACCCGACGAGAATACACCGCCAAGTGAACAAACAAAATTTAAAATATTATATGATCAGAAATACCTTTACATTGCGTATCGATGTTATGATAGCGAACCTGATAAAATAGAAAAAAGGTTGTCAAGAAGAGATGGCTTTGCCGGAGATTGGGTAGAAATTAATTTAGATAGTTATCACGACAAGCGCACTGGATTCTCTTTTACGATTACTGCGGCAGGAGTAAAAGGTGATGAATTTATATCTAATAATGGGAATAATTGGGATGGTAGTTGGAACCCTATCTGGTATACTGCGACTAGTATTGATGACAAAGGCTGGACCGCAGAAGTGAAGATTCCATTAAGTCAATTGAAGTTCGGTAAGAGTAAAGAACAAATATGGGGACTTCAATTGACCAGAAGATTTTTTAGAAAAGAAGAAAAATCCGTATGGCAAAGAGTTCCGCAGGATGCTCCCGGATGGGTTAGTGAATTTGGAGAGTTACACGGATTGATCAATATAGAACCGCAAAAACAATTAGAAATCCAGCCTTTTGGAGTTGTGCAATACGACACTTTTCCAGAAGAAGGTGGTAATCCTTTTAGAGATGGAGATGATTTTAAGTTAAACGGCGGTCTTGATGCTAAAATTGGTATAACTAATGATCTTACCATGGATTTAACAGTTAATCCGGACTTTGGTCAAGTGGAAGCAGATCCTGCGGCTATTGCTTTGGATGGTTTTCAGATTTTCTTTAGAGAACAACGACCATTTTTTGTAGAAAACAAAAATATTTTTGACTATAGATTTGCTAATGGTCAAGATAATGTATTTTATTCTAGAAGAATCGGAAGAAGTCCACAAGGTTCTATTGGTTCGAGCCCTATAAATACAGAATTCGTGGATAGGCCTAATAATACTACTATTTTGGGGGCTGCTAAGTTTAGTGGTAAAACCAAAGATGGATGGTCTATTGGCATTTTAGAAAGTGTTACTGAGAGAGAAATAGCTAAAATTGAAGATGCTGATGGAAATAGAAGAGAAACTATCGTAGAGCCGCTAACAAACTATTTTGTAGGTAGAGTGCAAAAGGATTTTAATGACCGTAATAGTTATATAGGAGGTATTTTTACAGCTACAAATCGTAATCTTGGAGATATACTTAATGTAGATTATGATAATCCGAATACCGATGAAACATCAGAATTAGTTGGATTGAGAGAAAATAATCTGAACTTTTTAAGAAAATCTGCATATACAGGAGGATTAGATTTTAGGCATAATTGGAAAGAAAGGAAATATTTTATAGAAGGAAATTTAGTGACAAGTCATGTAGAAGGATCCAAAGAGGCAATTGAAGCAACACAAAATGAGTTAACGCACCTTTTTCAAAGAGTAGATGCAAGCCATGTGGAAGTAGATCCAAATAGAACATCGCTTACCGGAACAGGAGGAAAACTTATAGGAGGTAAATCAGGTGGTGGGAACTGGAGGTATACAGCGGGAGTCTTCTGGAGATCTCCGGAATTAGAGTTAAACGATGTAGGGTTCTTAAGACAGGCTGATGATATACGACAATTTGTCAATGTTCGTTATTTATTCCTGAAACCCACAAAGTTCTATAGACGTGCTAATGTTAGTTTCGAACAATCCTCTGCTTTTGATTTTGAAGGAAATTATAATAGAATTCAATATGAATTCAACGGTTATATCAATTATCAAAACAACTGGTGGACTGAGATAGGGGCAGCTCATAAACCTAGAATTTTTACAAATACTATTTTAAGAGGAGGTCCTAGATGGAGATTTTCCGAAGAGAATTTTGCCTTTCTGTTTTTTGGCTCAGATAGCAGAAAGAAGTTTAACTTCACAATGGGCTATGTGAATTCGGGGGCACGACAAAATAATTTTTCCGTGCAACGATATGTTTTGAGGCTAAAATATCAACCATTTAATGCATTTAGTATGTCCATAAATCCAGAATTTGAAAGAAACCCTAATAAAACGCAATATGTAACGGAGACCAATTTTGCAGGGACACCAAGGTATATAACTGCAAGAATTGATCAGCAAACCTTAAGTGCTAGTATTCGCTTAAATTACAATATCAACCCGAATCTTACAATCCAATATTACGGACAACCATTTATTTCTAGAGGTACATATACGGATTTCAACTACGTAAACAATGCTACGGCAGTAGATTTAAATGAGCGAGTAACTCTATATGATGAAGAACAAATATCTTTTACAGATGATATTTATTCAGTCGATGAAAATAGGGATGGTACAGAGGATTATACAATCGACAATCCTGATTTTGCCTTTGTGCAGTTTCGGTCTAATTTGGTATTACGTTGGGAGTATATACCAGGATCAGAGATCTTCGTAGTATGGTCGCAAGGGGTTAATGGTTCAGGTGATCCAGGAGATCATTTGTTTAGAAGTTTAGATAATCAAATTTTTGGTCAACAACCTGACAATACATTCTTAATTAAGGCTACTTATAGATTTGTATTATAAAATATAAAAAGGATCTTGGAATTTTTCAGATAAAAGTTTTTACCTGTATTTTGCAGCCTATTAGATTATGGCTATATGAAAAACTTTCTTGGATTTTTTATTTCTATTTTAATTGTCGGATGTACAACTTCTAAAATGGAAGAAAAAGTGGTGGTTGTAGATCAAAAACCAGTGGTAAACAAAAGAGATTCTGTATCATTTTTTTTGGAACATTATGAGAAGTTTTTTGCGACCAACTTTAATATATCAGAGTGCCCCGGTGCGGCTATAGTAATCGTAAAAGATTCTACAGTGATATATAAAAGAGGTTTTGGAGTAAAAGAAATCCATACAACCGATTCAGTTAATGTAAACACCGTATTTAGGATTGCAAGCTTGTCTAAAGGAGTGACTTCTGTTTTGGCAGGAAATCTGGTTGATCGCAAAGAACTTCAATGGGATCAGGGAGTAAAAGAATCGGTGAGTAATTTTGATCTAAGAGATAAAGCACAAGCCAACCGATTACAAGTAAATCATCTGTTGTCTCATACTACCGGATTATATAAGTATACCAACTCTAAGCTTATACATAAGGGACTGTCCTTAAAAAATATCATATCCAATTTTAAGAGAAACGGAGTTGTTGACAGAGAAGGAACCAACTATGAATATCAAAATGCTGTTTTCTCTGTAGTTGAAAAAGTAATGGAAAATGCAACGGGAAAATCTTTCGACACTTTACTTAAAGAACGATTATTTATCCAGGCAGGAATGAAGAATGCTTCTAGTTCTTTTATTGATATCAAGCAGCATTCTAACGTAGCCTTGCCGCATAAATGGAATCATTATTCTAAAAAGTTTTATCTAACAGCTATTCATAAAAATTATTATAACGTGGCGGCAGCCGGAGGAATTAATGCTTCGATATCTGATATGGCTGAATATTTAAAAGTGTTATTAGGATATCGTCCCGATATTATTTCTAAAGAAAGCCTGACGGAGATTTTTAACCCAATGATTTGTACGAGTCAAAAAGATACGTATGTAAATTTATGGGATGGAGTTACAGATTCTTATTATGCGAAAGGGTGGAGAGTTTTAGATTATAGGGATAGAGTTATAATTTATCACGGCGGAAATGTAAATCAATATAAAACACAGTTAATGATAGATCCAGCAAATAAAATCGGTGTATGTGTTTTATTTAATGCCCCTAATTCTTTTAATGGTCCAGTAATCCCTACGTTTTTAAATTACTATGACTTTTTTACTGCAACTAAAAGTGCTACCCATTAAAGTAGTACTTTTTTAGATAAGCATATTATTCTTTCATACATACTAATAGTTTAGAATGAATCGTTATTAATATTTAAAACTCAAATTATGAAAGCTAAATTTTTTCTTTTCGCATTGTCGTTTACATTGTTCTATACATCCTGTAGTTCTGATGATGATAACGGGGGTGACCCAATAAATGTTTCGTTAGTAGGGGTTTGGAAACTTACTTCTGCTTCTGGTGCAGGACCTGTAGATCTTAATATGGACGGAACCGCATCTACTAATTTGCTAGAGGAGTTACCTTGCTTTGAAGATAATATTACAGTAAATGAAGATAATACTTATGATCAGAATGTTACTGAAATTTCGGTTATGTTTGAACCAGGAATTCCTCCTGTAGTAACTGCAGATTGCACGGGTAATACGCTTACAGAAACTGGTGCGTGGATGCTGGATGCTGATCAATTGACATTTACTCCTGCTGGAATGGATCCAAAAACGGTAACGGTTACACTAACAGAGACTACACTTTCTTTTACAGATGAAGTAACGGATTTAGGCGCAGTAGCGTTAATCTTTACCAGACAGTAATTCACGATGTACTTAAACCAAAAGCCGCTTCTTTCAAAAAAGAAGCGACTTTTTTATGCATTATAATCTCTTAAAAGTTATTTATCGTCCTCTTTCTCAACTAAAACTTCTTTACGTTTCTTTTGAGCTAATAAATTCTTTTGATAACGTCCTTGTACTATATCAACAATCACCAAGACAATAATAACAAAATAGAAGGTTGTTTTACTCATAGGTGTAATCGCATTGTCGAATAAATGTAAGTGTGCCAAATGACCGCCTTCTGATAACAACATAATACCTACGATGAATAATATAAAAAGCCCTAATACTTCGTACATTCTATTTTTCTGAAGGAAATTAGATACCTTATCTGCTAAAACAATCATTAAAACACCGCCCATAATGATGGCGATGGACATTAAAATTAATTGAGATGCATACTCCATGTGACTAGTCAATGCCATCGCACTTAGAATAGAATCAAAAGAAAATACCAGGTTCATAATGACAATCCAAAAAATGATTTTTTTTGTAGAGCCTCTTTGTGTGTCTTTATGCTGCTCTTCGTGCTCATTGAGAAGCATCATATGCCAAATCTCCTTAACGGCCGTATATATAATAAATACTCCACCCACCAGAACAATGATGCTATGCACGTTGAATTCGAATTCTATAATACCGTTATCATGGAGACTCCAGAACGGATCCTGAAAAAACTGAATTAACGACATCAAAACAAAAAGTAATACGATACGAAGTATGATGGCAAGTCCTACTCCCATTTTTCTAACAAAACTTTGTTTTTCTGCGGGGGCTTTTTTAGATTCTAAAGAAATGTATAAAAGATTATCAAAACCCAATACTGCTTGTAACAAAACAAGCATAAATAAAGTAAAAAGACTATCAGCAGTAAAAAGTTGTTCCATAAAATAAATAATGATTAGTTCGTTATGTTTTTCTATATAGTTATATATGTATCAAAAGCAGTTGCTTTTTTAATGAGCCTCAAGCCAGTTATTTCCCAGACCCAAATCTACATCTAGCGGCACCGCAAGGCTATAAGCACTTTCCATCTCGGATTTTATAAGTGACTGTAACTTTTCTAATTCAGGTTTGTATACGTCAAAGACTAATTCATCATGTACCTGTAGTAGCATTTTGGTTTTATACTTGCCCTCGTTCAATTTCTGATGTATATTGATCATGGCTATTTTGATAATATCAGCGGCACTACCTTGTATAGGTGCATTTACAGCATTTCGTTCTGCGGCTCCTCTTACGACTGCATTGGCAGAGTTAATATCTTTGAGATAACGACGTCTTCCTAGTACGGTTTGTACATATCCATTCTCTCTGGCAAAATCAACCTGCTCGCTCATATAATTGCGAAGTTTAGGGTAGGTTTTGTAATATGTGTCTATTAATTCTTTGGATTCGCTTCGGGAAAGATTTGTTTGGTTACTTAATCCAAAAGCAGAAACACCATAAATAATCCCAAAGTTTACGGTTTTTGCATTACTTCGTTGCTCTCTAGTTACTTCTTCAATAGGGATGTTAAATACTTTTGCAGCGGTAGAAGCGTGAATGTCTTCCCCGTTTTTAAAAGCGTTGATCATGGTCTCTTCTTCACTGAGCGCTGCAATGATCCTTAATTCTATTTGAGAGTAATCTGCTGCGAGCAAAGTATATTCATCATTCCTTGGTACAAAGGCTTTTCGAACCTGTCGTCCACGTTCTGTTCTGATTGGGATATTTTGTAAATTGGGGTTGTTAGAACTTAATCGGCCTGTAGCGGCTACTGTTTGCATATAATCCGTGTGTACACGACCCGTGCTTTCATTTATTTGATTGGGTAATGCATCGACATAGGTGCTTTTTAGTTTTGATAACCCTCGGTAATCTAATATTTTCTGAATGATTTCGTGATCCTTTGCCAGATAAGACAATACATCTTCTGCAGTAGAATATTGGCCTGTTTTTGTTTTTTTAGGTTTGTCTACCAACTTCATTTTTTCGAATAAAATAACACCCATTTGCTTAGGAGAGGCTATGTTAAACTCTTCTCCAGCCTCAGTATAAATTTTGGACTCTAATGCTTTAATATCTTTATCTAGTTGTTCTGAAAGCGATTTTAAGAATTTTTTATCTAAGTTGATTCCTTCAATTTCCATGTCTGCGAGCACTCGTAGTAAGGGCACTTCGATATCTTCAAATAATGATAATATATTGGCTTCATTAAGTTCTGGAGTAAAATGCTCCTTTAATTGATAGGTTATATCTGCATCTTCTACAGCATATTCTGTCTGCTGCTCCTGTGGAACTTGTCGGAATGATAACTGATTCTTACCTTTTTTTCCTATCAATTCGGAAATAGAAACAGGTGTGTAATTAAGATAAGTTTCAGAAAGTACATCCATATTATGTCTCATGTCAGGATTGATCAAATAATGAGCTAACATCGTGTCAAAAAGGTCGCCTTTAACGGTAAGATCATATTTGGCTAATACTTTAATATCATATTTCAGGTTTTGACCAATCTTAGTTATGTTTTCAGCTTCAAAAAATGGTCTCAATTGTTCAATTAATTCCTGAGCGTCTTTCTGGTTTTCCGGAAACGGAATGTAAAATCCTTTTCCTGTTTCCCACGAAAAAGCAATACCCACCAATTCTGCGGTAAGCGGATCAAGACCTGTCGTTTCTGTGTCAAAACAAACATTTTCCTGTTTAAGTAGATTCTGAAGAAACAACTTCATTGCCATTCCTGGTAAAACACATTGATAGAGATGTTCTGTATTCGAAATATTTTTTCTGCTTGAAAATGAGTTGTTTGAAGCGGTGTTTTGTTGATTGTCGCCAAATAATGAAAACTGCCCTGCACCAGCTTGCTCACCTTGTTTTTTAGATGATATAATGTTGTTCGAAGAACTTGATGAAGTTTCTGAAGGGAAGAAGATTTTAGTAAATTGATCAGTTAATCTCCTGAACTCTAATTCTTCAAAAATCTCTTGTACTTTTTTTGCGTCTGGTTCAGAAATCTCATAATCCTTTGCATCGAAAGTAACATCACAGTCAAGCATGATAGTCGCTAATTTTTTAGATAGAAGTCCTAGCTCTTTATTAGCTGCAACTTTTTCTTTCATTTTACCTTTTAACTGGTCGATATTTTCAAAGAGCCCTTCCATAGATCCATAAGCAGCAATAAACTTCTTCGCAGTTTTATCTCCTACACCTGGTAAACCAGGAATATTATCCACCGCATCCCCCATCATACCTAAATAATCAATAACCTGTTCAGGGTATTCAACTTCAAATCTTTTTTGTACTTCAGGAATTCCCCATATTTCAATACCGTTCCCCATTCTGGCAGGGCGATACATAAAAATGTTTTCGGACACTAGCTGCGCATAATCTTTATCAGGCGTTACCATAAAGGTTTGATAGCCTTCCTTCTCAGCTTGTTTTGCAAGAGTTCCGATCAGGTCATCTGCCTCAATCCCAGCTTTTTCAATAATTGGGATATGCATGGCTTTTAATATTTTCTGTATAATAGGAACTGCTATTTTTATGGCTTCAGGAGTTTCGTCGCGATTGGCTTTGTAATCTGCATACATTTCTACACGATCTTTACTGCCTTCTTTGTCAAAAGCTACGGCAAGATGATCTGGGTTTTCTCTTTTAATTACATCAAAAAGTGAGTTGACAAACCCCATGATTGCAGAGGTGTCTTGTCCTTTTGAATTAATTCTTGGATTTTTTATCAAAGCATAATAGCCGCGAAAAATCAGCGCATAAGCATCCAGAAGGAAAAGACGTTTTTGTGACATAATTTGTTTAGTTTTTAGAAACGCAATATAAAAAGAAGATTAGTGAAAATGGATTCAAAATTCTATTAAATAAGAAATGCCGTCAAAGAATGACGGCATTTCGCCCCAAAATAAAATTGATAACAATGTTATCAATTGCTATAAATACGATAGTAATATTTTCTAAATAAAGTAGATTTTTTTGTAAATCCCCCATAATCAAATGGTGAAACGAAGGTACGAATAAAAAGTTTACATATAAAAGAAAATTATAAGATTTATAGCGGTAAGTCTCTGTACAACTACATAATCACAGATATTTTTATGTGATACATTCGCAAATCGTTAATTTTTACTTAAATATAACTAGGATTGATAATAGGAGGGATAGTTTTGTTTGGTAAACAAATTTTATCAGTTATATGCGTTGGATTATCCCTTTAATACTTTACGTAATTATAGAAATATATGCATATCAAGTAATAAGAACTATTACAAAATATCAATGGTTACACGTTGTATATTTGGTTATTTCGTTATTTATTATTGGATATGTAGTGTATGTGTTTGCTAATTATGACAGAAGTGTAGGCCCTACAAAATACACTCTTAGAGCAAGTGGCTTACTATTGGTTACACTGGCGCCTAAATTAATTCTGGTATTGTTTATGTTTGGAGAGGATATTATAAGGCTATGTGTTGCGGGATATACGTATTTGACCAATACTTTTTTTGATGGTAACGCTACTAGGTATTTACCTGATCGAAGGAAATTTATTAGCCAGCTTGCTGTTGGTGTTGCTGCTATACCTTTTGCTGGATTGATCCACGGAATAGTTAGAGGGAAATATAATTTCAAGGTGATAAATCATGTACTCTATTTTAATGATTTACCTGAAGCGTTTGATGGATTTCGATTGACTCAGATTTCTGATATTCATTCTGGTAGTTTTGATGAGGTTGCTAAAATTGAATATGCAGTAGATTTAATTAATCAACAGGAAACTGATTTGTTAGTTTTTACAGGAGATATCGTAAATACGATGGCCAGTGAAATGGATGAATGGATTGATACTTTTAAAAGGTTGAAAACCCCATTTTATGGTAAATATTCTATTTTAGGTAATCACGACTACGGTGAATATGTGACTTGGGAAACTGAAGAAGAAAAGGCAGCTAATTTTGAAGCGATAAAACAGGTGCACTCTAAAATAGACTTTAAGTTGTTACTTAACGAAAATACTTTTGTAGAAAAAGGCGGAGAACGTATCGCTATAGTAGGAGTAGAGAATTGGGGGCACAACTTTAAAAAAGCTGGTGATCTAACGAAAGCGGCAGAAGGTGTTTCTAAAGAAGATTTTAAAATTTTGCTGAGTCATGACCCTTCACATTGGGAGTATGAAGTAAAGAAACACGAGGATCATTATCATCTAACACTGAGTGGACATACTCATGGATTTCAGTTTGGGATAGAGATTCCCGGGTTTTTAAAATGGAGCCCAGTTCAGTATGTATACAAACAATGGGCCGGAATGTATAATGAAATGGGGCGTTATCTTAATGTGAATAGAGGTTTTGGTTTTCACGCTTTTCCTGGTAGGGTTGGAATATGGCCTGAAATAACGGTTATAGAATTGCGAAAAGGGTCTAAGTCAACATAATTCGTAGAAAATGTTATATTTACAATTATATTGAAGTTTTATTCGTTATTGTAATAGCATTAGAATATAAAATTTTAGAACATGTCAAAGTTTGGAGAATTAATAGGTATTAGGGTTCCTGTTTTGCTGGATTTTTATACTGAATGGAACGAGCCTTCTGTTTCTATGCATCCAGTATTAAGAGATGTAGCTGCTGCTCTAGGTGATAAGGCTAAAGTTATTAAGATAGATGTTGATAAAAATGAAGAGTTAGCGACAGCTTTACGGATTAAAGGCCTTCCAACATTGATGATTTATAAAGAAGGTGAGATGGTATGGAGACAGAGTGGTGAACAAGATGCTAATACACTTATTGGCCTTATGAAAGAATACGTATAGCTTCTGTCTATAAATTAGTTTTATATAGAGTCAAACACATACCCTTTTTCTGTAAAATATTCTAATACTTTTGGTAATACACGTTTTAAGTTCTTTGAAGCTTTAATACTGTCGTGAAAAATTACAATACTTCCACTTTTTGAGTTCCTTACTACATTATCGTAGCATTCCTTTGGAGATGTACCTTTATCCCAGTCTTTAGACAAAACATCCCATAAAATAATTTGATACCCAGCCTTTCTTAGTGCACTTAGTTTCTTTTTGCTAAGTTGCCCATATGGTGGTCTAAAAAGTTTATGTTCTGGCATTAAGTATGCTGCTATTATTTTTTCACATTCAAAAACATTTTCTACGTATACGGCAAGCTTGTTTTTTCTTGCATTTAGATGATTCATAGTATGGTTTCCAATATGATGTCCTTCTGAAATGATTTTGTTAAAAATATGGGGGTGTTTTATGATGTTTTCTCCAATACAAAAGAATGTTGCTTTTGCCTTGAAAAGCCGAAGTTGATCCAATACAAACTCTGTAACTTCAGGAATTGGTCCGTCATCAAAGGTAAGGTACAGTTTCTTTTCTTTTTCTTCATAAAAGTCCCATGTGTAATTAGGAAAAAGTAGCTTAATGCTATTAGGAGTTTTAGCAGGTATAAAATCCAAATCAATTATATAAAAAAAGAGCCTTATAACCGTAAGGCTCTAAAAGTTTACGAATTTGGTGTATTTTCTAAAGTATCTAATAGCTTGAGGCTATCCAGAAATTCTTCTTCTAAATCTTGTTCTTGAGTTTCCAGAGCACCTTGATTATCGTATTCTTCGTCTTCAGAATAAAGTCTAGTAAAAAGGCGAAGGTATCTGTTAAATTCTTCTGCTTTTTCTTCAATCATCTCTCTGTCTTGATTGATCAGCAAAAGATCAACTACACTGCGGTACCTCTCTACATTACTGACAATTTCACTTGCATATTGGTATTGTTCTTCTAAAGTAAGACTACCAAAATATGTAAGCTGTTCTTGGTATTTTTTTGCAATTTTATTCCATAACTCACGTGCTTTTTCTTTTTCTCCGACTTCATAATACCCACTTACGTACGGCTCTAATAAAGTATAATATTCATAATACTCTATTGGCATTTTTTCCATACCTAAATCAAGAATTTCTTTGGCTTTTTCTTTCTTGCCTTCGTTAATAAGTGCTTCTACTAATCTAGCAAGATTGCTTCTGTAAGTGATAGCATTTTTACGAGTCTCTGGATCGTGATAAATGTTTGGGTTCTCACTATTTCCCCAATCCCAGCTTGTTACGTTTTTATACATAACATCGGTATCAATACGACCCATGTCGTATGGATTTCGTTTGTCTATAGCAGTTCTTATAGGTACTAATTTATAAGTGACCCCATCTAATTGTAAATAGTCCTTCATCCATAAATAATCATCATCTCCAAAGCTACCTCCGGTAAAGTATATAGGTCTTTCCCAGTTGTTATTTGCAATAATATCGAGCATTAATAGACGATTCTTAAACAGTAAATCTCCTTTGAGATGAATATCTATATATGGCACAATAAGATCTGCATCTTTTTGTGGCACAATACCGTTCTTAAGAACAGTTTCTTTATCCACAGGAATCCTAATGTGTTTGGTTGGGAATGTATTTACTTGTTTCCCGTTTTGTAAATCCCCTTTAGTTCTGGGATCATCCGTTTCTATCCATCTCATCCAATTTTTAATAAGCATGGTATCATTGGTAACTGGTTTGTAATAGATAGCATCGTTATTCCCAAATCTATAGAAATCATGTGTTAGTTGAGATGGAATAGGTTTACCATCATATGCTGCCCGTTTCATTTGATCTATATACCAATCTGTTGCAAATAAACTAGTATTTACTGTTCTTACATCGGTTCGGTACTCTTCTATGTCTTGTGCATACCACAATGCAAACGTATCATTATCTCCTATAGTAAAAAGAATTGCATCTTTTTGACAGGATTGAAGGTACATTTTAGCCATAGCCTGAGCGGTATACCTGTTAGAACGATCGTGATCATCCCAATTCTGGGAGGCTAGCAGTGTTGGGACAGCCAGTAAACATATTACTGTAACTATTGGAGCTAATAATTTAGGCTTTAGTGAATTTTTCAGGATGTCAAATAAAGCATACACGCCAAAACCAATCCAAATTGCAAAAACATAGAAGGATCCGACTAATGCATAATCTCTTTCTCTCGGTTCGAAAGGTCTTTCATTAAGATATATTTTTAATGCTAAACCGGTGAACAAGAAAAAGACTAGTAAAATCCAGAAATTCTTTTTGTCTCTTTGCATTTGAAATACAAAACCAATGAGTCCTAATAGTAAAGGTAAAAAGTAATATGTGTTACGCGCTTTGTTCTTAGTTGCATCACTAGGCAAGTTATCCTGTGATCCAAGGTGTAACTCATCTATAAATTTAATACCGCTTAGCCAGTTTCCTTCGAGGTTTGTATACTTTCCTTGATTATCATCTTGTCGACCAACAAAATTCCACATAAAATATCTCCAATACATATATCCCATTTGATATTCTATTAGGTATTGGATGTTAGATTTGAAGGAAGGTTTTTCTACATTTAGATAATCTCCAAAAGAACGCAAAAATTGATTGTAGTCATCATTGTCAAGCTTTCCCACGGCATATTCTCTTCTAAACTGGGTTACTGCTTCCAATAGCTCCGATTCATCTTGGTATTCTGGTTTTACAGTAAACTTAATAGGGCCAGTAAAGTCCATGTAATTAGCAATATGCTCCGTACTCCACATTCTAGGAAGAAAAGCCTTATGGTCATCGTCTATATTTTGTTTAGCATTCTTCCAGTCATTTACAATGTCATATTTTCCTGTTTCGAGATTCTTTTCATATTTAGGTTTATCATCTTCATATGGATTGTCTTCATCTAATCCAGCATATATTTCGGTAAACTGCGGACCATAAAACAAATGTGTTTCTGGGTATTGTTCTAGATTGTAATAAGCGAGTAATTCACGGGCATTATTTGGGTTATTTTCATTAATGACCGTTCCGGCATTTGCTCGGATAGGTAACATAATCCAGCATGAGAAACCGATAAAAATAAACAATACACATAATACTGCAGAATTTATTAAAGGATATTCTTTTTTACGAGTGTATTTTAGGATGTAATAAAAAGTTGCGGCAATAATTAGTCCTAAAAATATGGTTCCTGAATTGAAAGGCATTCCCAGGCTATTTACAAAAGTTACCTCAAACCATCCAAATAACTTTAATGTGGTGGGTAAAAGAAGTTTAAATATGAATAAGAGTATCGCTACAACCACAATATTGGCAGTAATAAAACTTTTTATCGTAACCTTGTAATTCTTAAAATAATAAAGCAATCCAATAGCAGGAATCGATAGTAATCCCATAAAGTGAATACCAAAAGAGAGTCCGGCTATAAAAGCGATTAAGATGAGCCAGCGATTTCCTCTATGCTTATGCATGTCTCTTTCCCAAAGTAGTCCAAGATAGAAAAGAATAGAAAGGATGCATGTCGCCATGGCGTAAACTTCTGCCTCTACCGCATTGAACCAAAAGCTATCCGTAAATGCAAATGCTAAAGCACCTACCAGTCCACTTCCAAGAGTGGCCAACGCTTTACCTTCTGTAAACTCCTCATCTTTAATAATAAGCTTTTGTACTAAAATAGTAATAGACCAAAACATAAAAAGAATCGCAAATGCGCTTGCAAATGCTGAAGTCATATTAACTACAAATGCTATCTGAGTTGGATCTAATGCAAACATGGAAGCAAAAGCGCCTATCATTTGAAACAAAGGTGCTCCGGGCGGATGCCCTACCTGCAATTTTGATGAGGTTGCAATGTATTCTCCAGCGTCCCAAAAACTGGCAGTTGGCTCTACGGTAAGATAGTAAACGCATAATGCGATAGTAAAAACTACCCATCCTAGTATTTTATTCCACTTTTTAAAGTTGAATGTACTCATAAGATATATATGTTATATAAGGTGTGGCGAATTTAGTAATAAAAATACTTCTCTATTGGTTTTTTTAGCAAACGCTTAACAGAAGTTTATATTTTGAACCATATGAATATTTAATTTACCATTTTTTTTGTTAAAAGATTAGAGCAGAATATTTTTTTTGTAAAAAATGTTTGCAGAGCAAAAAGAATATATTAAATTTGCACCCGCATTGACACATTGGTCTATGGTGTAACTGGCAACACGTCTGGTTTTGGTCCAGAAGAGTCTAGGTTCGAGCCCTAGTAGACCAACATAAAAGGAGCAACAAATTTTATTGTTGTTCCTTTTTTTATTTTTGTTTTCTTTCCAATTTCGCCAAATGGTTTTTGTTCTATGGTTTATTGGGATTTGTCTTCCTAATGCATCTCTAAGTTTATTTGTTAAAGAATATTATTGCCTTTCTGTTAAGAGAAATTCTAATTCTAAATATATCCCTGTAGTAGATGATTGCTGTTATGAACTTATTTTTTTAAAGAGCGAAACAGTTTTTAATTTACGCAGAAGAGCGGACTAAATTAAATATCTCGCATAAGATATTTACGATTCACGATCCGTATCTGCCTTATAGATTAAAGATTCATGATAGTCTGCCGTTTTTTACTATTAAATTACAGCCTTGGGCAAATGGATATTTTTTCTCACATCTTAGCGCTCCAGTTATATTTGATATAAGTAAGGAGAATTTAGCGTTACAAAAAAATTATAAGAGGCTTTTAGGAAATGAAACCCTTCATGAAAGATTTATGATAACAAACGGATTTCATCAGTAAACATAATGTTTATTTAAGTGCTACAGCTTTATTTATAAGAGAGGTGTGTGATTATATTTATGAAGAGAACGGTATGGTGTCGATTAATTTATTTAGAGATAGGTTTAAAAAATCACGTCAATATTTAAATAAAGTATTTAAAAAGGAAGTATTATATAGTCTAAAGAGGTTTATTATTACTATTCGCATAATGGATTTGATCAAATTTAAAGTAAAAAATGATCAAATTTTCATGACCGAACTTTGCTACCGCTATGAGTATTTTGACCAATCGCATTTTAATCATGATTTTAAAAAAGTTTGTGGCGTTGCACCAATAAAGTTTTAAAGAACTTCCTGAAATTTTCTTAAGACACAAAAGTTGTTTCCTTTTTTAAAATTTTAATAATAAAATTTGTAGTTTTTTTGTGGTAAAATTAAGGCGATGAGACCTTTTTTCTTCAATTTCTGGTGCTAGTAATGTTCATATCTTTTGCAGGTGATAGTAAAAATACACTTCAAAGAATGAGCTAACATACGTGGATTCGCTGTTTTTTTAAAGCGATTTGTATTTAACAAGGTTGACTTTGCTAAAAAAGTCTAACGGAGTCGTTTATTACAAATGAGCGGAAAGACCATACTTCGTAAGGCATAAAGATTTCGGGTGATGCTACCTCTTCACTATTTGTGGTGCCAGAGAGTCAGTTTGATCTTCGTTCTGTAGCAAAACTGTTTGCCAAGGTGAGTGTTTTAAAGTTAGAGTAACAAGGTAAAGTAAATCGGAACGATTTTATTAATCAATATTTGGATGATTTCCCAAATGGGAATCATATAACTATTCAAAACCTGATGGATAATACATCGGGCTTACCAAGAGAGTTTACTGATTCCACAGATAATTTATTGAATTTGTCTCCTAAAGAAATAATAGCATTGGCAGCAAATGAATCTCTGGAATTCGAACCTGGTATAGAACGTCGATATTTAAATGTAGGGTTTCAGTTGTTGTATTATATTATTGGAGTCATCGATAGTGGATCTTATTCTTTATATCTGAAGCAGCAGTTTTTTTGATCCATTAGAAATGAATAACTCTGGGGGTAATTTTGATAAAAGTCTCAAATACCTGAACAAATACGCTAATGGACATTGTCTAGATGAAAAAAAATAACGTACAGGTAATAGATTCCTTTTTAAAAAATGAAATGAGAATGGATAATTTACCTTCCACAGTAGATGATCTGGCAAAATATGATTCTATTTTGGATACTATAAAACAATCGTCATTGGTGAGAGAAAATAGCATTTCACATGCGGGCGGAACTAAAGGTAAACGAGCATATGTCCATCGTGATTTTGAAGAAGCTTATATAATTATTTTTTAACAAATTATGATGAGATTCCTTTCGAAAAATTAGTTACGGATTTACAAAAAAATAGTAGAAGGTGAAGAAGTGGAGCTTCCCAGAAAAGTAGTGAGAACATCGACATATGTTTCTCCTTTTGAGTTGGAAAAATATGTAGGAAAATACGATTTTGTAGATGCAGGTCATTTGATCCTTACGCTAAAGCTGGAAAGAGATAGTTTGCGAGTGTATCAAAACAGAGAAAACAATGGAGTGCTTTATCCAGAAAGTGAAAGGGTGTTTTTTGGAGATAAACATCCGAAGAATCTCTTTAATTTGTAAAAGAAAAAGATCAAGGTATTATGTTTTAATGGATTTTAAAGGTGTAGAATGGAAAGGTGTAAGAATAAAGCGAGACACATTAATAAATTTGCTGACAAACGAATAATGTTGATTTCGAATTTCAAAATTTTTTAGGTGTGTATATCTTAAATGTTGTGAGATTCCAGCTCCATTTATTTGATAAGGATTCAAAAAAAATCGAACTCTGGATAATAAGTTTATCCAGAGTTCGATAAACATTGACTTCTAACTAGCGATTGCTGTATTTAAAAAGTTTCTTCACAAGTATATACTTGTGGGCAACTAATGTAACTACGGCAATAAAGAGGGCCAGTTACAGAACCGCTACAAGAGCATCCACAAAGTGAAACATCCTCTGATGCGGCTCCTTTAATTGTTTTTTGACTTTTCTTTGAGAGAAGAGTGATCCCTTCAATCTGTAATAATGAATTTTGCATAATAAAAATTGTTTTATGTTATGCTCAAAACTACTGATTAAAAAAATTCTTTAGCTCACTGTTTTCAGGGGGATAAGCGTTAAAATATGTTTAAAAAAAGTTAAATTTTAAAAGTCAACACAGGTCTTTTTGCATGATTTACTACATCCTCTCCAAGACTTCCATTAATAAAGTGGGATAGTCCCTTTCTACCATGAGTACTAATGCCGATCAAACCAGCATTGACTGAATTAGCAAAATTTAAAATTCCTTTTTCTACGTTAATATCATTATAAATGTTTAGGGTGTAGTTGTCGATAGGTAAGTCAGCAATCATCAGATTCATTTTTTCTTCTGTTTCACTGGTGGTTTTGAAGCTATTCGCGGTATTTATCCATAATAAATGAAGTTTTGCGTTTAATTGCTTTGCAAATTCATGAGCTGCAATTAAGGAAGGTTTGTCTTCATCGTCAAAATTAGTGGCGTATACAACATCATTGACATTAAAAATATCGCAATCCTCTTTGATTACTAAAACAGGTTTTTCTGACGTCCTAACAACTTTCTCAGCGTTCGATCCAATAAATAATTCTTCAAAACCCGAGGAACCATGTGATCCCATAATAATCATATCGATATCATTTTTTTTGCAAGAGTCCATAATTCCATGAAGAACATCTTCAAAACTTACCGTTTCAAATATTTCAAGACCTTTTAGGTAATCATTTGCCAAAACCTCTTCAAATTTTTTATGAGTTTGTTTCATGAAAAATATAGCTTCTGGTGCTGGGGCAGAAGCTCCCGAAGACATCAAGTCAACTAAATGAACCGGCATTTCTAAAATATGTAAAAGATAAATTTGGCAGTCATTTTTTTTAGCTATTTGAGCCGCCACTTTTAAAGCGCTTTCAGCTTGTGAAGAGAAATCTGTAGGTACTAGAATTTTTTTAATCATGGTTATAGTGTGTTTAGAATAATAGTCATTACAAAAATTAATTGAATTTGTGTTATTTAATCATACCTACAAAATGAGATGTCTTAAAAATATAGGTTTTAATTCTGAGTTCTCATATAAACTGAGTGGTAAATCATTAATAGTCATTTAAATTTACGAATAAATTCATTCTTAACTAGGTTTTGAATCTAAGATATTATTACTATCTTTGCACCGTTGAAATTAAAAAACCAGATGGAGGGGACAAAAAGTCCCCTCTTTTTATCTACCTATGTCATTAAAAGATAAAGTTCAAAATTTGTTGGAAGAGGCACTATTGGAAAGGCCTACGCTTTTTTTAATAGAACAAAAGATGCATCCGGGTAATAATATTGAGGTTGTTATTGACGGTGATGATGGGGTAACAGTAGAAGATTGTATCGCAGTAAGTAGAGCAATTGAGCATAATTTGGATCGAGAAGAAGAGGATTTTTCATTACAAGTAATGTCTGCTGGAGTTTCTGAAGGACTGACTCACAAACGTCAGTATAAAAAAAATATAGGTAGAAAACTTAAGATTAAAACAGAGGATAAAGAGACTATTGAAGGCGAATTAACTTCTGTGACGGATGATACGATAACGTTGGTTTGGAAAACAAGAGAGCCCAAACCTGTAGGAAAAGGAAAAATAACAGTAACTAAAGAGGCAAGTGTTTCTTATAACGAAATACTGGAAGCAAAGGTTATAATAACATTTTAATTATAGATTGATATGGAAAATATCGCATTAATAGAGTCATTTTCAGAATTTAAGGATGATAAGTTAATCGATCGTGTTACGCTGATGGCGATCTTAGAAGATGTATTTAGAAATGCATTAAAAAAGAAATTTGGTAGTGATGATAATTTCGATATCATTATAAATCCTGATAAAGGGGATTTAGAGATTTGGAGAAACCGTATAGTAGTTGCAGATGGAGAAGTAGAAGACGGAAATCAGGAAATATCTATTTCGGAAGCACGAAAGATAGAGCCTGATTTTGAAATTGGAGAGGATGTTTCACAAGAAGTAAAACTTATAGATTTAGGAAGGCGTTCTATTTTAGCGTTGCGTCAGAACTTGATCTCTAAAATACACGAACATGATAATACAAATATTTATAAGCAATTCAAAGAGTTAGAAGGAGAAATATATACTGCTGAAGTTCATCATATTCGTCACAGAGCAATAATTTTGTTAGATGATGAAGGAAATGAAATTATCTTACCAAAAGATAGACAAATACCATCGGATTTTTTCAGAAAAGGAGAAAATGTGAGAGGAGTTATTGAATCTGTGGAGCTTAAGGGTAACAAACCTGCAATTATTATGTCTAGAACTTCGCCATTATTCTTGGAAAAGTTGTTCGAGTCAGAAATACCAGAAGTGTTTGATGGTTTGATAACAGTAAAAAAAGTAGTTAGGATTCCGGGTGAAAAAGCAAAAGTTGCTGTAGATTCTTATGATGATAGAATTGATCCTGTAGGCGCTTGTGTAGGTATGAAAGGATCCCGTATTCATGGGATTGTTAGAGAACTTGGAAATGAAAATATCGATGTAATTAATTATACAAATAATTTACAACTATACATTACAAGAGCCTTGAGTCCTGCTAGAGTAACATCTATTAAGCTTAACGAAGAAGGAGGTCGCGCAGAAGTTATGTTGAAACCTGAAGAGGTGTCTAAAGCCATTGGCCGAGGAGGGCATAATATCCGTTTAGCAGGTCAACTAACTGGTTATGAGATAGATGTGTTCAGAGAAGGTGTGGAAGAAGATGTGGAGTTATCAGAGTTTTCTGATGAGATTGATTCCTGGATTATAGAAGAGTTTGCTAAAATAGGATTAGATACGGCTAAGAGTATTTTAGAACAAGATATTAAAGATTTGGTAAAAAGAACAGATCTCGAAGAAGAGACTGTTGGTGAGGTTATTAGAATATTAAAATCAGAATTTGAAGATTAATAACTTCAATTAATTTATATTTGAGCATAAAATAAAAGGCATTTATGGCTGAAGCAAAAACAATGAGATTAAATAAGGTATTACGCGAATTCAATATCTCGCTAGATCGGGCTGTTGACTTTTTGAATTCAAAAGGTCATGAGATAGACTCGCGTCCTACCACAAAAATTTCTTCAGAGATCTATCAGCTCTTGTTTGATGAATTTCAGACAGATAAGAGTAAGAAGGTGGCTTCAAAAGAGGTTGGTGAGGAAAAACGAAAAGAGAAAGAAGCACTGCGGGTGCAGATCGAGACGGAGCAGGAAGAAAAACGTAAACGCGCTGAAGCACGTGAAGTTGTAAAAGCTAAAGCCCAATTAAGCGGACCGAAACAAGTCGGTAAGATTGAGTTAAATAAGAAAGAAGAAACTGCCGAACAGCCCAAAGAAGAAGCAAAAAAAGAGACTTCCGAAAAAGAGGAAATAAAAGAAACCGAGAAGAAACCTGAAGTAGTTTCAAATAGGCCTGCTAAGAAAGGTATTAAGCTTGCTAAAGTGGCCTCAATTGATTTAGAGCAGAAGAAAGCAGCAAAGCCAGCAGAACAAAAAACTACCAAAAAAGATACTCAGGCCGCTCAGGATGCTGAAAATCAGTCAGAATCTGTAAAAGTAGAAACACAATATAAGAAATTAGATGGTCCTAATTTTACAGGTCAGAAAATTGACTTGACCAAATTTAAGAAACCAACTAAGAAGAAAGACGATAAATCTGATAAATCTTCAGGG
The DNA here is from genome assembly GCF_053613295.3 of Aquimarina ulvae. Classification (NCBI taxonomy): domain Bacteria; kingdom Pseudomonadati; phylum Bacteroidota; class Flavobacteriia; order Flavobacteriales; family Flavobacteriaceae; genus Aquimarina; species Aquimarina ulvae. Next base: position 472,481 of record NZ_JBSIBP030000001.1, read on the forward strand.
GGAGACCCGAAAAAACGGCGTAGGAGAATAAGTAAAGACGGAGGAAAATCAGGAGGACCAGGTAATAGACAAGGTGGAAATCGTGGGCCGGGTAATCGCGGGCCAGGAAATCGTGGGTCAGGTAAAGGAAGAAGACCTGCGGTTGTTAAAGAGGAGCCAAGTGAAGAAGAAGTACAAAAGCAGGTAAGAGAAACTCTTGAAAAACTTCAGGGTAAATCTAATAAATCCAAAGCGGCAAAGTACCGTAGAGATAAAAGAGATCAACACCGTCAAAAAGTAGAAGACGATGTGGCTCAGCAAGAGCAAGAAAGTAAAGTGCTAAAAGTAACAGAGTTTGTTACTGTTTCAGAAGTAGCAACTATGATGGATGTTCCTACTACTCAGGTTATTTCGGCTTGTATGTCACTAGGTATTATGGTAACGATGAACCAGCGTCTTGATGCAGAAACATTGTCTATCGTTGCAGACGAATTTGGGTATGAAGTTGATTTCGTAACATCAGATATAGAGGAATCTATTGAAGAGGTTGTTGATGCACCAGAAGATCTGATTTTAAGAGCCCCAATTGTAACTGTGATGGGGCACGTTGACCACGGAAAAACATCTTTGCTGGATTATATCCGTGAAGAAAATGTGATTGCTGGAGAAAGTGGTGGAATTACACAGCATATCGGAGCGTATGGAGTGCAGTTAGATAATGGACAAAAAATAGCATTTTTGGATACTCCAGGTCACGAAGCCTTTACGGCGATGCGTGCCCGTGGAGCTCAGGTAACGGATTTGGCTATTATTGTTATTGCAGCAGATGATGACGTAATGCCTCAAACAAAGGAAGCAATAAGCCATGCGCAAGCTGCTGGAGTTCCTATAGTTTTTGCAATTAATAAAGTGGATCGACCAGAAGCGAATCCAGAAAAGATAAAAGAGAAATTAGCATCTATGAACCTGTTGGTAGAAGATTGGGGAGGAAAAATTCAATCCCATGATATTTCTGCTAAAACCGGACAAGGAGTTAAAGAACTATTAGAAAAAGTGCTATTAGAGGCCGAAATATTGGAGCTTAAGGCAAATCCTGATAGACTAGCTTCGGGAACTGTGGTAGAAGCTTTTCTTGATAAAGGTAGAGGGTATGTATCCACAATTCTGGTACAAACAGGTACATTGCGTGTAGGTGATTATGTACTAGCAGGTAGAAATAGTGGTAAGATTAAGGCGATGCAAGATGAGCGAGGAAAGAATGTTAAAGAAGCAGGCCCTTCTACGCCAGTTTCAATCTTAGGTCTTGATGGAGCGCCACAAGCGGGTGATAAGTTTAGTGTGCTCGAAGATGAAAGAGAAGCTAAAGATATTGCCTCTAAAAGAGCTCAATTGCATAGGGAACAATCTGTTCGTACACAAAGACATATTACGTTGGATGAAATCGGACGACGAATCGCTCTTGGAGACTTTAAAGAATTGAATATTATTCTCAAAGGTGACGTAGACGGTTCCGTAGAGGCTTTAACAGATTCATTCCAGAAATTATCTACTGAAGAGATTCATGTAAATATTATTCATAAAGCTGTAGGAGCGATTACAGAAAGTGATGTGTTGTTAGCATCAGCTTCAGATGCAATAATTATAGGATTTAATGTAAGGCCTGCAGGTAACGCCCGCCAGGTGGCTGATAAAGAAGAAATCGATATCAGAACCTATTCGATTATCTATGATGCGATCAATGATCTGAAAGATGCAATGGAAGGTATGCTTTCTCCTGTAATGAAAGAGGAAATTACCGGTACTGCAGAAATCAGAGAAACATTTAAAATATCTAAAGTCGGAACAATTGCAGGTTGTATGGTTCAGACTGGTAAGATAATCCGTAATGCTGGAATTCGATTGATACGCGAAGGAGTGGTGGTGTATACCGGAGAACTTGCTTCTTTGAAGAGATTTAAAGATGATGTGAAAGAAGTTTCTAAAGGATATGACTGTGGATTACAGGTTAAAAATTATAATGATATTAAAATTGGCGACGTGATTGAATCCTTCCAGGAAGTAGCTGTAAAGAAAAAATTATAATACGTACAATTTATATAAATTAAAAAAGCCTGATCATTTTCAATGATCAGGCTTTTTTTTAAACCTTTATGCCGTTAAAATATTTATTTTTTTTCAGGTTTAAAAGGAAATGCTCCTGCAAATTCTTTTTTAATATCTTTTAAAGCTCTGTCCATTTCTAGCTTACTTCTGTAATTGCCAATCCAAACTTTAAAATCGGGGGTTTCCCATTTAATATCTGTTTTCCATTGAGGGAATGTGTCTTCTGCTTTTTTTAGAACTTTTTGAGCTTGATTCATGTTTCCATTATACAATTGGATTCTGTAATTATCACTTAACACTCCATCTTTATCCATTTTCGTTTTGATGTCCAGTAATTGTTTAATCCTTGGATCTTGATTGATGGTTACTGTCGGTTCTGCAGGAGGAGTTAACTCTATAGTGGTAAAAACGGTAGGATTATCAAAATTCGTAGAGTCCTGTGCGCTTATATAGGTGATTCCTGTAAAACAAAAACCTACTAGGAAAAGGTTCTTTTTTTTGCTTAAAATTCTCATTACAAATAGATTTGATACAAAGGTAAAGTTTAATAACTCAAAATCCTTTAAAAATATTATTTAGAATAATTATAAATTAACACTTAACAGTTCGCTAACATTTCTAAAATCGACTTATTATAGTACTTTTGCTGTCGAATTAAATGGACATGGTTTTCTCTCATTTTTTAAGAATAATGAAAAAACCATACCAAAATTTAGACGATAATTCTACTTAATAATATGAAACAGGTGAAATACCGAAATTCAGCCTCAAAACTCCTACTTCTAGGAACTGTTTTTTTATTCTCTTTATTGAATCCAGTTTTTGCGCAGGAAGAAGTGGCAACAACGGAAACCGCTGCTGTAGAATCCACTGAAGGTGGAGATGTTGCGAAAGGAGAAGCTTTGTTTAAATCTCTTTGTGCAGCTTGCCATAAGCGCTATAAAAAAATGACTGGACCAGCCCTTTTTGGAGTGGCCGATAAGTATGAGAGAGAGTGGTTGTATTCATGGGTAAAGAATAGTGCGGCAATGATTGCCTCTGGTGATGCACAAGCAGTTGCTATTTGGGAAGAGTTTAATAAAACTCCAATGAATGCGTTTCCACAATTAACTAATGCAGATATTGATAATATCTTGGCGTATGTAATGGTGCCAAAAGCAGATCCATTGCCTGAAGCTTCTACTGGAGGTTCTGCAGCAGGTACGTCTGGTGGTTCAGGAGTTTCATCAAATCTTGTTCTGGCTGCGTTAGCTTTAGTATTTCTAATGCTAGTAATAGTATTGTTCCTGGTTAATAAGACATTAAGGAGTTTTGCTGAAGCAAACGGTGTTGAGTTGCCTAAATCAGAACCAAGAACCCCGATCTGGAAAGCGTTTGTGCAAAATCAATTTCTAGTATTGGTGTCAGCAATATTTTTATTGTTGGCTAGTGGATACTTTGTGTATGGTTATTTTATGCAAGTTGGTGTAGATCAGGGGTATATGCCTGTACAGCCTATTCATTATTCGCATAAAATTCATGCAGGTGAGAATAAAATAGAGTGTAAGTATTGCCACTCTTCTGCTAGAGTGTCTAAGCATTCTGGTATTCCTTCTTTAAATGTTTGTATGAACTGTCATAAGTCTATTGCTGAGGTAGCAGAGAGTACCGCTACTGAAGAATATTCAAAAGAATTCTATGATGGTGAGATTCAGAAGTTATATAAGGCAGTTGGTTGGGACGAGAATTCACAATCATATACTGGAGAAACAGAGCCAGTTAAATGGGTTCGTATACACAACCTTCCTGATTTTGCATACTTCAATCACTCACAGCACGTAAGTGTAGCAGGAGTTGAGTGTCAGAAATGTCACGGTCCTGTAGAAGAGATGGAGGTGATGTATCAGCACGCTCCATTAACAATGGGTTGGTGTATTAACTGTCACCGAGAAACAAACGTAAAGACACAAGGCAATGAGTATTACGAAAAGATTCACTCAGAACTGTCTAAAAAGTATGGAGTGGATAAATTAACTGCTGCTCAAATGGGTGGTCTGGAATGTGGTAAGTGCCATTATTAATAAATGATTTATTCATTTACGTAAAAAAAATAAATAAGAAGCTAATATCAATTATATATGTCATCAAACAAGAAATACTGGAAAAGTGTTGAAGAGCTAAATGAGAATAGCTCTATTGTTGAGACGCTACAACAAAATGAGTTCGTTCAGGAGATTCCTACGGATGAGTTTTTAGGAGATAAACCATCTCTGGAAAGTTCTTCGACTTCTCGTCGTGATTTTCTTAAATATGTAGGTTTTAGTACTGCGGCCGCTTCTTTAGCGGCGTGTGAAGGTCCTGTGATCAAATCAATACCGTATGTGGTCCAGCCAGAAAGAATTGTTCCAGGCGTAGCTAATTACTATGCGACAACGATTGCTGATGGTTTTGATTTTGCAAGTATTTTAATTAAAACAAGAGAAGGTCGTCCAATTAAAGTAGAGAATAATAATCTGGCGACTTCTAATGGAGATGCCAATGCTAGGGTTCACGCGTCTGTTTTATCATTATACGATAACGCTCGTTTACAAGGCCCTAAGAAAGGTGAGGAGGATATTAGTTGGGAACAGCTTGATAAAGAGGTTGGAACGAAGCTTAATAGTTTAGGTGGAAAAAAAATTGTTTTGTTAACTCAGACTTTTGCAAGTCCTTCAATTTCTAAGTTAATAGCAGAATTTAAGGCTAGATATAACAATGTTTCTCACGTTGTATACGACGCTGTTTCTTCTAGCGAGGCATTAGACGCTTATGAAATGATGTATGGAGAAAGAGCATTAGCCGATTATGATTTCTCTAAAGTAAACACTATAGTTAGTGTTGCAGCAGATTTCTTGGGAGACTGGCAAGGAGGAGGATATGATAGTGGATACGCTAAGGGTCGTGTTCCTAAGAATGGAAAAATGTCTAAGCATATTCAGTTTGAGGCAAATATGTCTCTTTCTGGTGCAAATGCAGATAAAAGAATAAAAGCTACACCAACTCAGCAAAAACAAGTATTGGCTGCTTTATATAAGTATGTGACAGGAGCTGGATCAAAAGGTTCTTTAGACGCTTCTTTGGATGCCGAGGTGGTAAAAGCTGCTAAGCAAATTCAGAAGGCCGGTAGCAATGCTATTGTGGTTTCGGGAATTCAAGATGTAGATGCACAATTATTGGTGTTAGCAATTAACAAACATATTGGTAGTAAAGCATTCAATCTAGATACGCCAAGAAAAATTCGTCAGGGTAACACAAAAGCGGTTGCTCAGCTAGTAAAAGATATGAACGCTGGTCGTGTAGGAGGTTTGTTGATCGCCGGTGTGAATCCTGCATATTCACTTTTTAATGCAAGTGAATTTAAAGAAGGTATCAAAAAAGTAGATGTTTCAGTTGCCTTTAGTATGCACAATGATGAAACCGCTTCAGAATGTAATTATGTGGCGACAACACCGCATTATTTAGAATCTTGGGGCGATGTTGAGTTAAAGAAAGGTAGTTATAGCTTGATGCAGCCTACAATCCGTCCTTTGTTTGATACACGTCAGTTTCAAGAGACATTATTAAAATGGACTGGAAATTCAGCTGCATACAATGACTATATTAAGGATGCTTGGACTGGGGTTCTGGGAGGGACATCTTGGAATCAGGCGTTACACGATGGAGTGTTAGTGAAGCCTGTGCTTGCTAAAGAATCCTTAGAGGCAGCTATTGCTGCTCCAGAAGGGGATGAGGAAGCGATAGCAACTCCTGCTGGTCCTAATGTTGGTGCCGCAGCTAGAAGGTTGTCTACTGCAAAATCAAACGGATTCGAGCTTACATTATATACTAAGACCGCTTTAGGTGATGGACAACAGGCAAACAACCCTTGGTTGCAAGAAATGCCTGATCCTGTTACAAGAGCGTCTTGGGATAACTATTTGACAGTTTCTAGAGCAGATGCAGAATCTATAGGCTTAACAAACGAGAATGTTGCCAATGGTGCCTTAAATGGTAGTTATGCAACGGTTACTGCCAATGGAGTGAATATTACCGTGCCAATAATTATTCAACCTGGACAAGCACAAGGTTCTGTTGGGTTGGCTTTAGGATATGGTAAAACTGCCGGTCTTAAGGAGGAAATGCAAGTTGGAGTAAATGCATATGTATTGTATCAAAATCAAAATGCAGTTCAATCGGTAAAATTGGAGAAAGCTGAAGGAGTTCACGAATTCGCTTGTGTACAATTGCATAATACATTAATGGGTCGTGGAGATATCATCAAAGAAACGACTCTTGAAATATTTAATACAAAAGATAAACACGAATGGAATGCAGTTCCTGAAGTGAGCAAAAATCATATAGAATACGAAGTGACTTCACCAGAAGTTGATCTTTGGGATGAATTTGATCGTTCAGTTGGTCATCATTTTAATCTTTCTATAGACTTAAATGCATGTACAGGATGTGGAGCTTGTGTAATTGCTTGTCATGCGGAGAATAATGTTCCTGTAGTAGGCAAGTCTGAGATCCGTAGATCTCGTGATATGCACTGGTTACGTATTGACCGTTACTATTCTTCAGAAGATAGTTTTGAAGGAGATAATGATAAGAAAGATGCTATCTCTGGATTGGGAAGTTCATTGTCTGAGTTCGGAGAAATGGAAGTTCCTTCTGATAATCCTGAAGTTGCCTTCCAGCCTGTAATGTGTCAGCATTGTAACCACGCCCCTTGTGAAACTGTTTGTCCTGTTGCGGCAACGTCTCATGGTAGACAAGGTCAAAATCATATGGCATATAACCGTTGTGTGGGTACTAGATATTGTGCAAACAATTGTCCTTATAAAGTACGTAGATTTAACTGGTTCTTGTATAACAAAAATGATGAATTTGATTACCATATGAATAACGATTTAGGTCGTATGGTGTTGAATCCTGATGTTACTGTTCGTTCAAGAGGGGTAATGGAAAAATGCTCTATGTGTATCCAGATGACACAAAAATCGATTTTGGACGCCAAAAGAGATGGAAGAGTTGTGAAGGATGAAGAATTCCAAACGGCTTGTTCAGCTGCTTGTTCTTCTGGAGCAATGACATTTGGAGACATCAATGATAAAGACAGTGAAGTAGCCAAATTAACTGAGGATAAACGTATGTATCATTTACTTGAGCATGTAGGTACTAAACCAAATGTGATGTACCAGACGAAAGTAAGAAATACTTCGGAAGCCTAATTAACTAAATAAAGAATCAATTCAATTATAAAGGATTATGTCTCATTACGAAGCACCTATAAGAAAGCCTTTAGTAACTGGCAATAAAACGTACCACGACGTTACTGTGGATGTTGCTGCACCAGTTGAAGGTAAAGCAAATAAATCTTGGTGGATTGTTTTTTCTATCGCTCTTTTTGCTTTCCTATGGGGAATAGGTTGTATAATTTACACAATTTCTACAGGTATCGGAACCTGGGGATTAAATAAGACTGTAGGATGGGCCTGGGATATTACCAACTTTGTTTGGTGGGTAGGTATAGGTCACGCAGGAACATTAATTTCTGCGGTATTGTTGTTGTTCCGTCAAAAATGGAGAATGGCAATTAATAGATCTGCAGAAGCTATGACTATATTTTCAGTTATTCAGGCAGGTTTGTTTCCGATCATTCATATGGGACGTCCTTGGTTAGCGTATTGGGTTTTGCCGATTCCGAATCAGTTTGGTTCCTTATGGGTAAACTTTAATTCACCGCTACTGTGGGATGTATTTGCAATCTCTACATACCTTTCGGTATCGTTGGTGTTTTGGTGGACTGGTTTATTACCTGATTTTGCAATGATCAGAGACCGTGCAATTACACCGTTTAATAAGAAAATATATAGTATTCTTTCCTTCGGATGGAGTGGGAGAGCAAAAGATTGGCAACGTTTCGAAGAAGTATCTTTGGTACTTGCAGGTTTAGCAACTCCACTTGTACTTTCGGTACATACAATTGTATCTTTTGACTTTGCTACTTCTGTGATTCCGGGATGGCATACAACGATCTTTCCTCCATATTTTGTGGCGGGTGCGATTTTCTCTGGGTTTGCAATGGTAAACACATTGCTTATCATTATGCGAAAGGTATCTAATTTAGAAAACTACATTACAATACAACATATAGAGTTAATGAACATCGTAATTATGATTACTGGTTCTATAGTTGGTGTGGCATATATCACAGAGCTTTTTGTTGCTTGGTACTCAGGAGTTGAATACGAACAATATGCATTCTTGAATAGAGCAACTGGTCCATATTGGTGGGCATACTGGGCGATGATGTCGTGTAATGTGTTCTCTCCGCAATTTATGTGGTTTCCCAAGCTGAGAAGAAGTATCATGTTTTCTTTCATTATTTCTATTGTAGTTAATATAGGAATGTGGTTTGAGCGGTTTGTAATTATCGTAACCTCACTTCACAGAGATTACTTACCATCTTCTTGGACGATGTTCTCTCCTACATTTGTAGATATTGGAATATTCATAGGTACTATTGGATTTTTCTTTGTGTTATTTTTGTTGTACGCACGTACATTCCCTGTGATTGCACAAGCAGAAGTTAAAACTATTTTGAAATCATCTGGTGAGAAGTATAAAAAACTTAGAGAAGCTGGAATAGATCATAGAGATGAGCTTCCAAAGATTGGGGTAAAGGTTTCTTCTGAGACTATTGTAAAAGATGTAGATTCTGAAGAGAATCAAAAGAATTTAGATAATTTATTGGGTAATATAGGTGCTTTTGATGCGAACGTTCAAACACCTGATGACTTAAAAAGGATAAATGGAATTGGTCCGGTAATGGAAGTGAAGCTAAATGAACTGGGTATTTTCACCTTTGATCAGGTAAGTAGGATGACTGAAACCGAATACAATTTATTAGATAGTATTACAGGATCTTTCCCCGGTAGAGCACAACGCGATGATTGGGCGGGGCAGGCAGAAAAATTAAAAAACAACTAGAAGTATGGCATCAAAAGTTATACATGCATTATATACAGATGATGACGTCCTTATGGACGCTGTAAAGGAGGTTCGTGCCGAACGTTATCATATAGAAGAGGTTTATACACCTTTTCCTGTTCACGGTCTTGATAAAGCAATGGGATTAGCGCCGACCAGATTGGCAATAACGTCCTTTATGTATGGATGTGTTGGGTTAACTGTGGCAATTACAATGATGAATTACATCATGATCGAGGATTGGCCTCAAAACATCGGTGGAAAACCTAGTTTTAGTTATATAGAAAACATGCCGGCATTTGTTCCGATTATGTTTGAACTCACCGTTTTCTTTGCCGCACACTTGATGGTTATTACTTTTTACATGAGAAGTAAGTTATGGCCATTTAAAGAGGCTGAAAATCCGGATGTGAGAACCACAGATGACCATTTCTTAATGGAAGTTGATGCTGGACACCATGATGTGGATACAATGACCAATTTCTTGAGCAATACAGGTGCTGTAGAAATTAAAGTAATAGATAAGCAAGAAGATAACCATTCGTAATAATGAAGAATAGTTTAAAGATAATAGTTGTTGTAATAATGATACTAAGTATTGCGTCTTGTAAAAAAGATTCAAAACCAAATTATCAATATATGCCTAATATGTATGAGCCAATAGGGTACGAAGCTTATGGTGAGTATGATGTTTTTCCTGGCAATCAGGAAGCTATGTTGCCAGCAGTTGGTTCTATTCCCAGAGGATGGATGCCCTATGATTTTGAAAATGAACCTGAAGGATATCAATTGGCAAAAGACTCTTTAAAAAATCCAATACGGTATACTAAAGAGAATCAAGCAGCAGGAATGCAATTATACACTATATATTGTGCTATCTGTCACGGTGATAAAGGTGATGGTAAAGGTACTTTGGTTCAAAGAGAAAAAATACTTGGTGTTCCTAGTTATGATGACATAGGTAGAGCAATCACAGAAGGAAGTATCTATCACGTGATGTATTATGGTATTAATTCTATGGGATCGTATGCTTCTCAGACTGATGAGTATGAACGATGGCAAATTGTTCAATACGTGCAAAAATTGAAAGCTGATCTTGAGGGTAAAACACCAAGGATAGACAAGGAAAGTGATGCTCCTTCAAATCTAATTCCAGAGGTTGAGAAAAGACCTGCAGAAATTGAAGAAACTCACTAATTAATAAAAGTTAAGAATAACGATATTATATAGATATGTATACGCTATCAAGTAAATTAAGATTATTTTCTATCATCCTTGTGGTTATAGGTGCTTTAGGGCTTGGATATGGATTTTTGTCCGCTCCTAGTACGATTGAAGATGTAAAAGAGATGGTAGCACACGATGCGCACGGAGAAGGACATGGAGAATCTCAAGCAACTGAAACGCACGAAGGAAATACCATTCATGCTGAAGATAGTCTTGACAAAGACCATCATAGCGGGGATGAGCATTACAAACACATATTACATCAATTACAAAATAAGCCTTGGGCTGCACTTTATGTAGCCGCTTTTTTCTTCTTTATGATTGCATTGGGAGTATTAGCATTTTATGCAATACAATTTGCAGCGCAAGCGGGTTGGTCTCCGGTGTTATTTAGAGTAATGGAAGCAATAACCGCATATTTAGTTCCTGGAGGAATTATACTTTTTGTAATACTCGCTTTATCAGGCTTTCATATAAATCATCTATTCGTTTGGGCAGATCCTGAAGTAGTCGCTCACGATAAGTTATTGCAAGGGAAAGCTAGTTGGTTAAATGGTGGTTGGTTTATTTTTAGAGCTGCATTTTTCTTAGGTGGGTGGTTCTTATATCGTCATTTTGCAATTAAATATTCTAGAAAACAAGATGAAGATCCAACAGGAAATAAATGGTACAAGAAAAGTTTCAAAATTGCTGCCGGATTCCTTGTGTTTTTTATATATACAGAATCGATGGCGTCTTGGGACTGGATTATGAGTTTTGATCCACATTGGTTTAGTACCTTATTTGGATGGTACGTATTTGCCAGCTTATTTGTATCGGGAATTACCACCATAGCATTGATTACAATTTATTTAAAGTCTAAAGGGTATATGGAGTTTGTTAATGATAGCCATATCCACGATTTAGCTAAGTTTATGTTTGGTGTGAGTATTTTCTGGACGTACCTATGGTTTTCACAATTTATGTTGATCTGGTATTCTAATATACCGGAGGAAGTAACATACTTCATAACACGTATTGAGGATTATAAATTACCGTTCTTTGGGATGGTTGTAATGAACTTTATTTTCCCTTTATTAGTGTTAATGAATAGTGATTACAAACGTATTAATTGGTTTGTAGTTATGGCGGGGATTATTATTTTATGTGGTCATTATGTTGATGTGTTCAACATGGTAATGCCTGCAACCGTAGGAGAATCCTGGTTTATTGGTATTACTGAAATTAGTGCTGTATTATTGTTTTTAGGTTTATTCTTATTTGTAGTATTTAAAGCACTTACCAAAGCACCGTTATTAGCAAAAGGGAACCCTTATATTGAAGAAAGTAAACACTTTCATTATTAAAAAAATTAGATCTAAAAAAGAACATAGATAAAAATGACTGTATTCTTAACCATAGTAGTTATAGCGCTTATTGGAATCTCCTTATGGCAGATGTCAAAAATATTGAAATTGTCTCAAGCTAAAGATGCAGATAATTCTCAGGTAGCTAACGACAAGGATAATAACTTACAAGGTAAGTTGATGCTTGCTTTTGTGATATTCATGTATCTTTTAACGATATTTTGTTTCGTACAATACAATAGCTTTTTCCTTCCGGAATCTGCTTCAGAACATGGAGTAGAATATGATAGGTTGATGTTAATTTCTATGGTATTGATCATGTTTGTACAAATCATTACACAAGGGTTATTACATTTCTTCTCTTACAAGTACAGAGGTAATAAAAATAATAAAGCTTTATTTTATGCAGACAATGATAAATTAGAATTTATCTGGACAATCATTCCTGTTATTGTATTAGCTGGCTTGATCATATATGGATTGTTTACTTGGACAGATATCATGAATATCGACGAGGAAGAGGGAGATCCATTAATAATAGAGTTATATGCCTATCAGTTTGATTGGAGGGCTAGATATTCTGGAGAAGATAATGTGTTAGGAAAAGCAAATGTTCGTTTTATAGAAGGGGTAAACACATTAGGTTTAGATGCTTCAGATTCGTATGGTATGGATGATAAGATAGCTAACGAATTGCACTTGCCAGTAAATAGAAAGGTGATTTTTAAAATGCGTTCCCAAGATGTACTACATTCTGCTTACATGCCATTTTTTAGAGCCCAAATGAATGTTGTTCCTGGTATGATAACGGAGTTTTCTTATACACCTATAATGACTTCTGAAGAAATGCGTAACAGTGAGTTTATGGTGGAGAAAGTGGCTACGATTAATAAAATTAGAAGGGAGAAAAGTAAGAAGTTGACGGCAGCTGGTGATGAAGCATTGGAGAATTATGAATTTGATTATTACTTATTATGTAATAAAATATGTGGAGCTTCTCATTATAACATGCAAATGAAAATTGTTGTTGAATCTGAAGAGGATTATAGTGCATGGTTGAAAGGACAACAAACATTTAAAGAACAATTATCTGCTCAGGCAAGTAATTAAGAAAAAAGAGAAAGAGAGAAATTAATATATTTTTATTAAAATAATATTCGTATGTCAGCAATAGCACACGTAGATGGTCACGCAGAAGATCACGATCACGGACATCATCATAAAGAGACATTTATAACTAAATATATTTTTAGTCAGGATCACAAGATGATCTCCAAACAGTATTTAATTACTGGTTTGATTATGGGGATTATCGGTATTGCCATGTCTCTATTATTTAGACTACAATTAGCATGGCCTGATCATAAATTTACTGTTTTTGAAGTTTTACTAGGTAAGTTTGGACAGGATGGCGTTATGGATCCCAGTATGTATTTGGCGCTAGTCACCATACATGGTACCATTATGGTTTTCTTTGTATTAACAGCCGGGTTGAGTGGTACATTTAGTAACCTTTTAATTCCATTACAAATTGGAGCTAGAGATATGGCTTCTGGTTTCTTGAATATGATTTCATATTGGTTGTTTTTCCTAAGTAGTGTAATTATGGTATTGTCGCTGTTTGCAGAGGCAGGACCTGCATCTGCCGGCTGGACAATTTATCCACCATTAAGTGCGTTACCACAAGCTATTGGTGGCTCTGGTACAGGAATGACACTGTGGTTGGTATCGATGGCTATTTTCATTGCCTCTTCTTTATTAGGTTCACTTAATTATGTAGTAACTGTAATTAATTTAAGAACTAAAGGGATGTCAATGACTCGTATGCCATTAACGATCTGGGCATTTTTTGTTACAGCTATTATTGGTATTGTATCGTTCCCCGTTTTACTATCAGCAGCATTATTATTGATAATGGATAGAGGTTTCGGAACTTCGTTTTATTTAAGTGATATTTACATTGCTGGAGAAGTATTACACAATCAAGGTGGATCTCCAGTACTTTTTGAACACTTATTCTGGTTCTTGGGTCATCCCGAAGTATATATCGTATTGTTGCCAGCATTGGGAATAACATCAGAGATTATTGCAACAAATGCGCGTAAACCTATATTTGGATATAGAGCGATGGTTGCTTCGATTTTAGCAATTGCATTTTTGTCTACCATTGTTTGGGGACATCATATGTTTATTTCAGGAATGAATCCATTTTTAGGTTCTGTATTTACATTTACAACATTATTGATTGCGATACCGTCTGCGGTTAAAGCATTTAATTATATAACAACATTATGGAAAGGTAACTTGCAGCTCAATCCCGCGATGTTATTTTCTATTGGATTAGTATCCACTTTTATTACAGGTGGTCTTACTGGAATCATTCTTGGTGATAGTACTTTGGATATCAATGTGCACGATACATACTTTGTGGTAGCACACTTCCACTTAGTAATGGGTATCTCTGCATTATATGGTTTATTCGCAGGAGTATATCACTGGTTCCCGAAGATGTATGGTAAAATGATGAATAAGAATTTAGGATATGTACATTTCTGGGTTACCGCTATCGGTGCTTATGGAGTTTTCTTTCCAATGCACTTTATTGGTATGGCTGGATTACCACGCCGTTATTATACCAATAGTGCTTTCCCATATTTTGATGATCTTGCAGATACGAATGTTTTGATTACCATATTTGCGCTAATTACGGCAGCAGCACAATTAGTATTCTTATATAACTTCATACACTCTATTTTCTACGGAAAGAAAGCAGCACAGAATCCTTGGAAATCAAATACGATGGAATGGACTACTCCTGTTAAACATTTACACGGTAACTGGCCGGGTGCTATTCCTCACGTATACAGATGGCCTTATGATTACAGTAAAACAAGGGAAGATGGTGAGTATGTGATTCCTGGACAAGATTTTGTTTCACAAATTATCCCATTGCAAGATGGTGAAGAAGAAATGCATCATTAAACAAATAATAATATAATATATATGAAACCCTTTTGAACTGACTTCAAAAGGGTTTTGTTTTTATGAAACTGTATACTATCTTATAGTGAAGAAGCATCACGTAGTAGTTTGTTTAGTTGAATTTTAGTTTTATTTTAGGCATAAATACAATAAACCGAATTGAACCTCCAATCACCAGCACATATTTCATGTTACATAGCTATTGCAGTCGTGTTTTTTTGTGGGTTGTTTTTTGGTAATGAAGTACTGGTTTTTATAAAACCTCTTTCATCCTTAACACTTATTTGGATCTATCTTGAAAACAAGAAAAAAGTACATGTTTTGTACCCTTTGATTATCATTATTATTATGGTTAATGATGTTCTGATTTTGAATGATTTTGAAAAGTTTTTTGATTATATAGGAATATTATTACCGCTATATTATTTTTTATGTGCGTATTTATTGTTAGCGTTCGTCTCTTTTAAGAAGATTCGATACAATGAAATATTTTCACCTTCTGTATTGATTGGTTTGCTATTGGTTATTTATCTTACCTTTTCTATTTTTAATATGACTATGCTAGGTTTTGAAAACTCGATAGTTTATGCTTTAATGATTATTATTTCGTTGTTTTATTTTTTGGGATGTTGTTTCATAATTTATTTAGGAAATCGTCATACAAACTCTTATTATTTATTAATTGCTGCGAGTAGTTGTATATTAGTAAATGCTTTGGTTCCCATTCAGGAATTGTACTATCCTACTTCGGTTTTTGAAGCGGTCATATATTCTGCAGATATTGTAGCAATGTTTTTCTATCTCAAGTTTTTAATATGTGCTAAACCTATAGATGAAAACAATAATGCTAACTTTATTTGATGTTAATTCAAAATAATTTTTAGTGTTAGTATGTTATCTTTGTTACAAAACATTGAAAATAGTTGTTTATGAACGAAAATCTAAATCCATCGAGCGAAAACTTTTCTAATGAGGATCTGGATATTGAAAGAGCTTTAAGACCACTTGCTTTTGAGGATTTTGCCGGACAGGATCAGGTATTAGAAAATCTAAAGATTTTTGTTCAGGCCGCAAACTTAAGAGATGAAGCACTGGATCATACATTGTTTCACGGGCCTCCAGGTTTAGGTAAAACAACATTAGCACATATCCTTGCCAATGAACTAGGCGTGGGAATCAAAGTTACTTCAGGACCGGTTCTTGATAAACCAGGTGACTTAGCTGGACTATTAACCAACCTTGATGATAGAGACGTATTGTTTATAGATGAGATTCATCGATTGAGTCCAATCGTAGAAGAATACCTGTATTCGGCCATGGAGGACTATAAAATCGATATTATGATCGAAAGTGGCCCTAATGCACGAACTGTCCAGATTAATCTAAACCCCTTTACACTCGTAGGTGCGACTACCAGATCTGGTTTGTTAACAGCACCAATGAGAGCTCGCTTTGGAATTCAGTCCAGATTACAATATTATACGACAGAGTTATTAGCAACTATTGTAGAAAGAAGTGCGGATATTCTAAATGTTCCTATCTCTATGGAAGCTTCTATCGAAATAGCAGGAAGGAGTAGGGGGACACCAAGAATCGCAAACGCTTTACTACGTAGGGTACGTGATTTTGCGCAGATAAAAGGTAATGGAACTATTGATATAGAGATTTCTAAATTCGCACTCAAAGCGCTTAATGTAGATGCGCACGGCTTGGATGAAATGGATAATAAGATTTTAACAACACTTATAGACAAGTTTAAAGGTGGGCCTGTAGGTATTACAACATTAGCAACTGCGGTAAGCGAAAGTGCAGAAACGATAGAAGAAGTATACGAACCTTTTTTAATTCAACAAGGGTTTATTATGCGAACACCCAGAGGTAGAGAGGTAACAGAAGCAGCATATAAACACCTTGGACGGATCAAAGGTGGAATTCAGGGAGGTTTGTTTTAAAACCTTGTAAGCGTAACAATTTAAACTATGATGATTCCCAAAGTCTCCTTTTTGAAAGTGCTCAGAAATGCTAAAAGAATTTTAAATAATCCACTACCGTTTCACCATGAGAACTTCGAAAAATTTGGAGATATTTTTCAGGTAAATTTGGGATTCGGAAACTCTGTAGTTTTTACCAGAGATGCTGGTTTTGCTAAGCATATGCTTCAAAGTCAACATCGCAAATTTCACAAATCATCGCTTCAGACCAAAGACCTAGGGAAGTATATAGGAAATGGATTGCTTACTTCTAATGGAACACATTGGTTAAAGCAGCGAAGACTGATTCAACCAGCATTTTATAAAAAAAAGATAGATCTAATTGCAAAAACAATAAGGCAAACCATTAAAGACGAATTAGCTACCATACAACCTGATGTACCCATGGATATCTATCCTTTAATGAATGACTTAGCTTTTAAAGTTGTTGCAAAATCTTTATTTAGCTATACGGATACTGGTGATACAATGACAAGGCTGCAACATATTACTGATGAAGCGCAGAAATCCTTAATTAGAGAAATAAGACAACCTTATAAAAGATGGTGGTTTCATCTCTGTGGCCAAATTAAAAGTACCCTTGCCCTAACTCAAGAGGCGCGTGATATACTGAACAAGATTATTGAAGAAAGAAGAAATTCAAAAGAATCTTATGATGATCTTTTGGATATGCTATTGAGTGCAACGTATGAGGATGGCAGTGCAATGGATAATGAAAGGCTTATTGATGAAATATTGATTCTCTTTATCGCAGGACACGAAACCACCTCGAATGCATTGGCGTTTTGTTTAAGCCTGTTAGCATTGCATCCCGAAATTCAGGAGAAGGTATATAAGGAAGTGAAGATGTACCGATCAGACGAACTGGCCTTGATGGAGCAGTTTGAGAAAAACAAATATACCACACAATGTATTGAGGAAGCTATGCGATTATATCCACCTGCATATTTTTCTGATCGGGTAACTATAGAAGATGATCAATATAATGATACCCAGCTACCAAAGGGAACCACAGTGCTAATTTCATTTTTTGAGATACATAGACATCAGGACTTTTGGAAGAATCCTACAGTTTTTGACCCTGATCGATTTCATTCAGCTAATAAGAAAGAATACTCGGATTGGTATTTTCCTTTTGGAGCTGGACCAAGAATGTGTGTAGGTAGTAATTTTGCAATGTATGAAATGATTTATACAGTCAGTGAGTTGATAAAAAAATATACAATTTCTACATCGATATCCGAGATAGCAATAAAACCATTGATTACATTAAAACCGGTGAATGCAATACTAAAATTTGAAAAACGATAAGATCTTGTGAGCAATACAACTTTGCATACTCAATTAATCAAAACGGAAGCCAAGCGTCTGGGATTTCTCTCTTGTGGAATAAGTAAAGCAGAATTTTTAGAACAAGAGGCTCCGAGATTAGAAAAATGGTTGAAACAAAATATGCAAGGGCAAATGTCGTATATGGAAAATCATTTTGACAAACGCCTTGATCCTACATTACTTGTGAGTGGTTCAAAAAGTGTAATATCGCTATTGCTTAATTATTTCCCTTCAGAAAAACAAAAAGATCCAGCCGCTCCTAAAATTTCTAAATACGCATATGGTCAGGATTACCATCATGTAATAAAGCATAAGTTAAAAGAACTTCAAGAATTTATTTCAGAAAATATTGGAGAAGTCCAGGGAAGAGCATTTGTAGACTCGGCACCGGTTCTGGATAAAGCGTGGGCTGCGAAAAGTGGTTTGGGATGGATTGGGAAGAACAGCAATCTGCTTACTCAAAAAGTAGGGTCTTATTATTTTATTGCCGAACTCATTGTAGATCTTGAACTAGCGTATGACACCCCGGTTACCGACCATTGTGGAACGTGCACAGCCTGCATAGACGCTTGCCCTACTCAGGCAATTGTGGATCCGTATGTTGTAGATGGTAGTAAATGTATTTCTTATTTTACTATCGAATTGAAAGAGGAAATTCCATCAGACTACAAAGGACAGTTTGATAATTGGATGTTTGGTTGCGATGTCTGCCAGGACGTCTGTCCCTGGAACCGTTTTTCTAAGTCACATCATGAACCTCTTTTTGACCCCAAACCCGAATTGTTGGAAATGACTAAAAAGGATTGGGAAGAAATTACCCAAGATGTTTTTTCTAAGATATTTCAAAAATCCGCAGTAAAGCGAACCAAGTTTTCTGGTTTAAAACGTAATATCGAATTCCTGAAATAAAGACTTTTGTTATTTGATAATCTGATAATACAAACGTTTGCATAGATTAAGTCTGCGATTTTGATCAAAATAATCACATTAATTTTAAGATAATCTTGTATATTCATCAGGTTTTTAGCCAAAAATTTAAGTAATTTTAGTTCGTATTACTTGTGAGCTTAGGATTCTGATAAGCTAAAAAAGAGTATAAAGCATTAAACATTTCACACATGAATGAATTATCTTATATCGACATTACGGTTATTGTAGTGTATCTCATCGGGATCATTATCTATGGAATTTCAAAATCAAAAAGAGGGAGCTCAGAAGATTACTTTTTAGGAGGAAGGACGATGACATGGCCTATTGTTGGGATCGCATTGTTTTCTGCAAATATTTCTAGTTCTACGCTGGTAGGACTCGCTTCAGATGCTTATCAAACGAATATAAATGTGTATAATTACGAATGGTTTGCGGTAGTTGTATTGATCTTCTTTGCAATTTTCTTTCTTCCATTCTATTTGAGATCCGGAGTGTATACAATGCCAGAGTTTCTGGAAAGAAGATACGATAAAAGATCACGTTATTATTTTTCATTCATTACTGTTGTAGGTAATATTTTGGTAGATACAGCCGCAGGTCTTTATGTGGGTAAAATTGTATTAACATTGTTGTTTCCTTCGATGGATTCTACACTGATTTTAGTGATTTTGGCAGTTGCAGCAGCAGCATATACCATTCCGGGCGGATTAAATTCCGTAATCCAAACAGAAGTAATCCAGGCAGTATTGCTAATTATTGGATCTTGTTTTTTAACCTATTTTGCTTTCGATCAATTAGGAGGTGGATGGTCTGGTATGATGGCAAAATTAGATGCAATGTTAATAGCTGGCGAAGTTAATTTTGGAGATCGCTTAGCCGAAGGAAAATATATACCTGCTAATTCAGATGAAGTATTTAGCCTGGTGAGACCGAGTAACGATGAATTTATGCCATGGTGGGGATTATTAACAGGTGTTCCATTATTAGGGTTTTATTTTTGGGCAAATAATCAATTTATGGTACAACGAGTATTGGGAGCAAAAGATCTCAATCACGGACGTTGGGGAGCATTATTTGCAGGGTTACTAAAACTACCGGTTATTTTTATTATGGTAGTTCCTGGAGTATTAGCGTTACTACTATTCAGCACATTAGATATCAGCAGTCTTAACTATGCATTGACAGATGGTACTGTATGTAATAACCTTGCAGATTGTCCAAACCTTACGTATCCGGTATTGTTGTTTCAACTATTACCAGTAGGTGTTTTAGGTTTGGTAGTGGCAGGATTGATGGCGGCGATGATGTCATCGGTTTCCGCTACATTTAACTCTGCGTCTACACTGGTGACTATGGATTTTGTGAAACAAATTAAGCCAGAATTAACAAGTAAGCAATTAGTGCGTGTTGGACAAATAACAACTGTAATTTTGGTTGTTTTAGCTATTTCCTGGGTTCCTTTTATTGAGAGTGTAAGTGATTCTTTATGGACATATTTGCAATTAGTAATTGCATATACTTGTCCACCGGCAGTTTCTACATTTGTATTAGGTTTATTTTGGAAACGTGCTAATGGTAATGGATCTATAGTTAGTTTACTAACTGGATTTTCATTGGCTGTTTTAATGATCCTTTCCCAAACTTTTGATTGGATACCAGAGGTAAATGAATTGCATTTCTTGGCAAAAGCAACTTGGTTGTTTGTCATTTGTGTCGTATTGCATATGATTGTTAGTCTGGCGACTAAACCTCAATCACCACAACAGATCAAAGAGTACACATATAAAAAAGAAATGTTTATTAAAGAGTCAAAAGATCTTGCAGGACTGCCTTGGTATAAGAATTACAGAATGTTATCAGTAATTCTTTTAATTATAACAGCCGTAGTAGTTGGTTTTTTCTGGTAACATAAATTATTGAGCATGCTAAAGGTAAAGTTTGATTATATAGTAATTCTGATGTTTTCGCTATGGTTTGTAGCTTGTAAAAAGGAGACAAAAAGAGAATATTTGGATCATCAACAAACACTTGATCAGTTAATCCTTCAGGAGGATACCGATGGAGATAAAAAGATAACTATTGATGATAAAGGTCCAAAGCAGTTTGAGTTTGTCTATGCCTATGGAGAATCGAATCTCATAAAAGGAACTTATCATTTGTCTAATTTGCTTCAGGAATTGGCAATCGCAGAAAAAGATGATACGATTTCCTTAAATAGAATAACAGAATCCCCAAGTAATCGAATTTCGAGATTAATAAAAACTAGATATTGGGATAATCTTACCAGGTTAGTTGATAAAAATGGATTGGAAAAGGTACTGGAAGACACAAAATCCGTCACAGACACCTTTAGATTATATGTGCCATATCATGATAAGGAAGCAATTACATATTTCGAATCCATAAAATCTGAAATTCCAAAACTTAAAGTAATTACATTGCCAGAGCGGATAACACCAGAATACGTAAAGACATTAAATGAGGTTCCTGGTATTCTAAACTTAGCGCACGGTAAGGATGAAAAAGGAAATTATAAAGCCAAACCGTTTGTAGTTCCTGGAGGAAGATTTAATGAAATGTACGGCTGGGATAGTTATTTTGAGTCTGTTGGGTTATTGATTGATGGTAGACAGGATCTGGCGATGTCTATGTCAGATAACTTTGGATATCAGGTTAAGTATTATAATAAAATCCTTAACGCCAACAGAAGCTATTATCTTACCAGAACACAACCGCCTTTTTTTAGTTCTTTGATAAGAGAGATTTATCAGCAAAATCCTAAAGTTTCAAACGGATGGTTGTCTGATAATCTGGAGATGGTTATTAAGGAATACGAAACAGTATGGATGGAAAAAGGAATGCGGCTAACGGAGACAGGTTTAAATCGTTTTTACGGAGAAGGGATCGGTATCCCACCAGAAACGGAAGAAGGTCATTTTGATTTTATATTGAAGAAGTATGCGAAAAAACACAACCTAAGTCTGGAAAAATTTATAGAAAAGTATGATGCTGGTGATATTAGAGATAAAGAGCTTGATGTGTATTTTACTCACGATCGATCTATGAGAGAGAGTGGTCACGATACCTCCAATAGGTTAGACGATGTTTGTACGGATCTAAATACGGTTGGATTAAACAGTCTTTTGTACAAGTATGAGCAAGATATAGCGTATCTCATTCGAGAAGTTTTTGAAGATAAATTCAAGTATAATAATAAAGAATATACCTCATCGTTTTGGCTAGCCAGAGCTGAAGAAAGAAAAAAAAGAATACACGATTTGTTGTGGGATGCAGAAAAAGAAGTCTACTATGACTATAATTTTGCTACTGAAACACAACAAAAAATAGAATCAGCGACTAATTATTATCCTCTTTGGGTAGGATTGGCTAGTAAAGAGCAGGCTGCTTCTATGGTTAAAAGTCTATTTGATAACTTAGTTCAAAAAGGAGGAATTGCTGCCACTACGGATATCACAAATAAAGAAGATCCAAATGCCCCCCAACGTCAATGGGATTATCCTAATGGGTGGGCACCACATCAAATGATAATCTGGAGAGGTCTTATCAATTATGGTTACGAAAAAGAAGCGCAAGAGCTTATATATAGATGGTTGTGGATGATTACAACCAATGCTGTTAATTATAATGGGACTATTCCAGAAAAATATGATGTGGTAAAATGTACACATAAAGTATATGCTGAATACGGTAATGTAGGTACCGAGTTTGATTATATCACTCCAAGTGGATTTGGATGGATGAATGCATCCTATCAGTTGGGGTTAAGTATTTTAGATCAGAAATTAAAAGCCCAGCTGGATGAGCTTGTTGATCCTGATGATATATTTAAAAAAAGAACAATTAATTAGATAATTCACAATGTATTTCATAAAAACATAGTGTTTTTTTTGAACTTTTAATTTTTTTGAAGATTACTAGGTTTTGCCTTTTGCATCTCACATAGACTTGTACCTTTGTACTAGACAGATGAATTTGAAAATATAAAAATAAAAATGTAATAGCTTTTAGTTTTTATAAAGCTAAATTATTTTCATAGTATTGGCTATGAAAAAGGTATAAGTAACAGAGAAAACAAACAAGTTAACTTTGCGCATTTTGAGGTTGATCTTACATTCACGCATAAATTTATTGATTTAGTATGAGTATCGAAAGTAAACGAAGAGAAGCACTAATTTATCACGCGAAACCTACTCCGGGTAAAATAAAAGTAGTACCTACCAAAAAATATGCTACCCAAAGAGATTTGTCATTGGCATATTCTCCAGGAGTGGCAGAGCCATGTTTGGAAATCGAAAAAGACAAAGCAAACGTATACCGTTACACTGCTAAAGGAAATTTGGTGGCAGTAATATCAAACGGAACAGCAGTTTTGGGATTAGGAGATATTGGTCCCGAAGCATCAAAACCTGTAATGGAAGGAAAAGGTTTGTTGTTTAAAATTTTTGCTGACATTGATGTGTTCGATATAGAAGTAGATACCAAAGATGTAGATGCATTTATCGAAACAGTAAAAAATATTGCACCAACTTTTGGAGGTATTAACCTCGAAG
Source organism: Aquimarina ulvae (assembly GCF_053613295.3). Classification (NCBI taxonomy): domain Bacteria; kingdom Pseudomonadati; phylum Bacteroidota; class Flavobacteriia; order Flavobacteriales; family Flavobacteriaceae; genus Aquimarina; species Aquimarina ulvae. The sequence continues at coordinate 495,932 of NZ_JBSIBP030000001.1, forward strand.
ATATTAAGGCTCCTGAAGCATTTGAAATTGAAAGGCGTTTAAAGGAAGAATTGGACATTCCTGTAATGCATGATGACCAACACGGAACAGCAATCATCTCTGCAGCAGCATTGCTTAATGCATTAGAAATTGCAGAAAAAGAAATTGATAAAGTTAAAATCGTAGTGAGTGGAGCAGGAGCGGCAGCGGTTTCTTGTACGCGATTATATAAAGCGTTTGGGGCAAAAGCCGAAAATATTGTAATGACTGATAGTAAAGGGGTGATTCGCAAAACTAGAGATAGCCTTACTCCTGAAAAAGCTGAATTTGCTACAGATAGAGATCTTGATACGCTGGAGGATGCGATGAAAGGTGCTGATGTGTTTATCGGGTTGTCAATGGCCAATTTAGTAGAGCCGGAGATGTTGATATCTATGGCCGATAATCCTATTGTGTTTGCAATGGCAAATCCTGATCCCGAAATCAGATATGATCTAGCGGTACAAACCCGTAAAGATATTATTATGGCAACAGGTCGAAGTGATCACCCTAATCAGGTAAATAATGTACTTGGTTTTCCATTTATCTTTAGAGGAGCTCTTGATGTAAGAGCTACCGGTATTAATGAAGAGATGAAAATGGCAGCTGTAAAAGCACTTGCTGATCTGGCCAAAGAGCCTGTTCCCGAACAAGTAAATATCGCTTATGGAGAAACAAGACTTAATTTCGGGAGAGATTATATTATACCAAAACCTTTTGATCCTCGACTAATTGCCAAAGTACCTCCCGCTGTTGCAAAAGCTGCTATAGAAAGCGGTGTAGCAACAGAACCAATCCAGGATTGGAATAAATATGAAAGTGATCTGTTAGAGCGGATGGGGAATGATAATAAGTTGGTTCGATTATTAACAGATCGTGCTAAATCCAGCCCGAAAAGAGTTGTCTTTGCAGAAGGAGATCATTTGGATGTTTTAAAAGCTGCACAAACCGTAAAAGAAGAAGGAATTGCTTTTCCTATTTTACTAGGAAGAAAAGATATCATTATAGAATTAATGAAAGAGATTGATTTTGACCCAAATGGAGTGACGATTATCGATCCCAAGGCAGATGAAGAAATAGATAGAAAAAATAGATACGCCCAGAAATATTGGCAAGATAATAGCAGAAAGGGAATTACCCTATACGGAGCACAAAAGTTAATGCGAGAGCGAAATTATTTTGCTGCTATGATGGTCAATGAAGGAGATGCTGATGCGCTATTATCTGGATATTCCCGAAGTTATCCTACCGTATTAAAGCCAATGTTAGAACTGGTTGGATTGGCTAAAGGAGCAACGCGTATAGCAACAATGAATGTGATGATGACCAATAAAGGCCCTCTATTTATAAGTGATACTTCAATAAATATTGATCCAACTTCCAAAGAACTAGCAAAGATTGCCCAGATGACAGCAAAAACTGTCGAGATGTTTGGCGTGGATCCAATAGTTGCTATGATATCATATGCTAATTTTGGGTCGTCAAAGCACCCTAATGCTACTAAAGTAAAAGATGCCGTTTCTTATTTACATCGCTACTATCCTAATTTGATTGTAGATGGAGAACTACAAATGGATTTTGCTTTGAATAGAGATATGCGCAAGGATAAATTTCCTTTCTCTAAACTGAATGGACGAAAGGTAAATACATTGGTATTTCCTAATTTGGATTCTGCTAACAGTACATATAAAATGCTTAAGGAATTAAATAACTCAGAATCTATTGGTCCGATAATGATGGGAATGAAAAAACCTGTTCATATCCTACAATTGGGAGCAAGTGTTGAAGAAATGGTGAATGTAGCTGCTGTTGCAGTAATTGATGCCCAAGAGAAAGAAAAAAGAGAGAAAGAGATGGTATCACTGGTTTCAGGAGATACTCAATAAGAAATAAAGGGTTAGGGACGATAGTTTAATAAGCTTCAAAGATATATGTTTTTGAAGCTTGTTTTTTTAAATGATATTGTAGTATAATTTTATTACTTTTGGGTGCTTAACATTTATTTAACTAATGATTACACAAATCAAGGGGCGACTTGTAGAAAAAAATCCTACTGATGTTATAATAGACTGTAATGGGATTGGATACATGCTACATATTTCATTGCATACATTTTCATTATTACCGGATCAGGAATTTTTACAGTTATACACGCATCTGCAGGTAAAAGAAGATTCGCATACATTATTCGGTTTTGTAGAGAAATCAGAACGAGAGATTTTTAGACTTTTGATTTCTGTTTCCGGGATTGGTGCCAGCACGGCAAGAACCATGTTATCCTCCTTGCATCCAGATCAGATTAAAGAAGCGATCGCCTCTAATGATGTGGCAACTATACAGTCGATTAAGGGTATTGGTGCAAAAACAGCCCAACGTGTAATTCTTGATTTAAAAGATAAAATTCTTAAAGTTTATGATATTGATGAACTTTCTGTATCCCAAAACAATACTAATAAAGATGAAGCGTTATCTGCTTTAGAAACCCTTGGATTTAATCGAAAACAAGCAAGCAAAGTTGTCGATAATATCCTAAAAACCAACTCCAACGAAACCGTAGAAAATATTATTAAACAAGCACTAAAAAATTTATAAAAGCATTGAGTTCCTTACATTCCTTACATTTTAAATTTTTAAAGCGACTAGTTTGTTTAATTGTACTATATAGTGGAGTACTACTTGGTCAAGAAAATGAGACTGTACGAGACTCTACCAGTACAACCTTTTCATTGGGTGAGATTTCCCTTCCTGATCCCAATAGCATTGTTACGAAATATGAGTTTGACCCAATCACCAATCGCTATATTTATCGTGAGATGTTGGGGTCTTTTAATGTTAGGTATCCACTTTTTCTTACCCCAGAAGAGTTTGAAGCATTAGTTGAAGAGGAGCAAAGAAGAGACTATTTTAAAGAGAAAATCAGTGCATTTAGTGGAAAAACTGACGGAAGTGAAGAAAAACGCAAAAATCTTCTCCCGATCTTTTATGTAAACTCCAGTTTTTTTGAAACTATTTTTGGAGGTAATGAAATTGAAATAATCCCACAAGGGTCTGTAGAAATGGATTTGGGTATTTTATATACAAAACAGGATAATCCCGCTTTTTCTCCAAGAAATCGAAGTAACTTTACATTTGATTTTGATCAAAGAATCAGTTTAAGTTTATTAGGAAAGGTTGGTAGAAGACTTCAAATAACTGCAAACTATGATACCGAATCTACATTCGATTTTCAAAATCAGATAAAATTAGAGTATACGCCGACAGAGGATGATATTGTCCGAAGCATAGAGATTGGTAATGTAGCTATGCCGATAAATAACTCGTTAATTCAGGGATCCCAAAGTCTTTTCGGGGCAAAACTGGGATTGCAGTTTGGCAGAACATCAGTGACTGCAGTCTATTCTGAACAACGATCAGAAACCAGATCAGTAAATGTACAGGGTGGTGGGACTGTTGAAGACTTTGACATTGATGCATTAGAGTATGATGATAATAGGCACTACTTTCTATCGCATTATTTTAGGGACACATATGACAATGCGTTAACAAACTATCCTTTTATAAATAACAATATACAGATTACCCGTATTGAAGTATGGATCACAAACAGGGCAACGAGTGCACAAACTCTTAATGATGCCAGAAATATAGTAGCCTTACAAGATCTTGGTGAATCTCCGGTCGCTGGGAATTTTACAATACCACCGTCGCTATTTAATAGACCAGCTGGGTCGTTTCCGGATAATGGAAACAATGATTTAGACCCTTCTGCGATAGGACCTGCTGGACCAATAACTGATGCAGTACGCCAGATACCAACGGTTCAACAAGGATTTACTGGAGCTATTACAGGTTTTAGTGAAGGAGAAGACTATGCGATTTTAGAAAATGCCAGACAATTGAACCCTAACGAGTATACTTTAAATACACAATTAGGTTACATATCGTTGAATCAAAAGCTAAACAATGATGAGGTTTTAGCAGTTGCTTTTCAATATACATCAGGAGGAAATGTGTTTCAGGTTGGAGAATTTGCTAATGATGGAGTCGACGCAACAATAGGGAATGATGATTCTGGAGGAGGTGTTCAGTCTGGTTCTAGTAATAGTTTAGTGGTAAAAATGCTGAAAAGTCCTATCATAAGAGTTGATTTGCCGATATGGGACTTGATGATGAAAAACATCTACAATACCGGAGCCTTTAGATTAAATGCCGAAGATTTCAGGCTGAATATAGTCTATTCAAATCCTTCACCTGTTAATTATATTACTCAGGCTGAAGGTGCTGCAGTACCATTGCCTGATGATGTAGAACAGACAAGATTATTGACGGTTTTTAATATGGATCGATTAAACCCTAATAATGATCCTGTATTGGGAGCAGATGGAGCTGGAGATGGATTCTTCGATTACGTTCCAGGATTGACCATAGATCCCGAAAATGGTAGAGTGATCTTTACTACAGTAGAACCTTTTGGGCAGTTTCTTTTTAACAAACTGGATAATGATGGAGCTCCCAACCCAAATGATTATAATACTCCAGCGGCTTATAATCAAAATCAAAGTAAATATGTATTTAGGGAACTGTATACACAAACAAAAGTTATTGCAGATCAGCAAGCTGCAGAAAACAGGTATTTTCAGTTAAAAGGAAGATATAAATCCTCTGGACAAGATGGTATTCCATTAGGCGCTTTTAATGTTCCACAAGGATCAGTAACCGTTACTGCAGGAGGAAGAACCTTACAAGAAGGTGTAGATTACACCGTAAATTACCAATTGGGCAGAGTAAATATCTTGGACGAAGCGTTATTGGCATCGAATACTCCGATTCAGGTTTCAACAGAAAATAACGCGGTTTTTGGTCAACAAACCAAACGTTTTACCGGACTAAATATTGAACATAAATTTAGTGATGACCTTATTATTGGAGGTACCTATTTGAATCTCAATGAGCGACCAATTACGCAAAAATCAAGTTACAATTTTGAACCGATCAATAATACCTTGTTAGGCTTTAATCTTAATTATTCAACAGAGGTGCCATTTCTAACCAGAATGGTCAATAAATTACCTAATATAGATACAGATGTACCATCTAATGTTTCTGTAAGAGCAGAAGGAGCGATGTTGATAGCTGGAGCTCCCAAAGGGGCAGATTTTGGAGGCGAAGTAACCACCTATATTGATGACTTTGAAGGAGCGCAAACACAAATCGATGTAAGTTCTGCTATCTCTTGGGAACTCTCTAGTGTGCCTATTGGTTTTGGGTCTAATAATCCTAATGAAGAAGTGGTTCCTTCAGGAATTGAATCTGGATTCAGAAGAGCTGATATGTCTTGGTACACGGTCGACCCTATATTTTATAGTAGTGGAAGGCCTAGTGGTGTAACGGATGAAGACTTGGCTTTTAATCCAACAAGAAGGGTTTTTTTAGATGAAATTTTCCCTGATACAGATAGACCGCCAGGACAAACGTTATCATTATTTCCTTTAGACCTGCATTATAGACCGAGCGAACGAGGACCATATAATTACAATGACAATGCTACTGATAACATACTGCCAAACCCAGAAGAAAATTTTGCAGGAATTATGAGGCAACTAACATCTACAAACTTTGAGCAATCGAATGTAGAATTTATTGAGTTTTGGTTAATGGATCCTTTTTTTGATCCGGGTAATGGACAAGAGCCGCTAACCACTGCTACAAGCGGAACTATAGTTTTCAATTTAGGAAATATTAGCGAAGATGTATTAAAAGATGGGAGGAAACAATATGAAAATGGGCTTCCTGCAGATGGATCAGACGAGGATACATTTCCAACAGAATTTGGTAAGGTTCCTGTAAATCAATCTTTGATTTATGCGTTCGATACTGAGGGGCAAGCACGTCTAAATCAAGATGTAGGATATGATGGTCTGGATGATACGCAGGAAGCTTCCGAGTTTCCAGCTTTTGATCCAGATGATCCAGCGAATGATAATTATAGATATTTCTTGCAGGCTGATGGAAATATTGTAGATAGATATAGAGATTACAACGGTACCCAAGGAAACTCTCCAACAAGTGTTGCTAATGATGATAGAGGGAATACAACATTCCCTACCGCAGAAGATGTGAACAGAGATAATACCATGAATACTATTGATAGTTATTATGAATATGAAATTCCGATTTTTCCGGGAATGGAAGTTGGTAATGATGGAGGTACTGGGTATATTTCAGATTCACCCGAACCTGTAGTTGCTACAGTGCTCAATGGTGTAAATAGGAGTACAAGATGGCTTCGATTTAAAATTCCTATTTATGAACCAACTGGTAGGCAAAATATTGGTGAAAATGACTTTAGATCGATTCGTTTTATGAGAATGGTTGTAACAGATTTTGATCAACCAGTAATTCTAAGGTTTGCTACACTTGATTTAGTACGTGGTGACTACAGACGATATGTGCAGGCTGGTAACACTACTAATGACCCCACCAATGGACTGAATATTTCTGATAACGAGGTGATAGTAACTTCGGTAAGTTCAGAAGAGACACCCAATTATGTTACTCCTCCAGGCGTAAGAAGGGAAGAGTTGATAAATAATAACACGACGATAAGAGAAGATGAAAGATCCCTTGCACTTACAGTTAATGATCTACAAACCGATGATGGTCGTGGTGTGTATAAGAATTTTAATGTAGATATGCGGCAATACGAGAATCTGGAAATGTTCTTGCATGCAGAAAATCTACCCGGACAGACTTCATTAGCAGATGATGAATTGACGGCCTTTATAAGAATGGGTAACGATTTTACAAATAACTTTTATCAGATAGAGTTGCCTTTAGATGTAACGGAAGATGTTAACAGCAAGAATCCTGATGTTGTGTGGCCAGAAGCAAATAGGTTAAATCTCCCGCTAGAATTTCTTCAAGAAATTAAGGCTACAGTGATAGGTACTCCTGCGTTAAGTAGTGCAGATCTGAACTTTTTTGATGGTCCCAATAACCTTAGAGTAGGTGTCAAAGGAAATCCTAATTTTGGTGATGTTCAAATTATGATGGTCGGGGTAAAAAACTCCAGTGGTTCTAGCGAATCCGGTACCGTTTGGTTTAATGAAATGCGTTTGAGCGACCTTAAAAATCAAGGGGGTTGGGCTGCCGTAGGAAGTGTAGATGCAAATGTGGCTGATTTTGCAACGGTTAGTGCATCAGGAAGAATCAGTACCATAGGTTTTGGAGGAATAGAACAAGGACCAAATGAACGGAGTATTGAAGACGTAAAACAATATGACCTGACGACTAACGTGAATTTGGGACAACTCCTGCCAAAGAAATGGGGAATACAAGTTCCGTTTAACTATAGTAGAGGAGAAGAGCAGATAACACCACAATATGATCCAGAGTTTTTAGATCTTGAGTTAGAGGATAGGTTAGATCGTCAAACAGATGCTAATGAAAAGGAAAGAATAAGAAAACAATCGATTAATTATACCAAACGACAAAGTTTTAATGTGATTGGACTACGAAAAGATAGAACAGGAGAAACAAAGCCAATGCCATATGATGTAGAAAATTTTGCCTTTTCCGGGACATACAATCAGACAGACCATCATGATTTTGAAATTGAAAACTCTTTAGAACAGAGTATTCGTTTAGGAGGTACATATGATTTTAGTTTTCAGCCAAAAGAGGTAGAGCCTTTTAAGAAAATAAAGTTATTAGGGAAAAGTAAATATTTCAACCTGATAAAGGACTTTAATTTCAACCTTTTACCAACAAGTATTTCTGTAAACTCTAACATTACGAGACAATTTAATGAACAGGTTTTTAGGGACATCACGCTGAGTGAAGGAGATATCTCTCCACCTCCACTTACCCAACGTAACTTTCTCTTTGATTGGCAATACGGGATTAATTATAATTTGACAAAATCTCTTAATTTTAGTTTCACGTCTGCAAATAATAGAATTGTTAAGAACTTTATTGATGATGGTGGTGTTGTGGATGAGTCAATAGGTGTATGGAGTGGTTTGTTCAATGTCGGGGATCCTAACTTTCATAGTCAACAATTACAAGTGAATTATGAGATTCCATTTAATAAAATTCCTTTGTTTAAATTTATGAGGGCTACCTACTCATACTCAGCAGATTTTCAATGGACAAAAGGTAGTGAAGCGTTGAAAAATCTTGAAGGAATACCTGATTTAGGGAATGCAATCCAGAATGCTAACGTGCATACGGTCAATGGTTCCTTAGACATGGGTACCTTGTATAAGTATGTTGGTTTGACTAAGAAGAAACCAGGAAGAAGGAAGTCGAGCAAAAAGAAAACTGCCAAAAAAAGTGAAGAAAAAGAAACAGCTACACCTGCATTAGCGAATAACAATAAAAAGAGAACTAAAAAAACTTCTAGTAAGCTAACAGTAGGGGATAAAATTTTAAATACTGCAATAGGGTTAGTAACTGCAGTGAAGAAGGTGAATATTAATTATCAACAGGATAATGGTATTTTCTTGCCAGGATATCTGCGCGAACCTGGATTTGTAGGAACATTAAAACCTACCGCTGGATTTACGTTCGGTAGTCAATCAGAAATAAGGGATTTAGCTGCCAGAAATGGTTGGCTCACGTTATATGATGAGTTTAACCAGCAATATAGAGAAGTAGAAGGAAGACAGCTTAATGTACAGGCCTCTTTAGGTTTACTAAAGGACCTTACAATAGATATTAGTGCTAGTAGAAATTATTCTGAAACCTTTACAGAGAATTATATTGTACAGAGAGAGATTGAAAATGATATCAATAGTGACTTAGAGTATCAGTCATTAACACCTAATACTTTTGGCAATTATACAATTTCTACGTTGTTAATTAAGACGGCATTTAAGAAAAGCGATGAGTTTACTTCCGAAACGTTTGATAAGTTTAGAGAGAACCGGCTGGTGATTGCAAGACGTTTAGCTTTAGAAAGGGGTGTGACTACGGATACAGATGGTGATGGTTTTCCTGATGGATATGGAAGATCAAATCAAGCGGTGCTTTTACCCGCTTTTCTTGCGGCCTATACAGGCGCTGACCCGGAAAGTGTTCAAAAAGGAGCTTTTAGAGATATTCCTCTTCCTAATTGGGATATTAAATATACAGGCCTTATGAACCTAAAATGGTTTAAGAAACGTTTCAAAAGATTTTCTATGGCTCATGGATATCGCGCTAATTACACGATCAATCAATTTCAAACCAACCTAGACTATAATCCAAACAATCCAGATGAATTGAATGAAGGAGGAAATTTTAAAAATCCTGAATTGTATGCTAATGTCAATCTTACAGAGCAGTTTAGTCCACTAATACGCTTGGATATGGAAATGAAAAATTCTATAAAAATTGTGGCAGAATGGAAAAAAGACAGGGCTTTATCACTGAGTTTTGATAATAATTTGCTTACAGAAATCCAAGGAAATGAATACATTATAGGACTTGGATATAGAGTACAAGATTTAACGTTTGTGACTAGGATAGCAGGAAAAAAGACTACCCTAAAGAGTGATCTTAATTTTAGAGCAGATTTGTCATTGCGTCAAAATGAAACGGTAATAAGATACCTGGATATTAATAACACTCAGGTAACTGCGGGACAAGATATTTATGGCATTAAGTTTACTACAGACTATGCATTGAGTAAAAATCTGACAGCATTGCTTTTTTATGATCATACGTTCTCAGAATATTCAATCTCTACAGCTTTTCCTCAAACCACGATAAGAGGCGGTTTTACACTAAGATATAATTTTGGAAATTAATATACAGTTGTAAACTACCGATTGTGATTTTAATAGAGTTTCTTTAGAGTAAATCAATGATTAATTAATTTTTAATAATTTTTGACTTCGTTTTTCTAAAATCTGGTAAAATAGATTTATTTTCGTCTTCTAAATATAAATAGTAACAACGTTTAAATACTTTTTTCGGATGAATATTCCTTCAGAATTGAAATACACAAAGGATCACGAATGGATTAAGATAGATGGTGAAATCGCTACAGTTGGGATCACAGATTTTGCGCAGAGCGAATTAGGTGATATCGTTTATGTAGAAGTTGAAACCGTTGGTGAAGAACTAGAGCAAGAAGAAGTTTTTGGTACTGTTGAAGCAGTAAAAACAGTTTCAGATTTGTTTCTTCCCCTAACTGGAGAAATTTCAGAATTTAATGAAACTCTAGAAAGTGATCCAGAATTGGTTAATAATGATCCGTATGGAGAGGGTTGGATGGTTAAGATCAAAATAGCCGATGCCTCTCAAATTGATAATCTTTTATCAGCAGATGCATATAAGGAGCTTGTTGGGGCATAAATTTTTGCTTGTGCTAGCACTTGCATATACTGGTTTAGTAGGCTGGCTATCCCTTGCAATAATATTTATTCCAATCGACATCAAAGTAGAAGGAAGTGATAAAATAGGGCATTTATTGGCATATTTTGTTTTTACGGTTATTTGGTTTTTGTTTTTCTTTTATTCAGAAAAGCAACCTAGAGAATTTTCTAAAAGCATAACAAAAGCATCCGTTTTAAGTTTTTTGTTTGGGATTTTAATGGAATTGCTTCAGGGGACTGTGACCGACTACCGAAGTCCAGAATGGAATGATGTGTTAGCAAACACTAGTGGCATTGTTTTTGCTATAATTGTAGTAAAAGTGCTTAAGAATAAATTAGTTAACTTACATAAAAAATAAACCCGAATACTAATTATAAGCGATTGATAGTAAAGGATCTTGACGTTATTCTAACAATATAAAAGTTAAAAATTGTATTTTTTGCTCTACATTTTTATCTTTAGTTGGAAATTACAAAAGAAATTAGCTATTTTAGCAATCGTATAATAACATTGTAATATGGAACCTAAAAAAAATCCGAAAGCAGATTTGACCAGAAAAAGTGCCTTGTTTTTACAACTAGGGCTAATCTTAGTTTTGTTTGTTACATGGCAAGGTATAGAGTGGAAAACTTATGATAGAAATAACATTGACATAGGTCAGGTTAATCTTGATGAATTAGAGGAGGAAGAAGTTCCGATTACTCAAAATTTAAATACACCTCCACCTCCACCACCTCCTCCACCAGCACCAGAAATCATTGATGTTGTAGAGGATGAAGAAGAAGTGGAAGAAACTATTATAGAATCTACTGAAACGAATCAGGAAGAAGAAATCGTGGAGGTAGAAGAGGTAGAGGATGTTGAAGAAGAAGAAGTTATTGCTGATGTACCTTTTGCGGTAATTGAAAACGTACCAGTGTTTCCAGGATGTGAGAAAGAGTCAGGGAATACTGCAAAAAAGAAATGTATGAGCGATAAGGTTAAGAAGTTTGTTAACCGAAAATTTAATACAGAGCTAGGTGGTGAATTAGGTCTTTCAGGAGTGAACAGGATTTACGTTCGTTTCAAAATTGATAGAAGCGGTAATATCGTTGGAGTTCAGGCAAGAGGTCCACACCCAAGATTAGAAAAAGAAGCTCAGAGAGTAATAAAAATGCTTCCTAAAATGACACCAGGTAAACAAAGAGGAAAAGCAGTAGGTGTACTGTATTCTTTACCAATTGTTTTCCAGGTTCAAGATTAAGGAAACGAATTCCATAAAATAGTATAGTCCCCTTTGTGATATAAAACAAAGGGGATTCTTTTTTTTGGTATGCTTGTTGTGTTTAGTAATAATGTAACGTTAAAACTAAATGATATGAGTAACAAGCATGAAACTAATGTGCGAAAAGGCACATTGGTAAACTTTCAGATTGGACTTATTGCAAGTCTGTTATTTACCTATGTAATGTTCGAAGTATATACTTCAGATTCTGTGAAAACTGTAATTGATGATCCAATAACCTTAGAAGACGAACCTTTTATTTGGAGTGGAGAATTTCAGGTATATCAGGAGCCAAAAGAAAAGGTTGTGGCGCAAACCAGGCCTGATCCTATTCAGAATCCTACTGATTTTGAAGTTGTAAAGGATGATGTGGTATTGGATGATCTCACTGAAGAATTTAAAAGTGAGGAACCAGTGGAGTCTGCACCATTTAATCCAGATGTTCTTGCAAATGATGAAGATGATGCTGATGAAATACCTGAAAATGTTCCTTTTTCTGTTGTAGAAGATGTGCCTGTTTTTCCTGGCTGCGAACGTCTTCGAACAAATAAAGAAAAGGCAGCTTGCTTTTCAGAGCAGATTAGTAAAATTATTTCCAGAAAGTTTGATACTGGAATCGGAAGTGAGTATGGATTAAGTGGTGTGCAAAGAATATATGCTTTGTTTGATGTAGCAGCCGATGGAACTATTCAGAATATACAGGTAAGAGCTCCGCATCCAAAGCTTAAAAAAGAAGCAGAAAGAGTAATTCGTCTGTTCCCTACCATGACGCCGGGAAAACAGCGTAAAATACCCGTAACGGTAAAATATCAATTACCAATCGTGTTTAAAATTCAAAATTAGACAGTTTACTGTATAATTACAGTATCTTTTTACAATGTCAGAATCCCGTTACGATGATCGTAAACGGGATTCTTTTTTGGTGTGCTTGTTGATTCAGATTTTAATTGTAACGTTAAAACTAAATAGTATGAGTAACAAGCACGATGCTAAGGTACGAAAAAGTACATTGGTGAATTTTCAGATAGGGCTAATGATAAGCCTTTTATTCACGTATGTGATGTTCGAGATGTACACCTCGATTTCGGAGATGGAGCTGATAAATGCTACTTCCAAAAACACCGATGAAACTAATTTTACCATGAATTGTATTTAAGGTTGAAAAAAACACCTAAAATAAATACAATGGTCAAAGCCAAAATGGTTAAAAAGCCTGACTGGACAAAAACAGAGGTGGTTGATAACAATGTAGCCTTACAAAAGCTCAGAAAAGAACGTAACAATGGGAATAATAGAATAAATCCCGCTGTAATTCCTATGGATTCTATTATTGATGTACTTGCTGAAGAGAAGATTACATTTCCAATCGATAAAGTTACGATGGCTCCGATTTATCCAGGTTGTGAAAAATTCTCTTACTTATAGAACCAGATAAAATCGGATATAAACTAGTGAAGGTGAATTATATATTCCCTATTACTTTTAAGGTTGTCGATTAATGATAGCCCAGCTTGCACAAGTTAGGCTTTTTTATAAAACTGAAAGAAAACATAGTCTCAACTATGCTAAAGCTTATAGATTTTGCTAGAACAGTTGTTAAAAGGTGGATTATAAATAGTTATAAGTTGTCTAAAATGCTTTTAAGGCCTATCTTTGCACAACTTTTTTAAAAGCTATTTAGTAAACGTGCAAAATTTGAGTTTAACCCAAGTCGATACTGCCAAAGTTTCTTTAATCCAGGATTTTAAAGAAATTACTAAGATGCGATTAGCATTAAGTGTAGTGTTTTCATCTGTAGCTGGTTATTTGTTAGGAGTTGATACAATTTCGTGGAGTACATTAGTGCTTCTGTCAATTGGCGGTTATTTTATGGTTGGAGCGTCTAATGCATTTAATCAGATTATCGAACGTGATCTGGATGTTTTAATGGATCGTACAAAAAATAGACCAATTCCCTCTGGTAGAATGTCTGTAAATACTGCTTTTGTCATAGCAGCTTTATTTACTGTTTTAGGAATTTCAGTGTTGTATTTTATCAATCCTCAGACAGCTATGTTTGGGGCAATTTCAATATTTATTTACGTAAGTTTATATACCCCATTAAAAACCAAAACTCCTCTATCAGTGTTTGTTGGGGCGATCCCAGGAGCTATTCCATTTATGCTGGGGTGGGTTGCTGCTACTAATAATTTTGGTATAGAACCCGGAACCTTATTTATGATACAGTTTTTCTGGCAATTTCCTCATTTCTGGGCGATAGGATGGTTTTTATATGATGATTATAAAAAAGGAGGTTTCTTTATGTTACCTACCGGGAAAAGAGATAAAGGAACGGCTACCCAAGTGTTGATTTATAGTATTTGGACGGTTGTTACATCATTAATACCAGTATTTGGAGTCACAGGAAGATTATATATCACTCCTGTTTCAGGAGTTTTGATCTTGATATTAGGAGGTTTTTTACTAAGGTATGCAGTCCGTTTATATAAAAAAAGAGATGCCAAAGCAGCAAAACAATTGATGCTTGCCAGTGTATCTTACATCACTTTGCTACAAATTATTTATGTAGCAGATAAATTTATTCGTGCATGGATTTAACACAAGGAACAACAAACGAAAAACAGAAGCGGGCAAAAAAAACCATGATGTGGTTTGGGATGGTAAGTATGACAATGACTTTTGCTGGCCTTACCAGTGCATATGTAGTAAGTAAGACAAGAGAGGATTGGTTAACCGACCTTGTATTTCCTAATGCTTTTGTAATAAGTGTTTTTGTAATGTTAGCAAGTAGTTTAACATTATACTTGGTTAAAAGAGCAATAGAAAATAAGAACAGAGGTTTAGCAACATTGTTGCTATTAGCTACACTTAGCTTGGGGGTACTATTTGTTTTCTTACAATTTCAGGGTTTTGCAGATATTATGTCGCAAGGATATTATTTTACGGGTCCATCTGCTAATATTGTTCCAACATTTTTATATATTATCGTAGTATTACATATAGTTCACGTAATTGTCGGGCTAATAGTACTTTTAGTCGTAATTTATAATCATTTTAAACAAAAGTATAAAAGAGGGCAAACCCTTGGTTTAGAACTGGGTGGTATGTATTGGCATTTTGTAGATGTTTTATGGCTTTATCTCTTTTTATTTTTATATTTCGTTAGATAATAAAATTGATTACTTTTGTGGAAAATTTAACAATACCAAATTCTATATATGGAAACAACTGTTACTAATACAGGTACAGAAGGTAAAATCTGGGGTGGAGGTAATCAGCCGCTCAAGGCGAGTTATGGTAAGATGATGATGTGGTTTTTTATCCTGTCTGATGCACTTACGTTCTCTGGGTTTCTTGCTGCTTACGGTTTTTCGAGATTTAAGTTTATTGATTCATGGCCAATAGCGGATGAAGTGTTTAATCATTTCCCGTTTCTTCATGGAGTAGACGCGCCGATGTATTATGTGGCATTGATGACGTTTATATTGATTTTTTCTTCGGTTACTATGGTGTTAGCGGTAGATGCAGGTCATCATTTGAAACAAAAGAAAGTGATTCTTTATATGTTTCTCACCATTATTGGAGGTGCAATATTTGTCGGTTCGCAGGCTTGGGAGTGGAAAAATTTTATTAAAGGAGAATACGGTGCTGTAGAGACAAAAGGAGGGCAAATTCTGCAATTTGTAGATGCAGAAGGTCATAGAGTAGCACTGCACGATATTGCTATTGTGAATAACAACCAAGATCGGACACAGCACGAAAGTAAAAAGGGAATTTGGTATGAATCTGAAGGAACGCTACCAACATATACTGTTGAAGAAATAAAAGCCGGTTTTTTGAAGAAGAATGATCTTTTAATACGAACACAAGTATTGACCGATAAAGGGGAGAAAACAATATTATCTAGAGAAGAATCTTTACGAAAATTGAATACAGATGCTATTGGAGTTGTCGAAGGAGCGAATCTGGTACATAACGAATATGGGACTCCTTTGTTTGCTAATTTCTTCTTTTTTATCACTGGATTTCACGGATTTCACGTATTTTCTGGAGTTGTAATCAATGTTATTATATTTTTTAATGTAATATTGGGCACCTATGAGAGAAGAAAGAATTATGAAATGGTAGAAAAAGTAGGTCTTTATTGGCACTTTGTGGATTTAGTTTGGGTATTTGTATTTACATTCTTCTACCTGGTTTAATAAATAAAAGAATTTAGTTTAACATGGCACACGATACAGCACACCACGAATCAAATACATCACGAATCTGGAAAGTATTTATATTACTATCCGTTGTTACGATAGTAGAAGTGATTTTAGGGATTATCAAACCAGCATTTTTAATAGAGACAACGGTGATTAGTATGAAATTACTAAACTGGATCTTTATTATTTTAACCATATATAAAGCGTATTATATTACATGGGCGTTTATGCATATGGAAGGTGAGACCAAAGGGTTAAGAAGAGCAGTAGTATGGACCGCGGTGTTTCTGATTTGTTACTTGATGTTTATATTATTAACAGAAGGAGATTATATCTATGAAGTATTTAAATCTGGGCACAAAAGTTGGGACTTCTAAAATCTGCTTTTAAGTACGTTAAAAGCATAATAAAAGATAATAAAAGGCGGTTGATTTCAACCGTCTTTTTTATTTTTGCAATCGAAGTAAAGACTATAATCTAATGAAAAAATTTTTAGTTCTCGGAATACTTTTTATCCTGCCATTGGTGGTGTATTTGTTTTTTGCTTCTGCAGTAGATAATTTTTCTAAACTTCCCGTCTTACAAGAATCTGTTGGAAATCTTAATAATTTTGAAAGTCTTACCGGAGAACGAATTACTCTAAAGGACAAGATCACAGTGTTGGGTTTTTTTGGTGAAAATGCTTACAATAAAGAGGGGAATGCTTTTAATCTCAATCAAAAGATTTACAAGAAGAATTATGAGTTTCGAGATTTTCAATTTGTCATGATTTTACCATATGGTAGCCAAAAGGCAACAAAAGAACTTTTAGCAAAATTAGATGATATTGTAGATGTATCTGGTTGGAAATTTCTTTTCGGCACACCAGAAAGTATACAGCAGTTTTTTAAAAGTCTAAAAACACCGTATAGCTTAGATCAGCGAAAAGCGACGAGCTACGTCTTCATTATTGATAAAGAAGGTAGTCTAAGAGGTAGAGAAGAGAATCGTGAAAAAAATGAACAAAAAGTATATGGGTATGATACCAGTTCGGTAGCAGATTTAAATAATGTAATGGTCGATGATGTAAAGGTGATTTTAGCAGAATATCGCTTGGCATTGAAGAAATACAAAGCAGATCGTAAAGAAAAATAAACTATGAAAAAGTACTCATATGTTGGCATATCGTTTGTCATTTTGATTTTTGGAATTATTTTTATTCCCAAAATTGTGAATAGGATACAAGAGTCTTCCATTGTAAGAAATGATAGGATGAGTGCTCAGAATCCTGTAGCCAATGAAAAACTCTCCTATATTAAGATAAATGGTAAGCCGAGAAAAGTTCCAGAATTTGCTTTTCTAAATCAAGATAGTTTGGTAATCACAAATCATGATTATAAAGGTAAAGTGTATATCGTCGATTTTTTCTTTACTAGCTGCCCAACAATTTGCCCTAAAATGACCACTAATTTGGTCTATTTACAAAATGAACTTAAGGGCTACGAAAATTTTGGAATTGCTTCTTTTACGATTAACCCAAAGCGAGACTCACCTCAGATACTAAAGAAGTATGCAGAAAATTATGGCATCACTAATTCTGATTGGAATCTGTTAACAGGCGATAGAGAAGATTTGTATCGTCTTGCTAATACGGGATTTAATATCTACGCTGCAGAAAATTCTAATGTGCCTGGTGGGTTTGAGCATAACGGATACTTTGCATTGATTGATCAAGATGGATATATTAGATCACGCTACGATGCTTCGGGAAACCCAATTATATATTATAGAGGGACGATAGATGTGGACCAAAAAAAAGATGAAAACGGAGAAGAAGAACAAATTACAATCTTATTAAAGGATATTAAAAAATTACTAAAAAAAGATGAGTAGCAACGTATCAGAGATAGAAAGTAAGTATAGCAAATGGATTGTTATATTATCGGTAGCAATACCTGTAGCAGTAGCTGCTCTATTTGGGGTCAATCTTCGTAAATTAGGTTTTGACGTGGAGCCACTAACTTTTTTACCGCCTATTTATGCCAGTATAAACGGACTGACTGCAGGTCTACTCCTAGTTGCATTTTGGGCAGTTAAGAATAAGAAAATTAAGTTGCACGAAAACTTGATGAAATCTGCCATTATATGTTCAGTATTGTTTCTGGTAATGTATGTAGCCTATCATATGACCAGTGATTCTACTAAATTTGGAGGAGAAGGTGCAGTTCGCTATATATACTATTTTATATTGATAACCCATATTGTTTTATCAATAGTGGTGATTCCATTTGTTTTGGTTACCTATGTAAGGGCGTTGTCAAAAAGATTTGATAAACATCGTAAAATAGCTAGAATTACGTTTCCTTTATGGTTGTATGTAGCAATATCAGGAGTAATTGTTTATGTTATGATTTCACCATATTATTAATAAGATGTTACTTTTAAAATAAGGGTTGCCATCTAATTGAAAATAATACGCTAAACTAATCCTGCCAAGCAGCGGGGTGTATAGAATTGATGTAAGAAAATCGTCAAATGAGAACTCAAATACTCTACATCTCAGTTTTGTTACTACTGTTTACAGTTTCAGCAGATGCCCAGTGCGCTATGTGCAGAGCGGTGCTGGAAAGTGAAGAAGGACAGAATACTGCAAGAGGTATAAACAATGGGATCGTATATTTAATGATTATACCATATGTTCTTATAGGTGTAGTAGGGTATGTTCTTTATCGTAATAAGAAGAAAACTTCAAAAAGTAATGAATAGCTTTTTGTATTAATTTAATCTTTAACATTTTCATAACATAGTAAAGTGTAACAAAACGTATGTAGGAGAAGTCTTATGATCATAAGACTGCACTAACCAATCAAAAAGTATTTCTAGAGGGGAAAACTAGAAAATTGATCTGCTAGAATTTATAGCAGTAAAACTAAGTGAGTCTTCGTTAACAAAAAAGGATGTTTTTACATCTTGTGAATTTTAATCTTGAATTATGATCGAAATTAAAGACTTGCATAAATCTTACCAAATGGGAAGTAATTCCCTTCATGTTCTTAAAGGTATTGACTTCAATGTAAAGGAAGGTGAGTTAGTTGCTATTATGGGATCTTCTGGTTCAGGAAAATCTACACTGCTTAATATTTTAGGAATGTTAGATGAAGCCGATAATGGAAGTTATTTTTTAGATAATATCCCAATTAAAAACTTAAATGAAAAGATAGCTGCTCAATATAGAAATAAATTTCTCGGATTTATATTTCAATCGTTTAACCTTATTAACTATAAAAATGCACTGGATAACGTAGCAATGCCACTATATTATCAAGGGATAAAAAGAAAGGAAAGAACTGAGAAGGCTCTTCACTATTTAGAAAAAGTTGGTTTGGCTGATTGGGCAACACATCTTCCTAATGAGTTGTCCGGAGGACAAAAGCAGCGTGTAGCAATTGCTAGGGCTTTGGCTTCAGAACCTAAAGTTTTGTTGGCAGATGAGCCTACAGGTGCACTAGATACCACGACCTCTTATGAAGTAATGGAGTTAATCCAAGGAATTAATGATGAAGGAAAAACAATACTCATTGTTACACACGAGGAGGATATAGCACACATGACTAAGAGAATAGTTAATCTTAAAGATGGTCTTATCATCGATGACGGAGCAGTAGAACAAGTTAGAGCGAATACATATGTTTAATATAGAGCGCTGGCAAGAAATATTCGATACAATCCGTAAAAATAAATTACGAACATTTTTAACTGGATTATCCGTCGCTTCAGGGATATTTATTTTAGTAATCCTTTTAGGAGTTGGTCAAGGAATGCAAAACGGAATTTCTCAAGAATTTGAAGGAGACGCGTCTAATAGTATTTGGGTTTGGACAAGACCCACTTCTGTAGAATATAAAGGCTTGAATCCAGGGAGGTTTTTTAGTATGACGAATGAGGATTTCGACTTTATTCATAAAACGAATGAAGAAGTAATAGAATACGAATCTTCTCGTGTGCGTATTTGGGGGTCAGTAATTTCTTATAAAAAAGAGTCAGGTAATTATAGAATAGAAGGAGTCTTTCCAGGATTTCAATTTATTGAAAACCAATCCATGCTTTCAGGTAGGTTTATCAATCAGCAAGATATTAATGAAAAAAACAAAATTGTAGCTATTGGTAATAAAGTAAAGCAGGCATTATTTAAAAATAATGAAGATCCTATCGGGAAATATATTAGGCTCAACGATATTCCTTTTAAAGTAGTAGGAGTGTACACAGATAAAGGAGGGGATCGGGAAGAAGAACAGGTTTCGGTTCCATCGACTACGGCACAACAAGTTTTTAATAGAGGACAGAATATTAATAATCTGTCCTATACATTAAAACCAGAAAAAGACTTTGAAACAGCCGTTGCAAAGTCTGAAGAATTCGTTGCAACCATAACTGCATATTTAAAAAATAAACATACGATTGCTCCAACTGACGAGAGAGCTATTGGCATTGGAAATTCTCTAGAACAGGCCAAAAGGTTTTATAGTCTTATTTTTATGATAAAAGCATTTTTCTGGTGGGTTGGTGTGTGTACCATTATTGCCGGAGTAGTGGGGGTGAGTAATATCATGCTTATTATTGTAAAAGAAAGAACAAAAGAAATAGGGATTCGTAAAGCAATTGGAGCACTACCTTCTTCAATTATAGGGATGATTTTACATGAGGCAATATTCGTGACTTCAATTGCAGGATTTACAGGATTAATTTTTGGATTGATTTTATTAGAAGTAGTCGGCCCTATGATCGAGACTGATTTTATATCGAGTCCTTCGGTAAACTTCAATGTTGCATTGACCACAGTATTTATACTAATTTTTGCCGGAGCTATTGCAGGGTTTTTCCCAGCATGGAGAGCCGCAAAGATAAAACCTATTGTAGCACTTAGAGACGAATAATATGTTTAATAGAGATCGATGGAATGAAATTATAGAAGCACTCACCGCAAATTGGTTTAGAACATTGCTTACTGCTTTTGGGGTGTTTTGGGGCATCTTTATACTGGTTATCTTATTGGCAGCCGGTAAAGGTTTAGAAAATGGAGTAAAACGTGGGTTTGGAGATATTGCTACCAATACAATGTTTATGTGGACCCAGGTTGCTTCTAAGCCCTATAAAGGGTTACCTAAAGGAAGAAGGTATAATTTTAAAATAGGAGATGTTGCATCTATTAGGGAAAATGTCCCAGGATTACGCTACATATCACCACGAAACCAACTCGGAGGCTTTGGGGGGACAAATAATGTTGTTAGAGGTTTAAATACAGGAGCCTTTAACGTTTATGGAGATTACCCTGAAATAATTAACCAAGATCCAATTACAATAACTTCTGGACGATTTATCAATTATGGGGATATTGATAATAATCGAAAGGTTGCTGTAATAGGAGAAGGGGTGAAGAAGGAGTTGTTTAAACTAGGAGAAGAACCCATAGGCGAATACATAAAAATACAAGGAGTTAATTTTATGGTGATCGGAACCTATGTTAAAAAATCCAATAATGGAGACCGTGAACAAGGGCAAAATGAAATATTTGTTCCATTTACTTCTTTTTCACAAGCTTTTAATCGTGCAGATAATGTTGGTTGGATGGCAATTACTGCACAAGATAATAACTCAATAACAAAACTTAAGAAGCGTATTATTGATGTGGTGAAAACAAATCATACAATTCATCCAGATGATGATCGAGCTGTAGGAAATTTCGATTTGTATGAAGAGTTTAGTAAGATAAATGGTCTTTTCATTGCGCTTAAAGGAGTTGCCTATTTTGTTGGGACTTTGGTATTGTTGTCAGGTATCATAGGGATTAGTAATATTATGCTAATCGTGGTAAAAGAAAGAACGAAAGAAATTGGGATAAGAAGAGCTTTAGGAGCATCACCTTGGTCTATACGCGGACAAATACTGTTAGAGTCTATTTTTTTGACAATCATTTCAGGAATGACAGGTATTGCTATTTCTACAGGTGTTATATTCTTAGTTAATAAAATTTTAGAAGGAATTCCCGAAAGCAATGAAACAATGTTTGCAAACCCTAGTGTGGATCTTACAGTGGTTTTTGTAGCTTTGTTAATTTTGATCACCAGTGGACTCTTAGCAGGGTTAATACCAGCTCAAGTAGCCATAAAAACAAAACCAATAGATGCTTTAAGAGCAGATTAAATAATTAGTCAATCAAGTTTACTGTTGCAAATAGTAAAAAAATCAATAAATATTTAAAATGAAAAAAACAATAACCGTCATTATTTTACTTCTTATCGTAGTGATATTTGGAGGAGCTCTGTATTATTTATACCAAAAAAACCAAGAAGATCCAATTACCTATAAAACGGAACAAAGTACCACTGAAACTATTATTAAAAAGACAGTTGCTACGGGCAGTATTGTTCCTAAAGAAGAAGTGCTGATAAAACCAAATATTTCAGGAATTATTGAAGAAATCTATATTGAAGCCGGTGACCAAATCAAATCAGGGGACCTAATCGCTAAAATTAGAGTCATTCCTAATGTATCTTCGTTGCAAAGTGCTAAAAACGCAGTGCAAACCGCAAAAATAGATTTAGATAATCAAGAAAAAGTTTTTAAACGTCAGAAAGAATTATTTGATAAAGGCGTAATATCAGCAAATGAATTTGATGGCGCCGATGTTACCTACAAGCAATCAAAGCAAAATTATGAAGCTGCACAACAGAATTATGAGATTGTTCGTACCGGAACTGCTAGAGGATTAGGGAGTGCTGCAAATACTTTAATACGTTCTACCGTAACAGGAATGGTCTTAGAAGTTCCGGTAAAAGAAGGAAATCAGGTGATAGAATCTAACAATTTTAATGATGGGACTACGATTGCAGCTGTAGCAGATGTAGGTCAAATGATTTTTGAAGGAAACGTAGATGAAAGCGAGGTTGGAAAGATAAAAGAAAACCTACCGTTAGAAATAACTGTTGGAGCCATAGAGGATAAAAAATTTGATGCAGTTTTGGACTATATTGCACCCAAAGGAAAAGAAGAAAATGGAGCAATTCAGTTTGAAATAAAAGGAACCTTAAATAAAAAAGATACAACTTTTATAAGAGCAGGACTCAGTGCTAATGCGTCTATAATTTTAGCAAAAGTAGATAGCGTAATGGCGTTGAAAGAATCCCTAATTCAATATGACTCTAAAACTCAGAAACCCTTCGTAGAAGTTGCTATTGGTGAACAAGAGTTCGAAAATAGAGATGTAGAATTGGGTGTGAGTGATGGTATTAACGTCGAGATAAAAAGCGGAATTACAAAAGAAGATAAAATAAAAGTTTGGAACCAAATTAAGAAACCCGAGTTTGGAAATTAATTTTTTTCAAAAAAAAGTGTAACAACAACTATCAATAGTATACAAATAGGTATTGTGAAATAAATCTGAGAACGGTTTTGATATTAAACTAAATTTAGATTGATTTCTGTCTGACCTCTTAAAAATAAAGAAAAACAGATGAAAGTTAAAATTTCAATTATTTGCTGTGCCCTTTTTGGGATGTTAATGATTCAGGCACAAGATAAAAAATGGACACTAAGAGAATGCGTAGAATATGCTTTAGAAAATAATATTTCTATAAAGCAATCAGCGTTAGATATAGAAAACGCAAATGTTGATAAATTAACAGCTTTAGGTAATTTTGTTCCTTCTGTATCTGTTAACGGTTCTCTTTCTTCTAATACTGGTGCAAATATTAACCCGGTAACTAATGCTTTCGAAAGTTCAACATTTATATCTTTTACCACTGGTGCTAACGTTGGATTAACACTGTTTGATGGATTACGTAATTTTAGACAATTACAAAGAGCGAAAATGTCCAAATTGGCAAGTCAATACGCACTGGGAAAAATGAAGGATGATATAGCCTTGTTTATAGCAAATGGGTTTTTACAGGTGCTATTAAACAAAGAGTCGCTAAAAGTTATCGAGAAACAACACGAAATTACCTTAGAACAATTAACAAGAACCAAAGACTTAGTAGATGCTGGTGTATTGCCTCAGGGAGATTTGTTAGAAATTGAAGCTACATCTGCAGATGAGTTGACCAGAATCGTTCAGGCACAGAATGCAGTTCAAATATCATTAGTAAGTTTAGCACAAACGCTTCTTATTAAGGATTATGAAAATTTTGATATAGCGGAGTCTGATTATATTATTCCTGATTCAAGTATAATGCAAAGTTCAGTCAGTAGTATTATAGCAAAAGCCAGAGAAACAAGATATGAGGTGCAAATTGCTGAACAAAATAAACTTTTGGCAGAAAAAGATCTTCAATTGGCTAGAGGAAGCTATTATCCAAGGTTGTCAGCGTTTTTTGGCTACAATACAAGGTGGGCGGACAATGATTTTTTTGAAAGAGGATTTGTTGAACAGCTTTATGAGAATGACGGTTTTTCTTACGGGTTGCAATTAAATATTCCTATATTAAATGGTTTCACCACGA
This sequence comes from Aquimarina ulvae, assembly GCF_053613295.3. Lineage (NCBI taxonomy): Bacteria > Pseudomonadati > Bacteroidota > Flavobacteriia > Flavobacteriales > Flavobacteriaceae > Aquimarina > Aquimarina ulvae. Next base: position 520,261 of record NZ_JBSIBP030000001.1, read on the forward strand.
GATCCCAGGTTAAGAGAAGTAAAATCAATGTAAAGCGAACTGAGTTCCAGTTAGAGCAAGCAGAATTAGATCTGGATAGTAATGTATATCAAGCATACCTTGATGCTAAAGGTGCCGCAGAAGCGTATGAGGCCTCCTTAGTTGCTGTAAAGGCACAGGAAAGAGCATATGCCTATGCGAAAGATCGATATGATGTCGGAAGGACCAATGCATTTGATTTCAGCCAATCTAAATTTAGATTGGAAAATGCACAGAGTAATGAAGTGCAAGCAAAATTTGATTATATTTTTAAAATTAAAGTGTTAGAACTTTATTTTGGAATAAAACTAGCAGATATAAAATTGTAAAATATTTAAGTAGCACGTTTGGCTACAAATGAAAAGGTTGTAATTTCATACCATAGAATTAATCTTAAATCACGTCATGAGCAGAAAAACTTTACTAATCATTTTAACAATTGTTGTCGTTTTAATTATTGGGCTGGTCTTTGGAAAAAAGGCAGGATGGTTTGGGAAAGACGGAAACTTGAAAGAAGTAGAAATATCAAAAATTGAGAAAATAGATATTATCGAAACTGTTTCTGCCACCGGAAAAATTCAACCCGAGGTAGAGGTCAAGCTTTCTTCTGAAGTGTCTGGAGAAATTATTGACTTACCAATTAAAGAAGGACAACAGGTTAAAAAAGGAGATCTTTTGGTAAGAATTAATCCAGATATTATACAATCTGGATTAAACAGGTCTCAGGCTGCATTAGAAAATGTAAGAGCAGGTCTACAGCAAGCAGAGGCAAGCCTGAAAGAAGCAAAATTAAACTATGATCGTAATAAAGGCTTGTTTGACAAAGGAGTGATTTCTAAGGCAGAGTGGGATGCTTCAGTTTCTGCTTTTGAGGTTGCCGAAGCCGCTAAACAATCTGCATATTATAGTGTAAGAAGCGCACAAGCAACTGTAAATGAAGCAAAAGATAATCTAAACAGAACAACTATTTATGCTCCTATGGAGGGAACTATTTCCAAATTATCCGTAGAATTGGGAGAACGTGTAGTAGGTACACAACAAATGGCTGGAACCGAAATTGTTCGAGTTGCTGATTTAAGTAATATGGAAGTTGAGGTTGATGTAAATGAAAATGACATTGTTAAAGTTGCTTTAGGAGATTCCACCATTGTCGAAGTAGACGCGTACCTCAAAAAACAATTTAAAGGATTGGTTACAGAGATTGCAAACTCCGCAGAAAGTACCTTAAGTGCCGATCAGGTTACTAATTTTAAGGTTAAAGTTCGTATTCTGGAAGAATCATATCAGGATTTGGTAAAAGATAAACCAGAAAGTTATTCTCCTTTCAGACCGGGTATGACTGCTACTGTTGATGTAATCACTAGTAAAAGACAAAATATTATAGGAGTTCCTATCAGTGCGATAGTAATTAAGAGTGATACTTCTAGTAATGCAAAAAGATCCTTTACAAAAGAAAAACTTACAGATACAGATGAAAAGTTTGAGTGTGTATTTGTTAATGATAACGGAGCCGCTAAATTAAGAGTGATTAAAACTGGTATTCAGGACGATAGTAATATAGAAATTACCAAAGGTTTACAAGTTGGTGAAGAAGTGATTACAGGACCTTATAATGTAGTTACCAAAACACTAAAGACTGGTGATAAAGTTACTTCTAAAAAGGAAAAAAAGACTGAAGAGTAATGATAATAATTAAGGGTATCTTTGCATAAACTTTTGAAAGATGGCCTATATTCTTTGTATAGAAACTTCTACAACCAATTGCTCAGTGGCACTGGTAAAAGATGGAGATGTCGTAACGTCCAAAGAGGACTACGATACTAAATATTCTCACGCCGAACGCTTACATCATTTTATAAGTATTGTAATTAATGAATCAAGAATATCTTTTAGCGATCTTGATGCAATTGCAGTAAGTAAAGGTCCCGGATCCTACACGGGTTTAAGAATTGGGGTTTCTGCTGCAAAAGGATTATGTTATGGATTGGATATTCCATTAGTTTCAGTGAACACACTACAGGCTTTGGCGTTACAAGTGGAACTAACAAAAGGCAAGGTGGTACCTATGATTGATGCCAGGAGAATGGAAGTATATTCTGCGGTATTCTCTAACAGGTACGAACAGGTAAGACCTGTAGAGGCAGAAGTACTAACAGAAGCTTCTTACCAGTCGTATTTACAAGAAGATAAAGTATATTTTATCGGAAACGGAGTTGCCAAATTTGCTAAAATCTGTAATCATAAAAATGCAGAGTTTATCTCAGAAAAATTACCATCTTCAATAGCGATGTCAACAATCAGTTATAGAAAGTTTTTGAGAAGTGACTTCGAAGATGTAAGTTACTTTGAACCGTATTACTTAAAAGATTTTGTAGCAGGTTAATGTTGGAGAAGAGAATACTACTATCAAAAATACCACCCGTACTTTCGTGGATGGCATTTCTATATATTTTATACTAGATTTAGAGTTAGTCTCTTCTAGTGCTAAGTAAAGTCCTAGATGGGTTAGCACCGGTGCTTTTCAATGCGTTATATCTAGACACAAGGCGGATAAGATCTTCCTCTTTTCTTACCTTTATTCTTTCTTTTTTCATATATGCTTTTAACTCTTCTTCTTTATCGCCAAGAGCAGCTAGAATTTCTTTCTTGCTAGTCGGTAACTCCATAATAGTGCCACGCTCTTCAAGAAAATAATCTGTTCTTATTTGTACTTTTCCAGGAGTGGCTGTACCACTGACAGATCCTTTTTTGTCAGGTTCTGTAATTTTTACAACGTATTTTTTATAAATTCTATAACGCTCATTTAACTCAACTAGAACATAATATCCGGGTCTTTTTAAACCACGTTGTGTTTTGAATTCACAATAGTAATAATAATCCCCATCTATTCTTGCGTGGGTAGTGGTGCTTTTTACTAATTCAAATAGATCTGATCCTTTTTTATGCTGTAACGCATCTGTATAGGCATTATATCTAAGTTTAGTGTCAAAAGTTCCTGACTTTTCATCGATTACACTTGCATCCTTATATCGAAGACTCTCAAAAATAGAACCATCATACTCATCAAATGTACTTAATCTCTCAGTCGGTTTTAGTAAAGATTGCGGAAGTTGTGCAAACAAAACTGACGACATTGTTAAAAACAAAATTTGTAATATTTTTCTCACGGCTTGCTGATTTAGGTATAATAAATGTAATAAAACACGGGGTTAAATGCAAAAACATAAGTTTTAATACAGAATTTTTATTGATTCTTTAAAAGATAAGCTGTTTTAGCGAAATTTTTATGAAAAAAATTCTGATTCGTTGAAAATATAACATCAATTTTTTAAGGTAAAACCGTAATTATGGTCACGAAAACGTTATAGATTTGTAAGAAATTACTTCAAATCATGTAGATAAAATATATTCTTACGGCTGAAAAAGTTGCGTTTTTTTATCTTAAGGTCTATAAAAGAAGTAGAACATCTAGATTGTTTAGCATTGTGAAATTGAAATGTAAAGTCCCTTAATTATAAAAAATATAAATTTCCAGAAATAAAAAAGCACCTTTGATTAGTCATCGTTAGGTGCTTTTATTTTTTAAATAATTATTCTTAATATTAGGAAAAATAAGTCGGTTTTGTTCTAGTGTTTGACAAATAAACTTCTGGAACGACTTCCGTCTGTAGTTTTTAGCGCATTGTATCTGGAAACAAGTCGTATTAAATCTTCTTCTTTCTTCACTTTAATACCTTCCTTTTTCATATATTTTTTGAGCTCATCTTCTTTGTCACTAAGCGCTGCTAAAATTTCTTTCTTATTCATAGGAAGCTCCATAATAACCCCTCTTTCTTCGAGAAAGTATTTTGTTTGAATACTAAGCTTTCCACGAGTGGCATTCCCGTTGGCCGCTCCATTTTTGTTTGGTTCTCTAATTTTTAAATTATACTTTTTGTAGATTCTATAACGATCATTTAGTTCTACAAGAACATAATATCCTGATTTTTCTATTCCGCGTTGGGATTTAAAATCACAGTAGTAGTAATAATCTCCATCGATTCTCGCGTGGGATGTTGGATTCTTTACTAATTGGAACAAATTGTCTCCTTTTTCAAGTTCTAAAGCATCGGTATATGTATTATAACGAAGTTTAGTGTCGAATGTTCCTGACTTCTCATCTATAATACTAGCATCTTTATATCTGAAGTTTTTATAAACAGAACCGTCATATTCATAAAACATAGTTACCTTTTCCGCAGGTTCCACTAAAGATTGTGGAAGTTGAGCAAATAAAAAAGGAGAGAACAATAAAAATAGTAAATGTAGTTTCTTTCTCACAATAATTAGATTTAGGTTATTGTAAATTTAATAAAACGCAATATTATATGCAAAAAATCAACTTTTAATAGGTAATTTTTACTTAATTGACAAAGTATTTCGTTTTTTCACAAAAAATTCGTTTGTTATCTTTTATTTTATTACATAATTAACATCTTTTTATTACGGTTTAACAGTAAATAATGAGTAAAAAAAACGGAAACATGGCAAGAAAAAGTTTCAATTTTGGGTGTAAAAATCAGATTTCCTGATTTTTACAAAAGCTTTTTCGATTTGGTATTAAAGGAAACACTGTTTGATTCTTATGATAAAATTTATAAATATGGTAAATTTCAAAAAGGAATATCTATTTTATTATTGATACATAAAGAGGTGTTTTTAAGTTTTTTTTACACAAGTACCTTCATATTGGATGAGAAAATTTGCTTTTGTTAATAAAAAAGCATCTCAAGATTCTTGAGATGCTTTAAATAATATATAATGTGATTTTTTAATTAATCTCAAAGGATATTTTTAGAATAACCCTATATTCTTTAATTTCATTATTCTTAATCACTAGCTTTTGGTCTGATATCCACGCTGATTTAATATTTTTTACTGTTTTTGCAGCTTCTTTTACTCCGTTTTTTGCTGCATCTTCCCAACCTTTATCTGAGGTTGCTATTACTTCTATTACTTTAACAATTGCCATTTTAATAATTTTTTGGTTAATATTTTATAAAAGGTTCTGTAATATACAAGATACTCTGGTCTTTTTTAAATAATTACCCCTATTATTTATCTGGTTTTTCAATAGAGTTAAAATATAATTCGATAAACTACCCATTGATTGCTTCTACATAAGATACTTTATCCTTCAACATCTCTTTCAACATATTTTCTATCCCATTTTTTAATGTAAACGTTGAAGAAGGACAACCACTACAAGCACCTTGTAAGATTACCTTTACTCCTTTACTAACAGGATCATAGGAGTCAAACATGATATTACCTCCATCGCTTGCAACAGCAGGTTTAATATATTCTTCAATAATGTTTACAATATCTTTTGAAGTGTCATCAAGTTTCTCATATGCAGCGTCCGCTTCCTTTTCTACCTGACCTTTAGAAACGGTAGCATTTTCTGAAAGTACTTCCTTACCTTGTTCAAGATATTCTCTTAAAAATTCTCTTATTTCCAGAGTGATGTCATTCCAGTCTGCCATATCATATTTATTAATAGAGATGTAATTCTCATCAATATATACTTCTTTTACGAATGGGAAATGAAACAACTTTTCTGCTAAAGGAGCTTCTTTAGTGTCGTCAATACTTTTAAACTCGTGTCCAACAGCAACCAATTTCTTATTTGCTACAAATTTAAGTACTGCGGGATTGGGAGTGCTTTCTGCATAAATGGTAATTGGTACCTTTTTTGGAGAAGAGGTTTCGTTAATAACAGGTTGACCACTATTTAGGTACTCTTTTATCTGCTCGGCGACTTCTTGTTGCACATCAGTCCATTCGACAATGTCATATTTGTCTATAGCAACAAAATTTTGAGCAATAAATACTCTTTTTACGAATGGCAAGTAAAACAATTGTTGCGCTAGCAGTGAATTTTTAGCGTGATCAATATTTTCAAATTCATAGCTGGTATGCTCAGTTAAAAAATAATTTGCTTCAAATTTTATGATACTCGGATTAGAAGTAGGTTCTATTTTTATTTCAAAATGCTTTTCCATGAATATATTTTCAGCAAATTTACTAAAAAGTATTTCCACTTTAGGATAGGGTTTATAAGATTAAGAATGTTTTAATACTGGGGTCAAAAGATATGTTCTGGTAAAAATTTATATATTTGAGGCCGGCAAGAAATAATATTTTGATTTGGGAAAAGAAATATTAAAGCCCCACAATATAAGCTGGATTAAATAGTTTATATTGAAATAATTAACCTAGTTTTTCCCTTTTAAACCGAACGCCTCTAATGAATTTGAAGAAATATTATTTGTTGTTTGCAATTCTGACCTCACAATTTATTTTTTCTCAGGAAGGAATCCCAGTGTATGCAGATTATCTCTCTGACAACTTATATTTGGTACATCCGTCTATGGCTGGAGCCTCAAATGCTAATAAAATTAGGCTTACAGCAAGAAAACAGTGGTTTGATGTAGATAACGCACCAAGTACGCAATCTGCTAATATTAATTTCAGAACAGGTGATAAAGTAGGTTTAGGAGCGATCGTTTACAGAGACGAGAATGGTAGATTTTCACAAACGGGAGTGTTTACAACTTTTGCGTATCATTTATTGTTTTCTCGAGATCGAACAGATTTGAATATGTTGTCTTTTGGTATTAGCGGTGCTTTTATTCAATCTAATGTAGATGAGAGAGGATTAGATGACCCTGCGGACCCTGATCCAGTTCTACGTGGCAATTTACAGAAAGATGGATATTTTAATATAGATGTAGGAATGTCTTATCATTACCTAAATTGGTTTGCCCATTTTACGGTTAAAAATATACTGCCAACAACAAGAAATATTTTTGATAATCCTAATAATACAATTTTAGAATCCAACAATCAAAGAAGATATATATTCTCTACAGGGTATGTATTTGGATTAGGAAATAGCCCTTGGAGCTTAGAACCATCAGTGCTTTACCAAGCAACTGATCAAACTAAGGAAAGTACGATTGATGCCAATTTTAAAGTATACAGAAGGTTTGGAGAACTAGCTACTTTATGGGGAGGTTTATCCTATAGAAGAAGTTTTGATGGCGCAGAGTTTTCTCAAACAGGTGCAGAAATAGAAAGTCAAAAACTACAGTACATCACTCCATTTCTAGGGATTAATTACAAAAAATGGATGGTTGGTTATACCTATAGTTATCAATCTAATTCTGTAGTTTTGAGTAATGGAGGTTTTCATCAGTTAACCTTGGGATACGACTTCGGAAAACGTAAAGAACGCTGGAACTGTCATTGTCCGGCAGTGAACAACTAAGAACGTGATTATCATATATAAAAAACGACAGCAAGCTATTTTAAGCTTGCTGTCGTTTTTTATTCTAATGAAGGTTTAATACCCCGAGGCTTCCTTCGGAGAAATTTACTTTACTTTAGTTCCAGTAAACTTTAATCGTTTATCTCGTATAGGAACTAACGAGGAAAGTTCATAGATGTTTTTATAACCATAACCATAACCATATAAGTTGATAAATGTCGGTATATTTAAGGCTAACGGAAGTTTTTTAGTTGGGAAATTTACAGTGTCTCCGTCGATGTTATTGTTACAATAAATTAAGATTCTTGTTTCTTTATCGGGAATAACTTTTGCGAGTTTCTCTTCAGTAAAATCCGAAAAATTTAAATGCACAGCTCCTTCTAAGTGTTTTTGGTTGTATGCAGCTTCTGATCTTGTGTCCAATAGAATAGTTTTAGGATCCTTTGTGAAATAAAGGAATGTATCTAGAGGTGTTAATCTAGTTTGTCTATACTCCAGAACTTCTTCTGAAATTTCTAAAAATGAATTGTAATCTACGTTGGACTTTTTCAACTCCTGATGCTTTTGAGATAACATGGTTATAGGTATTAATAAAAGGATTAAACTAGTTTTCATCGGTTTTGTTTTTTATAATTCTTTCCAGCTAAATGATTTTCGCTCTCCCTGAGTTTTTATTGCCTTGATCAATGCAGCTTCTAAATTAGAATCATCTTTTTTACTATTGTTTTTGATATATTCCATACGTTTCTTGTTCAGCTTTTGTATTTTTTCTTGGACTTCTTTTCGTTCGTTGCTCTTTTGAGTAATATATTTTTTCAGGTCGGTTTTAGATTTACCTTTTAGTTCTTGTGGTAATTCATCTTGCTCAACTTCTTCTAATTCAAAATTTTTGTCTTCTGCTGCATCTACAAGATCCCAACTTTTGTTTTTATAAAATCCAGAGCTCTTACTCACAGTTCTACTTACAGCATTGGCGGGACTATAAGACCTTGCATTGCTATCTTGTTCGGCCTGCAAGCTTATTTTTTTGGAACCCTCATCTCCGTAGTAGATATAAGTGTTATTCAATTTCTGGTTTAACTGTAGAATAATGTCATCATAAGGTGTTGCTATGTGTATTGTTTCTCTGTTATGATCAATAGCACTATATTCTCCATTTGTGAGATCTGCTCCGTCTTTCCATCTGGTTTCAATACCTTGTTTATAATTACCACAAAATATAGTATTAATGGTAACTCCTTTTTCCTTTGCATCAACGGCAGCATCTTTATAATTTATAGGACCTTGGGTAAAAGGTTCGTTTCCTGCAATGAATATTAATTTTAAATGGTCATTGTTTTTTTTCCAATCTAATTGGTTTATAGAAGTATTGATTACTTTACCACAATACTCGTTACCGCCGTTGGTAGTTAGTGCAAAAAGTTCTTTTGATATTTCGTCCAGATCATCAGAGAATGGAAGTACTTGTCTAATATACCCTTCTTTCGACGGTAAACGATCATTACCATATTCGTACAAAGCGATCTGTAGCTTTATTTTATAATGACCACACGATGCATAAGAAAGTTCATTTACTATTTCCCATAACTGGGCTTTTGCCTGATCAATTAGCCCATCCATACTATTACTAGTATCTAATAATAATGCTACCTGTATGTTTTTAGTATCAGGATCCGTTTTGTAGGTGTAAATCAGCTGTGAGTTTTCTGATACAAATACCAGTTCAGAATTTCTATTGTTTCTTGCGTTACAGGATATAGGAATTATTAGTAAGCATAATAAACTCCATAAATATAGTGTCTTCATAACTATTGTTCTTTATTTTAATTTAGGCTAAATCTAGGGTGAACTTTTTTGGATAAAAATGAGTAATGAGCAAGAAGCTAAGATGAATGAGTGAAAAAGCCTAATCAGTTAGGGAAGTTTAATTTTATGACCAAATAATTGATGGAAAAGGGATATCTTGATAAATTCTGATTTTAATATCCCATATAAATGGATTAAGTTTACCTGGCTTACGAAAAATGTAATGGATAAATTTTGTTTTGTATTACTGATAATGTGGCTCTTGCCAAACTCCCTTTTTGCTCAACACAATGCAAGAATAGTGGAGAAATCGTTGGCGACCATAAGAGGTACAGTGAAAGAAGATAAAACATTAAAGCCTATCAGTAATGTAGAAATCCGGGTAGTAGGCGGTAGGATATACCACACAGATAATTTGGGAGATTTTAAAATCCAAGCTAAAATAGGGGATGAGATCATAATCAGTCATGACAATTTTGATACGGTCTATTACACCATTAAAAGCGGAGAAAGAATTGATGTTAAAGTACAAGAAAATCCAGTAGCTTCAAGTGCTGATAGGGAGCAAAGGCAAAAAAAATTATCTGCGGCTTATGCAGTACATCTTGCTGCTGCCAGAAATTCTTTGAAAAAAGATGCCTCAACAAGTATTGATTATGTAACAAAAGCCCTAGAAACAATATCGGACGAAGATACTTTCGGTGATGAAAAAAAGGCAGAGCTTTTTGAAACTTTGGGAGATGTTTATGCGTATTGGAAACAGCCTGATTTAGCAGAAAGCAATTATGAAACCAGCCTAAACAATAAGTATAGCACTGATGTAAAAATTAAATTAGGTACTGTTCAATTACAGGGTGAAAATTATGACGCTTCTTTACGCACTTTTGATCAGCTCAAGAAATCCAGATTGCAATCTTTGCAACGCATTAAAGTGTATGAAGGGCTAGCAGATAGTTATAAAGGATACGGGGATGATAAGAGCGCTGTTAAAAATTATAATATAGCTCTGTCATTTGCACAAAAAGAGGAGGCTGAAGATATTATTATTGAATTGAATTCTAAACTGGCAGAAATTCTTCAGATTCAAGGAAATATGGATGATGCAGAGGAGTATTTGGATAACTCTGTACAACTGGCAAGCAGAAGAAGTAAAAAATCCTCGGCCCGTCAAAGAGCAAAAGCAGCAGATTTTTATAATAAGAGTAATAGTTTCGCAAAAGAAATAGAATTGCGAAAGGAGGCACTTGAAGATATTCAGGATATAGAACGAAAAGAACACGCTAACCCTGTGCAAGTTGATAATAGTGAGTTAGAACCAGCTATTAATGAAGATCGGGCTATCACATCTCAAGTTCAGAATTATAAAATAGCGAATGCCTTTGCTGCACAGGCTGAATATGATGAAGCGATACCTTATCTAGAAGAAAGTATAAAAAAAGCAGCATCAGAAAATGACCTTGTAGTTCAAAAAGATGCCACCAGAAAATTAGGGGAGGTATATCGAGAAAAAGGAGAGTTGAAAAAAGCATCAGAGGCTTTTAAAGAATACGAAGTTATTATTGATAAACTATATATTAAAAAAGAACAAGAAATATCACAAGCAACTAGATTTAATCGTGAATTAGCACAAAAAGCAAATCGAATTACTACATTAGAAAAGGACAGAGAACTTAATGAGAGTAGGTATAAACTGGCTTTTGCATCTCAAGAACTTGCTGGGCAGCAAAAAATAATTATTTATTCATTAATTGGGCTCTCTGTTTTACTGTTTTTGGCTGCTTATTTAATGTACCGAAATATAAAACAGCAGCAATATGCCAATAACCTATTAGCATTAAAATCATTACGCTCCCAGATGAATCCGCATTTTATTTTTAATGCATTAAATTCTGTAAATACTTTTATTGCTACAAGTGATGAACGTGCAGCAAACAAATATTTAACCGATTTCTCGTTATTGATGAGATCCGTATTAGAAAATAGTGAAGAAGATTTTATTCCATTAGAAAAAGAAATAGCATTATTAGATTTGTATGTGCAGTTGGAACATTTTCGATTTCAGGATAAATTTGAATATACTATTGAAGTCGACCCACAAATAGATATCGCAAAATACATGATTCCTCCAATGTTACTGCAACCTTATGTAGAGAATGCTGTTTGGCATGGATTGCGCTATAAGGAAGAAAAAGGGTTGTTATCAATACATTTTAATAAAACGAATAACGAAATAATAGAAATTGTAATTACAGATGATGGAATCGGTAGAGAAAAATCTAAAGCATTAAAAACGCAAAATCAAAAGAAACAAAAGTCTCAGGGAATGAGTAATATCCAAAAGAGAATTACTATCCTTAATACCATGTACAAAGACAAAGTCGATGTTTTTATCTCTGATTTGACTGACGAAGGAGGTACTGAAGTAAAATTGATACTAAAAAAAGAGGTGTAATGCTTTAGGAGTATTTGAGAACATGAATTCATTACAAAGAAAATTTAATAAATTTAATAAATTGTGAATTTAACAGCAATCGTAGTAGATGATGAGGCGAATAGCCGGGAAATCTTAAAAAATTATTTGGAAAAATATTGCCCGACAGTAAAGGTGATAGGAGAAGCTGCAAGTGTACCCGAAACATTAGAATTGCTAGGATCTAATAACCCTGATCTCTTGTTTCTTGATGTAGAGATGCCTTATGGTAATGCTTTTGATTTATTAGAGCAAGTACCCGATAGAACATTTGAAACTGTATTCGTTACAGCTTATAATCATTATGCTGTTGACGCACTAAATGCGCAGGCGACATATTATCTTTTAAAACCCATAGCAATAGATAATCTAATTAAGGCAGTTGATCACGTAAGCCACATAAAAGAGCGTGAAAAAGAATTAGAGGATAAAGTCTTGACTCCAAAAATATCTGCAGCTGCAGACGGAAAAATCACCATACCACAACAAGATGGTTTCGAGGTATTGAAAGTCACAGAAATTTTATACTGCCAGGCAGATGATAATTACACTAAAATATTCCTTAATCAAGGACAAAAATTAGTAAGTAAGACATTAAAGTATTTTGAAGACTCTTTAGTAGATCATGGATTTGTAAGGATACATAAAAGTTATTTAGTTAATGTAAATGCCATTGTAAAATATAAAAAAGGCAAAGGTGGCAGCGTTCAATTAAATTCTGGTAAAGAACTTCTGGTATCATCTTCTAAAAAAGGGAGCTTACTGGATTATTTTAAATAAAGAATGGTTGGTAAACGTGTCATTTCTAGTATCTAAAAGTCTAAATTTTTCGAACTAAAATTGACTTCGTTTGTTTTTAGAATTTTTCGTAAGATCGGTAATGATCCATTGGTGTAAAAGGTATGATCCCCTTCCTCGCTAGACGTATTTAAAAGGTTCTTTTTAGAAAGAACTACTTTAGTTTGTCGCGCTACAGCTTCACCAGAATCTATGATATCGATACCTACAGGAAGCATTTTTCTGAGAATTGGAATGAGATACGGATAATGGCTACAGCCCAAAACAAGGTAATCTATATTTTTATCGACCAACGGTTGAATATAGGATGATAATAAGATATACATTTCGGTAGTTTGGATTTTACCTTCTTCGATAAGCTCTACCAGTCCCGTACCGATGACTTCAATTACCTCTATGTTATTAGCATATTGATCAGATGTTTTTGCAAAAAGCTCGCTGGATAACGTCCCTTTTGTAGCCAACACTCCAACTTTCTGAGTCTTCGTATGTAAGGCAGCTGGTTTTATAGCAGGTTCAATACCGATAAACGGAATGTCAAACCGTTCTCTGAGTATTTTTATAGCATTTGTGGTAGCCGTATTACAGGCAACAACGATGATCTTACAGTGTAAATCAAGAAGTTTTTTGGTGTTTTTAATGCTTAAGGAGATAATTTCATCCTTATCACGTTTACCATAAGGCGCATACTTACTGTCTGCCAAGTATGTGGTATTTTCATTTGGCATTGCTAGCGCAATTTCTTTCCAAATAGAAGTTCCTCCTACACCAGAGTCAAAAATACCAATTGCCTGATTTTTCATTGATTTAAATAGTAATATGCCAAAAATAAAAAAACAGTGAGAATCTGGACTCACTGTTTTTTGTTTTATGTTATAAAGGTAATTTTTAAATACCCAAATCTTTCTTTACATCTGCCATTAGATCTTTCCCGTCAGCTAGGATAACTCCTGTTCCCGTGGTAGAATCTAATACATATTGAAAGCCTTGTGCTCTTGCTACTTTCTGTATAGATACGCGTGCAGTTTCATAAATTGGTTTCAATAACTCAATTTCTTTTTTCTGAAGATCTTGTAATGCGTTTTGTCTGTAATCACCAATACTTTTTTCTGTAGCCTGAACTTCTTGCGCTCTTTTAGCATTTTCTTCTTCAGTTTTAGTAGGAGCTTCCGCTTGATACTTTTTCATAGTATTTTGCAATTCCAAAACCATATTTCTGATTTCAGCTTCATATGTTTTGTTTAGCTTTTCGATTTCGCTTTTAGCAGCTTTAAAAGCAGGCATTGCTTCCACAAGTTCTTGAGAAGCGATATGTGCTACTTTGGATTGTGCATTAGTGAAACTTGAGGCTCCAAGGATAAATGCACATGCTACAAATAGGGTTCTAAACTTTTTCATTTTCAGTAATATTAAGTGTGTTATAAATTTAAAAATTAATTTTTTAATTATCTTCATTTTCATTTGTCTCACCATCATCGTCAGAAGGTGCGCCGTCTTTCAATTGCTCTTTTAAGGCATTTATAGAATCTTTTTTTCTTTTTTGCGCTTCCAGAAGTTTAGCCCGTCTTTCTTCAAACTCTTTTTTCTTAGCTGCTCTGATCGAATCTCTTGCAGCTCTTCTTTCTGCTAATAATTTTTCTCTCTCCGCTTGTTTCTGGGACGTAGCCTTTTCTCTATCAGTTACTTCTTTTTCCTGCTCAACATTTCTTTCTTCAGCTCTCTCTAAGGCTTTTCTATCTTTTTTACTATTTACCTGCCTTCTTTTAGAAGCTCTATTTATTCTCAATAATATTTGATCACTTATATCGTGTCTGTCGGCAGAAAAGAGCATTACCAAATCTGCAGATTTATCAAATATAAAGTCATATTTTTTGTTTTTTGCTATTTCTTGTACCGCAACAAAAACCTGATCCTGAACTGGTTGCACTAATCTCTTTTTTTGTAGGAATAAGTCTCCGTTAGGACCGAACCTTTTTTGTTGATATTCAAGAATTTCTTTTTCTTTAAAGAAAATATCCTCTTCTCTTTCTTCAATAAGCTCTTTAGTAAGCAAAACGCGTTCATTATTGAGGTTCTTTCTCATTTGTTCCACCTCTTTTAATTCCGCCTCGATTTCTACTTTCCATTTTTGTACTTTGGTTTCCAGGTCTGCTGACGCTTCATTATACTCGGGAACATTTTCTAGGATATAATCCATATCGATATAACCGATTCTAATACCTCTTTGCGCCTCTGCTGAATTGGAAAAAGATAACCAAAGGATAGTTGTTAATACTAAAAGAACTTTTGTTTTCATGATCCTGATTTGTTTATAGAAATAATCGTGCCAAAATTAAAATTGTTGTCCAATGATAAAGTGGGTCTCCCATCCATTATTTCCTGTCGTACCTGGAATTGGATCAAAACCGTACCCAAAATCAATACCCAGCAATCCAAAGGCTGGCATAAAGATACGTAAACCTGCTCCAGCAGAACGATTTAATTGAAATGGATTGAATCCTCTGAAGCTATCATAGGATGCTCCACCTTCTAAAAACGTCAGCATATAAATAGATGCTGATGGTTTTAAAGTAATTGGATAACGAAGTTCTAACGAATATTTATTATAAATTGTTGCCCCATCCTCTACAAAATCTGGATCATTTGCTCTACTAAGGGGTATAAGCGACTGATTTGGATACCCTCTTAGCGCTACAACTTCTCTGCCATCTAATGCAGTAGCACCTAGACCGTCTCCTCCTAAAAAGAATCTTTCAAAAGGGATATTTCCTCTGTTATTGTTATAAGCACCCAGAAAACCATATTCAGCTCTTGTCTTTAATACTAAAGGTTGTTTACCTATTTTAGTTAGGGTAGTATACCAAGTAGCATCAAATTTAATTTTGTAATATTCTAACCAATCAAAACGTTCTTGGTCAATCTCACCTATTTCCGTTGCTAAATCCTGACGTTCATCAGCACTTAATCCTGAGTTTGGATCATCTAGTTCCCCTTGAATATCAGATCTTCTTTCTGCTAATCCACTGTAGTCTGTACCATCCCACAATGAATAGGGTAGAGAAAGCTTAGCAATAAGATTAAACTCAGATCCCGATGTTGGGAAAATAGGATTAATCGCAGTATTGTTTCTGTTGATTCCTATAGTATATGCAAGGTTGTTTGAAGAACCATTTCCAAAGGTAAATAATCTAGTATTATAGTTTTTAAGATTATAGTGTTGAATACTTATCGCCTGGGATAGTGTAAAGTAATTGTCGGGCCAATTAAGCCTTTTGGCAATACCAATAGATCCACCAGTAATCAAAAACTTACTATCTCTATCTACATCACGCGTTCTGTTATTAAATAAAAACTGAATGGTATGAGAAAAAGAAGTAGAAAGTTGGAAAGGTCTTTTCCCACCTAACCAAGGTTCTACAAACGATAAACTATAGGTTTGGAAAAACTGACTAGCCTGAGCTCGTACTCGAAGTGTTTGCCCATCTCCCATAGGTAAAGGACTATAGGCCTCCTTATTAAAAATGTTTCTGATCGAAAAATTACTAAAAGCAAGACCTAATGTTCCAACGAAACCTCCACCTCCAAAACCACCTTGAAGCTCAATCTGACTAGCACCTTTTTCAACTACGGGGTAGTTAATGTCAATGGTTCCTGCTTGTGGGTCGGCATTTTTAAATTGGGGTTCTAACTGTTCAGGATCAAAGAAACCTAATTGTCCTATTTCACGAACAGTTCTTACTACCAAGTCTTTACTATATATCTGACCAGGTTGAGTTCTTAATATTCGATAAATAACATGGTCATTGGTTTTATCATTACCCGTTACGGTAATATGATCAAAATGTACTAGTTTTCCTTCTCGAATTCTAATTTCGAAATCGATCGTGTCATTTTTCACATTAGTTTCTACTGCATCGATATTAGAAAATAAATACCCGTTGTTCTGATACAAGTTAGTAAGGTCATTAGCATCAGGTTTTGTGTTGTCTGCAATTTGTTTTTCTAAAAGGACTCCGTTATATACATCTCCTTTTTTGATTACAAGTTGTCTTGCCAACTGATTGTCGGTATAAACACTGTTCCCTAAGAAATTAATATCACCAAAATAATATTTATTTCCTTCCTCTATCTCGAGGTTTAATGAAACACTGTTGTCATCTTCTACAATCAAGGAATCCGAAGTTATGCGAGCATCTCTATACCCTTTTTCCTTGTATTTACTAATAATACTTTCTTTGTCCTCTTGATAATCATTTTTGATATATTTTGAGCGTTTCCAGAATCTCCATAATTTTTTCTGTTTGGTGTTTTTCATGGCCGCTCTCACCTTGTTGTCAGAAAAACGTTCATTTCCGTCGATTCTAATTTTATCGACTTTTACTCGGTCACCTTTGTCTATTCTAACTAGCATGTTTACTTTGTTAGTAGGAACTGTATCTTTAACAGGTGTAGTGTTTATAATAACTTTGGTGTTCAGAAAACCGTCTTTACGATATTTATTGGTAATAAAATTACGTGTTGTAGTAATTAGGTTTTCTGTGACCTTTGTTCCGGGATTTAGGCTGTTATCCTTAATTAAGTCTTCGGCTTTACGTTTTCTAACCCCGTCGATACGAGCTTGTTTTAGTTCTGGTACTTCCTGAATATTAATTTCCAGATAAGCCGTATCACCTTTTACTTTAGTGATGTAAAAATTAATGTCACTAAATAATTCAAGATCCCAAAGTTTTTTTATGACCTGACTGATTTTATCTCCAGGTAATGCAATCCTTTCGCCGTTTTTTAACCCTGTAAAAGTAATAATCGTATTCTCATTATAAGTTGAGATACCGGTGACCTCTATACCACCAATAATATACTCTTTGCCAGTTGTGCCAGGTAAACTTTGTGCTGAAAGTAATGCTGTATTTAATAGAAATGCAATGAATGCAAAATACGTAATAGGTAATTTTTTTGTCATCTTTTTAACTAAGCTGCTCACTAGTTTTTCCAAATCTTCTCTCTCTTTGTTGATAATTCAAAATGGCCTCAAATAAATCCGTTTTTTTAAAATCAGGCCATAATATTTTAGTAAAATATAATTCTGCATACGCAATTTGCCATAACAAAAAATTACTAATACGTTGTTCTCCACTAGTACGTATTAATAAGTCTACATCTGGAAGGTTTTTCGTATACAAATGCTCATTAATGACTGCTTCATTTATAAGATGTGGCGAAAGTACATTATTTTTAACTTTATTACTTATTTCTTGAATAGTTTTTATAAGCTCTTCTCGACTACCATAACTGAGGGCTAGTGAAAGCGTCATATGCTTGTTATCCTTAGTTTTTTCAATAACTTCCAGTAATTCTTTCCTTGCTTTTTCAGGCAGTGCTTGCAGATTTCCGATAGCATTCAATCGGATATTATTTTTCTGAAGTGTTTTAATTTCTTTTTTTAGGGAGCTGACCAAAAGTTTCATTAAAGTTTCTACTTCTAATCTGGGTCTGTTCCAATTTTCAGTAGAAAAAGCATATAAGGTAAGATATTTTATACCAATTTCTGCAGCTCCTTCTACAGCTTCTCTAACGGCTTTTGTTCCATTTTCATGTCCCATTGCCCTAAAAAGCCCTTTCTTTTTTGCCCATCGACCATTACCGTCCATAATGATGGCCACGTGTTTGGGGATATTAGTATTAAGTTGGTCTTTATTAATCATTTTCTAGAATGCACAATAGCATGGTATTCGTCCCCATGTGTAGGATAATGTGATACCCGTAAATACATACCAGTCATTATTATCCAAATTACCAAATCCTGTTCCAAAGGCATTGTCCGGATTACTTCCGTCCAAATTATCTGTGAATGTATATCTTGCACCAATTTCTGCGCCCAATATCCAATGCCGTCCAATAGTTTTCTTTACACCAACAACCATAGGTATCGCTGCATTCCATTTTTCACTATAGGAACTAATTTGATTACCGTTATTAGGATCAACTGCCTTGGCGCTATAGTTAAAACCAGTTAGGCCAGTATATAAATATGGAGTAAATTGTGGTTGGCCATCATAAAGAAACCAGTCCCAGAAATTGAACTCTAATCCTACAGATAGTTCTTTTACAGAATTATTAAAGCTAAAGCCTCTTTGAACTCTTCTGTCATCTCCTCTGGCATCATTGGATTTAAGATTGGCGTATAAAAAGGATGCTCTAAAAGCATGTCTTTTACTTCGATTCCATTTTCCAATGGCTCCAATAGCAAGAGCATTAGGTGATATATAGTAGGTCGACCCTACATCTCCTATGTAATTAGAACCACCAACCATTAGCCCTACCTCATAAGTTTGCGAGGTGATAGATTGCCCAAAAAACAAAATCAATATAAAGGATGCTAAGTATCTCATAGATTTTCAAAAGTTTGCAAATATAACAATTAACTTTACTACACAAGAATTTGAGTAAAATAGTATGAATTAAAAAACACTTTTTAGTTGATTTTATTGTTTAATTACGCTTATCTTCTCCCCATAGCATTTTTTTTCGTAGTGTTTTTAAGAAGCTTTCACCTTCTAAAACTACCATATTAATTTTAAAAGGAGCTTTTTTAATAACAACTGTGGTTTCATTCGGAAGCGTATGAATTCTAGAATCAAGAGATATGAGATAAGAATCTTCTCTTCCAGAAACTTGCAACTTAATTTCTTTATGGTCAGGAATCACAAGTGGTCTTGCATTAAGATTATGCGGTGCAATTGGAGTTAATACCATACTTTCTGCATCTGGCATCATTACAGGTCCTCCACAACTCAAAGAGTATCCTGTAGAACCGGTTGGAGATGAGACAATGAGGCCATCAGACCAATATGAAGTCAAGAATTCATCATTTAGACTGGTGTGCACTGTGATCATAGAGGTGGTATTTCTTCTGCTAACAGCAATTTCATTCATCGCAAAATTCAAAACTCCAAATTCTTCAGAATGTGGTACGGTGTCTATGGTAACAATGGTTCTGGGTGATATATCGAATTTTTTGTTAAGAATCAGATCGATAGTATCTCTGATTTCTTCTTTTTGTATGGTTGCCAAAAAACCGAGTCTTCCTGTGTTAATTCCAGCAATCGGAATCCCTAAATCTCTAACATAGGTTATTGTTTTTAGAATAGTTCCATCACCGCCAATACTAAAAAAAAGATCATATGAATGGTCTAACTCTTCAAAAGTGCTAAAATGTGAATAGCTTTTGTCAATATCATCATGAAGGTCGATTAATTCCAGAAAATTTTTTTCTATAACCACTTCGATATTGTTTTTGTCCAGCGCTTCTAACAATTGTTGGATATATATACCGGATTTTTCGTGATAGAACTGACCGTAAATACCTATCTTCATTATGTATTTATTTGTTTGTTAGTTTTGGTATTCTATATATTAAGGTATTTTTCTAAGTATAGTGACCTCTCTTTAAGATTGTTTAAAAAAGAATCTTCATGATGTTTAGACACAATATTATAACTATATCTTCTAAATGTTTGAACGATATTGTTAATGTCGCTGTCATTTACTTTTAATGTAATCTGGACTACGTCATTTTCCATGTTAGAGATAAAAAGGCCCAATAACTTAGCACTGTTTGATTCTACAATTTGTGAAACTTCACTAAAGGAGTAATCTAAAACCCCTTTTTCTACAATTAAAATGTTACCTGGTTCGCTTAAAAAAGGAGTCTCGTTAAAGAGATTCATAATATCCCTTAATTCAAAATATCCTTGATAATTATTATCATCATCCAAAACAGGTAATATGTTGGAATGGTTTTGAGCAAACGATTCTAAGATATCTAACCAGTTAGTGTTAGTTCTAGCAAAGAAACCTTCTAAAGCATACAAATAGGACTCTAAAGTTTTTTCAGTTTCAAAACATCGTACATCTGCCTCTGATATACATCCTACATAAATACCATCTTTCAAAACAGGGAAATGGGTGTAGGTAAGTTCGTTAAACAATAATTGTGCATCCGCAACCTTAGCGGTTGTGGTCAATGGATCAATTTCATTGATTATGTATAAGCTTGTCTTCATATTCCCGGGGCTTTTTATGCAAATTAATCAAAAATATGTAACCGAGGCACTCTCAAGTTCGTATTTTTGCTTTTTATTAAAAGTTATATCAAAAACTATGACAAAATTAAGTGTAAATGTCAACAAAATAGCGACGTTACGTAATTCAAGAGGTGGCAATACTCCTAATTTACTGAAAGTGGCAGCAGATATTCAGGATTTCGGAGCAGAAGGCATTACAATCCACCCTAGACCAGACGAAAGGCACATAAGATATCAAGATGCGTATGATTTAAAATCAATAGTGCGCACGGAGTATAATATAGAAGGAAATCCAATTCCAAAGTTTATTGAACTGGTAAAGAAGGTTAAACCTACGCAGGTAACTTTGGTTCCTGATGCTGTAGATGCTATCACTAGTAATGCAGGTTGGGATACTGTCAAACATAAGAGCTTTTTGAAAGAAGTGATTTTAGAGTTTAGGAAAAATGATATACGGACTTCAATTTTTGTGGATCCTGTAGAAAAGATGATCGAGGGAGCTAAAGAGACCGGGG
This sequence comes from Aquimarina ulvae, assembly GCF_053613295.3. Taxonomy (NCBI): domain Bacteria; kingdom Pseudomonadati; phylum Bacteroidota; class Flavobacteriia; order Flavobacteriales; family Flavobacteriaceae; genus Aquimarina; species Aquimarina ulvae. The sequence goes on from NZ_JBSIBP030000001.1 coordinate 541,264, forward strand.
CAGATAGGATCGAATTATATACAGAAACTTTTGCGTCAGAATATGAAAAAGGAAACAAAGATGCGGTCTCCCCATATGCAGCTTGTGCAAAGTTAGCATTAGATCTTGGTATCGGTGTAAATGCAGGTCATGACCTATCGCTGAATAATATTAAATTCTTTAGAGAAAGTATTCCGGGATTATTAGAAGTTTCGATTGGTCACGCATTAATAAGTGAATCTTTATATCTTGGGTTAGAAAATGTGATAAATATGTATTTGCACAGACTTAAATAATAGAACTTATGAAGTTATATGCGAACGTTTTAGGAGAAGGAACTCCTTTTCTAATTTTACACGGTTTTCTTGGTATGGGAGACAATTGGAAGACCCTTGCAAAGAAAATATCAGAACACGGGTATCAGGTACATTTAATTGATCAAAGAAATCATGGTCGCAGTCCTCATGCGAATGAATTTAATTATAAATTATTGGCTGGGGATTTAATGAAATATTGTGAAGATCACAGTCTTAGAAACATAACGCTGCTTGGTCATTCTATGGGTGGAAAGACAGCGATGTTTTTCGCGATAGACCATCCAGAAATTATAGACAAATTGATTATAGCAGATATTGGTCCAAAGCATTACCCTTTGCATCATCAAGATATTTTAGATGGATTAAATTCCTTAGATTTTAAGATTTTAAAAAGCAGAAGAGCGGTTGATAAGGGTTTAAGTGAGTATGTAAAAGATATAGGAGTGCGAATGTTTTTGATGAAGAATTTATTCTGGAAAGAGAAAGGAGCACTTGGATTACGTATGAATTTGAATAGTTTGATACAAAACTCTTCAGAAATTGGATTAGAACTATCTGAGGACTTTATATATAAAGGTCGTACTCTTTTTCTGAAAGGACAAAAATCCAACTATATCCTAACCGAGGATGAGGAGCGAATCCGAAGACAATTTCCTGCATCCGAAATCAAAGAGATTAGTAATGCAGGTCATTGGTTACACGCAGAAAATCCAAAGGAATTCTTAACTGCTGTGTTTGGATTTGTCAAAAATTAATCAAAAAATACTATGTATGCATAATATTTTAATGATTTGATTGGATAATTGGTATTTTCTGCTAAATTTGAAGCATTAATTTTTACATATTCAAAAAACAAACAAAACAATTCTATTTTATTATGAAAAAACTACTATTATTAGTTCTATTCGCCTCCGTGACTTTAGTCACATATGCTGGTGGATATAGAGTTAGTGTGCAAGGGCAGCGGGCTATGGCAATGGGGCACACAGGTGTTGCTGTGGTAAATAGTGCGGAGCTGGTATTCTTTAATCCGGCAGGTCTTGTCTACTTAGAGAATAAATTGAACATTAGTGCGGGAGCAAGTGGTGTTTTTACCAATGTAATTTATCAAAATTCAGATCTGGGCATTTCTTCAGAAACAGATAGTTCTGTTGGAACTCCACTTAATTTATATGGGTCTTATAAAGTGAATGACTGGTTAGCTCTGGGTCTTGGGGTGTATACTCCCTATGGTAGTGAAGTTACTTGGCCAACGGATTGGGCTGGTTCTCATCTTGTAAATAACATTGATTTAGCTGCAATTTATATTCAGCCCGTAGTTTCGATAAAGCTATCCGATAAATTCAGTATTGGTGGTGGTCCAATATATGTTACAGGTTCTGTTAATTTTAATAGAAATGCAAATAGAACATTGACGGATATAGATGGTAACCGTTCTAATATTACGGTGGATGATTCTGGTGTAAGCAATTGGGGATGGAGTGTGAGTGCCATGTTTAATCCTACAGAAAACTTTAGATTAGGATTTAACTATCGTAGTGAGATTATTCTTGAAGCAGAAGGGGGAGAGGCAACTTTTAGTAACTTCCCGAATTCTCCTGCGACTCCTTCAAGCGGGACTACCACCTTTGATGCAGAATTACCACTGCCAGCAGAACTATCAGTAGGATTATCTTATCAATTTCATAAAAAATGGTTATTCGCTTTTGATTATAACAGACAATTCTGGGATGTATACGAATCTCTGGATATCCAATTTGGAAATGGTTCTACCTCCTTAAATCCTCGTAATTATAAAAATTCTTCAGTATATCGTTTTGGACTACAGTATGATGCTACATCCAAAATATCTTTAAGAGGTGGTTATTATATTGACGAATCGCCTGTTCAGTCTGGGTTTTTTGCTCCAGAAACTCCTCGTAATGATTCACAAGGTTTTACAGGAGGTGTTAGTTTTGCTATTACTCCAAAACTGGCAATCGATGCTTCATTCTTTTACCTAAGGTTTGAAGAGGTAAATGAATCTTACGATTCTTATCAAGAAAATGGACAAAATGTTCCTTTCAGAGGTACCTATAAATCAAGCGCATTTGCGCCAGGACTTGGTTTAACTTATAAATTATAATATGAAGATGAAAAATAATATAAAATATTTAGCAATTCTGGCACTAGGTTTTGTAGCGTGCGAACCAGAATTTGATACTCCGATTGATGAAGCTGGAGTATATACTAGCGGAGAAGCTAATTTCTCAAATTATGTAGCTTTAGGAAATTCTTTAACTGCAGGTTTTGCTGATGGAGCACTGTATATTACGGGACAAGAAAATTCTTACCCTAACATTCTATCTCAGCAATTTGCATTGGCGGGTGGAGGTGAGTTTACACAACCTTTAATGGCAGACAATACTGGTGGAGCGTTATTGGGAGGTACTCAGATCTTAAATAACCGATTCGTGCTGGCGTTTGATGCTCAGGGAAATCCTGGGCCTGCGATATACGCAGGAGCTACTCCGACTACGGAAATATCAAACAATTTAGGAGCTTCTTTTAACAATATGGGGGTTCCCGGAGCTAAAAGTTTTCATTTGGTAGCTCCTGGATACGGAAATGTTGCTGGTGTAGCCGATGGCTTGACAAATCCATATTATGCAAGATTTGCTTCTTCGGCAGATGCTACCGTGATAGATGATGCTGTTGCGCAGAATCCTACATTTTTTAGTTTATGGATAGGAAATAACGATATACTTAGTTATGCTACTTCTGGTGGTGTAGGTGTTGATCATAATGTAACAGGTAATCTAGATCCTTCTACTTATGGAGGTAACGATATTACCAATAGTAATGTTTTTGCTTCAGTTTATAGCAACTTGTTAACTGCGCTTACAGCTAACGGAGCAAAGGGGACGGTTTTGAATTTACCAAGCGTAACGTCTCTTCCATTTTTTACTACAGTGCCAACAAATGCAGTACCATTAGATGCGCAAACTGCAGCCTTTTTAAATTCACAGTTTGTAGCTTATAATACTCAGGTGCTTCCTGGGTTAGCTCAATTTGGTTTGATTACTCCTGCAGAGGCAGTAGAAAGGCAGATTAATTTTGAGGCTGGACAGAATTTTGTGACTATAGTAGACGAATCCTTGACCGATATATCAGCAGCGATTCAAGGACCTCCATTTAATCTGGATGCTCAAACAGCTGGACTTCTAGCTCAACTAAGACAAGCGACTTCTGCTGATTTAATCCCATTAACATCTGCTGGTAATATTGGGGTAGATCTTACCGGTGACGGTACCCTAATTACAGGTGTTTCTGTACCATTAGGGGATGCAGATGTATTGACAGAAGCCGAACAAGCCGCTATTGCGAGTGCACAGGCTTCTTTTAATGCAACTATCAAAGATATGGCTACTGCCAATGGTTTAGCTTTTGTGGATGTAAAGTCTCTTTTGTCTCAAGCAGCAGGTGCAGGTATTGCCTTTGATTCTGGAGTGATTACTTCTGATTTTGTGACTGGAGGAGGTTTTTCGTTAGACGGAGTACATCCTACGCCAAGAGCACACGCACTATTAACGAATGCGGTATTAAAGGAAATTGAAGATACTTATGGAGCGACGTTGCCTTCTGTTAATCCAGGGGATTATGGGACGGTTACGCTAAGTAACGATGTAAACTAAAGTTCTCTAAAGTAAACTTTTTATAACCTGCTATATTTTTATAGCAGGTTTTTTTATTGTCTCGTTTTTAATACCTTATACCCATCTAAAAACCTAGTATCTATGAAATTCTTATTAAAAATGATTCTTAGTGCGGTAGCTGTATTGATTTTAGCAGAAATTTTGCCTGGAGTAAGAGTCAATAGTTATATCAGTGCTCTTGTAGTGGCTGTTCTTTTGGCAATTCTAAACGCAGTAGTAAAACCTTTATTGGTGATATTAACCTTACCCGTAACCATTATAACGTTAGGGTTATTTTTATTAGTGATTAATGCGGCAATTATACTTATTGCAAGCCATTTTATATCAGGTTTTAGTGTCGATGGTTGGTTATGGGCTTTGATATTTAGTATATTATTGTCAGTGTTTCAATCGATATTATACTCTATTTTAAAGAAAGATAAAAGCTAACTGTTTTTCAGGGAGTTAAAACTTTGTTGAGTTCTAAAAAAGTATTACTTTTGCAACCCGATTTTTAGTACTAAAAAGTAGAGATAATGAATATTTCAAAAGAGCAATTAGACGATTTAAATGCTGTAGTAACAGTAGATATTGCAAAAGCAGATTATACCGATAAGGTGGATAATATCCTTAAAGATTATCGTAAAAACGCCAATATTCCTGGCTTTAGAAAAGGTCACGTCCCTATGGGATTGGTGAAAAAGCAGTATGGAAAAGCCGTTTTGGTGGATGAGGTGAATAAATTGTTGCAGGATGCTCTTAATAAGTACCTAACGGAAGAAAAACTGGATGTTTTAGGTAATCCATTACCAAAAGAACAGGAAAACTTCAATTGGGATGCTGATGACTATTCGTTCGAGTTTGAATTAGGTTTGGCACCAAAATTCGAAGTAAAACTCAATGGTAAAAAGGCTATTACTCATTATAAAATTGTTGCCACTGATGAAATGATTGATAATCAGATCAAAACGATTCAAAAGCAATATGGTAAATTGGTGTCCAAAGATAAAGTGGAGAAAGAAGACGTAATCAATGGTACTTTTGTGAACGAAGAAAAAGAGATTGAAAATCAAACAACTATTTCTTTAGATAAAATAAAAGGAAAGAAAAATGTAGATAAATTTATCGGTTCTAAAGTGGGCGACGTGCTTACACTAAAAACTAAAGGTTTATTTACTGATGATCATGATTTAATAAACGCCCTTAAAATTGATCATGACGAGGCACATGGATTAGATATCGAGGTTACCTTTACTATTTCTGAGATTAATCATCAGGAATTGGCAGATTTAGATCAGGACTTATTTGATAAACTTTATGGGAAAGATGCTGTGAAAACGGTAACAGAATTAAAAGAGAAGATCAAACAAGATGCAGATCGTCAGTTTGTTCAACAATCCGATCAACAGTTACTGAATGATGTGACAGAAAGTGTTTTGGAAAACACTAAATTTGACTTACCAGCAGAGTTTTTACAAAAATGGATTCAAGCTACAGGCGAAAAAACTTTGACTGAAGATGAGGCAAAGGATGAATATGAAAAAAGTGAAAAAGGGCTTCGTTTTCAATTAATTGAAGGTAAGTTAATTAGCGATAATAACCTGCAGGTTACCTTTGAAGAATTAAAAGAATTTGCAAAAGATTTAATTAAGGGACAAATGGCTCAATTTGGCCAGATGTCACCAGAAGACAAAGAATTAGAAGATATAGCCGCCAGAATTTTATCAAATCAGGATGAGGTAAAAAGAATTTCTGAGCAACTTATGAGTCAGAAATTATTAGCCTTTTATAAGGAGAATGTTAAGCTTAAAGAAAAAGAAGTGAGTTTTGATGATTTTGTAAAAGAAGTTTACAAATAATCAACATAAACTAATAAGGAATTTATACTTATATTTAGGGCGTTAAACCAAGATTTGGTTAGCGCCTTTTTTATAAAAGTAAAATTTCAGAAAAAGAACATATGAATTACGGAAAAGAATTCGAAAAATACGCAACACAGCATCACGGTATTAGTAGTAATTACTATGATAAAATCATAAGTAGTATGTACCCAACCGGGATGACGCCTAATATCATTGAAGAACGTCAAATGAATGTGGCTATTTTTGACGTATTTTCTCGCTTAATGATGGATCGCATTATCTTCTTAGGTACCGGAATTAATGATCAGGTAGCAAATATCATACAGGCTCAACTGTTGTTTTTGGAGAGTGTAGATTCTTCAAAAGATATTCAGATTTATATAAATTCTCCAGGAGGAAGTGTATACGCCGGTTTAGGAATATATGATACGATGCAGTTTATTAAACCTGATGTAGCAACGATTTGTACAGGAATGGCAGCATCCATGGGAGCTGTACTTTTATGTGCAGGAGCGAAAGGAAAACGTTCCGGATTGCCTCATAGTAGAGTAATGATTCATCAACCTCTCGGAGGGGCGCAAGGACAAGCTAGTGATATAGAAATCACTGCTCGAGAAATCCTAACGTTAAAAGAAGAACTATACCAGATCATAGCTAAACATTCTGGGCAGACCTATGATAAGGTATATGAAGATAGTGATAGAGATTATTGGATGAAAGCCGATAAAGCTCTTGAGTATGGAATGATTGATGAAATACTGACAAGAGAATAATCGTACTAATAAAGAATAGCAGATTAAGATTAGATATCTAATCTGTACCCCTAGAAATAAGTCTGTCGACGCCTTGTTATCGACAGGTTTTTTGAAATAAATAATTATGCCGAAAGAAGATTTAGAATGCTCGTTTTGTGGAAGAAAGAAACCAGAAACCAATTTACTAATTGCAGGTCTAGATGCACATATTTGTGACCGTTGTATAGTACAAGCTCACGGGATAGTGGTGGAAGAAGCGAAAGATGAGGAAGCTGGAGAACTGAGCTCCGAATTAATGTTACGAAAGCCTATGGCTATCAAGAAATTCTTGGATGAATATGTGATCGGACAAGAGTTTACTAAAAAGGTGATGTCTGTTGCTGTTTACAATCATTACAAACGATTGCTACAACCTAATAACGACGATGATATCGAAATACAGAAGAGTAATATCATTATGGTCGGACAAACTGGTACTGGTAAGACCCTCATTGCTAAGACAATTGCTAAAATGCTAAATGTTCCCTTAGCCATTGTGGATGCTACTGTGCTTACAGAAGCGGGATATGTAGGAGAAGATGTAGAAAGTATTCTTACACGTTTATTACAGGCGGCTGATTATAATCTTGAAAAAGCTCAGAGAGGTATTGTTTTTATTGATGAAATTGATAAAATAGCCCGAAAAAGTGATAACCCAAGTATTACAAGAGATGTTTCTGGAGAAGGAGTGCAACAAGCATTATTGAAGCTTCTGGAAGGAACTGTAGTGAACGTTCCGCCAAAAGGTGGACGTAAACATCCTGATCAAAAGTTTATAGAAGTAAATACCGAGAACATACTTTTTATCGCAGGAGGAGCTTTTGACGGTATCGAAAATGCGATACAGAAACGCTTAAACATGCAGGCTGTGGGCTTTAGCGCTTCTAAGTCTGAAGACGTTATAGAAAAGGATAATCTGTTACAATACATAATACCCAAGGATTTAAAAGATTTTGGATTGATTCCTGAAATAATAGGTCGTTTACCTGTGTTAACACATATGAATCCACTGGATAATCATACGCTAAGAGCGATTCTGACAGAACCTAAAAATGCTATTATAAAGCAATATGAAAAGCTTTTTGAAATGGATAATATATCATTTACCATTACAACAGGAGCTTTGGATTATATAGTAGAAAGAGCTGTAGAATATAAGCTGGGAGCAAGAGGATTGCGTTCTTTGTGCGAAGCAATTCTTACAGATGCAATGTATGAATTACCAGAGAGTGAAGAAACTGAATTAAGAGTAACCAAAGATTATGCAGAGAAAAAGCTGAATAAATCTACAATAAATAAATTAAAAGCAGTCTCTTAATTTTCTTTTTGACTGCATAAAAATAAACTCCTTAAGTTATAAGCTTAAGGAGTTTTTATATTTTAAATAAAGAAGTTTTACAATCTCACTTCCTCTATTGTGTTTTTTTGAATTTTAGAGTTAGCTGATGGGTTATTATCTTTCTGAGTACAACTTTTCTGCTCTCTTTTTAGAGATGATTTCTTCTGTATTTCTTATGACCAATCTCTTACTATCCTTAAGCTCTATCTTAAACCTGTTTTCAGCAATTAATACCTCGTAAAATGCAACTTTAGATGTTTCTCCATAGCATATACCATTGTTGTCAGCAACCCTGTTTTTACTAGAAGATTTAGCGTTGTTATCGGATATTGTTGAAACATTTTCTATGATATCACCTTGGTCATTATTAGTTACTGTTTCTTGCGCGCTGATCGCTAAAGAACCAGAAATAAATACAAAACTAAGTAAGAGCTTTCTCATGTTTGGGGCCTTTGTTGTTGAGTTGTAACTGTATAGCAACAAATTTAATATGAAAGTGAAGTGTGTAAAAGATTTTTTTTACTTTTTAGTCCAAGCGTTTTTTTTAATCGACGAAATACCTAAATCTATACGAAAAACAAAATTTCTTACGTATTTTTTTTATGCTAAAACCGTATTTGTAATGTAAAAACAAAGAGCTTTTCTACGGTGTTAAAGAATCTTTTACCTTTTATATATTAGAGAGAAAAGGAGCTTACTTTATTTAAAGCCAGTAATTCATCAAGATATTTTCGAGAATTCGATAGTCTGGGTATTTTATGTTGCCCTCCAAGTTTATTATTTTTTTTAAGCCAATCATAAAAGAGGTTATGTCTAGCATGATTAACTCTCAAAACATTTAATGTGATGTCGTTATACCTTTTGGCCTCATAATCACTGTTGATGTTCTGGATATTTTGATCCAGAGCCCTAATAAAGTGATCCAGATCCTTTGGAGGTTTTTTAAATTCAATCATCCATTCGTGAGCCCCCTTTTCTTTTCCTTTCATAAAAATAGGGGCTACCGTATAATCTATAATTTCACTATCTGTTTCTCGGGTGGTTTTCCTAAGTGCTTCTTCAGCATTTTCGATAATTAATTCTTCACCAAAAACATTAATATGGTGTTTAGTTCTTCCGGAGACTCTTATTCTATATGGTTCAATGGAAGTAAAACGAACGGTGTCACCAATTTGGTATCTCCATAAACCAGCATTAGTAGTAATAATGACAGCATAATTTTTGCCAATTTCTACCTCACTTAGTGGGATGACCTTTTCATCAGTTTTTCCATAGGTGTCCATGGGTACAAATTCGTAAAAAATACCGTAGTCTAGCATCAATAATAGTTCGGATGATTCATTTTGATCCTGAATGGCAAAAAACCCTTCAGAAGCATTGTAAATTTCATAGAATCGGAAAGAATTTCGCGGTAATATCTTTTTATATTGATCGATGTAAGGTTCAAAACTAACACCTCCGTGAAAATATACTTCAAGATTTTTCCAAATCTCAAATAGATTTTCTTGTCCTGTTGTTTCCAATACCTGATTTAACAGAACCAACATCCAGGAAGGAACTCCTGCGAGACTAGTCACATTTTCTACCACTGTTTCATGTACGATTGCCATCATTTTTGTTTCCCAATCGCTCATTAAAGAGACTTCATTGCTTGGAGTAGAACTAAATTCGGCCCAAAAGGGCATATTGTCAATAATGATGGCAGATAAATCACCAAAAGAAGTGCCATTTTCCTTATACAATTCTTTGCTTCCTCCTAAACGAAGGCTTTTTCCAGTAAAAAGTTTAGAATTTTCATTGTTGTTAAGGTACATACATAAAAGATCTTTTCCCGCTGCATAATGACAATCTTCCAGAGATTCCTGACTAACTGGTATAAATTTGCTTTTGGCATTCGTAGTTCCGCTGGATTTTGCGAACCATTTAATCGGAGTTGGCCAATAAATGTTATGTTCTCCTTGTCTACTACGCTCGATCATTTCTTCATAATCTTCATATGATCGCACGGGCACTCGCTCTTTAAATATTTCGTAATTATGTATGGATGAAAAATCGTAGGTTCTGCCAAACTCGGTGTTTCTGGCATTGTCCAATAAAACATGCAACAATTCTAGCTGTACCTCGTTGGGGTATTTTAGAAAAAGCTCCATCTGATGAAAACGCTTTTTTAGAAACCAGCTAGCGATTGAATTTACTAAAGGGATTGGCATTTTTTGATGTATCTTTAGGCGCTAATTAGCATTAATATGATTGTGTGAATGACTTTCATCGGAAACTAAAATAATAAAAATAATAACATTCCTTTTATAACTTATAACTAAACTTTTTATGCAATATCTAGGAGTACTTACTAAAATGCAAACCGAGATAGCAAACCCGATTCAATACTATTTGGTTTTTGAGTCTGATTTCATTCATATGAATCAATTATTAAATAAAAGGGTAACTATAAAATTCGTAGGTTATCAGTGCTTGGCATGTGGAAAGAACAAAAAAATCTATAGACAAGGATACTGTTACAATGATTTTTATAATCAACCCCAGGTTGGGGATTGGGTGATGCGACCTGAACTGAGTACCGCTCATTTAGATATCCAAGACCGGGATTTGGAATTCGAAAAAAAGGTACAGCTTCAACCACATATTGTATATTTAGCTAATTCCAGCAATATCAAAGTCGGCGTGACTAGAAAATCACAGGTCCCTACCAGATGGATTGATCAGGGAGCTCACGAGGCAATAGAGATTGTAGAAGTGCCTAATCGCTACCTTGCGGGTATTACAGAGGTTGCCCTAAAAGAGCACGTAGCAGATAAAACCAATTGGCAGAAAATGCTCAAAAATGAGATTGTAGATGAAGATTTGATTTCGTATAGAAGTAAACTTAAGGAGTTTATCCCTGATGAGGTAAAAGATTACTTTATTGAGAACAACCAGGAAACTGAAATAGCGTTTCCGGTACTATCATACCCAGAAAAACTAAAAAGTTTAAACTTGGAAAAAACACCAGAATATTCTGGCGTTTTGAAGGGTATAAAGGGGCAATATTTGATTTTTGAAGATGATACTGTTTTTAATGTAAGAAATAATGAAGGTTATGTGGTTCAGTTAACTATGCTTTAGGTTAGTGTTTTTTGGTCGCTAACCATTCATCTCCGTATAATTCACATTGCTCAATCGTTTCTTTTATATGGTCCAAAGTTGTTCTGGGATTAATTAAACACATTCTCAATACTACTTGCCCTAAAAGTATTGTAGTGACTAATAATGCTTCTCTGGAATTAATCATTTTTTCAGAAATTTTTTGATTAATCGTATCCACCTCCTTTTCGGTAAGGTTCTGGTCAATCGGGTTATATCTAAAATTAATGATTGCTAAGGTAGCTGGAGAAATAACTTCCCATTTTGGACTTTTTCTAAGTAGTACTTCTGTTTGCTCCGCAAGTGCTACATTATACTGAATAGCCTTTTTAAAAGAATTTAAACCAAATGTTTTTAACGACATATAAAACTTTAATGCCCGAAAACGACGTGTAAGTTGAATTCCATGATCATAAAAGTTAATTTCGGATTCATTACCTTCTACATCCCTTAGGTATTCCGGTTTTTCGCTAAAGGTTCCTCTCAACCAGTTATGGTTTTTTACTAGTAAGCAACCCATTTCATAAGGTTGAAAAAACCATTTGTGAGGATCAACCGTTAAGGAATCCGCTTTTTCGATTCCTTTTAATAATTCTTTTCCATTATCAGCCAATATTGCAGCACCTCCATAGGCCCCATCAATATGAAACCATAATTTTTCTTCTCTACAAATTTTTGCAATATCACCTAATGGATCAACTGTGCCTGTATTGGTGGTTCCCGCTGATGCAATCATACAAAATGGTTCCAATCCCTGAAGACGGTCTTTGGCGATGGCATTTTTTAATTTATTAAGAGATATTTTGAATTCCAGATCCGTTGGAATTATTCGTATTTGACTTTTCTTAAAACCGATTACTTTGATTGCTTTTATGTTTGAAGAATGTGCCTGATCTGATAAATAGATTACAGCTTTAGAGAAATCATCGCCACATTTGATTCTTCTGGCGGTAACTAATGCAGTAAGGTTTGCCATGGATCCTCCGCTGGTAAAGATTCCACCTCCTTCTTTAGTGCCAAACCCAAAAATATCCAGTAACCAATTCATAGTAAGAATCTCTAATTCTGCTGCAGCAGGTGAAGCAGCCCAACCACCAGAGAAAATATTGAACCCTGTAGCGATGGTATCTGCCATTGTACTGATATAATTACTAGGTCCCGGTACAAAAGAAAATGATTTTGGATGAGAAACGATAGTACTCTGCGGAATGACCTGCTTCATAACAAAAGTGAGAACTTCATGAGCATCAGTAGGATGATTTGGAATATCTTCCTTTAGCAAAGTATCCATTTCTTTGCGAGTTGCTATTGCTACAGGTTTTTTAGAATTTTGGGTATCAAAATGTTCTACAATATGATCTATGATTGCATAACCATATTGTTTCATATCGTTTTTGGATAGTTCTAGTGTAGAGTTGAGATCTTTTTTCATCCTTATGACTAATTGTCGTACTTGCTTGCAAAAATATATGATTTCTAAATCAAAAAATTGTATAATTAAGTAGAAAAAAGGTAAAACTATACGGCTATAAACAATTTTACTCCTTGAACGAAGGAAACTACAATAAGCGCAATACCTATCGTCTTAAATAATTTAGGTTTGGAATTATTGGACCTTTTAGCCATTTTATTACCCCATTGACTATACAGATATAGTGTTCCGATTTTACCAAAGTATATTCCTAAAAAGAAAAGAAGCAAAGCGATTAACGGAATGTTGATACTAAGTTGAAAAAGATGTTTGTTTGTTAGTGAGATAGCTACCACCCAATAAATGATTACAGGAGGGTTTAAAAAAGCTAACGAGAAACCAGTTATGAATTTAGAACTCCTTAATCTAATTTTAGAAATTTCTGCAGGCATATTATGTTGGTTTTTTCTTGCTAAAAAATAAATGCCAATAACCAAAAAAATAAAAATAATTGTAGTTTGAATCCATAGGTTGTTTTCAAAAAAACTGGTTAGTTCTATGCTGCATTTCAAAGCAAAAAAGGCCAGTAGCACTTCTGCAATACCTGCTGCTATTGCAATCCGAAATGCGTTTTTAAAATCTTCTTTTATAGTAGTATTTATGACGGCAATGTTTACAGCCCCCAGCGGAATCGCACCAACTATTGATATTATCATCCCAAGAATTAGGTACATTATAATCATATATGCTTAGTGTGCGTTTTGTAGTTATCCTTACATAACTTTTATAAAATGTATTGGACTATATTCAATTAATAATAAAGATAAAAAAGAGCACTATTAATTTTTATGCCTAAGCATTTGTACTAAAAACTTCTATCAACACCTATTCTCATTTTTTTTATAATTTCCTCAAAGTAGAGAATAGTCAGTATAATTTTTTCGGTATCTGCATAGGGTATGAGCTCTTCTATAGAATTTTGTACGACATCTATAGCTTCTTCAGTCGCTTTTACGCTTTTTTTTAGTGATTTTATATGATCAGAGTCTTCTTTTATTCCTAAATCGGATAGACGAACACCTGGTTCATTAGTCAACGATAAAAATGGAATAACCGTTACAATTTCTCTAACTCTATCTTGGTATAATGTAATCAATTCTCCTTTTTTCAGGCTTTCTAAATCATCGATCGTATGAAATCGTGATACCTGATCTTTTTGAATAAAAAAAACGGCCTCATCTCTTTTCTGACTGTAGGTAGATTGAAAAAAAAGAAAAGAGATAAAACCGATACGCAATGTTGACTTAAGCATAATGTAAAATTATCGTATTAAAATTCATAGATTAGATATTGGGGAAATCTAGAGCAAAAAAAGTATTTATGAAATCTTATTGCATTACCATATAATTATTCATTGCTTTTTTTAGTTGAAATGTAGGCGCAAATTTATTAGTTGGGTCTTCAAAAAGTACATCTACGCTTACAAAATCTTGAGTAAATCTATTGTATTTCAGAATGCCTAATACTCCAGTACTTGGTTTATATGAAACCTCTACACCTTCGTCGTGTATGTTAAAAAAACTGTTATCCATATTAAAAGCCTTTTCAATAACAGTCAAAGAGGTATACGATTCATCAAACTTAACCACATTCGAAAAACCAGATATTTTAGAATTATGGAGATAGACAATGGCAGAATTAGAAGCGGAAATGGCAGATGTAGTGTGCATATAATTCGAGGTGTCTGAAAGATTCACAAAAGTCGAATTTGTAATGGTCACATCAGTAACACCATTGCGTTGCATATACCCTAGATCTTTATTATATCCATCGATTTCTATAGAGTAGGATCCTTTAGGACTGGTAATATATGGGTGGCGTATAGCCATCAAATAATCTAAATCTCCTTTGAAGCCCTCAGAAATTTGAAAATCGTCGTCTTCGGCTTTAAAAGAAAGCATATTTCTCAAATTATTGTTTCCTCCTGTCCAGTTAAATGAATCCTGCCCAGAATAGCTCACCATTATGTGATCTATTATGGAAGCAGCACCGATACCAAATAAAGATAATCCGTTGATGTTTTCTGTTCCTTTTGATTTGTTACCAGGGAACTCTATTCTAACATAGCGCAGAATTGCGGTTTGTTCATTATAGTCATTACCACCATAAACGGAGTACTGTGGATTAAAATTTCCATCAAAGATTCCATTTCCAGACACAGAATTTACTTTTCCGGAACCTGCTATGATGATTCCTCCCCAATCTCCACTTGCTCTGGATTTAGCAGCCTTGTTAGAAGTAAAAACAATCGGATATGCTTCTGATCCAACGGCGATAAGTTTCGAACCTTTGGTGATAATAAGATTTGCAGGATTTTGATGGTCTCCTCTTATGACTGTTCCTTCTTGTATGGTCAGGGTTGCGTTACCAATGACGTAAACATCTCCAGAAAGTAGGTAAACAGTATCATTACTAAGATATGTATCGTCTGCAATAATGTTAGGAAGTTTTTCGTCAGTTTCCGGATAGTTTGTGTAGTTAGGCGTAAAATTAGTCCAACCTCGTATCCACTCACTACTATCCCTATCAAATTCTTGAGCAGTAGTTTTGAAAAGAAAAAAGGAGAATAGCATACATGTAATAAAAACGCATCTTAATTTCATAAAGTAATGTTTTGGGGTTATTATAAATAAAAGAAAAATCTTTCTTCTTTTTATAAGTACTAAATTAACATGGTTTTTTCGGATAGAGTTACGTTTTTACCGCAAAATATGTACGTTTGTCGATATTATGCACTTTATTGGTAAATTTTTATGAGTAAAATTCCTACATGTATAATATTTAATTACCTGTAAATCAATTTTTTAATAATAGAACTTGTATTTATCTCATAAACGGGTAACCGACTTATTTTTCCCTTCAAATTTGTGTTAATTTCCCTATAGTGTGTTGCTTTTTAGGGATTTGAGATTGATTTATGCTTTATAAATTTAATTATAAACTTTTTATTTAGGTAGTTTTTTGAAGTGAAATGAAGAAAAACGGGTACGCCCACTATTGGAGGGAATCAACCCTTTGACAGGCTGAGAAGACAAAGTTTTTATATGAAAATTCACGTGTCTTTAATCGTTATACTAATCTTGTCCAAGTAGCATCTATTTACCATAAACCACATTGAAAGTGTAGTGACTGTATTACACGATAACAATGTTATGTTAGCTATTTCCTTCTTTACCCAATCGCATTTTTTTAATCATTTCTTCAAAATGTAATATTGCCCATATAATTTTATCAGTATCAGAATAAGGAACTAATTCCTTAATGGTATTCGTTGTGTATACAAATGCTCTTTCTGCGATTTCATTGTTTTTCTCAACTATTTTGATGTGATCATTGTCTTCCTTTATTCCCACATCGCTGAGACTAATCTCTGGTTTATTTGAGAGTGATAAATAGGGAAGGACTACAAAAATCTCCTTAGCACGTTCTAAGTATAAATCTATAAGAGCTCCTTTATTAAGGTCTTGCAGCTCATCTATAGTATGAAATCTTTGGGTCAAATCACTGTTATCAAAGAAAATCCCTTTCTTACGCTGAGCATTTAAGTTGCTGATTGTAAATGTTACAAATAGTATGATGATTATGTTTTTCATAATGTTACTTATATTGGAGAAAGAATAATTTATTGAACTACCATATAGTTGTTTAATGAATTTTTTAAGGTAAAATCCGGGTTAGATTTATTAAAGGGACTTTTAAAAATCTCTTCAGGTTGTTTAAATATTTTGGTGAAGCGATTATATTTAAGTAAGTTAAATGCGTCATCCTTTATGTTATGATACGTAACTACCCCTTCTTTGTGAACATTTACAAAACTGTTATCCAGTTTGAAAGCTGTTTCTATCATTCTAAGAGTAGAGAATGATTTATCCAGTTTGACCACATCAGAAAACCCAGATATGTTCGCATTGTTTAAATATAATTCACCAAGGTTGTTAATTGATATTGCGGCTCTCGAATGATGATAATTACTTTTATCAACCAATGTTATTAATGTAGCACCAGTGATGTCAATACTAGATAATATTGTGGCGTTTCCAAAGCCTAACGTCTTATTATAGCCATCTACTTCAATAGCATACGATCCATTATTACCTGTAATGTATGGATGTTTGATTGCTACAATGTTTGTGAGCTCTCCTCGGTATCCTTGGGTAAAATCAAAATCGTCATCACTGGATTTATAAGAGATAAGGTTTTTAGATTTAGAGGCTCCTCCGTGCCATTCGAACGAGTCATCGGCAGAATAGCTTATCATAATATTTTCTACTTTAGATTGATACCCAAGAGCATATAGCGAAAGGCCAT
This sequence comes from Aquimarina ulvae, assembly GCF_053613295.3. Lineage (NCBI taxonomy): Bacteria > Pseudomonadati > Bacteroidota > Flavobacteriia > Flavobacteriales > Flavobacteriaceae > Aquimarina > Aquimarina ulvae. The sequence continues at coordinate 558,149 of NZ_JBSIBP030000001.1, forward strand.
TTGTTGATTTGCCGGCATATTCGATTCTAACATACCTGAGAACAGTAGTTTCTTCGTCGAAGTCCTTTCCGCCAAATACAGTATATAAAGAATTAAATTTCTCTTTTATAACTCCTACCCCTTCTATAGTGTTTGCTTTACCAGAACCGATAATTGTAATTCCACCCCAGTCACCACTCTTTCTAGAATAAGTGGATTTGTTGGACGTAAATACTATTGGCGAAGTTTTGTTTCCATTAGCAATTAGCTTAGCACCTTTGGTAATTATAAGGTGAGTGGCTTTTTCAGTATCGGCTTTTATCAGTGTTCCTTCTTGTATGGTCAATATAGCGTTATCAATTACATATACAGTTCCCGAAATAAGATAGACAATATCGCTTCTTAAGTAAGTGTCTTTGTTTATAATGTTTGGTAGTAGTTTGTCGTAAGTAGGATAATTAGTGCGATTTGGCTCGAAGTTGGTCCAATCTCTCGTCCACTGTGCATTTTTAGGATTGAAATTATCTTGAGCTAATACTCCTGAGATAGAAATCGTTATCAATAAAAATATGCTAAGTAGTTTTCTTTTTTTCATAACTTCATTTTTTAGGTCTTACACTTTATGAAACCACTTTGGTTTTTTGATAAAATCAAATTTCGGAAGTGATAGTGTTTAGTTCGATGAAGTAGTATGATGATTACAAGAAAATCGTTTATTAACATTTTTTTGTAATATTTTTTTTAGAGGAAATCGCCCTTATTTTTACAGGTTATTAAGTTTCTTTTGGAAGATATTGCTAACGATTGGTCAAAAGTTTAAAACAAAAAAAAACAGCTATAAAGAGGCTGCTTTAGTTTGTATATATAGTGCGTTTAAAAATTTCCGTCTATCCCAATTCGAATTTTTTTAATCATCTCTTCATAGTATAGAATAGACCATATGATTTTTTCAGTGTCAGCATAAGGTATGAACTCTGTTATCAAATTGCTGGTTTCCTCAAAAGTTTCAGTCGTAGTTTGGTGATGTTTTTTTAATAATTTTAGATTGTCCGAGTTTTCTTTAATTCCGATATCCGAAAGACTTACACCTGCTTCATGTGTTAACGCTATATATGGAAGGACGGTAATGATTTCATTCGCTCTTTCTGTGTATAGCTTAACCAGTTCTCCTTTTTTCAAACCTTCCAGTTCATCTATCGTATGAAATTTTGTTATCAAGGTACTTTGATCGAAAAATATATTCTTTTTGGATTGGGCAAAGCTGGTAATCGTTAGAAATAATACTACTAATAGGGTGATTGATTTCATTATAAGGTAATTAAATTGAATTTTGATCTTATTGCATAACAGTGTAAGTGTCCCGCGATTGTTTTAATGTAAATTGTGGATTTTTATCATCTAGTGGCTTCTCAAAAAAATCAGCGACATTTTTGAATTGCGTGGTAAACATATTGTATTTAAGCAGTTTTTGTGCTTCAGTTTTTTGTACTAAGGAAACGAGAACATTAGTATCGTGAACATTAAAAATGCTGTTTTCTAAAGAAAACGACTTTTCTAGATTTACGTAGGAGTTATAGGATGTATCAAATTTAACTACGTTAGCAAAACCAGATATTCTAGAATCCGTAAAATTTAACTGTGCAAGATTTTTAGATGAAATTGCAGCATGGGTATGTTGATAGTTACTACTATCAGATAAATTGATTAAAGTCGCATCTTTAATAGTTACAGAGGACAACGCCTTAGAACTGATCCCCAATTTTTTATCATAACCATCTATCTCAATAGCATACGAACCGCTGATGTCAGAAATATATGGGTGTCTCACTGCCAGGATATTGTAGAGTTCTCCCTGATATCCCAATGTGAAATCATAGTCATCATCTTTGGCTTTATATGAAATTAAATTATTCATATTTACTTTGCCACCAAAAAACTCAAAAGAATCATCGGCAGAATGGCTTATCATAATATTATTGAGTATGGACCCTGTTCCTATTGCATACAATGATAGGCCATTTAATTCTTTTGATCTGTTTATTTTTTTTCCAGCATACTCAATTCTTACATAGGTCATAATAGCGGTCATTTCGTGGTCATTTTTTCCGCCATACAGTGAATATTGAGGTAAAAAGTCACCTTCTATAACTCCTACTTCTGAAGGAGAATTAATGGTTGCTGAACCTGCAATTATGATACCACCCCAATCCCCACTTTTTCTTGCTTTAGGAGATTTACTAGAGGTAAAAATAATAGGTTGACCACTCAGTCCTCTGGCAATAAGTTTAGCCCCTTTACTAATAATAAGACTTGTTTCTGTCTTGGTGTCGCAACGAATGATAGTTCCTTCTTCAATAGTTAAAGTAGCTCCATTAGTCACATAAACATTACCAGACATCAAGTAGACGGCATCGTTTGTTACATAAAAATCTTCATTGATAATAGCAGGTATGTCTTTATCTGCTATTGGGTAGGCTTCGTGATTGGGGTCAAAATTTGTCCATCCTTTCATCCATTTCATGGAATCGTCATTGATTGTATTTTGAGATGATATTATCGATGGGGAAAATATCAATATTGTCAAGGATAAAATTATTGATCTCATAACTGGTATGGGGTTTAGTGTTTTGAGAGTAAAATTATAACTATAAGCAGTTAGCTTATTGGATACAGCTTTACTAAATAGTTAATTCAGTTTTAATGAATTTATTGTGTTGAAAATGCTATTTTTATTGAAAAAAAGAGTTGAAGCATCGGATTTTGTATATGAAGTATTAATTTTTTTAAATTTTAAATGGTTACTGTATGTTATTAAATCCAATTAAAACTTAATCCTTGCTATTTTGTTTTATAATTTCCCAATGCTAATGTAATAAGAAATATGCTTAAAAAAAACTAATCACCTACGTTACTGATTCCTGATTACGATTTTTAAACAAAATGGAGCATACGATCATTCTAACTCATAAATGACCAAAAAAATAGATTTACATGTACCATACAAAAGCACTAGTTCTTCGTTCCTGTAGTGTCTTTTTTCTTTTTCTTGCCAAGAAAACCTCCTAAAATATCCTTAGCAGCATCTTTAAGTTTGTCTTCTTGCTTGTCCGTTGTTGTTTTTGTAGAATCTTTATCCTTTTTAGCGTCTCCAAATAAATCTGAAAGAACTTTAGTGCCTTCATCTACTATTTTTCCTTTTGCTTTTGCTTTTTGTTTGTCTATAATTTGCTGTGTTAGTTGCGCAACAGCCTGTTTGGTGTTAAGATTAATTTTGGGGTTAGAGAAATTACCTGATATACCAATAGGTAGCGCAACTTTCATTTCATTTGCTTCCTGATCAGTTAGTTGAGAAATCAATCCGCCAACATCGCTACCCAGGTATTTTGCAGGAACGTCTAACGACACATTATAATTCATACTTGTATCAAAACTATGACTTCCTCCTGCGGTTATTTTAATGCCTTTGACATCAAAATCAAACGGTTTTATATTGATCTTACCGTCATCAAAAGTTAGGGATGTTCTTATGTCTTTTAGATTAAGTTTATCTAAGTCTAAAAAGTTTAGTTGACCATCCAGTTTGGATAATAGCGGTGTTTGAGCTGTATTGACTTGGGCATTTAATATTTCTGCTAAAGCATTTCCCGTAAGAGAATTTAATATCGGTGTCAAATCATTATTTAAGTTACCACTCAGATTGATTTGTGTGGAGAGTGCTCCGTTTAGGGCTTTGGCAATTGGAGCTAAGCCTTGCAGCAACTCTAAACTTGCAAATGATTTAACAATGTCAATTTTACTTAAGTCTAAATTCATTCCAAAATTAGGAGTTTCGGATTTTGTAGATACTTTGCCATTAAAAGCAAGTCCTCCATCAAATAGGTTAGACGTTACGTTTTGTAAAGAAGCAGTTTCATCACTTATTTTGACACTTCCCTTAGTATTTCGTAATTCTAGGTTGTCATAAATTACTTTTTTAGCATCAAAATCTAATGTTGCATCAATAAAAGAAGGAATTTTTAGCGCTTCTTTTTCTGTCGTGTTGGTTTGGGATTTTGTAGTCTCATTTTCTGCTACCATAAAATCATCTACGGCAAAAACCTCAGAACTAACATCAAAATTTCCTTTCAGATCCTGTTTTGAAAATAAAAACCCCATTAAATTGTTGATAGTACCGGCTGCTACAAGATCTGATTTTCCGGTAGTGACCTGCATTTTATCCAAGGTAATTGTTTTCGGTTTGAAACTAATATTGGCATTTTTTATTTTTATTTCGTTTGGTAGCTCTGGCGATGCATACGTAAAATCATCCAGGCTGGCCATACCAGAACTTTTTACATTTTGGTATTGTCCTTTTTCTAGGGACTGCATATCGAAATTAGTACTCACATTTGCTTTAAGTATTCCGTTAAGTTTTTGCTCCAATTGCAATGGATATGCTTTGTCTAAATTAGCGAGGTTTAGTGTCCCGTTAACTGCCATATCTACAACCATGTTTGTAGTGATATTTTTTAGACTTCCTTTGGCAGCAAAAGTATCCTGATCTATTCTAAATGTAAGGTTTCCGATGTTTATAAAGGTATCGTCCGCTAAACCAGTATCGTTTTTAATCTGAGTGTCTATTATTATATTCTGAACGCTTTTGGGTAGGTCAGGATATTTGAAAGAAGCGTTGCTTGAGGTAATTTTGATATCCATTTTCGGGATGTGTACGTCATCAACTTTCCCTTTAATAATTCCATTGACCAAAAAATCTCCTGTAGTTTGGACCCCATCCAAATTTTTGGCATATGCTTCAGGGATAACCGCTAAGAAGTTTTTAAAATCAGAAGACGGTGTTTTAAAACTGATATCTACATCGGTGTATTCTTCAAATAATTGCACAAAACCTTCAAATTCCAGCGGTAACTGATTTACCAAAGCCTTATTTTCTTTAAAGGTATACCGCTGATTTTCAAGATCTAGTTCTAGCGCTGCTTCGAGCTGTAATATATTTTTATTTAGGTATTTAGTGTTGTCGAGACTCAAAGAAATGTCAGAACGGGATTTCGTATCTAATAGTATATTTTCTCCAGACAACGATCCATCGCCACTATGATTTACATTAGTCATTAGCAAAGCAATTTTACTTACATCATCTTTATAAAGTAGTTTGCTGTTATTGATTTCATAATGATCAAGTTCAAAGGTAAAAGATCCATTTTTTTCTTCAGTAGCTTCTTCGGTTTCAGCTGTTTTTTTTGTAATGTCAAAATTCGAATTCCCTAAGGAATCCGTCTTGATAGTGATATTTGCTTCATCAATTATAAATTTTTGAACACTAATCGGCTCCGAAGCATCTTTGAATAGTTCTTTAACAGACATATCCAGTGATATTTGTTTTGCATACGCCAGTGTGTCTCCTTCAAAAGGAGCAAAGTTTATGATTGATAATCCATCTACAACAACAGATGCCTGTGGAAAGCTTCTAATTAAACTGATGTCTACGTCATCAAAATCAACCTTTGCGTTTACGTGTTCATTAGCTAAATAGCGAATTTTATCTTTGATGGTTCCTGAAAAAAGAAACGGAATAGAAATGACCGCCAGGATTAATACGACTATTAGAATGCTTACGATTTTAAGGACTTTTTTGATCATGTGGATGCTTTTATGTAAAGTAACGATTTACAAAGGTACGATGTTGCTATTTTTGAGTTAACTATTTGTTAGATTTTTTATATTTCGAGTTCTAATTCACCTCCCTGCTTTAGCTGAAATCTTTTTCTGAGTATAAATACACCCAGATATAATAGCGGAGTATCGAGTGCAGCAACCAGGACTTTAAATAAGAAGCCATTAAGTAATAGTATGCCAAAACGATCCCAATCAATGATACCTGTGGAACATAATAATAGTAATACTGTTAGTGTGTCAATAAACTGAGATGAAAATGTAGAAAAATTATTTCTAATCCAGAGATGTTTCCCTTTGGTAATTTTTTTCCAAAAATGGAAGATCTGTATATCGATATATTGTGCAAAGAGATAGGCCATCATAGAAGCAAAAACTGCAACGGCAGTTGCGCCGAAGACTTTTGTAAACGTTTCATCATCAATAGGAGACCAAGCAGTGGCGGGTACCACTTTTGATGTGTATACGATTAATAGAGAGAAGAAAGAGGCAAAAATACCGGCAGTAACGATCTGATTGGCTTTCCTCTTTCCGTATACTTCACTAATGATATCGGTTATTAAAAAAGTAATAGGATAGGGTAAGATTCCTACCGAAATTTCAAATGTATACACTCCAAAAAAATCCCAATAGAAAAACTTCTGAAAAATTAAATTAGAAGCCACTAAGGAAGAAATAAACAAAGCCCCAAGAATAAGGTAAATTCTGTATGCTACTATTTTATCCGTAAGATTTAGGGGAGTTTGATTCAAAATATAATTAGTTCATAATACTTCGCACAAAAATAAGGTGAAGTGATTTTGTTTTCCTTAATTTGCTCTTAAAATACAGAGTTCTGATCAGAATATAAAATTCCATATTTGAAAACATCAAATCGTATACATATTTCATTAGGAAGTAACGTAGGGGATAGACTCGATTATCTTCAGCAAGCTGTAAATGTAATCTATGAAACTATTGGTAATGTAGTTACCGTTTCTGGTGTATATCAGACACCAACGTGGGGATTTAGTGGCGATGATTTTTATAATGCAGTTCTTCTTATTGAGACTTCTTATACTTCTTCAGAGGTGTTACATAAGCTTTTGGAAATCGAAAATTTATTAGGAAGAAAAAGAACAGATACCAAAAAATACGAGGCAAGAACTATTGATCTGGATATTATTTTTTCTTCAGAAGGAATTATAGAAACAGAGAAATTGATTGTTCCTCATCCATTTTTACAGGATCGTAAATTTGTCTTAAAACCATTACAGGAATTAGAAAGAGAAATACAGCATCCGATATTAAATCAAACAGTAAGCCAATTATTGGAACAAACGAGGGATACTTCAGAAATCACTAAACTCGAGGAAGTAATCATAAACCCTAAAGAAAAATATTCTTTATCATCCGTTCAATATCTAACTATAGAAGGCAATATCGGTGCAGGTAAAACCAGTCTGGCCAATCTTATTGCACAAGAATTTAATGCCAAGTTGGTTTTAGAGCGTTTTGCGGATAATCCATTTTTGCCAAAGTTCTATAAAGATATGGAGCGGTATGCATTTCCTTTAGAAATGTCTTTTTTGGCAGATCGATATCAACGATTACAAGATGATATTGGTCAATTTGATTTGTTCAAAGAGTTTGTGGTTAGTGATTACGATATTTTCAAGTCATTGATTTTTGCACAGGTAACTTTACAAGAAGATGAATTTATATTATATAAAAAGGTCTTTGATATCGTGTATCGTGATTTACCTAAGCCAGGGCTATACGTATACTTATATCAAAATACAGAGCGTTTGTTAGAAAACATAAAAAAACGTGGACGAGATTATGAGCAGAAAATTCCTGCAGCATATCTTGATAAAATTAATAAAGGATATTTACAATTTATAAAATCCCAATCTCATGGTAATGTAAAGGTTATTGATATATCCGATAAGGATTTTGTGACCAATCGCGAAGATTATATTTGGGTTTTAAATCACTTGAGTGTTTAACCTATCCTTTCTGTAACTCGCTTGCAACTTTCTGGACGTTATCCAACACACGAAGTAAATTACCGCTCCATAGTTTTTCGATTTGTTCTTCTGTATATCCTCGCTTTACCAATTCTAAGGTCACATTCAAAGTTTCTGAAGCATCACTCCAGCCTTCAATTCCACCACCGCCATCAAAATCAGAACTTATTCCAACATGTTCTATACCTATTTTATCAACCATATAATCAATATGGTTTACAAAATCGATAACATCTACCGCAGGAGGCAGGTCTTGCATTTTCTTAACTTTAGCTCTTTTAATGGGCAACATTTTCATATAAAAATCAAAGTACTTTTCTTTGTCTTCTGCACTTAGTTTGGCTACATCTTTGCGCTCCAGCCAAGTGACCCCCATAGAATCTGCAATTTGTTTTGCTATTTCTAACTCTTTTTCGTTACGCTTTTCAAATTTCTCTGTATTCAGATAAGAAGTAAAGGCAACTGTTTGTACCACACCACCATTTTCTTGTAACCATTGTAATTGCTCGTCATCAAGATTACGACTATGATCACACAGGGCTCTTGCAGACGAGTGAGAAGCTATAATTGGTGCTTTGGAAAGCTCGATCATTTGTCGCATAGATTCCTTTGAAGGATGTGATACGTCAATCATCATACCCCACTTATTCATTTCAGCAAGAACTTCTTTTCCAAAATCACTTAACCCATTGTGTAACCAAACATCGTCCGCTTCTCCGGTATTGGAGTCGCAAAGTTGGCTGTGGCCGTTGTGTGATAATGACATATATCGGGCTCCCAGGTCGTAGAATTTTTTTACATTAGTAATATCAGTTCCTATTGGATATCCGTTTTCAACCCCGATCATTGCAACTTTTTTACCTGATTTATGAATTCTGCGAACATCATCAGCGTTTGTTGCCAGCTCTATCTGATCAGGAGCAATTGTATCAACCAATCTGTGAATAGCATTAAACTTAGACATCGCATTTTTATGGGCTTTATCAAACCCTTCTGTGTTTAGTGAGTCCTGACCAGTATAGACAATAAACCAAGCAACATCCAACCCTCCTTTTTTCATTTTTGGTAAGGTAATCTGTGAATTTAGATCTTGGGTGTAATTGATGGAGTCTGTAAAGTTTTTAACATTAATATCACAATGCGTATCGAGGGTAATAACTTTTGTATGAATTTCTTTTGCTTTGGCAATAAGTTGTTTCTCTGTCATTGGTTCTTCCCCTTCTTTAGGTTCAGTTGTTTTTTGGTGACAACCTATAAGACTTATGCAGATGGCTAATGTAAAAGCAAAATATTTCATGGAGATCATAATGAGTTAGTGAGCCTTAAACTTACAAAACAAATCCCATATCACAACGCCGGCGCTGACAGAAATGTTTAAAGAATGTTTGCTGCCGTATTGCGGTATTTCAATTACACGATCACTTGCAGAAACTACTTCTTGTTGTACACCTTTTACTTCGTTTCCAAAAATGATTGCATACCTTTGATCAGATTGAGGGATAAAATTATCGAGCATAACAGCATTCTCTGCTTGTTCTATGGATAGTATTTTTACATTTTCAGATATAAGCTTTGTAACTAGTTCTAAAGTGCTTTCTGAGTATTCCCAATCCACGGTATTGGTAGCGCCAAGCGCTGTTTTCTGAATATCCTTATGCGGTGGAGTGGCAGTAATACCGCAGAGATATATTTTTTTGATTAAAAAAGCATCAGCGGTTCTAAAGACAGCCCCAATATTGTTAAGACTTCGAATATTATCTAATACAATAATTAGTGGCGTTTTTTTCGCTTCTTTAAACTCAGCCACTGTTTTGCGATCCAGTTCACTGTTTTTTAATTTTCTATTCATTTTTTTTAAAGTTTGCAATACTCAGTTTATAGTAGGTAGTAACGGTTTTATATTAATAAATTAATCTGTGCCTTTAGCACCGAACTTCCTGGGATTGTTAATCGTATAATTTATTAGGTTATCTACTTCTAAACTCAGTGAAGTAAGGTAATCAAGAGTTTTTTGATCTGTATACTTATATGTTAAAGAAAACTCAAGCCAAGTTTGAGTTTCTGCATTCTCAAAATCACTATCAGTGAATTTGCTGATAAAATGCTTGGGGTGTTTTTGTTTTCTATATAATTCGGAGATAGTAGCTGTTACACCTTTTGAAGATCGTCCTATTTGATCAATAAGAGCGTATTTTTCTTCTTCCGGAAAGTTTTTGGTAATCTCCAATATTTTCATCACTACATCAAATGATTTTTTATAGACTATTAGATTTTTAAAATCCATAGTTGATTTAAAATTTTATCAAAGGTATAACTTTCCTCTTTTCCTATGGTATTATACTAATTGAACTATTAAGATAAGGTTTCGAGTGTTTATTTACAGATACAGTATTCACTGCAAAAAGAGGACTTAGTACTGCAAACTGCTTTTAAAGAAATTGTGAATAAAAATAAATAACTCCTTTTAGCTACATTTCAAAAAAAAAAGGAGAATACCTACTTTAGCCTTCGTAGAAAAATCAAATCCTCTTGGCACCAAAAAAAGTTAAAAAAGAAAAGAAGGTAACGCCTTTGATGAAGCAATATAATGCTATCAAAGCCAAATATCCAGACGCGCTCTTACTATTTAGAGTAGGCGATTTTTATGAGACTTTTGGAGAGGACGCTATTAAGGCAGCGGCTATTCTGAATATTGTACAGACCAAAAGAGGTAATGGAAGTGAACACGAAACAGCTTTGGCAGGTTTTCCGCATCATTCTTTAAATACCTATTTGCCAAAACTGGTGAAGGCAGGAGAAAGAGTTGCGATCTGTGATCAGTTGGAGGATCCAAAGCAAACCAAAACGATTGTCAAAAGAGGAGTAACAGAATTGGTCACTCCCGGAGTAGCATTAAATGATGAGGTTTTACAAAGTAAGACGAATAACTTTCTTTGTGCTTTGCATTATGGTAAAAGAGAATTAGGTGTTGCATTCTTGGATGTTTCTACCGGAGAATTCTTAACCGCACAAGGAGGTGTTGCCCAGATGGATAAATTGTTGCGTAATTTCAGTCCTAGTGAAGTCTTAATCCCTAAGCCAAAGAAGCAAAGTTTTCAAAGTGATTTTGGAAAAGATTTTCATACATTTTTCTTAGAAGATTGGGTTTTTAAAACGGACTATGCTCATGAAACATTACAGACTCATTTTGGAACCACTTCTCTAAAAGGATTTGGAGTGGATCATTTACAAGAAGGTGTGATTGCTGCCGGAGTGATTCTTCATTATTTAGGAGAAACACAACATCATAAATTACAGCATATCACTGCTATCCAGCGTATTGCAGAGGATGAGTATATATGGATGGATCGTTTTACCATTCGTAATCTCGAATTGTATAACCCCAATGCTGTTAATGCCGTAACGCTCATAGATGTTATTGATAAAACCATCTCTCCAATGGGAGGGCGAACCTTAAAACGTTGGTTGGCGTTACCTCTTAAAAATATTACAAATATTCAAAAACGTCACGAAGTAGTACAATATTTTTTAGACACTAAAGTATTGCTTCATAAGATTCAGCATCAAATAAAGCAAATCGGGGATATTGAGCGTTTGATTTCTAAAGTCGCCACAGGAAAGGTAAATCCAAGAGAAATTATTCAATTAAAGAATTCTCTGGAAGCTATAGTTCCAATCAAAGCGCAAGCTGCTGCTAGTAATAATGAAGCATTAAAAGTAATTGGTGATACCTTACATGATTGCCAATTGTTGCGCACTAAAATTAAAGAGACGCTTAATGAAGAAGCTCCTGTAAATATTCTGAAAGGAAATACCATAGCAGACGGCTATCTGGAGGAGTTGGATGAACTGCGTTCTATTGCCTTTTCCGGAAAAGATTATCTGGATAAAATGCTGGAGCGGGAAACAAAAGCTACTGGGATTACTTCGCTAAAAATAGCCTCTAACAATGTTTTTGGATATTATATAGAAGTACGTAACACACATAAAGATAAAGTTCCTGAAACCTGGATTCGTAAACAAACACTCGTAAGTGCCGAAAGGTATATTACAGAAGAGTTAAAGGAGTATGAGGCCAAAATACTTGGTGCAGAAGAAAAAATTCTATTAGTAGAGCAGCAATTATTTAACGATCTGGTTGTTTGGATGAATGAATATATCAAACCTGTACAACTAAATGCAAATTTGATCGGGCAATTGGATTGTTTGTGTTCATATGCGCAGTTAGCAGAAGAGAATCAATATACGCGTCCGATTATTGATGATTCTCATACCCTCGAAATCAAAAATGGGCGTCACCCTGTTATAGAGAAGCAATTGCCTCCTGGAGAACAATATATAGCAAATGATGTTTCTTTGAATAAGGAAGATCAGCAAATGATAATGATTACAGGTCCTAATATGAGTGGTAAGTCTGCGATCCTTCGGCAAACCGCTTTGATTGTTTTATTAGCACAGATGGGGAGTTTTGTTCCGGCGGATAAGGCTATGATTGGCGCTGTAGATAAAATATTTACTAGGGTAGGAGCGAGCGATAATATCTCTATGGGAGAATCTACTTTTATGGTAGAGATGAATGAGACGGCAAATATTCTAAACAATATATCGGATAGAAGTTTGGTACTACTAGATGAGATTGGTCGTGGTACCAGTACATATGATGGAATTTCAATTGCCTGGGCGATTAGTGAATTTTTGCACGAACACCCGGCAAGGCCTAAAACATTGTTTGCTACACATTATCATGAACTTAATGAAATGTGTGAGACTTTTGGCCGAATTAAGAATTATAATGTCGCTGTAAAAGAACTAAAAGACAATGTACTGTTTCTTCGTAAATTAGTTCCAGGAGGGAGTGAGCATAGTTTTGGGATTCATGTGGCTAAAATGGCCGGGATGCCCCAACAAGTTTTGCATAGAGCCAATAAAATGCTCAAAAAATTAGAAAAGTCTCATAGCAGTGAAGAATTAACAGATAAAATAAAGAATATTCAAGAAGAAGATGAATTACAGCTGAGTTTTTTCAACCTGGATGACCCTTTATTAGAAGAAATTAAGGAAGAAATTGTAAATATTGACATCAATACCTTAACTCCGGTAGAAGCTTTGATGAAATTAAATGAGATTAAACGTATGTTAACCAGGAAGAAAGCTCCATCAGTGTAAAGTTTTTAATTCTTTTTTGAGAAAAGATTTTGGTATTATTAGAAATGTTTTAAATTTGCACCCGCCTACGTACCAAAGGGCACTTTGGTGGTTGGGTCTGCAATAAGAAATTGCAACGTTCTTAAAAAAATGCGAAAGTAGCTCAGGGGTAGAGCATCACCTTGCCAAGGTGAGGGTCGCGGGTTCAAATCCCGTCTTTCGCTCTGAGAAAATATACCACGCTCGGGTGGTGGAATTGGTAGACACGTTGGACTTAAAATCCAATGTCCATTAGGACGTACGGGTTCAAGTCCCGTCCCGAGTACATAGAGAAACCGCAACAACTTAATTTACAAACTGTTGCGGTTTTATTTTTTGAAATAATGTCAACCGATTGACAACGAAATGATATTTGTACTCCTTTTGCCGTTGTAAAAACATTATACTAATATCTTTTTCTGCTTTGCGTGCAGGCTACTAAGGATTTTTAGATATTCCTTTTGTGTGGTTAAATTTGTTATGTTATTATTCGTACTAAAAATCATTACTAAAATCAATTGAATCCTTATTTAAGAGTATACTAGTTTTAAAACTCCTTAATTCTGTAATTGTGTTGGTATCCGAATTATAAATGACTTCGGTAAAAAACTTTTTTATTGCAGAAGGATTAAACCGATTTAAATTTGTGATGTAAATATCTGAAAATGCGCCTTGCTTGTTTACAACTAACGTTTGCTCGTTCAAATCAAGTTTATAGAAACCCATAAAGTCTTAAATTTAAATCCAAAATAAAAATAGGAATTATTTTATTCCGTAAATCTTGTGTTCAGGGTCAAATGCTAGTATATGTAGTTTTGCATAGTGACCAACTACAAAAAAAATCCTCGGTGCTTTTTCTACACCACTTTTACTATTGTATAAACCTATTCTTCCAAATGAAGGAGTGCTCTCGGGAGTTCTACTAACTCCGATAGACTTGAAGAAAATCTCTTTTAATTTTTTATTGGCACCAGTATATATTTTGAAATCTAAATTTGTATTCCCATCTAACAAATCGCCTAATCGAGTCTTAGATACTTCAATCATTTTCTCAAAATAAAGATGAAAGTCTTCTTTTGTAAAATTCTCACTCGTTAAGCATATTTCCCTTTCTACTTTGTAACTTAGTAAATCATATGAAATACTTGGTTTGAAATCTTCTTCAATAGTAGGATTATCACCTATATTTAAACTTAAATCTCTTCCAAAACCAATAACTTCATCAGAATGAGAACGGAGTGCCTCTTCAAAGTCGCCCAATTATGATAGTTTTTGACTATAAAAATCAAACATCCATTCAGCCTTTATTTCATTAGTAGAACGCTCAAAAGGAGATAGTTTTTTTCTTGCCTGATTCCAAGGCTTGTCTGTATGGGTTCTTAAAACAAGATTGCCTTCATCCTGTGAAGCGTAAAATTTTAAGACTGAATTTATTACGCTTTTTTGGTTTTTTGTTATTTCAAGAGATTTTATTTTTTCCTCTAGTAAATCTTCAATATTTTCAGTTTTATCAATTGGGATATCTTCACTTTTAAAAAAACTGTGTTTATACATATCATAAACAGAACGATAAACAGGACCATTTACCCAAGCTTGAGGTAATTCTGTAAATAAGTTGTTTTTGTCAAACTTAGCGATATGCCATGCTTGAATGTAATAAAGTATTTTTTGTAATTTTAAAGGAGATATTCTTAACCCATTAGCCTTGCAATACAATACTACTACATCAACCAAGTCAGTTAATAATACTTTTTTCATTTTCATATGAGTTTTTCAAAACGATGCAAAATTACAACATTTAGCATTAAATATATATAACACAAATATCACACCATATTATTTTAACATTTGATTTAACGCGACACACTTTTTGTGTCTACTAAAAAATTATCTAATCTTTCTTGAATTAACGAATTACGGGTGTTAAAGCGTACACTCATCAATATCATTAAGTAAGTTTGAAAACAACGTGTAAAATATATATAATTGGAACAACCATAAATATTACTATTGCCGAGTTTATATGATTCTTAGCCTCTTTATTATACGCCCTGAAAAACTTTTAGCGTAATTATCTTCGGTTTTACTTGTTATTTCTTTGATTAATTTATTGTGCTATTTAATACGTTATACGTTTGATTGTGGTGTGCCTAATTGTGGTTTTTTATAACTAGTTTTATTACAGGTGTTGTTAAGCCCTGAAACGTTTGCTTTTTAAAATTTTCAGGCAATGATTGGTTAAACGGTAATAAATCAACCTTGATTCCTTGTTTGTATTCTATAAATATCTTGACAAATTATAAAAAGTATTGCTCCAATCTTTATATTATCCTCAACCCATCCATAAGGCTTATATTGTTTATACCAATACTTAGTACGTTCGGTTTGATACCATTCCTTGTGTCTTTTTTTTTATTGATCTCTTCCCTTTAAACTGGACAATTTATAGTTAGAGATTTCTGAGTAAATAATGTTTAACTTTAAAACAGAGATTTACTTATGAAACGATCAAAATTTTCAGAGTCACAAATTGTATTTGCTATTAAGCAAGTAGAGACTGGAACACGTCTTGATGAAGTCTGTCGCAAGATGGGTATCAGCGCGGCAACTTTTTACAATTGGAAAAAGAAGTACGGGGGCTTAGGAGTTTCAGAACTTCGTCGTCTTAAGAATTTAGAAGATGAGAATAGCCAGTTAAAAAAGCTTGTTGCAGATCTCAGTCTTGACAAGCAGATCTTGCAAGATGTATTGAAAAAAAAGTTCTGAGGCCTTCTCGAAAGCGGGAGATGGTCGATAATATTAGGATAGAATATAATATTTCAATAAACCGTTGCTGTAGTGTAATAATGCTTTCAAAGAGTGTTTTTTATTATAAGCGTAAAGGTCGTAATGATGAATTTCTCAGAATGCGTGTCAGGGAAATAGCAGCCACAAGAGTGCGCTATGGTTTTTGGCGTATCTATATTCTTTTAAGGCGTGAAGGCTTTATGGATAACCATAAGCGTGTGTATAGAGTCTATTGTGAGGAAGGGTTAAACTTACGCAGTAAACGTCCAAGACGTAACAGAGCTGCAGCGAATAGGCAACCTAATGACGGTACATCTTCTAGTTTACACGAGTGCTGGAGTATGGACTTTGTTTTCAGACCAGCTCTTTGATGGTACTAAATTCAGGGGCTTAACTGTAGTCGATAATTATAGTAGAATGTGTCTTGCGATTAAGTCAGGAAAATCACTCAAGGGAAGTGATGTAGTAAACGTGATGGAAAGTATTACCTTTGAGCAAGAGGCTCTTCCAAAGCGTATTAAAGTGGATAATGGAAGCGATTTTATAAGTAAGGTCCTAGATAATTGGGCTTATGAGAATAAAGTGGAACTGGACTTCTCAAGACCAGGAAAACCTACAGATAACCCATTTATAGAGAGTTTTAATGGTTCCTTTAGAGATGAATGTTTAAATGTCAATTGGTTCTTATCGTTACAGGATGCCCAAGAGAAATTTGATCTCTGGAGAGAGGATTATAACAGCTTTAGACCACACAGTTCATTGGGAGATATATCTCCCAATGAATACATTAAAATGAATGAAAATAACTCAGATTTTCTAATTACGACCAGTTCGTAAAATGGGAGGAGGTCACCTAAAAAGGGGAAGCCTACATAATCAAAAATATGAATCGTAAAATTGTAAAACGAATAGTATTAATATTATCAATAATAATGGTTAGTAATTATTGTTCATCATTTATTAATGTTCTTACTGAAGGATTATTTAAGACTTATTATTATGAGTCTGAAAGTGGTAGGTTTCAATTTACCGCAATGCCTTCTAAAGGCAGAGATACTAATGTGATGAAAAGGCAATATGATAAATTTATTGAGAAAAACAATATAAAAAAAGAGAAAATATATCGTACATTTAAAATGGATTTTTTTAAATTTTGGAATTGGTATAATTACTTAACTTCAGATCCGTATAAATTCCCGTACAGAAAAAGGATAATACCTAAGGAAAAAAGAAAGATGCTTTAGTATTAAAAAGATAATTTCAACCAATAAATATATGTATGCCATATGGTTTGGATGTGTAGTGTTTTCTTTCTCATACGTACTAAAAGTTTCACAAAAAATACACGGAAAATTAAAGGTATACAGTTCTTTTTTGTATTTCTATGATTAGAAATAATTTTGTTTTTTAATCACTAACCGAATGTTTTAGAACTTATCCTATTAAGATTTTAAAAGATCATCACAAAAATATACTCCAACTTTTTTTTGAGAAAAAAGCATGAAAGAGATTGCCAACATTACTGGATATACTGAAGGATATGCACGCAAGAAAAAATTTCAGGTAAAGGAACACTTGTTATTAATGATTAAAAAAGACCCTGTATACCTTGAGTTGGTAGCTTAAATCGAAAACTCTTACAATCAATATTTTTTCAAGCACAAAGACATAAATATTTTAATAAATCGAAAAATAAACCGTTGTGCAGCGGATCAGGCGGAAACCGAAAAGCCTTTTTAATAGTGTAAGTACAAATCAATTAATTTTTTAAGGAATGAAAAAATTAGAAACTTTTTTTAATAAAAGAGGTAACAAGCGATTTATAAAAGACACTTACTTATACATAAAAAGTGAAAAAACCGTAATCCAATAATCAATAGATCCAACGGTCTAAAAAATTTTGAATCAAAAACAATTATGAAAAATTACATAAGGCAATTCGCCTTTCAAATAGGGATACTCTCATTATTAACCTGCTTTACCGCTTGTCAAAAAGATAACTTGGAAGACATCCAATTAGTTGACCACGAATTATCTCAAGAGTTATTAACCGTAAATGGAGATATTAGTTACCAAAGAATTGCTATACATGAAATACCAGAAGTAAAAGAGTTTTTAAATTCTAAAACACAAAACGCCTTAGGGAAGTCTGTAACAGGAGATTTCTTAGAAACTCCTTTCGGTAAAATTGTTTTGAATGATATTATTAAAGTTACGAATGCTGAGCGTAAAGGATATACCTTAGAAATTATTCCTTCCAGTTATAGACCCAATGAATTTTCGAACTTAGTTATTAGTGAAGATTCCAATAAAAATCGAACCGCAAAGATTATTACTTATAAATTAGATGCTGATTTTGCGATTGCTTTGCAAGCAGAACAAACATCTATGCTTAATTTTAAAGGACAGATACTAGAATATGATGCGGATGAATATCTAAATTTAATCAAGGATAAGACGTTTAGCTGCGAAGAACCAGAGACTATATGCTTAACAGAAGTTGATGTTAACATAGGAGATGGTAATAATGGAAATGGTGATCCAGATGATTCTTTACCGCCCCTAGGAGATTATGGTGCGGTTGGAGATGGCACTAGTGGTGGTGGGACTGGTTCTGGAGACGGATCAGGTCCGTCTTCTCCATCAGGTCCTATTACTAGCGGACCAATTACCACTGGGCCTTGTCATTATGAAATGATTTATATCCCGTGTACTGGTAATAGGAGGCACTTTGGTGACCCCAGTTGTACTGCTGATTTCCAAGGAGCTTCTCTCAGAGTAAGAGTATGCCCACAAACAAATAATATAGTTAATGATTCTTCATTGGAAAAGGCTGCAGGTCAGAGTTGTAATGATGATGATCTTAGCCTTAGCGCGATTTCCTTTAAATATATGCCCATCGCTTTAGATTTCTCTGATGCAGAAATCGCTTGGCTTAATGAAAATTGTGATACAGCTACTGATGTATATGACTATTGGGAAGCAATGGAGTTCTCGGAAGAAGCCAAAAATGAGGTAAAGATGACTGTTACCTTAAAAACTATAGAGAATCGTTGGGTTGATAGTCAAGGAATAACACCTGGAACTTCTAGAAGATATACTCATAAGCATCCAGTAGAAGGTGGTACAATGTATCTCTTAGAAGAAGGTGGAGTAATTTTAGTCTCTAACAGCGAAAGAGCAATTAATAAAAAAATTGCTGGGTCTATAGCGGCATCAGAAGATAATGCACCTTATCATTACTATTATAGTTATGAAACTGATCGATGGTATGAGTATCGAGTAGCCCCAACAAACTATCCTGGAGGAGATTTTGATTTTTTATTTAAAGCTTTTTGGGAAGATGGAGCGGTGTTCGTAGGGCGATATATTATTCCTGTTGAAGATATTAAAATAGTCATTGATGGAACTGATTTTGATGGTGCAGCAGCTAATGAATACCTTGCTGGAGGAATGTTAATCGTTAGTATTATTCCAGGAGGGAAATTACTAACACCGGTAACCAGAATAGCTCGAGGCACCCAAGCTTGGAAAATGGCTATAAAGGTAGGAGATAACGTTATTAATTTATCTTATAAAGTTGTAAACGGCGTTGTCGATTTCGGGAGCAGAGGTAAGTTAGCTGAAGTTATAGGGACTGTTGCCGGTCAGGAAGCTCATCATCTATTACCGTGGGGAAAAAGAACACATCAAGTAATTCAAGAAGCAGCTTATGATGGTTTTCATATGAATGCTAGAAAGAACGGAAGGGCATTAGAGAAATTTTCTGCATTAACTGGTGATGGACTGCACGGAAACCATCCTGCTTATGATAGATTTGTAGAATTTAGACTAGATCAATTTGAAGCTAACATAAATGCCTTATCTCCTGAAAATGCATCTGAGTTTTTAGATGAAATGTTACTCCCAGAACTAAATGGTCATATTGATGATGCAATTGACTCTGGTATGAATTTAAATACTTATTTTAGAGAAGTGATTAACCCTGATTTTGGATTAAATTAAATGAAATATTATAATATAGGAATATCCGATGATTTAGAGATCATCGGATATTATCCGCAAACAGAATTAAAAAAAGGATATAACCCGAGGAGAAATGGTTGTTTTGACGTAAACAATCATTCTTTCCCTGATTTTGTACCTAATTATGAATTAGAACTACATTCAAAAGCTTTTCCTACAGGGTTTTTACCTAGAGCTGGAGCTAGTTTTGGAATGATTGTTAATGAAAAAACAAAGCGGGTTTTTCAGGAACATATTCTTCCTCCACACGCTTTCTATCCTATGAAAGTGTATCATAATGAAATCATTCTAAAATATTATTGGTTTCATTGTATACCTAATGATTTTTGGCGATTGATTGATGCAGAAAATTCCTTTGCCGAAGTTTTTAATTTTAAAACTAGAACTGTCGTTAGGAAAATTTTAATTAATTCTCGAGATCAAATTATAAACGAAATAAAAAAGAATAAATACCCACTTACTCTCAGGTTAGGAAACCTAAAGATGAACTCTGATTTTTTCAATTATGATTTTTATAAAATAGACGCTTTTAATCATAAAATTATTAGTAAAAGACTAAAGAATGCTCTGGAAGCAGCAGATGTAACAGGACATATTACTACACCTTTCGATAAAATAACATTTTGAATAACTACATTTTTATGGTGAATTTTAAAAAATTATTTGTCATTGTTGGATTTGTATTGCTATCAACAACTTTGATGGCCCAACCAACTGATCAAATACAGCTCCCAACAGGAGGTGAGAAAATTAACTTAAAGCATACAACCCCATTATTAAGTTTTTATGTCACTAAAAACCAAGAGGTTTATTTAGAAAATAAAAAGCTTGATTTTTATGAAGAGATATACTATGCGCTAGAGAAGAAAAAGCATACTGAATTAGAAGAGTTAACACCATTTATAAGAATATTATTATATGCAGATAAAGAGGTAAAATATAAGACTATTGATAGAATAAAATCAGAAATAGGAGCTGTTTTTAGAACAATATATTATCAAACCGGTAATATCAAAGATATCTCTGAAGCTACTCCTGCGATACTTAGTGGAAGCCTTAAAGAAAAGAATACTACTCCTATTATTTCTTTAGAAGATCAAGAAAAAATTACATCAATAAAAACTAGTTCTTTACCATTGCCACCGCCTCCGCCACCAATGTTTTGGCATTATGAATTGGATCCGTTATTATATTCCAAAAGAAAAAAAGAAATTCAGTTAACTTTAAAACAATATACGTATACCTCATTATGGATTAATCAGAACGGTAATTTAATACATAAGGGAAAAACTATTTCTATTAAAGATAGTTCTATACTTAAAGGGGTTTTAAAAGAAAACCAAATTGTTTTCTTAAGGTTTGATAATGACATTACCTACAATTATTATATGCAAACTATCCAAGAATTAAGACAAATCAGTAAATCCTTAGAAAAGTCAAAAGAAAAAAGAGCTTGGGTTACCGAAATCTCTTATGATTTAGAAAACTTATACCGAAAAATTGAAATTACGCTAAAGTAAATTTTAGTTCAAGAACTTTATCAGAAAAAAATATTAATAACTATATAATAACTACAGCCTAATGACTAGGTTTTGGTTTATCTAACACTGTATAAAATAATGAAGAAACACTATTTAGAATTTTTAATAGTATGTGTGATATCGTTCCTAAGTTTTCAGGGAGTATTAGCACAAAAAAAAGTAGGGAACTCTTATGAAAGAATCCCTAATGGATATAAAATAATAGCCACCAACCCGAATCCATATCCAATGACTGTGAGATATACCTTTACTCTAGAAAACTTAAAATCATCAAAAGGTAAACAAGATATTTTCGTAGTTCCTGCAAATGCAGAAAAACACATTATTACGGAGTTATTAATTATAAAAAAAAATAAATCATATACGTTCTCATCTACTACAATATTTCAACAAGGAGATCATTTTTTGTCTAAACATGATAAAGATTACGACTATCATCTGCCATTTTCTAAAAATGAAACTTATAAATTATATCAAGGATATAATGGTAGTTTTTCTCATAAAAACGAAAATGCACTAGACTTTACTATGGATGTTGGTACCAAAATTCTAGCAGCAAGAGAAGGTGTTGTTACCAATGTAGTTGATGAAAATAGTAAAAACTGCCCTAGAAGAAAGTGTATGAAGTATAATAATTATATAAGGGTTTTTCATCCTGATGGTACCTTTGCAGAGTATGTACATATCAAAAAAGACGGAGCAGAAGTGAAAGTAGGGGATAAAATAACAAAAGGACAGTTGATTGGATATAGCGGCAATGTAGGTTTTTCTACAGGGCCACATTTACATTTTGTAGTGTATTTTCAACGATTAACTAAGAGAGAAACTCTAAAGACTAAATTTAGGGTAGGTAATGGAGAATCTATTGAAGAGTTGGTAGAGAAAAATAAATATACAAGGTCATATTAAAACAATAACTAAACCAAGAATTAAAAATAATAAGATGAAAAAACAAAATATACATACGATACTTTTACTGATTTGTATACTATTATTAAGTATTTGTGCATATGGAATATACTCCCAGCCAACACTCGATGAAATCGATCAAAGAATTCAGTATTGGGGGCAACATTATGGACAACATTTCTCTGCGATAAACAACTAGTTATGATAAAATATCTTACATCCATTTATTTTCTCTTCTTTCTTCTTAATGTCCAGGCTCAACTACCGGATCAAATTGAATTACCGGAGTATGGTGGAAAGAAGGTAACATATGAACACGAGTTGGCTGAAGCCTTTTTGTATGTGAGTAGGGATAACCGTATTTATAATTTGCAAGGTGCACAAATTAAAAATCTAAATGTGATCACACAAAAACTTAAAAAAATACCAAAAGAATGGATACATGAGGTTTATATTTTTGCTGATAAAAGAGTCAATTATAAAACTATTGATAAAATAAAAGCAGCAGTGGTAAGATCAGGAATTGATCAAGTAGTGCATATGATGAGGTTTACTACCAGTTTTAAACGTCCTATTGGATATGTAAACAAACTGTATATCCCCAAAGCAATATCAGATCACGTAGAAACGTCGGTCACAACTCCAAAAGTAAAAGGTGAGAAATTATCGTATCAACAGATCAGGATACTGAGTGATCAAAAAGTGAGATTAGTAGATGGTAAAGAGTTGGAAATTAGTAGTAAGGCTTATAAAAAGATGATCAACTCATTTGATGTGATTGCAGTAGATTATGCACCTAATCTAGTATACGAAGATTATATTTTTTGGCTGGACAAAACCCAAAAGATTTTAAAAAAACAGAAAAATAAGAAGCGTACGATCATTAATGAACTACTCGTAGTGTTGATGAAATATGATAAAAATGAAAAGTATAAAGTAAGGGTTCATACGAACTGAAAGTAAGTAGCCATGTGTCAATACTTGAAAGGAAAGAATAACTAAAACACATCATCTATGGAACCTATGGATATCTTTTATCAGATCCTGCACGAAGATCTCAATCCATTGACCAGTCAAACAACTTAGAAATTTTCTATCTTTTGTTATAACAGTTTGAATTGCTACCGGCATATTCAATTACTCAAAGCCATTCTATTTCGTGTCCTACTTCTCCTTCTTCTATTTCACCAACTTTAAATCCTAAAACCTCTGTAGCGATCTTTTTAAAATTAACTTTCCATAAAAGCCATTCATCTTCATCCATAGTTGCTTCAAATTGAAGTCCGCTAGGTTCTACGGAAGCAACAATGTTTTTTTCACCTTCATTATAACTAAACCAATGAGGTATGCCATCAAATCCTTTATCTTTTGTACCGAAACCCAACCATCCCGGCATTTGAGAATACACTTGTTCTATTGTATCCCAAATTTCCTTCGGGAGATCATATCTGATATTTAAATTACAATGATGTTTTTTCATAGGTTTATTGAACTTTAAAATTATTATTACCCATCTTATTGTGTTTATTATATAGTAAAATACCAATAGCCATAAGGCTCAAACAAATAATGGCTGTAAAAATATTGTGGATTATTGGTAGAACATCAAAATCAACGCACTTAGATTGACCTCGTTTCATACCACTAAAGTATGCGATACCTAAGGATATTAAAAAAATAGATATGCTAAATATTTGAATATATTTTTCATCAGTTTATTGAACCTTTGTGTAAATTAAATACCCTGCAAATAAAAGTAGCATCAGAATTACGAGTATTACTGATCACCTTTTATTGTTATTAATTATCCCTGCTACCAAATCTAGTAGTTCTTCAATCATCGTTTATTAAACCTTAGTTATAAAGATTCTTATTGTTGTTCCACCTTATCATAGTATCCATATAATAATTTAGAAGCCACCCGAAACGTGTGGGCAAATAATAACCTAATCTCTGTGTATTTATGAAAACAAAATTAAAATTATAGGGTATCCTAAAAAAATTTAAACCTAAAAGAGGCTCAAAAAAGTGATTTCATTGCAATGTTTTAAAAATTATACCTTCAACTTATATAAAAATCATAATATTTTAATTACCGATATAAAAATTGTAAAAACCTTATTTTCAAATACTTGTTAGGTTTTTTTGGTATCGTTCAGATATGAAAAAAATAAAAAATATAGTTTTTTAACATTTTTTAGAAAACCATACCGGAGAATGCTTCGTAAGTAAAGTGAATTCTAAATCTAAATTATGAAAGTAACAACAATTATGATGTTTTCTGCCCTAATGGCGTCTACATTTTGTTTAGCACAAAGCCCGATAGATGGGTTTATGAAAGAAAAAGGTAAAGGAAGTATTACATTATCTCAATCTATGGAAAGTTATGATCAGGTTTTTCTGGTTCCGGAAAAAGTAGATCGTGTCCCAGTATTTGATCAAGTGGATATCAGTTCCACTTCACTATATGTTGACTATTCGTTTTCAGATAATTTTATGGTCGTAGCCAATTTACCATTTATAAGATCCGAAGGTAATGCTTCTGAAGCAAGCCAAGAAAATAATGGTTTTGAAAATGTACGCCAAGGTGTACAAGACCTAAGTCTGTACACAAAGTATAGATTTTACACCGCTGACATAGGGAAAAGCAAACTCGATTTTATCGGAAGTTTAGGTGTTGAATTTCCTGTAGGTAATTATGAGGTGGATGAAGGATTGCAATCCATTATCGCTATCGGAAACCGATCTACTGATATAAACAGTTTAGGTATTTTGACATACAAACACAATTCTGGATTTTTTGCTACTGGTCAAATAGGATACAGTATAAGAAATAATGATGTGCCGGATGCTTTTTTTAACGAATTAAAATTGGGATACGCTGCGCAAAAATTTTATGTAGACGCTTACATCTCCAATCAAATTTCTCAAGGCGGTGTCGATATCTTAGGAGAAGGCTTCAATGGTTTTTTTCCTGCTACAAAGGTAAACTATACAAGAATCGGACTCAACGCGTATGTTCCTGTAATCAATCATATCGGTATTTCAGGAGGAGCTAATACCTATGTAGCCGGTAGAAATTTAGGTGTGTCAACAGGATTTTACGGAGGTCTGACTTACTCCTTTTAATATCAATCAATAAAATTTAAAAAAATGAATATAATATATAAAAAATACAAGATAATTTTACTTTTCATATGTACTGCTGTTGTTTTAAGTTGCGAAACAGAAAGTGCTTATGAAGATGTGCCACCGACTATTGCGAACATAGCAGTGAACAATCCTGCTTTTAGTACCTTAGAAGAAGCCGCTATTACTGGTGGAGTAGCTGTTACCCTAAGCAATCCGAACCCTAATGATCCTTCTGGAGATTACACAGTATTTGCACCGACAAATGATGCATTTGCAAGGTTGGGTCTCAACGAAAATACACTGGGTGTACTACAAAAAGATTTTTTAACAAACACTCTTTTATACCATGTTTCTAATGGAAACTTAGCAGGTAATAGCATTTCTGAAGGAGAGATGTCTATGTCGGCATTAGGGATTAACCGACGATTTGTGAGTCGCGACAATGAGCTCTTTATTAATGGTTCAAAAGTTTTAGCTACCGATGTAGATGCGATCAATGGTACTGTTCATGTGATTGACAAAGTCATGATCGCAACAGGAGGGAACGTAGTAGAATCTGCGTTAGCCCTTAATGATGCAGCAGTTTTTGTAAACCCCGAACTATCATACCTTGTAGAGGCTGTAGTATATGCAGGTCTAGTAGATGCCCTGAGCAATCCTGATGCTAGTTTCACCGTTTTTGCACCAACTGATCAAGCTTTTATAGATTTGGGTGCTGCCTTAGACTTAACATTTACCGAACCAGCAGATGTAAGACAATTACCTCAAGAGCTAGTTACAGCGGTTTTGCTAAATCACGTTTTTGCAGACGTAGCCTCAGATAAATTTACATCAGAACTTTCTGCTGGTAGCTTCGATACCTTGGGTGAAGATACAATTACTTTAGGTATGTATAATAATGGCGTACTTACTGTTAGCGGTTCAGGTAATATGAGTCCAGCGAATATGGTCATTCCTGATGTTCAAACTACAAATGGCATTGTACACGTTATAGATCAAGTCCTTTTACCAAATATGTAATGTTTAGGTTTAGAAGAAAGGATGGAGAGCGGTTATGTTTTTACATAGCCGTTTTTTATGCGCTAAATATATCAGTCCATAGATATAAAGAGTTGACTTTGTTTTATCCCGATTTATGCATTAGAAAATCTATTACAGCTTGAAATTCGTCAAAATTTTTACGTGTCCTTGAGGCACCTCTACTCGAACAGGCCACAAGTTTATTAGAATATTTTTCCATAGGTTTTATCGGCTAACCTACTATTCGTACCTCTTGGGATTTCGACAGTTTTCGATCTCTTTTTACTTTTTTCACAATCGATCGTTACCTGACTAAAACTAACTTTAACCTGTATTGAGTGGACTAAAAAATTGCCTTGGTGGACTAGCTTTTAGAAAACTGCAAAAATTTTCAAGCTCCAATGATAAGCTTTTTCTTAACAGGTGCATCCTAAACAATAAACGATAAAAAAATCTCTTGTTTTCAAATCCTTACTAGGTATGTTTATGACACGGTAAATTCATTTTTTAATGATTGGCTTAGTAGCTATTTATTTTGGATTGATATGTTCTTGAATTTCGTTTAAGGCGTATTTGGTCATACAGGTACTTGATGGTAAAGGAAGTTTTTTTGTTTCCTGAGCAACTTGTTTCATTGAACTTTCGGATATATAGGCTAAAAGATCGCGTGATAAATTATAAAAACCTTAAGTTAACTTTAACATTGTAATGAAAACCCAACCGTCTTTTCTCTCGTATGTATAGGTGCATGTTATTTAGTATTCAAAAGTTTTGAATGAAAAATAATTTCATATTAACAACAGTTTTAAAAAATAAATAATGAAAAATTTTACAATTTTATTTATCGCATTAATGACGTATAGCATTACGATTGGTCAAAATAAATTAGACCATACCAGTTGGGATAAGGCACTTTTATTAAATGTTTCCGAAAATGGATATGTCGATTACGAAGGTTTTATGCGAAATAGTTTCTTGCTATATGATTATTTTCAGAAACTCTCAGAGACTAAACCCGATAAGACGTGGACAAGAAATGAGCAAATGGCTTATTGGATCAATGCATATAACGCATATACTATCAAACTGATTATCGATAGTTATCCGTTAAAAAGCATAACAGATTTAAAAAAGCCCTGGAAAAAGAAATTTTTTAAGATAGATGGAGAGTGGTATAGTCTAAATGATTTAGAACATAAAATTTTGAGAAAATTTGATGATCCGAGAATACATTTCGCAATCAACTGTGCATCAATTTCATGTCCTGTAGTATGGAACAGAGCCTACACCGCAGAAAATTTGGAAGAAGCACTCGATAGACAAACCAGGGATTTTATTAATGATCCAACACGTAATATAATTACACCATCTAAAGTGCGTATTTCCCAATTATTTGATTGGTTTCGAAAGGATTTTAAAGTGAATGATGGTGATGTTGTCGAATTCATCAATAAATATTCTAATGTCAAGATTAGAGAAAATCAGGATTTAGAGTATAAGAATTACAATTGGGGTCTGAATAAAGTGTTACCTTCTTACGAACGTTATGTATTTGATTAAATCATTTATAAATGAAGAATTATCTCTGCCTTCTGTATGATTTTATATACCCTCATTCTTTTGGTAGTTGAACTTCTATATTGAGCAAAGCTATTTTGAAATATTTAATTG
Organism: Aquimarina ulvae; assembly: GCF_053613295.3. Taxonomy (NCBI): domain Bacteria; kingdom Pseudomonadati; phylum Bacteroidota; class Flavobacteriia; order Flavobacteriales; family Flavobacteriaceae; genus Aquimarina; species Aquimarina ulvae. The sequence continues at coordinate 586,077 of NZ_JBSIBP030000001.1, forward strand.
CTTTTTCAATCCTCTGAAACCTGTGGATATTCTGGACTTTTTCCAAATTGATTTATCCTCAGGTAACGTAGGACTTACACGATTTTTTATTTATAAATCGTATTACAAGATATTTATTTGATGAAGTGCCCACTGCCTATAGTACAATTAATGAATAGACCACAGGTAATATAGGCGGTGATTTACAGAGGATGGCGAGACTGCCTACAACCAAATATAATGCAGATATGACGGCTACAAGATCTGGAACTCTTGTGGGAGTATGAATAATATGGATAAAACAGAAGTTCTCAATAGAACATTAGGAGATACCCCAGCGCCAGATTCGTTTTCGGGTGTTACTATTATAGAAACTGCTGGAAAATGGACGGTTATAAGGACAGCAACTAACTTTTGTGGTATAATTATTTATAAAATATAATCGGCTGTTTTCTTCGTTTTATTAAACTTTAATTCCTTATTCTGTTTGGGACTTATTTATTTGTTATAAGATTGTCCTATTCCAGTTATATTAATATGTTCGAGTAAAGCTTTGTCCATTTCTATCTATATGAGATTAACTGGACAAAAATATTTAATATAAAAACCAAATTCATGGTTTGGTTGAAACTTGTTACTTAAAATTTCATATTAGTAAATATATTGAAGGTCAGATTTAAATATCAGTCGAAGTGTCCAATTGCTTCTTTTTCTCTTCAATTGTGCTAAAAAATTGCTTTCTATATTCCGATGGGGACGTGCCATATTCATCTTTAAAGATTTTGGATAAATAACTTTTACTCGACAGTCCAACCAGATAGACAATCTCTGAAATAGTGTACTCGGTATTTAAGATTAAATCTTTAATAAGATTGATGCGTGTAGCATGTATATATTGGTTTACACTACAATTGTACAATAAATGAAATCCTTCCTGTAATTTACTGTTATTTAAACCTACCGTAGTAGCAATCTCATCTATTCCTGTAAGATTAGCAAGATCTTCCTTTATAATCTGTGCCGCTTGTTCTATCTGTACTACCTCTGCTTGTCTGAGTACGTTTTTGGTAGTATCCTCATCTATGTCATCTTCGTATTGTACAATTTGTTCGGTAAGCATTTGATAGGCTACACCTTCCAAAAAAAGGTTTTTGAGTACATTTTTTTCTTTAAATTCTTGAATGCGATGAAACAAATCTGCCATTCGTAAACTGTAGTAGCCCTCGTGATAAAAGAGATTTTCTGCATTCTCATCATTAAACAATTCTTGCAGACTTTCGTCAAAGGTGACCAAATCACACTGTATTCTATTTCTAAACTTTCTACGTGTAATTTCAAGGCTGTTGATAGCAATGTGTTTTCCAGCGTCAAATCTTAAAATATGACCATTATGTTGTTCACTTGCTACAATAGCCTCTTGAAAACGTTTTATATTATGGTGCTCATCAATATTTTCGAATGCGTGTTGAATTTTACCCTCGACACAATATAAAAATTTCAAGGGATGCACATCATTTACAGTAAACTTGAATTCTACATCCTCTATAAATGTACAATTGTATTGTATAATACCCATCCCACTATCAAAGTTAATCCCGCTAATTTTTCCTTTTCCAAAATTCTTCGGAATGGTAAGCACATAAAAACCACAACTTTCGGTATATGATGTATCGAACGCTTTTGATAAATCGTTCATTATATCTGCGATAGGAAGTGAATTGACGGCTATTGAGATCATTAGTTTGGATATTGACTGTTTTTCAAGATAGTTTAAAATTTTACAAATTTGAAGTTTAAAATAATTCTACTTGAATTTTGTTAAAGATAAATTCATTGGCGTTAACAATTGTTACCAACTTAAAATATCTTTATCACACCTACAACCAATTAATTTTCAAAAAAAAGGAAAAATGTTTGCGTGTTATGAAGGAGCAATCTCCACAATAAAAGAAGCGCACTTAAAATTTGCCAAGTCTAGAGAAACAAACTGTACGTATTGCCCATCAGAAGTAGCGAGAGCACTATTTCCCGAGTCGTGGCGAAATCAAATGGATAACGTAAGGCAAGTAGCAGATGATTTGGTTGAGTCAGGTCATTTGGTGACCTTACAAAAAGGAAAAGTGATTTCTGAAAAAGCAACGGAAGCCAAAGGCCCTATTAGATTAAGAAAAAAATAAAATACAGATATTATGAAAAAGATTTTTAGAATACTAACACTTATACAAGTAGGATATTATGCCTACGATATGATAAAAAACAATCGGTCTTTTAAAAAAGAATTTGTACCTAAACTAAAAAAAGTAAAACAAAAACTATTTTAAATCAATTTATTATGAAAAAAACAACATTAGAAAAAGTTAAAGAAGATTCTCACGATAAACTTGTCGAAAAACTTCAAGAAGTATTAGAAAAAAATTATGATGCTGAGAAAGGTTATAAAGAAGCAATGCTAAAAGCAGATAACGGTTTTTTATCTAAGTACTTAAAAGAAAGAGCAGCAATGCGTTCGCAGTTTGCTACCGAAATTAGCGACACCATCTTTAAACTTAATGAAACACCTATCGAGTCTGGAAGTACAACAGGCGTTATACACCGCACGTGGATGAATATTAAAGATGCCTTTAGCTCAAATTCTGACGAAGGTATTCTTGAAGAATGTCTTAGAGGTGAAAAAGCAAGTGTAGAAGAATATAAAGAAGCGATGAATGAGTATATGTTTCCTGTGGATATCAATAGTATGCTCACAAATCAATTGAAGCAAGTTGAGCAATCTGTATCAAAAATTAAAAAGCTAGAAGATATTATGGATTAACCCCTAATATTAAAAATTAGAAAGCCACTTTGTTGTGGCTTTTTTTTTACCCTAAAACTTTAGGCGTTTTAGATGAAATAATTTTTATATTATACCACCGCTTATTATATAAAGCAACTATAAAACACACATAAATAGTATGAAAAATTTTTTAAAAATAATTTATGCGATTTTTTACATCGTGATAGTGTTAGTCGCTACATTCTCTATACTTTCAGTATTTAGAAATGAAGAAACACGGTTATTAAAATTTCCAGATTTTCCTAGAATTCAATTTTTTGTAATATCATTTATAAGTCTTATAGTTCTTATGTTAACTGTTAAAAAGTGGAAGTGGTATGATTATCTTCTGCCAGCTGGGCTACTCTTAGGGTTATTTATAAATGGTTATTTTTTAATTAATTATACAATGCTTGTTCCTGTAGATGTTCCGGCAGCTGTTGAAGTGAAAGCTACCGACTCACAGTTTAGTATATTATTAACTAACGTTAAAATGTCCAATAGAGAATCACAACCACTTATAAAATTAATTCAAAGAAAACAGCCAGATTTAATTTTGGCAATGGAAACAGATAGCTGGTGGAATAAAGAATTGAAAGTTTTAAAAAATGAATATCAATATGCACAAGAAACTATCAACGAAGCAGCTTACGGAATGGTTTTATATAGTAAATATCCATTAGTAGATATTCAGGTAAAGTACTTAAACAATAAAAAAGTACCGTCTTTTGATTGCGATATGACGCTATCAAATGGTAAACATATCACATTACATTGTGTGCATCCTGTACCGCCCACACATTTTGAAGATTTACCCGATAATGAAGGACAAGAAGAAAAGGAACTAAAAAAACTAGGGAGAGAAGTTGCGAAACGTAAATACCCAACCATAGTTGCTGGTGATTTGAATGACGTAGTTTGGTCTTACGTAGATGAACTAACCGGAACTGAAGATATTCTCTATGATGTAAGAGTAGGACGAGGATTTTATAATAGTTATAACGCAGAAATTTTTTTAATGCGATGGCCATTAGACCACGTTTTTGTTACTGAAGAATTCCGACTTAAAAAAATTGAGCGATTAGAAAAAATTGGCTCAGACCATTTCCCAATTTATGTTGAGCTCGTGTTATAATTTGAGTCTACAACGAATTGTTATTTAATCATATCATCTGGAATAAAGTCTAACACTGACAATTTTTCTGTAGCACTAATACTGAGGTTTTTCGATAAATCGAATAGATGTGCCTCGGTTTCAAAAAAGTGCATCATATATCCAGCAGTATTAACAAAGGCGACAAAATCACCTGTTTGTGGTAAATGAGGCACATTGATTTTTCGCTTTAATAATACATCTCTTTCCAGGCAATAAGCACCTGTAAAAAACACATCAACAGGGGTGCTGGATTCTCGTTTATTCCTGTAAATAATGAAGGGGTCTAATAAAAAATCTGCACTAGAACTCATCATCTGTGTCATATTCATTTCAAGACCTACAAGCCACTGTCCTTTAGCATCTTGTTTCCTATGCGCTACCTTGGCAATGGTCATTCCAGTTTGGTCAAGCAATGAGCGACCTGGTTCTATACGTAACTCGAGTTGTAATTCTTTAAGAGTTTGTGCATTGGTCTTGCCTGTTTCCAGATTTGTGTAGTCCAGTACTTCTTTTAGAAAAGCGGTACCGTTCACTTTATTGAAATAAGGATACGTTTTTAGTGAACCTTTCAATTTTCCATCAATCAATTCATATCCCAAGCCATTGCTATTGAATGTAAGCTGATTATTATCGTTTTCAACTGTTTTTTTCAGGTTCAATTCAAAATTTGCCCATTCCTGTTCGTTTTCTAAGTAGTTCATTAAAATACCACCGCCAATATCTATAAACGAAAGTTCAAAACCCTTAGTATTCAATCTCTTGATGAGAGATATACTGTCGGCCAATGCTTTACCACGATGCAACGTAGAATACCCGTCTAGATGAAAGTGCAGCCCTTTTATAGTTAGATTTTCATAGCGGCGACCTGTCCCAAAATTTGCTGAAATAAACTGCTCGACCCTTTCAATATCAAAACCAAAACGACTGTACAGTTTTCTATCTTCTACAATAAAACCGCTCACGCGAATTCCAATAATCGCATTTTTATTCAATGTTTTAGCAATAGTATCCGCCTGTTGACATTCGTCTATATTATCTAAAATTATCGGGACATTATTTTGAATAGCAAGTTCGTACTGTTCGTTGGTTTTTATGGCAGCGGTGAGTACCAAGTTTTTCCCGTTACCGCCCAAAGCGATACTCTGTTCCAGTTCTTTAAAACTTGCGGTATCTACACCAATATCTGATGCGTATGCCTGCTTTACGAGGGATTTGGATTTATTCGCTTTTCGAGCATAGAAAATTTGATATTTCAAACCATAATCATCGAACATTTTTTTGAAAGAAGAAATCGTGTTTGAAAACGTAGGCAAGTGATGAATATTGATGGGCGAAGAATACTTTTCAAAAAGCTCGCTCATCAATGTTTGATTTTTAAATAATTGGTGCATCCACGAAGACGTGATCGGTGTTAAACCACCTTCAGGATTCCCTTTACTATATTTGGTGTTGTTTTTCATTTTCTAAAAGACTGTTCTTTAGTATTTTATCTAATTGTTCTGAAATATCGTGTGCCCATTGCGATGCAAAATTATTCCGCTTTCGAGAAAGCGTATCATTATCAAATGTCACACCTTCCGTAGGCGTACCATACAATGTGATATTTTTCTGAATGTTGCCATCCTTGGATAGGGGTCTGCCTTTAAAATCGATAGCAACACAGCCAGGTTTGTAATGACCGTTGTTGGTATTAATATATTTGCATACCAACCCCTCTTTTAAAAGATTTGCATACAAAGAATTTTCATTTCTTGTCTCGTTTCTTGGCACACGAGCATTAATAAGATAATCGACTTCTATTTTCTTTCGACCATTGCTTAGCTTATATCTAGTAAAATCATCCTCAGTAAACATTGAGATTTTTGGACTACGAATAAAGCTAAAATCTACAATACCAGCCTCTGCTAAAGCCATTATTTTTTTCATATTTATAATGGGCGGACCGTAGGCGATGCGGTTGAACAAACCGAAGTAAGTAGTATCAAAAAGATGATGGGAAGCTGCATCAAGACCTGCGTAGCTATAAAGTATATTAAAAACAGGACTTATTTGACGCCATGTACCAGCTGCTGCCATTATAGGACTATTGTCCAATCCTTTTTCAGCTTCATCGATGAGCAATTTTACATAGCCATATATATCTTTATGAGACAACGTTTTTTGGCTTGGAAAAGGATTGATAAATGCTTCCCAATCAAACCTTTTCTCAGATGGGAAGGTATTGTGAAACTGGGCTATTTGTCGGTCGATAGTATTGTAATCGGAACTGAAATTTAATCTCCGACGGTATTTTTTGAAGATTACTTTGTAATAATTAAAAGTAACTTCTCTTTTGATTAAAGGTAGTATGTCTTCTGGAAAGCTGATATATGGTTTATCTCGAAACTCTAAAACAGTCTTCTCTGTAAAAAAGCGAAGTGGATTGCTATCACTACTATCCGTCCCTCGCGGAACCATGGGAAGTCCAGTCCTTGAAAATGGAAAAATTGCCCGTGGCTCTTTACCTGATGCAGTGTATGATAAGGTACCATTAGTATTAGATTCAAAACGGCCACCGCTACCTTCAGTGAGTGCAAGTATTGCATCAATACCCGTAAGACCAAAACCTCGTATAGCCACCTTAGCATCAGCTTCTATATGGCTCAATTTTTGCGAAACGGGATAAATAAATTCAATATAACTTTCGGATAGTTTTTTAGTATCAAAGTGCGCACCATTGCTCAGATGTCCCGTAGTGAGCATTAAAGTATCAAAAGTTATTGGGTGATGCGTTTCTTTACAGGTGCTATGTAATCGAATACGGCCATCACGTTTAGCTATTTTTTGAATAGTCGTGACGTGTGTTGTGATTTTGACATTTAATGGTGCATTCTCGCACAGCCGTGTAAATGATTCCATTAAATAACTACCTACCATAGCTCTGGATGCAAATCCGTCTATAAGCTTTTCAGTGGGTGTTCCTGTTTTTTTTACCAGCCATTCAGTAAAATCTGGTGTTTCTTTTACAATAGGTTCTGGTAATTCTCTTGACCAGATATCGATATTTTTATTTGCATAATTCATAATCAAATAAGGCGCTTGGTCATTACGGTATACGTTACCAGGCCCAAAAAATGGATTCTGATTAAAAATATGAATAGCTATCGGAATCTGTATGTTTCTCGATTTAATTTGAGCCAAAAGCCGCTCTAATGCATAAAGTCCTTTTGGTCCTAAACCTATAATCCCTACATTATAAACTGATGAAAGTAGCGATTTGTAATTATTCATATCTACCATCCAATAGAAGATTTTTTGTATTCTTGGTATTCAGGAAATTTTTCCTGAATCCAATCTAGGTTATAAATGGTATCTAAATAGCGCTCACCGCGGTCACTCAATAACAAAACACAATTTACCGAAGGTTCGAGATGAATCGTATAATTCTCGATAGCAGTAATAACACCACCTGTAGAACCACCACAAAGAATACCTTCATTTTTCAACAAGGACCAACAGCCCTCTATACAATCTAAGTCACTCACTTCTGCATTATCCCAAATTTTTTCGAGTTTCAAAAACTGCGAAGCAACACCAGCACCGTGTCCCGGAATAAAACGTTTTTTTGATTCGCCGCCAAAAAGAACACTACCCTTGGCATCTACGGCGACAAGTTTTGTTTTCAGATTGTGTTCTTCAATATAATCAGCATAGCCCATTAGCGTACCACAAGTACTGGTGGCTACAAAGATGTAATCCACGCCACCATTTAAACTATCTCCTATTTCACGAATAGTTTGGTGATGCGCTAGTGGGTTATTTGGATTGCCATATTGATTCGTCCAATAGCTATTTGGATATTTATGAAGTAATTCCTGAACTCTTTGTAAGCGTGCCGCCAGGAATCCACCTTCTGGCAAAGGGTGTTTAATAAATTCGATTGTGGCACCATAAGCTTTTAAAAGTTTTTCTGTGTGTGGATTAAGTTTTGGGTCTACAACCACAATGAGCTTTAAGTTATAATGGATACAAGCTTGCGCCAATCCCAACGCCATATTGCCGGAACTTGATTCTATAATAGTATCTCCTTCTTTAATTATCCCTTCCCTTAACGCTTGTTGAACGATAAATGTTGATGTGCGGTCTTTTAAACTTCCTGATGGATTTGCCGCTTCTAATTTTCCATAGAAATTAGCATTGCAATTAGGAAAAAGATTTCGGAGTTCCACTAAGGGAGTTTTGCCAATTGCATCTACAATATTTTTTGGTGTATTTATTTTAGGAAATGTATCAATATTCATACTATTTAATTTCATTTAATATGGGATAAAGTCACTCATAACGATTGCTCTTAAATTACGCTGTTAATAACTACCCAGTTAACTCAAATCATTTTAAATTTAACATAGAGCAACGATAGTTCTATAAGAGTCTAAATTTAGTTTTTGAAATTGGTTCACTAAGTTCAATTATTAGGTATTAAAATTATTGCAGATACACAGGTAGTTTCGATGGGGTAAATTATATACTGCTTATGTTCTTCTTCCTCTTCATCAACGCTTTCTATATCTTGTTTTTCATTCGCTAGCATCTTATGGTCATCTAGGCCGAGACCTACTATGGCTATTATATTAGTAACGGTTCCATATAACATTAAAATAGTAGTTACCATCATATCACTGATTATAGAAGAGGCGAATAACGTAGCTCATTGTATATATATGTGTACCAAGAAACCTGTACCTCATCTACTTCGGTAATTGGGATATTAAAAAATTGAAACATTATGAGTGCGCTGATAAATAAAAACGTATCAAATTTTTCAATATTGAGCACTTGTTTGTAATACATATTCTTTAATTTTGTTTCTGTTCCTCTACTATTCCCAGCAATGTGAGAAGTAGCGCTAAGATTGTGGCTGATGCTAGGACAATAGTATTGCACAGCATATTAAGCCCTTGCACAGAAGTTGACTTCATCGACAGAAATATTACCCAAAAGAAAAGCCCCTAGGGCGATAACCGCAGTGGCTAGTAAACCACCATACATTGCCTTTCTATTTACTGAAAAAAAATTAACTACGTTTTTCATTATAAATACGATACCATTTTACCCTATTATAATAAGTAAATCATTGTTATACCAAAAACAATATGTGCTGGAATAAGCTGAAGCAGATAGCGTGTTCTATTTATTTTCGGTGTATTTGGATGTATCCATAAAACTATACCCCAAAAGAATACACCAATAACTCCAGCAAATAACCCATATATGATACCCGACAATACTGAAATGTCAAGTATCTTGCACATATGCAAAATCTTGAAGCCAAGCACAAAGAACATTCCTATGAGAAAATGAATTGCCCACCCCACAATATGTTCTCTTTCTAAATTAAAAGAATTATCATTCCATTGAGACAGTAACATATTGATGAGTTGTGGTTCTTCAAATATATTTTTAGAAATATAGGATATTGAATAACTAAAGGCGGTCATAGCTATAGTAGCAATAAACCCAACTGCTATAGATTCTATAATAAAGTTATCCATAACTGTACTATTTAATTATTTAACTTATATTTCACCTTTTTCTTTTCTTAAAATATAATAGTAGCATTATCGTATTTAAAAGAAATGAAATTCCATTTGTCAATATTATAGGCCAATCCATTTTTAGAACACCATAAAATGTCCACAGCCCTACTCCTAATAATAAAATGATAAAATAAAAAGGACTTACATCATCTACCTTTTGAGTTTTAAAAGCTTTTACTATTTGAGGAACTACCGCAATCGTTGTAAAAATGCCAGCAAGGGTGCCAATAATTTCTACGAAGACCATAATGCTTATAATTACTTCAATGAATACTATACTAACTTCAGTATAAACAGCTATGGGATTTGCAAAAGATAACATTTACAAATCTCTTAGATAGAGTTGAACAGAGGATGTATATTCTATTAATCATTCACAATAAATGCATGTATCACACCTGGTATCCATCCTATAATAGTAAGTATAATACTTATCAGTAGTGCAGAACCTACACCATGTTTCATAAATACAGCTAGTGGTGGTAAGAGAATATTAAGTATAATTGTTGTTAATGACATAATGATATATTTTTAGTGTTATAAAAAATTATTTTTAGCTAAGTTCGTCGTTGATTAAATCAGCTCTGTGTTCTTCATTAACGGTGTAATGAGGACTTGCTGTCGCTCCACCGAAGAATCCAGCAAGGGCTCCTAACAATAGGATTACAAATGCAATAATACCATATTTACCAGCAGCATCTGTCGTCTCTTCTGTAATCTCTTGTACTTCTGACTTTACTTCTGCATATTGCTTTTTTACAGTTTCTACAACTTCATCAATTTTACGATCCCACTTGGTAATTACCCCATTGATTTCCTGCTTGCTCAAATCTGTATTATTAGTAAGATAGGTAGTGATTTCTTCCTTATTGATATAATCTCGATTTCCTGCAACTCGGATGTCAAGGTCGCCATTTCGGTCTAAATCTATTTTAACATCATTAACGAAGTTTTCTATCATATCGTCAATTTCTAATTGACGTAATGCCTGTCTTGATTCAGACTGTACTTCTCCTAATTCTTGGCGTGCCTCTGATGCAGTGCCTTCTGGAATGATATTATATTTTTCACCCTTGTTAATAAGTTGAAATAATTCTGATTTTACAGATTGCAAAGTGATATCCGTGGCCTTTTGACTGTCTTTTTGACTCATATTAATTTGCTCCGCAATATTTTCAGCAGTAGAATCTCCGAAAATAGAACTTATAATAGTCCCAGCACCACTTAAAATACTTCCCAAGGTGGAGGTAACTAACAGTATACTTATCAATAAAGACAACCCCCAGGAAAGGAATCCGTGGACTGCTCCATCGGTATTAGAAGGTAAGCCAGATGACCTAGCCGCTACCATACCACCGATAAAAATTGCTACAAGATTAGTGACTATCCACCAAATAATAGTCCCAGTCCCCAGACCAGATAAAGGATGCTGTTCGGTCATAGGATCAATAGTGGTCATCCCTATACCTAATCCTAGTAGGCTCAACAAAATTAATACAGTAAGCGTGGTTAAGGTACCAGCTAAAACCCCACCCCAAGAGATGCGAGAAAAACGTTGTTTAGTATTATTAACATTAGTAATTACAGTTTCCATAGTTTTAAAATTTATGATTGTATAAATAGTTATGTTGTTATTTATAAAAGGCTTATTCAATTCGAACACCCATTAATAATTTTTGACTGAGCTCCACGTCTTCGTTTCCGTGAAGCACGGACATATCTCCTGTACTTTCAAGAATGACGGCGTGAACTTCAGAAAAATCTAGGACGTTAGCCTCTCTTAATTTAGCAATAAGATCGTCTTCTCCCACATTGGCTTTACTAAGATTTTTATATAAAATCTCACCATTCTTCATTAACAATAAGGGATCATTGGTGGCTAAATTTTTAAAAAAATCAGATTTTCGTACTACAAAAGAAAAAGTCGTTTGAAATAAAATAATGCCTCCTAATGCAATTGCTCCCTTTAAAAGTGATTGATTATTGCCCATAATAACACTAGCAAGAATTGAGCCTATAGCGATAGTAGATGCAAAATCAAAACTGGACATTTTTGCGAAAGTTCGCAATCCAGATATTCTGGTAATTATAATAATGACTGTAAAAATGACGAGTAGCGACACAATGACCTTTATCAATACCTCGAACTCTGCATATAACCAATTCTCCATCCCTATTTGTTTTAAAGCAGCGTATAATTCAAATCATACTACGATGATTTTCATACGCTTGTGCAAAGTTGAGAGAGTTCTATCATAAATAAGGGCTCAAATGAAATAATTAATAACAAATTCCAAATTATTGCACGAAGCAGCTTACTACAGAATACTCTCGAAAGACTTTTAATTGAAAATAAGCAGATAATCGATGCCTTAAATTGATGAAGAGCTAGACTTTTTACGGAATGAAAGAATTGAAAGCAGCGTTTTTCAATGTAATTTATTTGAAAGAGATAGAAATAAATGACTCAAAGTAAATTTACACTCAATAAGATGCTAAGATTTGAGACATTCAACTAGTAAAAATCACACCTGCTGATATTCTGGACTTTTTCCAAATTGATTTATCCTTTAGTAACATAGGACTTACACGATTTTTAGTTATAAATTGTATTACAAGATATTTATTTGATGAAGTGCCCACTGCCTATAGTACAATTAATGAATAGACCACAGGTAATATAGGCGGTGATTTACAGAGGATGGCGAGACTGCCTCAGTAATTATTGAACTGGCACAATAGGCGGACTTGCCATTATGCCTGACTTCGATGGTACAAATAGCTATTTATGAGCTGTATACGTTGTTTTAGGTGGTTTTTACGCGTGAAACTTCAGACCATCCAAGGCTTTACTTACTTTTCTCTTATCTCCATATAAGACTATTCCAACTAACTCTTGGTCTTTATCACTACACTTTTTAATTTCGATATGGTTTTCCGTTTCATTCTTTGTGGAAAATAATGGTTTTGTATATATTCCAATATGTAATTCCCTAGCTTGTGCACGAGAAAAAGCTCTTTCTATTTGAGGTGATTCGTCTGCTACGTAAATAAGAATAGGCTGTTTTATAAAAGGCAAGTATTCTGATTCAGATGCATTAATAAACGGCGCTCCGTGTGTTTCTGGAAACTTTATAGCAATGGAACTAGCCAAAAATGAAGCTACGTTTAGTTTTTGCCAACTTAAAAGTTCATTTTTAATTACTATTGCAATTTTATTTTCACAATCCATTGATATCTCTTTTAATTTATGATAAGTTCCATTTGAATATTACATCTTTTGTAAGGTGTATCGTGTCCTGAAATTTTTTGAAATCCGAGTTTTTCATAAAGCGACAATGCTGATGTAAGTATGGTATTGCTTTCAAGATAAATCCTTTTTGCTCCTAATTCTTTGGCTTTATTAATTATGGATTCTCCTAAAAGAGTACCTATTCCCTTACCTTGTGCTTTTGGTGAAACTGCCATTTTAGCAAGTTCGTAATCATACTTTTCGTCTTGTATTTTTACTAATGCGCAAACGCCTAGAACCGTATCGTTTTCGACAGCGACTAAAATTTCTCCACCATTTTTCAATATATAATTTTCTGGGTCGTTTAGAGCGTTTCTGTCCGCATCTTCCATTTCAAAATAGGTTGTAATCCATTGTTCATTGAGTTTCCTAAAATCATTTAGATGTTCCTTTTTGTAGTGTACTACAGCGATATTTTTTGACTCACGAATTTTCTTTTGTTCCAAAACTCTTTTGAATAGCGTTTCTTCTTTTAAGAGATATTCAAATTCTTGTATTGCGAGCCAAATATTGTGTTTTGTCTGTCCAAGTGCTTTCTTTATAGCATTTTCTACATCTATATATTGATTAGTTATTTTTTCAGAAATTTTATGCCCTTTTTCGGTAAGTGCGATATTATTTTTTCGCCCATCAGATTTATCTTTTTGCTCTTTGACCAGGCCAAAACCTGACATTTCACGAATGATTTTTATCACAGAAGGATGGGAATGACCAACCGCGTTTGCAATCGATGTAATTGGCATTGCATTTTTTTGATGTGATAAATAGTAAAAAAATGGAAACCAATTTGGTTTCAATTCCACTTCGTAGAGGTCGTAAATTTGTTGTGCGTCTTCGGTAACTTTCTGGCTCAAATTTCTTAACCTACTGCCTAAAGTCATTTCTCCAATTAAATCAAAATCCATATTATGTGTTATTGATTACGTAACTAGTTACAAATATAATTTAATATTGATAATATTCAAATAATTTTAATTCCTAGCTAAAGGTTTCTCAAAACGTCTTGTCCTGAAATATGGCTACAGGTTAAAATTGTCACGTTCTATAATACGGCTACAGTTACTATTAAAATCTAAGTGGCGTTTAGATACACGTGATTAGTTTTTTGTGTAGTTCTTAGTTTTTTTCATTTTAAACAACCGATAATAAATGATTTATGTTTTTTCATTTCTCCCTCATAACCCGAAGGTGACTGTTCGAGTCGAATTCCCATTATTAGGATAGCCATTAAAAATAATACTGTTTAAAATGTTTATTGTTTTATGAAAAATGCTAGTATTATTAATTTTAGGTATATATAATAAGTTTAAAATTTCCCTGCTTTTTTTTAAAAACAGGGGTTTTTACGGGGGTTATTAATAAAACTTTGATCGTAAATTTGGGTAAACAAATAATAAACCAAAAACATACATTATGTCTTATCCAGTAACTCAAGAATCGTTATTAGTAAATTCCATTACAGCAAATACGACTGTAGCAATTGTAAGTGGAATGCAGGTGTCTACAACTACATTTAATACTGCAGCAGGTCTATTAGGAACAATTACCTTAAGTCCGGTACAACCCACAGCAACAAATGTTGAGTTTAAGGCAGGTAGTCAAGTGTTACAAATTGCCAAAATTAATTTTCAAGCTGCATTCGGACTTGTTTCAGGAGAAGTAAGTTGCTCTGGATCTGCAACAGATCAAAATGGAGGCAATAATACACCATTTCAAAAGCAAATAGCTTCTTGGAGCAATTAAAGGCAGATACAAATAAAAATGAAATTGCATTTAGTTTATTGAATAGCTCTAAGTGCAATTTCATATCTTTGAGAGAGACACCTGTAACTTGAAAAGAGCTTTATCAATACTATTTTTTGTATGTATCCTATGCTGCATCTTTGCATGGTCTGATACTACAAATTTTAAACAAAGAGCTTCTTCTATACCAGTACCTCAGGAAGTCTTTCTTCAACCAGGAGATACTAATAGCAGGTATTTTGGTGATCTGAAGATAATGCTAATGCTTGATAAATCGGGAACCTATGTTAATTGCCAAATGTATTTGTCTACCGCACTGATAGGCGTACAAACATTAACTGCATCCCAAAACAAGTATCGTTTTGATCTTCAATTAGCAAATTATACAGCAGAAGGAAAGCTGATACTAACCCTCGACGATTCTCCTCAAGTTTCCAAAGTAAGTGGAAACTTTGAATACTCTGTAGCAATAAACAATGAGTCATTTACATTCAAAGGAGATATAATAGCCTGGCATGTAAGTGAGTAAATATTGAATATTGCTTTTTTAAGCTTTTCAATTATTTAATTACACACATATGGGGGCCTTAACTTTTTCAAATACTTCTTCAGGAAACTCTTCTCTATACCTTGCACCCAAAGACATTTTTTGGTGCGCATTTTTACTTCCAGAAGATAGAACGGTTGAAGCATCATCTATTACTTTTGAAGATACAGCACAATATGGAGGCTATTATTTATTTGCTATAAATACGCCAAAAGATGTATCCGCTTTTGTAACAAATGCCCAGGCATATTTTAAAAGTGTAGTAAAACCTTATCAAACAGGAGGAATTGCTTGGATACAATCTCCTGATGGACCTTTAAACTCTGATACTATACAATTAATCTATCTACAAGGTGCAACAAAGGGCTTTGCACTATTGCAGAACTATAGCTATAATTTTGGTAATAATTTTTCTACGCTCACTCTTTCTGCACTTAATGTATCTATTACGTTAGATACAACAAACAATCGTTTTGTAATTACAGGACCGCCAAACGGCTTTATTGTATTTAAAGCAAACAATATAGCTTCAAAAACAATACCTCATAATGGATTGGAAATCCCGTTAACAGGTTTGGCTATGGCTGGGATGCGTTTTATGGTGGGTTTAAATCATGGAATTGATTTTGATTCCTTTGATACCGCATTAAAATATTTTTATAACAATAATGATACCGGTGACTTAATGCAAATGAGTTACCCATTGTTTCAGGATGGTAGTCAGAATGATTATGTACAATTCCAAGCGAGTATTAATCCAATAGATTTACTTAATGAACAACAATTAAGCACGTATTTGGCATTTTTAGGCAAGAGCACTAATAATAACAATGATGAGGAAAAGGATACCGTAATGCCTTCTAATTTTAGATCTGATTATGGGATTCCGGTTCATCTATTACCTAATGTAGATACATCAACTCTTAATGGATCAGAAAATATACCTTCAGCGACAAGTTCAATGCTGGTTTTTTCGGAGCGAGCAATACACGATGATACAGACAATTGGTATACGATTCCATCAGGATATTTTACAATAGGTATCGATGCAGAAAACATCTCTTTTCTGGATGTTAATAATCAATTAAGAATATTATGTGGTCTTTCTGGAACAGAATCTATAAGTGTTACTGCAGAAACTACTGAAACCAAAGGAGATTACTTTGCTTTTATAGGTAAGAAACCCGCATATGTACCACAGTATCCAATACTCCAGCTAGGAAACAAAGTAGGAAGCAATACTGCTCAGCAATCACTTTCTGATACTTTTTGCACAGCTTGGATAGGCTTGGTTAGAAATAATGTTGCTAACGCATCTATAGTATACCATTCGCAACCACAAGGAAGCTCATTATACGCACCAAACAAGTCTGACAAAGAAAGTTTATTTCTTGATTATTATGTGGCAAACTCAGGAACGTTAAGTGATATAACAGAAGTAGCTTATTTTCCTATGGTAGGATATGGTCTTCATACCAAAGTACCTGTAACTGTAAGTGCTCAAAATTTTGAATTACAGATTTTAACACCAAGACGGAAAATAAATATTAGTAATGCTTTATCGAAACAAGCTTCGGATAGAGTATCAACACGAAATAAAAATAAGAGTAGCAATGTAGAATTAGATACTGCTAAGTTAGTAGATTCTACAAGTCCGCAAGGGTTTTTTATCCAGGTATCTGAAGAAACATTTACTTGGGAAAAAATGGAACTGGCAAGTAATCAATTTATCAAAAGTAATGGAGAGCTATCTCAAGTATACACATTGGCATTTAATGAGTTGAACGCAACACTACAGTCTTCATTCCAGACCAATCAACTATTTCTGGTAGCTTCTTCTGATGTGGATAATGTATTGGGGGATTTTGCAAATCAAATGGAAATTGAAGAATGGCCGTTTGATCTTAATGTGCCTAAACCAAATCCAGAACAACCTAATACTGGTCAGTATAGTAATATTGTCATTTTCAAATATTGTGATCAAACATTACAAGAACGTGTACAGAATATTCAATTTTGGACAAATCCCGAAGCATTTAATGATACTACTAATAATGGATTACCTAATCTCTCTAATTGGATTAATGATTATATTCAGAAAGGAATCGACAAATATAAGGAAGGAGATAATGATTATTACAAATTTTATACAGTAGCAACCGACCCGAATTGGAAAGGAGTCATCGCATTAAAAGTAGATATCTCACTGACCAATTTCCCTCCAGAACTACAAGGCCTGTTGGCAGGAATTAATTTAGATGAATTTAATGCACATCACTTTGGGATAGATTTGAGTGTGGTAAAAAATACTGCCGGTTCTATAGAGATGGAACCCACTAGTTCATTATTTGCTCTAATAGATTATGAAGATGATACCTATCAACAATATGATAGTAATATAACCGAGTATATGGCAAAAGCACCTATCAATACTTCTGTAGACTATGTGTACAATGTATTATTGCTTAAGGTGTTATTTACAAATTCAAAAATCATCAATTTCAATAGTTATATCGCTTTCACTATTAATAATTTATTTGGTGAAACTGTCAAACCTGATACCAGAGATAATTTATTGATTTTAGATGGAACGTATGAAAACCATAACGGTGTTCCTTCATACACCTTTAGTGCTACAGGAGATAATATACTACCGGTAGACAGTACGATCATAAGAGATGTAGAAATTCTCAAAGCGAATTTTGTTACTGCCGTGTCACAGGATGGCAGTAGTAGTGGAAATGTAGCATCCCGATTTTCATTTTTCGGATACGTTAATTTTTATGCATTAGAAGGATTTGATTTATTGTCTTTCGGAAGTGAAGAAGGAGAACCTCCTAATGGACAGGGAATTGCATTTTCTAATATGTATATTGATTTGACTTTTCCGCTGGATACTCCTACTAATCAAACATTTACATTCGATATTGCAAAAATGGCTTTTGATATTGGTAGCAGTACCGCCAGACAAGGTAGTTTATATCGGCATTTTCCACTACAATTAACAGGAATGGTGTCAGGAACAAAGGATAACAATCCAGCTTCTCAAGGATACCTTAATGTACAGTTACCGGCTTTAAAACAACAACAGCCCATTAGTGGAGATTGGTATGGACTTACTTTTAAGTTAAATATGGGAACGCTAGGATCACTAGCCAGTGCAGCTGGTTTTAACACCACATTTATGACCCCTTGGAACGTTGGTGGAACCGGCGCGGTTGCGGGATTAAAATTACCGGGAGTAAATCCACAAGCTCCGTCTTTAAGTCTACAAGGAGTTTTAAAGATGGATATTGGATCCATACGTATCGATATTGCTGAAGACAAGGTTTCTTACCTCATGAAAATTAACAATATCGCATTAAAAGTATTGAGCTTAACATTTCCACCTGGAGGGCAAATAGGATTCTTCCTATTCGGAAACCCATCAGAAACAGCACCTCCGGAAAGTTTAGGGTGGTATGCAGCGTATCTTAAAAATTAATGATTAATAACACTAAGAGAAATTGAATTATGTCTTTACTAAGTGTAGTACGAACTTTAATGACGAATGTTGGAAATGTTTTCGAATCAGAATTTGATGCACAGAAAATACTCGTAAGCAACTTTCTACAGAATGAAGAAAATAATATTATTAGACTTTATGTAGTAGATACAAGTGGATTGGGACATCAGGCAACTACTATTCTAATTATGAATAGGCTTATTACTTTAGGGTTTAATCATAATTTTCAATTGGTATATGACAATAGTAGTGGAGATAATAAAAGAAAACTGGCCAAACTGATTCCAGGATTCAATGCAGCAGGAGAAGACGTACAAACAGTGATTTTAAACGATAACACTTCAGTAAAACTTATAACATTAGCGTCGTTTATAACAAATATTGAAGAGTATCCAGTAGTTAATTTTGGGTTTACCGGAGGTTTTGATACAAATGCTACTAATCTAGCGAATAACCCTTCTCCTTCTAGTAAAGGAGTAAACGTAAATTTCTTTCTAAAATTACAACCATTTCAATGGAGTAAACAGAATGCGATCCAGCGACTAGGACAAGTAAATGGGGCATATATAATATTAGAAGATCAAGTTGCTCTTGGAGCAGCATCATTTAAGAAAAGAGGATATTTTGTAAATCCTCCTCAAGCTCCCCTTGATACAGATTTCGGGGACGATGCGACTAAGTTGGCTGCTTACAAAAAAATTATTGCAGCAACTACTGGTGAGGATGCTACAGTGAATTTAATGCCTGTTTACGGAATTGGAGAAAATCGTGATTTTGGTGGAGGTGTAGAAGCTAATCTCAATATAAAACCTGAAAATGTTCTACTATATCTTATTACAGGATTAAGATATGCACAGGAGTTTTCTGAAATTGGACACTTGCAGCAGGGAACAATTATTCTGAATATAGCTTTTGAAACTCCAGCAAGTTATGTGCGCTTAGATACTTATTTAAAAGGAATTGCTTCAGCAGATAGAAATCAAGGAATAGATCGATTAAACCAATTTGTAACCGATATAGGTGCCGTAGCCGGAGATATTACAGCTGCTAATGTTGAAGTTATTGATTATGCTGGAGGTAATGCAGAGTGGCTTCAGGCAAAAATCGATGCTTTGAAAAGTCCAGGAGGAGTGAATAAAGTACTACTTATTAAAATGGATGGCCTTCCATTACCAGCATTTGATTATATCTATAGTAAGAGTTCTGCATCCTGCTTATTTGAAGGGAAAGGAACGGCTAATCTGGTATTGAATTTAAATAAACCGTACTTAAATCTATTAAAAAATGCACAGAATGTATATCCCACATTACCCATAAATGCTGTAGAACATGGTCCCCAATCGGTTAGAAGTGAAATGGCTGCTAGAGGATTAAATGATTCCGCCATAACTACCAATGGTAAACTTCCGGCAGATGATTTGGTTTTAAATCCACCATCAGAAGGATTGACTCAAACAGGAATGTATAAAATTGCCAATTTCATCAAGGATGGGTATACAGATGATGGTGATACTCAACAATATTTTACCGCATTACAAACTTTTTGGCAAAATCAGCAAGAAGATAAATTATTTCAATCTCTATTGTTTTTCTTGTTTTATGTAAATGGATTAGACGAATAAATTAGTACCAACATTATGAATTCGACACAACTGACACAACTATATACCGATTTACAAAAACAAGTAAACGACCAGGATCAATTGATATTTGTTTCTGCAGCCGAAGCGGTAAAAATTCCCGAAACTGCGAGTGCATACAAGAGGTTTGTGCCCGATGAAAAGCTACGAATAGATGGTGTAGTAATTACAATGCCAGATGCAGATGCAATTTTAATAAACGGGACAACAGGATCGTTTGGTATTTCAAATAGCGGATGTACAGTAACCTTTTTTATCAAAAATGGAATATTATATTCTACAATGAATATTCTCATTATTGATGAAACTTTAGCATTACCAGGAGTGGATTGGTTTTCTATTGGAAAACCATTTTATAATGTAACTGTTCCTGAAGCAAAATTACCATTAGTTGGTTGGGTTGGCGGAACAGTAGAAACAGGTGTTCCTATAAAATTACAAATGGGATACCCTATTGTGAATGATATATGGTTATTTCAGGGATCCTTTAGTGAACCATTGCCAAATATATCTAACTTTTATCAGTTAATAGGAGGAGTTAATTTGGCAACTAGTTTACCACAGCCTTTTAGTACGCTTACCTCATTAAGCCTTAAAACTATTGATGTAAGCTATAATTCTGTGACAAGTAGTATGGATTATATGTCCGTTTCTATAGGAACACCTAGCGATTATACATGGCAATTACTTCCAGATCTGGCTGTAACGAATATCGAAATTAAAAGTTTAGTCTCTGGTTTTAACTCTTCTATAGCTTCGAATGTTAGCTTTACAATCACCGGCAACTTTACAATAGGCCCGGAAGGATCAAATAATGTAGCAGTCATAGCTAATGTGCCTAACTTTAAGGTAAGTGTCCAATTGCTAGATGGAACCATTCAATTGGGTGACTTACTTACCATGTTTTGGAGTGATGTAACTATTGATTTGAGTTCGGAAATAACAATATTCAATCTTTTGGTGGATCCCACGTCAAAAAACTATTCTTTGAATTGTAGCGTGAAATCAGATTGGACATTTTTATCAATATCTGATCCCAAGTTAGATTTTACAATGACAGGAATGTCATTAGAAATAGCAAGCCAACAAGGAACAGCATCAGGTAAATTTGCTGGTTTGTTCAATATTGGAGCAGATGAATCTACCAATAATCCAGGAGTAGATATTACCTTATTTGCCGGATACGCAGATAAAACATGGACTTTTGGTGGAAATACAGGAAAAGATCAGAAAATTTCATTGGTAGATATCGCATTTACCTTTTTAAAACCTTTCGGAATTGGAAGTATTCCAACTTGGGTTAGTAACGATGGAGTAGTGTTGGATATCAGTAATGTGTCCTTCTTGGCGACAGTACCAGATAAATCAACAAATAAACCTACTTCGTATCAAGTAGGAGGTACGGTAAACTGGCAGTTAAACTTCAGTAGTTTTAACTTAGATCTTACAGCAATTACAGATGTGACCTTTACTAATGGTAAAGCCGCAGGGAAAATAACATCCGCCACTACTTTACTAGGATTAACTTTTGATATTGGATATCAGTTTGGAGATAAAGAAGATGAAATCTACTTACAATGGGAAGGTATAAAAGCAAGCTATACCAAAAAAGATAATCAGGATATTTTTGCAGTTACTTTTAAGGAGATGTCGCTTGGTGATATCATTACTAAATTTATGGAGGCTATTATTCCTTCGTTTGAATTATCTGCACCGTGGAGTTTGTTAAATAGCATTAGTCTGGATGGCTTATCATTTACCTATACCAGAAACCTAAGTGATAGTACTAAAAATACTATAGTTATTTCATATGATAATGCTGTGGATTTAGGATTCTTAAACATTTCTAAAATCAAACTAACTAAGGATAATCAAGGGGTACATCTTGGTTTCGAGGGAACCTTCTTAGGATTAACAATTACTGCAGGAGATGAAACAACAGGAGCTTTAGCTGGTAAAGGAAGTAAGGTACAAGATATGCCAAGCGTACCCGGATTAGGAAGCCAGTTCTTCGATCTTAAGTTCTTAGGGATGGGACAGCACCTGGAATTGGCAAATAGTGCTTCTTTTAATTCTGTAGATGAAGCAATAACCGCTATGGAAAGCGCCTTTGATGATCCTAACAGTTCTCCAAATACGATTCCTATCAAAGCTGGAACCACCGGACCATTGGTATTCAATCAAAACTCAGATTGGTTGATTGGGGCTGATTTTACCGTAGCGCAGTTTTATAGAATGGCATTCGTGTTTAATGATCCTAATCTATATGGATTGGTCATTGGGGTTTCAGAAAAAGCCGAGTTTTTAAAGAATTTACAGTTTGAAATTCTATATAAAAAAATCAATGATACTATAGGAGTTTATCAAATAGAATTACAACTACCAGATGTATTCAGGCAGCTAGAATTTGGTGCAGTATCCATTACATTGCCTAATATTGGGGTGAAAATTTATACCAATGGTAATTTTTATCTGGATATAGGCTGGCCGGAAAGTATTACCAATTTTTCCAGGTCATTTACCTTACAGATGTTTCCATTCATAGGATCAGGTGGATTCTATTTTGCATCGTTAACCGGAGCGACAGCTACTGATTTACCAGCAGTTCAGAAAGGAGTATTTAATCCTGTTATAGAAGCTGGAGTGGCGATTTCTGTAGGTTTAGGAAAAACAATCAATAAAGGAATCCTGAAAGCAGGACTTTCCTTAACTGCGATAGGAATTTTTCAGGGAACGTACGCGTCGTTTACGCCAAATCCTAATTTGCCAAATGGATTATCAAATGAGACAGATACTTACTATAGGTTTGCAGGAACACTAGCTTTAGTCGGAAAAATCTATGGAGAGGTGAATTTTGCAATTATCTCGGCCTCATTTGATATTACCGCATATATCCAGGTAACATTTATCATAGAAGCATACAGAGCGATCCCTGTTACTTTTGAAGCAGGCGTGAGCGTAAGTCTAAGTGTGAAAATAAATCTTGGATTATTTAAGATAACCATTCATCTAAGTTTCAGTACTACGATTACCGCTTCATTTGTTATAGGCTCTGATACGACTCAAAACTCACTATGGTATAAAGTGGATCACACAGATCAGCTTTTTGCTAAAAAAGCATTATTCCTGGCCTCAACAGCTCCAACTATTCTAAAATGGCAGCCAATAGAAATTGATACTGAAGAAACCTTTGGTCTAGACTTATATTTTGTACCACATTTAACGGTGTCAGGAGAAACATTAACGAACATCACACCAGGGCCACAATATGTAGGGATGTTATATATTGATACAGGCACAACAAATCCAGGAAGTTTTACGCAGTTTGGAATGAATGCATTGGCGACAGGAGCTTTATATTGGGCGGCAAATGCAATTGTAGGAAGTAGTCAAAGTAGTACAAAATTAAGTTGGTTAAAGGAACAAACTATTACTACTGATGAACTACATCAAATGTTATGCTATATAGAAACGCGCCCCAATAATGCTGCGCCTTTTAACTATAAAAACACTTCGGGTAATGATATAGAAACATTTTTAAAAGCATTTTTTACCGTTCAGATTTCAGCAGTGGATGCCAGTAAGGATACAGATATGTCGGCGGCTGTATTTCCAATTTTTCCAGAACTACAAATGCAGACCGTACTTAATGGAGTTGATGGAGATTTAATTGATTTTGCAACACAGTCAATGACAGGTACACAACGGTATCTTGAGGACGTAACCAAACTATTGAAATCTCTAAGTGTTGCTTACGAAAGTGCGGCTACAGCAAGCCATTATGCACCTTCGGATTGTGAGAATGTTTCTGATCCGGATTATGAGGAACAGCCAGACTTGTCTATGCCAACGTTCATTTTTACAGATTTTATAGCATTGGTAGTGAAACAGTTGCTACAGAATGCATTAGATTATCTAAATGCTCAGGGAGAAACTTCCATGAAAGTTTCTGATATGATAACAGAAGTGATAACTACTGAGAATGTCGGACAATTGAATGGGATGGCTTCCAGATTTATGTTGCATGGATTACGATTACCAGAACCACCTACTGTTGATTCTGGTGTGACCGAACCGTTGTATGTGTTAACAGGACAACAATGGACCGTATCTGATAAAATAAAGACCACAGATACATATCAGGTTAATTTATTAAACAGTGGTGCTGCTTGGATAAACTTTATAAAACCTATTGATGGTAAACTGGAAGTTATTATAGATTCGGATGCAATACAAAGAACTATTAATCTTAGAACTAATGTATTAGATCCTTCTATAATATCAGGATATCCTAAGGCGATAACCAATTTCAAAGATACACCTCAAAATTTCTCTTTAGGAGGGAATACAGAATGGAATTACCCTGGTGATTTCTTTAACGGAATCGTAACAAAACCAACCTTATGGAAGACACCATCCAATTTTAGAGCAGAACTACAACAAAATAGTAAGGTACTGGATTTTAGTTTAAAAACCTTAACACCTGATGGAGACACAACCAAGCAGGGAACAATTGATAACTTAAAATGGGCAACGTCATTAAATGTGAATGTTCAAAGAGTTACGGCGCAGGATCTTTTAGATACTCCATTAGCTGGTAATATATATAATTTGGTTGGAGCTGATGATGCCAGTATCAATATATTGGAAGATATACTGACCTATATGAATAAGAACCAGGGCGGCAGTGACTCATTTATTGAACAGATTCAGTTTTTAATGAAACCCGATCCGGCTACTGGAAAATCAGGTTTTGTATCTTCAGAAAATGGAGCATTAAATGCTGCAATTATACAAGCTAATTTGTCTACAGAAACTAATCCAGGAGGAACGGTGGCTTTTGCAAAAATGGTATCAGAAACACCGCAATACAATACATTAAACGACCCGGGAGATTTTGCTACCCTATTATGGGAGTGCAGTATTGTTCGATCAGGAGGTTTTTATTTCTATTATATTACACCAGAAGATGCTAAAGGATTACCAGATTATTTATTTAGTGAATCCGGTGTTGCAAGTATACAAATGGTGATCACATATGCAAACTTTATTCCACAACCATTTGTAAATGGAGTAATCACGGGAGATGATTTAGATTTTTCTAAAACCGCAGTGTATGCACAATCACCCGATGTTACAGTGCTGGTGCCAACATTAATGCCAGGAAATGTAGGATATGAACTTTCCAGAAATAATCCAGGAGATTTTGATCCAACCCAAAATCCACCAACAACGCCAGAAGATCAGGTATACCTACAGAATCAATTTAATTTATTGGGTGTTAGTTTGCCTACGATTACGGTATATCAAAATTATATGCCAGCCGGACCGACAGATCCAATGAGTCAGGAAGATATTCAGAATGCTAAAGCAGGCAACGCTCCAGCGTCTGATCCATCAGGTCCCTGGAATTATAATTCTGCAATTCCATACTATAAATTTGTTCAGGGAGCAAATGATGATCCTGATTATCCAAATCCATATGCAGGTATAGGAACGGATGTTGCCATGTCATTAAATTGGCAAGATATGTTTGGTAATACTCCAACAACCGAAGTAAATCCGCTTTCGGTTTCTATGAAATCATTATACACTGATACGATACTTTCCGTTTCTCAATGGCCTTCTGTTTCTAGTTTTTATCTATTTGAAGAAAAAACAGGTATACCAGAATTATTTATTAGTTTTTGTTTTGATGTATCCCGATATAATGATGGAACTTCTGGTGCGTTGAATAATGCCACGGTAGATTTGGTAACCTACATGAACTTATTCTATCAGCTAGGTTCTGGTGATATGGTAATGAATTTTACATCAACAATTCAAGGAACAAAAGAAACCCCAGAAGGATTCAGAAAAGATATTGATATAGCTGCGTTATCCAGTGCATTTATACAACCAGTTATTAACTATTTAAAAGCAATTGTAGGCGGAGATTCTAGTCCCGATGCTTCTGCAATTCCGATTCCATATACTATTTCAGGTGCTATAGCTTCCGATAGTATTGCAGATTATAATGATAGTATTCCTCTCTTGGTACATATCAATATGAATCGTACAAAAAATATTGATCCTAATTTTGAAGAAGCTTTAGGAGTAGCAAATGCTACAACCGGGGTGAAACCACAAGCCCAATCATTCGCCTGTGGAACAGAACCAAATAGCGCATTGGGCTTGTCTTATTTTGCAGGGCTTTTTGAAACTGCATTTACAAACCAGCCAGCAGAAGGAATTCTTATTAAAATAGCAACAGCTTCAGATGTAGAAGAGAACACTGATGCTTCTGATCCAAGCGGTCCTATCTGGATGGTACGATTTGATAGTAAGGGAGTAAAAGGAATTAAATATACCTATGATAATTCTAAAGCATATTTCTTTTCTCCAATACCACTGGCGACAAGTTTGGTATCATTAAATACAAAAATTAATCAATACCAGACTGGTAAACCATATCCGTCTGGTACAGCAGTGACTCAAAATTTCTCTGGAATAGATTTAGATGATTGGGGTAAACAATTCCTAGAAGCATTTGATTCTTTCTTAGCTCCCGGACTTGCAGTTCCTGCTTTTTTATTAGACAATGGAAAAATACTGGAAGATATTCTGGATAGTAAAGAAGATCTTGCGGAAGCGATCGAAGGAACTATAGATTACATTATTGATGTTGCCGATAAATCAGCTGCCAATATTGGTAATGCACAGGAAAAATGGAAACAGGAAATCCTAAAAGAGCTATCAGCAACATATAAGTATTCTGCTGCGATTCAGACACCGGTTACTATTAATTCCTCCTGGGATGAGTCGAATGCAGATCCTGTGGATGGAACTTCTACAACACCCAAGTTATATGGAAATATGGTAGGTGATGAACCTACAGTTCCTGACGAAGGGAGCACGATACAGCCTTCTACAGAATATTCATTATCCACCTCAAAGCTACCGATGGGTAATGGAGATTCTTGGCTAACCTATATGTTTGAGTCTAAAGACACTTCCGAATTTCGAAATTTCCAGTTTGGTAATATGCAGTATAAAGTGAGTCACTTAGAACAACAAATACATGCAATTGATGGCATTGACGGATATACTGCTTCTACCTGGTTAACATTTATAATTCCTCTGGATGCTGATCTTAGTGATGTAGGACAAATTATAATACCAATTCCGTTACGTGCATATCCTACACCACCATCTGTTACGGCTCAAGGTATAAATTATCCTACAGTCGAAGAAGTTAAAACATTACAAGATGCACGAACCTGGGATTTTATATATACTTATAAAAATGCAATAGCAGCTCAAGATACTATAGAGACTCAGATAGAATTAAACATTCCAGGAGATGATATGATGAGTGCAAAAATGGCTAAAGCTACATCTGTAACTCTAGATATAGCCCTGGCACAATTTATAGAAGTCTACCCGCAGATTAATGATGATTTTAAATCATATTTAGCAAACTTAACGCAAAAAGATGTCACTGAAAAATCTACTATATACACGAATGCTTTATATGCAGTAGAAGCATTTAAAACTATAGTAAGTCAGGTGGCAGAGGCTTGGAAAAGTTGGAATCAAGTAAACCCAAGAAAACCTCAGGCTATGTTAAAGTCTGAAGCTTTTGCTGCGGTACAAGAATCGATATTATTGAATTTTACAGTTATTGAAACAGGAGCAAAAAATTCAGGCAATCTAAATGTTCGGGTAATTCCAAATAGTCAAAATCCAATGGATCAAATTCCAATGATCAATATTCCTGGATATACAGCGACTAATATTGGTAACAATACATATGACTATTATAAGACGAATAATGATGGAGTAAAAATATACCTTTCATATGGAGATAGAAATATACAACCGTTGAGAGAAGTTGTTCTTAATGACTTAGATATCCTAAACACCCAGAATGCCTGGGGAGGAGCTCAAATTATTCGCAATATGGATTTATTACCAAATAATTCAGATAGTTGGCAACCAACCAACAAGCATTTCTTGTATCAAACACCATTAGTGAGATTTTATACAAAACTAATCACTTTACTAAGTGATAAAACGACGATAGATATAGCTGCTATAGCTACTAAAGAATATCCAGTTTCTGCGAATAGATCTTTAGCAGATAACATGTTGGCATTATTTGATTCGTTTACAACTGGAGTAGATGCAGCTTCATTACATATGAAATTATCAGTAGATTATACATATTTAATTCCTAATACGGAGTTTCCGGTTACAGTTCCAGTGCTGCTCACTACACCTTTTGATTTAGCAACTACGGATAATGGAACTTCATTTGCAAATTCTTTAGCATCAAGTATGAATGATTGGTTAAAAGCAAATATTATTAGTACACCAAATGGAACATTTACTTTCGAAATAGATGTTTTCTCATCATTAGATGCTAATACATTAATCTTTCAGTTACCACTCAGTTTAGCAATGTGAATACCTAATTAGATAGAAAAAATAACCTAAAAAAAAGAATGAATTCATTTATCGGAATTTGGACAGATCAAAAAAATACAACTATCTCTATAACAAAAGTAACAGAGACTACTTCTGCACTTACAGTATCTATTTGTTATAACAATGGCCGCGGACCTTTTACAGGTGTTATTCAAACTGCCTCGGATCAAATAATAGTCGTAAATTTTTCAGATGATACTGGAAATATCACAGGAACGCTATCAACAGATAAATCAAGTATCAGCTGGAGTAATCAAACTACCTGGAAAAAGGTGGCATCGGCACTGGCTGTTACATTTAAAAACAATAGTGGTTTAGCTTCTACAACACCAATTCATATTGGTTTCTTTGCAGGAACTCCTCCTACAGGACAAGCTGGAACTCCTTTTTCTGTATTTAATACAGCAACGGGAGAGAGTCTGAGCCCTATCGATAATGACTCTGGAACCTATCCATCTACCGGAAATTGGTATACGCTTACTGAATTATCAAAAGGAGTAACTATAACTTCTTTTAGTGGGCGTATTTATGTGTGTTATAATACTCCTTGGTCACCACAATACAAAAATTACGAACCCGGACAAGCTGTTACAGATCCCAATTTCTTCTTACGTTATGATAAAATGGAAATGACCTTTACAGGAAATCCAAATGACGTTGCAGACTTGACCAGCATAGACTATTGGAGTATACCAATGACATTGAACACATATCTGGATTCGAGTTCTTCCATAACTCCAGTTCAAACAGTATCTGGTTTTCTACAAGGAGTAACGGCAGTATCGATTTATGATAAACTAAAGCAATTAACGACACCTACCGTTTCAGGCCTTGCGGGACCTGGGGGTATTGATGGCAAACCGCTACCTGCATTAGTTCCTGGCGATTTTAAAAAATATCCTAAAGGACCTACTCCTCTTACAAGTTTTGCTAGAATTATTGGGCCATCATCATATCCACCAGCATATCCGTTACCAGGAGCTATTCCTGTTACACCGTATGATCTATTTCATAATTACCTAACTTTTTTACATACAGAATTTGGACCATCCACGAAGAAGGGAGCTACTATTCCTTCTTTAGGGAAAGGAGTAATCGCAACAATACAAGGAAAATTTGCTGGTGTTGGACCTAATGTTCCTTCAACTGGCCCTCAAAGCAAACAAACCTATGATCTTACTGCTACGATTGATGATAATCTGGATATATTGCTTACGGGTTCGGTTAGTAGTGTTACGGGTACAACAACAATACTTTACAAGAGTGATGATCTGATGAATCCTGAAGGGATTTATGGAGGTAATACTCCATATCATCTTAATGGATCAACTGCTGCTCAAGCCCCAGGAAACGACGTATATGGATGGATTGGCGGTGATCTTTTTTCAGGTTTTAGTATTGGTGCGTTAGGTAGTTCCACAAACATTAATGGTACTATGGCTGGTGCAATGCCAAGCCAAGATTGGTTTACTATTTCTTCCTCTTATTTTTTTAGTGGATTACAACCAAATAATGATACGAACTACAATCGATGGGCAGCTACATTATCAGAACTTTCTAACGCATACAACTTTGCCTTCACGGATCGTTTTGCACATGTGTTAGCTAGTTTAAACCCAGCTACTATTGATACACTAGAAATCGAATTATTAAATACAACTAATGTTTTGTAAATTTTAAAATAGTATTTTTTGTATGCATATTTCAGGATGGATCAGAATGTTCCATCCTAAATAACCGTTACAGTTTTTCGAAAAGCTAGTTTTAATTTTAAAAGCTCTGAGTGTTTAAACTCTCAGAGCTTTTGGTTTTTCAGGAGTTAATATTCATCGGTTGTCTAGACCTTAATTGATTAAAAATTCATTACCAGTTCCTTGTTGCTATTAGTTCTTCAATAGTAGCATCAAAACCATAAGTTTTTGAAATGAATTCAAAATTTGAACCTAGACACTCTATGGCACCGATTTCAATTTCACTATTGTTTTCAAAGAATTCATCCTCTATATCATTTATCCTATCGGTAGCACTATGATTATCAGTTTTATCAAAAAATGAATGCAAATCAAATTGATAATTATTTAATACAAGCTCACCTCCATTTGTTTCAATCATTCTTTCTTTGAATTCCTTCGGAAACTCTACACATAATTCAGATTCTGTATTACTTATATATTTTTCATCTATTGGGAAAGGCATACTTGTTAATGTCTTTAATTATCGTTTATTTGAACTTTTGATTTTAAAAAAATAAGGGCAAATCCTAAGATAAACAAAATCGGTCCAGAGATAAGCAAGACATATAATCCAGACCAATGAAGTATTTTAAATAATACTCCTAAACCAAAGAATGAAATTCCTAGAATTGATAATACTATTCCTATAATTCTTAATTTATTCATCGTTTTACTGAACTATTATTGTGTTTATTCTGAATCAGTTATTGCTTTCTTTATCTCTTACTCATACCGCTACGAAGTTGCAAACTTCGCAGAGCTGGCGCTATAGTTACTATTTTTCTCATAGTGTTTTTTTCATCGTTTTATTAAACTTTTAAAGGTTTGGATATGTGTAGTACGACATTACTTCATATCTGGTATTATACGCTTGCTTTTTGGTTCAAGTGTCTGGATTTAATAATTTCAATTACTTTTTAGCTTTTCGGCTACGTCATTGTAATATTCTTGTGTTAGAACTTCAGTCCAAGTTGTTGGTTGTCCACCTCCATATAAAGCTAAATAGGTTACATCACTAATCCTGGTTGAGGAATGCCAATGTTCGATATTTTTCTCACATTTAATTACATCACCTTCTTTTAGAATTACAGGCTCATTTCCTCTCTCTTGATAATATGCTTCTCCATCTACAATTATTAAGACCTGTACGGAACTATGTTTATGCCAGTCTAATGTCGAATTGGCTTTAAAGGTTGCTTTTGTGATATTATAACCTAATTCTTTGTCATCGTGAATAATAGCCGTCAACCAAGCTTCTCCTATATAATGGGTATTTGGTGCTTTTATACCTTCTGTCTGATATGAGGAAACTTGATATTCTGAATTTTGGGCAAATACAGAAACTGAGAACAGAATAAACAGGAAGAAAATTGAATTTTTCATTTTTATATCTTTTTACGTATTTATTTTTTGATCATCGTTTTATTGAACTTTTAAAGTTTATATTAACTCTGCACTATATTTTATGCATAGGCAACGTTTTTATTCCCGAATTAATTCTTCAATATCTTTTTCAATTTGAGTTGAAAATCCGTGATATTCTTTTAGAATTATTCCATTCTTGTCAATTAAAAAATACCTTGGCCAACTATTCACGCTAAATGTTTTTTTTAACTCTTTATTTCCAATTAAATTTAAAAAAGTAGTTCCTTTTTTCTTAACTAATTTTATTGCATTTCCCTTATCTTCCGTAACTATTCCAATAATATTTAAATTAGAAGAAAACTTATTTTTTAAATTATCAACTTTTGGAAATGAAGCAACACAAGGTCCACACCAAACTTCCCAAAAGTCAATTAATGTAACTTTGTCTGTTTGTATTTTTACCGTTTCGTTTTCGTTAAACAAGTTCTTTAAGGATATTGATGGTAATTGTTTATTTAAAAGTTTGTTCGGTTTTGATTCCTCTTCTTTAATTAACTCTAATTGATTTAAGTCTTGAATATATTCAGTTATATTTTTGTCAATATTTTCGTTGATTTTTAAATTATCAAAAACATATATATTTGTTTGTTTACCTCCAAAACTTGGTTGTAACGAAGTCGTTACTTTGATTGGTAAAAATGTCTCCTTACTTAATTCTAACTTTTTTGTTTTATGGGTTATTTCGTTTTTTAAATCATCTTCAAATTCATAGTTTATATTAAAACTATTTTCTGTTTCTAAAATCTCAACGCTTTTGTAATTATCTTCTAATCTGAATAAATCCTTATAAATCATTTGTCCACCAGGACTTCCCAAAAAATGTAGCCCTCCTTTTTCTTGTCTAAAATTATTTTTCTCATTTGAAATTTGAAATCCAATTCCATCTTTGTAAATAGCAGATTTATTAATATCATCCCTTATTCCATAAAATGAAAATCCAAAGATTGTATCATTAGGTTCTTTCTCAATAACAGCAAAACCTTTGTTGTTCCAAATATTTCCGTCTGAAAATGTCATTATATTCTGAACATTATATTGGATTTTGTTAATATTTTGAACACTTTTATTGAATTCTTTTGATAAATATTGTATGTCAACTTTTTCCTGTTTTTTACAATTTACAAGTAAAATAGATGTTAATAAGACGATTAAAATTCTCTTCATAGTTTTTTTCAAATGTTCGTTAGGGGACATGGTTTACACTACCTGTCAGTTTACTGAACTTTTATAATATATCTATTTAATAGAAATACTATCAAGAGTGTATAATTTTGTATTTCCTATTTGCGTCTTAAAAATTTGATCCAATTGTTTTTCGTAATCACTAGGGTTTTTGATCTTATTATTTAAAGTTGCTGAAGTTCTAATTTCTAAAGGGTAATATTGCTCAAGAAAACTTTTAGCTTCCAAAACGGGATGGTATTTGCATTTTATTTTTTCAGTAACATACATTTCATAGGTTGTTAGTATTTCGTGATTTTGATCTAACTCTTTTAAGCCTTCAACAACAATACGAAAACATTCATAGCCCTTAATATTTTTGATATCTAAACGATGTTCTATTACCTTAAATGTTTCTTTAATATATCCCTTATATGGATAGGGATAAGTTCTATCGAATTTAGGAGTGTTGTCTTTAGAAGCTATGTAAGTTAGCCCTAATTCTCTACTTATAAAATTTGATGCTCCAGTATCAATTTTTCCATTTTCACGACGAAAAATAGAAAAAAGCCTTATAATACTATCTTGAAATTCGTGTATAAATTTTTGTTCTCTTATAGGTTCAATTCGTTCACCTGCTACGTGTAAAACATTAAGAACGGAATCTTTTTTTAGCCAGGAAAAGGAAATTTCTCCATTTTTTGGATTCATTGTTTGTTTCTGAGAAAATGACTGGGTGTATGTGAGTAAAAATAGCAGTGTGATAATTTTTAAAATCATTCAGTTTTATTTTGAATCGTTTTAGTAAACTTTTAGTTTACTATTTTTTTTCGTCTTTAGCAAAGCCATACGCGAAAAGTATAACTCCAAAAATGATAAAAACTAAAAGCTTAAGTAAAAAACTATATGTCAAAAATATATTACTAAAACTCTTATGTTCAAAAAATTCAAATAGAGAGGACAAAACCGCGGTACTTGTTCCCCAAATGCTTCCTATCTTTATTCTTGTTTTCCAGTTTCCACTCATCGTTTTATTTAACTTTATTTCTTCTAAAGAATGACTTTGATAATCTTTTTAGTTTTTTAAAATCATTACGTTTTATATTTTTAAATTGATCTGTTCCACTGCAAACACTAGATGTTTGGAATTCGGTTTTATCCGCTATACGGTATCCATAATTGGACGGACTCGAAAACACTAAGCTTGTTTCATTTAATGAAAAATGTTTAGAGCAGGAGTTTCCGACAGATACCTTTATTTCAATAAAATCAGTATCATAATCTCCTTTAATCAATTCTTTAACCTTAAATTTATACACTTTCCAAGGAAATCTTCTTACCCTAAATTTATCTTCGAACGGAATTGCAATTGAATCTGTTACTTCAATATCACTAATTTCAACCACTTTTCCAATAAAGATTAAATTAGAACGATTGAATTTTTCTTTAATTCTACTAGGGGCAAAACTACATGAATATCCATAACTGGTTATTAATACGAACGCTATAGTTACTATTTTTCTCATAGTGTTTTTTTCATCGGTTATTTAAACTTTAGTTTCGTTAACATTTCTTTTATAAAAACATTTTCATATAAAAAGACAGTTCCTTTTCTGCATCCGGAAAAAAAAGAGTCAATTCATTTTTTTTATTTAACACGCAGTCTTTAATTGATTCTGGTAAACTATTCCCAGATGAGTTAACAATAATATGAAAAACTATTCCATTAATTAGAAATGAATATCCATCTAAATTACTATAATATGACATTTCCTTAGGCTGTCCAATATTGTGTCTAAATATGTCATTAAAGTGTAATAATGATGTAGCAAAAATTGGATATTCGTAAATGTCAATTTCTCTTTTATTATAAAGAATGTCTCTAATTCTTTCTTGATTGGCAGGGTTAAGTTTGACTTCACTAAAATATATTCTATTAGTTACGCTTGACCTCCATAAAATAGAAAGTAAAAATAATTTTAATTTGTTATAATCAATTCCAGAAATAATTGAAAACTTTGACCCATCCTCTGCTCTTAAAATTTTTACAGAACGTAAATTCAAATTAAAAACTTTTAGTAATTCTTCCTTAGCAACTCCTTCTATCGCTTGTCCAAATTTCTCATTTTCACATTGCAAACACAATATGTTTTTATCAAACTCTGGAGTCTGTCTTGGGAATGATTTAATATATTTTTCGATTATTTCCTTTTGAATAAAATTTACCCGTTTTATTGATTCATATAAGAATTGAGGATAAATATGACTTTGTTTTGCAAGTGGAACTTCATTTAAACATAGATTGCATTTCATAACCAGTTGCTATCGTTTTATTGAACTTTAAAAATTACAGTGGCTTTCTCCGAGAAGAACTCCATAGGCGTTATCTTTATTTAAATCATTTTGGCTTCCAAATTTCATAACTCTAACCCAATTAGTTGTTGCTTTATTATCTAATAAAACTTGACATAAATATTCAGCATAACCATTTCTTGACGTACCATCATCTTCAACTTGGACATATAACACATTGGCATCGGTTATAATGGCATCCTTTATTTTCGATTCAGTTTTTATTTCTGCTAATGCTTTTAAATTATTTGGGTTTTCCAAAGGCTTTTCTTGTGTTCCGCAGCTTATCGCTATAAATAGTAGTGATGTAAAAAAATAGATTTTAGTTATTTCTTTAAGTATTTTCATAGTTTTTAGGTATCGTTTTATTGAACTTTACTTCTGTTTTTCTCTAATTTCTCTTGCCAAACCGGTATATCTTTACACATTTTGGTCACAAATTCCTCAGTTAAATATGTTTGATCTACTCCATGAAATTTGTGTATTTTTTTAATAACAGCAGGGTTATAGGTCAGCTTTACTCTCAGATTTTCTACCCAATCGGCACGAATCGTCATTGTAACAAATTTTCGAGGTTTTCTTGCAAGTCCAATAACAATTATCGATTCACACATTCCTGGGTGCCAACCAATAATATAAACTTTAGTTTTGGGTTTAAAAGCTTTTGTTCCATGTTTGGTTTCGATGCCAACAGGTCCAAACTGTCTCTCGGACACGATATTTGCAGCTAATATCCAAAGAGGTTCTATTTCTTTTTCAAGCGTCATTTCAAATATCGTTTTATTGAACTTTATTTATTGCTTTACTATAGTTTTAATAATTCGTTAGCTAGTCATTTCCTTCAATAGTAATGTTAAGATATTCGCTACCGATGTTTAATCCGAGCAAAATATTTATCTCCTCTTCATCGCCAGAAACAATTAACAATTTGTAAATCTTTTTGTCGCTTGATATTTCAACATCTTCTATGGCAGAAATTCTTACGGTTAGTGAAAAAGAATCATTGAAAGGAACATTAATAAACCAATTTTTCTCAATAGTTCCTTCCTTAATTTCTCCTATAAGATAAAACTCGCTTCGCCTTTTGATGGCAAAACTATCTATAACTTCAAATTGCCCGTTTCTGGTCTTTGTATTCATATTTTAATTGGACGATTATCTTTCAGTATATAGCCCTCTAACAAGATTCCATATTCATTATAAATTGAATCTTTAAACTCAACGACTGTCTTATTCCTATAAACTTTGCCACAACCATCATGTTCTAAACAGTTATTGACTGTAAACAAAACACCAGAATTTGCCAAAGGGAAAAATAGAGCTACGGCTGGTTTATTTATATCTTTAGAAACAAGATTTGAAACTTGAAAACTACCAATTTCACTAGAGCCTTCGATGTCCAGAGTGATCTTTTGACCCTTAGGAACATTAAAAACTCTTTCGCCTCTAAAACTCATTAATCTTTCGCAATACATAAACGATTTGTAATCAGTGTCATATATAGTTTCAACTATGAATTCTCCCACAGTTGGAACATTAGTGTAGGTGACTAAGTCAGCAAAAGCAGCTTGACTTTGGTTGAATTTATTCTCATTGTAATTTTTCTCATTATGATAATGGAATTGATAATCGTTAAATCCATTTTGATTTCCTGTCCAAAAGGTTTCTCCCGAAGTAATATTATCATAATTTACCTTATACATAAATGTCTTAGACACTTCTGAAATTCCTACTAGGAACTCGGAATTTTTATCATTAGACTGTCTTAGTTTTTCTTTTAAATATTCTGGAATATTTTCAGGATTATCATTTATACACATTTTTATTATTTCAATCGAATTTTCAACCCTACCTGCAAAACTGATGCATACTTTTGAGTTCAAAATATAAGTTTTTAGAATCCCATGAAGTGGATTAACTCTCATTTTATTACCTCCCGTAACAGATTTATCAACTATATCAATTGTCAATTTTGTATCTGCTAGGAATAGTATTGTACGTAGTTCTTTTTTTCCTATTATTAATGACATTTTTTCTTTTTACAGGTAACGATCGTTTTATTGAACTTTTAAAATTTATAATGTTTCAAACTATATTCTAAATAAATAGTTATTAGCCAACATTATTTTTTTAGAGTCAAACTGTTTAATATTCCTTCATTAGTAACAGTCTTCCTGAAATCAGCCATATCAGGATAAATATAATTTTTATTAATTCCGAGTTCGTTGAGTTTTTTTCTAATTGCAGGAATTAATGATTTGTGAATATTGAAACAACCTGATACTGTATCGTGCATCATTAATTCATCAAATTTTGCTTGCCCTTTCTCTTCTTTGAAAAAAGTCACATATTCATTATATGTTCTTTCCAAGGGATACCAAGGATGATTATTATAAAAGAATAACCCTTCTTGATTAATAATATTAACGCTATTTATTATTTTATAAAGTTCATCATCAGGAAGTATTATAGACATTTCATTTGTGTCTATAGCTTCATAGGATATATCTTTTTTCTTTAAATTTTCGTCAAATACATATTTCCAACCTTGAAACATTGTTCCATCTTTATAAGTGTAATAAAGAGAAAAATAGTTGTCAATTTCGTTGTTACTCGGATAATAAGTAAGATTATCTATAGCAAAGAATAGTGAAACATATGGATTATAACTATAGTCTAAAAATGGTGTAGGTACTCCAAAATGCTGCATATAACTTAAATAAGCAATAGCATTATTCTCGTCAATTCCAGAATTCTTTAATAGTTTACTTACAACTCCATTATTCCAAGTTTTACAATTTTCAATTAATTCAGCAACAAAGTTCTTATAGTGTTCAGCTATTTGGTCTTCAGGGACTTGTTTGTGAAGTTCTTGATTCATATAAATTCTCTGTGCAGAGCTATACATCCTGTATTTAGCTTCACTACATCCTCTAAAAATAAATCCATCTCCTTTTTCAGTGAATTCAGCAAGCTTTTCAAAAATTCCTTCAATATTTACGTTTATCTTACTTTCTCCGTTAATGAAAAATTTAACTTTTTCTTCAATGGTTGAATATTCTTCTAAATTCACAAAGCTTGTTTTTAATGTTACTAATATTATAATAGCTGTGCTATTATATCTCATACGTTTTTTAAACTTGCATTTTGTTCCGTATAGAATTCTCCAACTGTATATTTATCAATATTTAATTCCGCTGGAATGAATGATGTTGTATAAATCATTTGATATTTTTCTGAATCAAACTTTTCGGCTTCTTCTACAAGTATTTTTTGAAAATTTTCAGCTCTTATTTTTTCAATTCCTTTATCTTCCATATTATCACAGAAAATAAATCTTGGATATCGCATTCTTTCGATACCAAGCGAAGCAAGGAAAATAGAAAATCTTGCAGAAATTTTCAGATAAAAACTTGAACTGGCAGAATACTTTGCGTCTTTGTCAGAAATATAAGCCATATTATTTCTAAAATCAATGTGAAATTCTTTTGCTTGATAGAAATCCTCTTGCCTCTTAAGGTCATTATTTAATAGATAAACACCTTCTTTTTCAATTTTATTTTTGATGTCTAATTTAAGTTTCTCTTGTTCGGCTGATATCTTTTTAATTGAGAAATCCAAAGCTTCAATCTCCTGTTCTAAATCGGACTGAAGTTTTATTAGACTTTGATACATTTCTGCATTTTCAAATAGTGTTCTCAGTTGAATGATTTCTCCTTCCATAAACCCTTTATCTACATATAATTGGTCTAACTTTTCTTGTCTTATTGTTTTTACATCATTAATACTACTATTAACTTTTTGCTGAATATGAAATAATTCTAATTTGTTTGATTCTAATTCAGCTTGTAATTCTAATAGTTGTCTTTTCTTAATAGATATAAGATTTTTAGATTCTCTAATTTGAAAATCAATTTCTTGTTCTATTTTTCTTGCTTGAGTTATACCGAAACTATCATCAATATCAGTTTTACATAGTTTACAGACATTTTCATTTTCAATTAGTTCAATAGGGGACAAGCATTCTGGACAATTTTGTATTGGGAAATTACCTAATAAATCTCGGGTCAAAATAGATTTATTTAAAGCTTTTAGTTTGTTTCTTAATGCTTGAATAAAATAATCTGTATCCTCAATTTCGTATGAAAAGTTCTTAATCTGTTGTTCAAGTTTTTTCACCTTTTGACGTTGTAAAATTGCTTCCGTATTTAGCTTTTCAAAGTCTAGTTGAGTCTTTTGAGTGAAACGAACTTTTTTCTCTTGGTTTTTTAAATCAATAATATCACTTTCAATTTGATTGATTTCTTTTTCCTTCTCTGTAATACGTTGATTTAAACTACTTGGTATAAGGTCATACGGATTTTGAATAAAACGTTTTATTACTTTGATTTCTCTCTTGGTTTCATCAAGTTCTTTGTCAGCTTCAACTTTTCTTTGTTTCTTATCGTATAATTCTTGTCTGTAAACACCAAGTAATAAATCAGCAACGGTTTCTCTAGTTAATGTAGTATCGAATTCTTCATAATAGAATAAAGAATTTGTGGGTGAATCTTGGTCTAAATAGAGTAACCTAAGTATCTGATGAAAAGTGATGTTATTTTCACCTTTTACAATAGGGAGGTCGAGGTTTTCAAATAATACGTTAGAAAAACTTTTTTTATTATCTGTTGTATTAAAATTGAATTTTTGCCAACCTTCGGTTTCTTTTTCGGCTTCTTCTAAAGTTCCCCAAAAAATAAATAACCCTTCTGTTTTGTTTCCTTTTCCGTATTTATTAAGGTTTATTTCTCTCTTTAAGGTTAGAGGAGCCTTATTTATCTCTATCTCAGCTATTACATAAGAACATTTTTTAGCTTCTTTTACCCAGTCATTAAAAGCTCCACCTAATACATAGAACATAAAATGAGTTATAGTAGATTTTCCACTACTATTATTACCTCTTATAATGTTAATCCCTTTATGAAAAATTTCATCATAAGCAATTTCACCATATCTGGTGTAAATTTTCATTCTGTTAAAAAAGAGGTTATTATGCGTCATATTTACTTTCTAATAATCCGGTTCTACTTTTTAAACCATCAATACCAAATAAAGAAATTTGATAAAAATGACTTGTTAAAAGTTTGATTGCATTTTCTTCTTGCACACTTATGTCCTTAAAGTCCTCTGCGTAATCATCAAATATGTTTTTATTAATACTTGATATTCTGTTTTCTTGAAGATAATCTTTATTCACTATTCCATATGACGCTAGACATTTTATAGCTGTCATTTGATACGGTTTAATTTTCTCAAACATTTTTCGGTCGTTAATAACCATTTCATAAGGATTTTCATCTTTTATGATATAATTTCTAATTATTTGTTTAACATCTTTTTCTTCACGTTTTAATCTTATATTTTTCATTTTATTTGGATAAAGTAAATAGTAATCCCAAATTCTTAATCTATCTATTTCTATTAATCCATCTTGTTTAAAATGAGCAAGCAGTTTCATCATTCTGTAAACTGTGTGATATAAATCATATGCCTTTTGATATACAATCATACTTCCCAATTTATGTGGCAATTGCCTGTTAGGTAATGAAACATTCCTTGAATTTCAGTTGATGACAAACCAATTATATCATCACACCCTTCTGATTCGATTAAATCTAAAATCGGTTTTACAATATCATTTGATACTGTTGCCAATATTTCCCTTTCTGTTATACCTTCGCGTAACATTGGTTTAATAAGATTTATGTGTTTTTCAAGTACTATTGCTAAAATAAAGGCAAATATTTCTTGAGCTGGTTCATAATTTTGATAATAAACAAGCTTCTTGTGAAACTCCTGTTTTAACCAAGCAAAATCTTCATACAAGTAACTTTTGTCTGCATTTTTTAATTTTTGTTCAAGACCTATTGTATCTCTACGTGTAGTATATCTTTTAAGGTTATCTGATATTTTTTCAATTTCTTCGCTATTATCTACACTTCCTTTAAGCTTTTCAAATAGAGATGATAATTTTCCATTTGAGCCAATGTAATTATTGGTTTGCGAATTATCATCACCACCAATTATTTTATTCTTTGAGCCAGTTATATTGGCGTTATTTTGATTCGTTTTTTTTAGCATTAACCTTTAGAGTTATCGTCACCGCCAATTACTTTATTCTTTTTTCCTTTTATTTTTATATTGTCTTGGTTTGTATTTGTATTTCGTTTTCGAGATTTATTGATTGAAATCAGAGCACCACCAATTATTGCTGTAACAAGAGCAATAACTGCTATAATTATTTTTGTAGTATTATCTTCCATAGTTTGCTTTTCAGTTTGCTTTCAACAATTATAATAGTAATTGTTATTATTTTCTCATTATAAATTCTATTTTAGTTTTTTATGGTTTTGCAATATCAATAATTTATCAATGTCTTAATTACGGTTTTCCACAGTGGTTGGTTATTTTCAAAAAAACACCCCGTACCCAGAGTCAACCTGGATATGGGGATTATTTATAATTTTTACGTTGCTCCTAAATTACTAAAAAATAAAATAAATTAGGATTTATTTCCCTGATTATTTAAAATGTTTACAACAATATGCATTATCTGGTTCTTGATCTTTATCCCAGAACATGGCTTTGCAAACCTTACAATTTCTCCGACCTCGATACGCTAAGTATTTATATAAAGTCGCTTTGGAATTAATATCTATTAGTTTCATGATTTCAGTAATAGAAAGCTGATTTTTTTCATCCCGATAATAGTTCTCTGCTAGAATGGCCTTTGTTTCAGCTTTTTTACTTAGACCTTTTCTTCTGCCAATCATTGCGCCTCTTCTCCGTGCACTTTCCTGTCCAGCTAATGTTCTCTCCACAATAATATTGCGTTCCATTTCGGCAACAGCACTAAAAATGGTTAACACAAATTTTCCATAGGCAGATGTTGTATCAATAAAAGGTTCTTGTAAACTTCTAAAACCCACTTCTAATTGTTCAAATTCATCAACAAGTTTTAGCATATGAGAAACACTCCTAGCGATTCGATCCATCTTCCAAACAATGACTACATCTTCTTCACGTAACTTGCTTAAAAGTAAATCAAGGTTTTTTCGATTTGCTTTTGCTCCGGAAGAAACATCATTATAAATATTCTTTTCTTTTACTCCTGCTTTCAGCAAA
This sequence comes from Aquimarina ulvae, assembly GCF_053613295.3. Lineage (NCBI taxonomy): Bacteria > Pseudomonadati > Bacteroidota > Flavobacteriia > Flavobacteriales > Flavobacteriaceae > Aquimarina > Aquimarina ulvae. Next base: position 628,631 of record NZ_JBSIBP030000001.1, read on the forward strand.
GCGTCGATTTGCAAATCAAACTTTTGGGAAGGAGTACTAATACGCGCATATCCAAATATCATAATAGTTCATTTAAGTGTTATTTGATAAACTTATAAAATGAACCGCTTTATTGAACTTAATGAGCTTAGAGTTAGAATTTATGGGATCCCGCCCTGGAGGCGGGATTAATTCAACTAACGGATTTGAGTGCGTCTTTCAGACTTCTCAAATTCGAGTTTTAATAAAACCACCAGTTTAAAAGAACACATTTAGTAAGCTAAATAAAATGTTTTCCAAACCAATTACTCCGACTGATGGTAACTACTCCAAGTATTCTTTTCAGATCATCTCATATCTGTTCTTCCTTTTTTAGTAGTGATAACCAAAACATCTTGTCTCCTTATTGAAGCACGTAAGCATCGATTTGTAGCATTCATAAATCATTCATAAAAAGCAACTACTTCAAAAAAAAATAAAAACAAGGGTAACATGTAGCACTAAACATACTCCTCTTTTCAAATAAGCAATTGTTTCTGGGTCTGATCAACCATAATCATTTTTTGTGAAGCAAAACGCGGAAGCTGAAAAGCGTATGAGTAGGCATTTCTTTTAAAACGAATACAATGAATTTTAAAAATATTTTAGTACTATTTTTTACAATAGTATCGGTTAATCTGGGGGTAGGTCAAAATCTGGTCACCAATGGAGATTTTTCTTCTTACAATACCAATTGTAATAATTATAGTTTTGCATTTACTACCACTAGCAATAATTGCGTTCCTAATTGGAATTCATTTACCGGTAGTCCTTCATTGCATGGAACGCCTTCTAATCCAAATGCCTGGATGTGGTCAGGAGGTTCAAACAATCATTATGAGAGTATACAAACTGCTATCGCATTTGAGACGGGCAAATGTTATACAGTTTCTTTTAGAGTACGAACGAATGATAGAGGTAATCAGGACATAAGTGATCATGGTACGATAAACTTAAGAGCGGTTAATTTTCAGAGCGGCGCTATCCTGAATGAGCAGACGATTTTTTCTAATACTATAGGCTCGTATGTAGGAAACAATTGGCATTTGGTTACGACCACCTTTACACCCAATGCGAACTATGCCAGCCTTTTGATCAATCCTTTGTATACAGGAGGAGCAAAACAAGCAGAAATGACTATTGATGATATCGTTATCGAAGAAAGTCAAGCATTATCTGTTGATTTTCATTTTGAAGATTCTGATTCCAATAGTAAAGATGCCTTTTGTGAAGGGGAAACGATCCTCCTAAACGGAACTGCTTCTGAAGGAGAAGTTCGTTATTTTATTGATGCGTGGAGGAGACCTACAGGAAGTACTGGTAGTTTTCAGTACGTATCTGGATTGGGATGGACTACAGGGCAATTACAAACCGTTAATTTAACCACGCTATTTGCAGGAAATAATGTGAATTTTGAAGCTGGATATGAATATGAAATCAAAGTTGCACTGGGTAATGATTGTATAGGATGGTTGCCTGTAACCAAACGATTTACCGTGTTATCGAATGTAGCCTTGGATTCTAATTTTACCGTGAATGCTAGTTGTGCTGGTAATGGAACGATTACAGTACAGGTAACAGCAACAAACCCTAATGTGTATCAATGGTGGGGATTATTTGAAACGGCTACTGCTACAACAATTGGAGGTACACAAGTTGGACCTATTCAAGGAGGAACGACGGTAACGTTTACTGGATTAAGCAGAACCAACAATTATTATATCAAACATGGAGTTTGGAATGATGCTGATAAAAACTGTTATCCGTGGCAAGAAACCAGAAAAATTGTTCCTAGTTCTGTAAGTTGGGCTGGATATACTACGGATTTTGCACTAAGCGTAAGCTCTAACTTTAATGGTCAGGTAGGTGTAAATATGCAGGCAAATGCCAATCCTGTTTCTGTGTATCACGGATGGGAAGTGTATGATGTAAATCATAATGTCATCAGTGGATTTTGTTGTAATTCTGATGTAGCTTCTTTTCAGGGACTGTTAATAAATACGTGGTATTACATTAAACACGGAATCTGGAATGATTGCAAAGAATGGCAAGAAACCAGAAAGTATTTTAGAGTGCAGATACAAGAAAGTGAGAATAATATCGGAGGATTTATTTTAGAGACCAAAGAATATCCTTTTGAACCTGATAGTGGGTACAGTAGAGAAATTAATGAGTTAGTGAATTCAGGTGCTATTTATGAACTGTATGAAGAATATGAAAGAGAGCATTCTACAGATGATAAAAATACCAATGTGTCTAAGTTAGAGATGTATCCTAATCCGGTACAATCAGGAAATACACTGACCATTTCGGGATTTAATAACGACCCTATTGAAAGTATAGCGCTGGTTGAGCTTTCTGGAAAAAGCACCTCATTATCTTTTTCGGTTCAAAAAGAAAACATCGTTTTAGACATTGATTCTAGAATTGATAAAGGGATGTATTTTATTAGAATCATCAGAAAATCAGGAGCGATAATCACACAGCAATTAGCAATACAATAAAAATTTGAATCAACTTAAAATATAGAATAAATGAAAAATTTAAAATCATTTTTTTTGATCACTTTGTTAGCAATTATAACCTTTTTTTATGCTTGTAATGATGAGTTTACTGCATCAGAAAAGCAGGTTGTATTGGAAACCACTCTGAAAAAAGAAGGAGTATTAGATCGACTGAGTGGAACGCTTCAGACTACAAATAATAAACCAATAGATAACGCAACGATAAAACTTGAAGGAAAAATAATTGGAATAAGTGATGCAGAAGGGAGCTTCATCTTAAAAGAAAATAGTTTTAGTCTTGGTGATGTATTAACTATAGAACATCAGGGTTTTGTGACCGTATCTAAAGTAATTGAGGAAAACACAAAGTTGTTTATTTTGATGAAAGAAAGGGCTAAAGCTCATGTGATTGATTCTAAAAAAGGAGCAGAAATCTCTGTAGCTTCTGATGGACAGATAACAATACCGCCAAATGCATTCAGTTATAAAGGAAAACCTTACAATGGTGTAGTAGAAATTAGAGCAACTTATATAGATATAACAAATCAGTTAGAGTTAAGGAGTGCTCCAGGAAGTTACATTGCAGAAAACGAAGAAGATGGTACTCTATATCCTTTAACTTCTTTCGGTATGATCGAAATAACAGCAACAATTCCTGAAGAAAATATTCCTTTAGACTTGAACGAAGGTGTTGCTATTGACACTTCATTTCCCATACGGACAGAAAATACTCCTGAACAAGTCAATTTATATGAGCTAAATAGAGATACAGGATACTGGGATATCTCTGGAGTTTTGATTAACCAAGGAAATGTCTTACGAGGAGAGATTACATCGGTTAATAGTTCATGGAATGCAGATGATCCATGTGCAAATGCGCTGGTATGTGTACGTGTACAGGTTGTATATACGAATGGTGACCCAGGATGTTATGTATGGGCTACCGGTCTTACTTATAATGGTTTTTCTGGACATTTTACACCAGATGCAAATGGATTTGTAGAGTTTTGGGTATGTCCTGATAGCGTATTTCAGTTAAATGCTTGTTTGTGTTTATGTATCCCTGGAGGACCAATTCATACATCTATTATAGACTTGTCTACAGTGACAATGAACCCTTCTGGATGTACGGATCTTGGGGTTTGGACCATAAATAATTAATATAACAATCCACCTCTATAGATAAAAAATATGGAGGTGGATACAATATACTGAAGCAATGAAATCATTTATAAAAAACCTCTTGTTTATAAGTTTTGGGATTACCATACTTTATGGACAAGAACAGATAAAAGAAGGAAGTGATTTTGATCACATCGATACGTATGTGCCCAAGACAATTCAATTAACAACTTCTAACGAAACAGTAGCTGGTTTAGAAGCGTATTTAGAGAGATATGAGCTTTTTGATTTTAATTTTGAAGAGGTTTATAAACATGTTAATAAAGATAATTATGTTTCTGAATTAGTGATAGCTGCGGAAAAATGGAAATATACAATAAGTTTACAATCTAATGATATCAGAAGTCCAGAGTATGTAGAAGCGATTAATGGACAAATTATTAATGAGCGAGGAGAAACTACCAACATTATTGATCAGGTTGATACGTATAAAGGATTTGCAGACAAAAACAGAAATAATGTAGTTAGACTAACTATCACAAAAGATAATTTTTGGGGATATATCTATGATAAGGAAAAAGATGATTGGTTGTTTTTTGAGTCTACTCGTAGTTTTTTGAAAAATAATGAAGTGAAAAATTTATTGTTGGTATACCGAATGAATGACCTAAAAGAAGAGTCATTGGGAACATGTCAACAGGTAATTGTAGCGATAGAAGATGAGGAAGAAATCAGTATTGGAGATAAAACTTTTACTGCAAAAAGTGGTACAACAAATTGCACACCAAAATATTTGGAAATCGCAACCGATGCGGATTATGAACACTATCAAAAATATAGAAATAGAGGAGGCTCTAATGCCAAAATCTTATCCTTATTAAACCAAACAGAAGGGATTTTTTCTATTTATTTTAATATTCTTTTTAGTGTTACTGGTCAGAATATACAGACATCAAGTACAGATCCATATACATCTATTATTGCAGAAGATCGATTGGGAGAATTGAGAGCAAATAGTCCTTCGATTTTTGCGGGGGTGAACAGAGATCTAAATATGCTATTTACTGGATTAAGACGTATGAAAAATGATAACGGAAGCTTAACTGTAGGGGGAATTGCTTACCGAGGAACAGTTTGCCGCATTCCTACTTATGCCTGTGCGGTAATTGGTGATGTTTCTAGCGCGTTTATGACGATTGCCCATGAAATAGGACACGCATTAGATATGCTGCATCCATTTGAAGTTTCTGGTAATACAGAATGTAATATAAATCCAGGTATTATGTGCTATGGTTCGACAGGGTATTTTTTTAACGCGTCCAGCGTAATTAGAACTCAGAATCATCTCACTTCTTATGGTAGTTGTCTAAATAATATAAATTCTTCTACTGTAGGAAATGACTGGGAGATGACTTGGACCAATGAAAGAAATAAAAGAAGATTAGGAGGGTGGTATTTTAATAATGGAGACCATAAGTTGGTAGGAGATTTTGATGGAGATACCGATGAAGAACTCCTTTTTATGAGTAGTACCACATGGTCTGGAATGGAGGATTATTCCTGTGATACAGGAACAGACTGGTATGATACATGGAATAATCACGGAAGTAGATGGATTGGATCGTGGTATATGAATGATGGAGATAGACATTATACAGGAGATTTTGATGGTGATGGAATTACGGATCTATTGTCTATGTCTGTTAGTAATGCTTGGGCAATATTGCAAGGGTTCGATGCAACTACAAACTCTTGGTATTATAAATGGGGTAATTCTGGTAGTTTTAATATTTCTACGTGGCATATAAGATCTTCTGATCAATTTCAGGTTGGAGATTTTGATGGAGATGGAAAAGATGAACTACTTGGATTTTCATATGATTGGGCGAGTTTATTTGATTTTGATAGTGGGAATTTTAATCAACGTTGGACTAATAGTGGTAGTGGTAGAATAGGAGGAGTGGATGCAAGTTATAAGAATCGATATACACCTGGTAAATTTACTGTCACTAATACAGATGAATTGTTGACGTGGGTAAATACTTGGGTTACAGTTTTGAGATTTAATACGAATACTTCTCAGTGGAATTGGGTTTGGAGTCAATACGGAGACTCAAAATTTGCACATATTCAGATATTACCTCTAAATAATGAACAAAAAATATTGATAGGTAATTTTGATCAAGATCCAACAGATGAGGTTTTGAATATTAACAATACTTGGTCAGCAACTGCGGATTATAATGGAACTGATTTTCAGCAGAATTGGAATAATTCGGGAACAGGGAGGCTTGATAATTGGTATTTAAACGGGGTTCAAAATGATTACTTAACGGTAAAAGCAACACCACATAATGAAAAACATGTACTAGCATTAAAATATTATGAACGATATGATTTTTTGTATTACGAAAAATGGCCCGAACTATCTAGTATGTATCGTAGTAATGAATTGCATAATAAGCAAAGTACAGATAATACATTATTGTCTCAAGGAATAGACAAAGTTAATCCCTATGTAATTACGTTATACCCTAATCCAGTATCGGATCAAATATATATAAAAATTGAATCCAATATTTATGATACAGATGGAGTTGCTGTTGAAATTTTTGATTTTAAAGGAGTTAAATTAGTTTCTGAAAAGGTTAAACAAAATAGCCACCAAATTGATATGAGTTCTTATGCAGAAGGTATATATATTATGAAGTTTTCTGATAAAAGTGGTTATGTGAAAACACGTAAAATAATTGTTGCAAATAAGAAATAACTATTGAAACGATTTAAAATAATAAGCCGACTAAAGATTTAGAGTAATGCTTTTAAAAAAGAATAATACTCTAAATCTTTAGTGGGTTTATAAACTGATTTTATTTAGAAAGTAGATTGTCAATACTTAGAGCTTTTTTCTTTCTAAAAGAGTATAACAAAGAAACGATTGTTATTGTAAAAAAAATAAGCAGCCAATACCAAATAGAAAAATTTTGAGATGGTTCTACAGGAGCATTATCTCCAATCAATATCAAAGAACCCCAATAAAAAGGAGATAGCTCACTACCATCGTGCGTGTTTATGTAGTGTAGTTTAGCATTTCGTAAGGCGGTAGATTTAGTAAGCCCTTGGTTGATGCCTTTGTAGAAATCAATCATCAACTCTTGGTTCGATTTATCATTGGTAGACCATAAAGATGAGATTACACTTTTCGTTCCAGAGTGAAAAAAGCCACGAGCCAGACTCATTACACCTTCTCCTTTTTCTAGCTCTCCTAAGGATGTCTTACAAGCACTTAGTACTACCATGTCAGATTGATTCTTAGTGGCATAAATCTCCTGTAGCGTTAGCTTTTCATCTCTAAATGCTATCCAAGGGTCTATAGCATCACGAATATCTGCATGTGTAGAAAGATGTATAATTTTATATTCAGCAATTGTATTTAGAAAATTAGCTTTGGTTGCCTTCTCTTCTATTAGAGTTTTTCCATTAAATAAATCCGAAATCGAGAGTACTTCTTTTTTACTTAGGGTAAGATCTCCGAGTTCATTTGTAGCAAAGGTTACAGGGGCAAAGCCTATAAAAGAATGTTTAGGCGTAGTTTTTATCTGGTCTTTACGATCCAGATATGACATCGAATACGCATACCGTATCTCAGTATCCTGTATCAAATATTTATCAGATTGTTCTGAGGTGATTAACACATCAAAAGAGACTTGTTGCAATGTATAATCAGTGATGATGGTGACTTTCTTTTCTTTAAGTTGGGTGTATACCTGTTGAGGTATTAATTTTTTAAATATGAGATTCGCGTTTTTTTGATAGGCAGTTAGTTGTTCTTGAGTACGAAACCAATCAGAATACTGCTTACGCAATAGCCTAATATTTTGCTGAAGCTTAGGGACATCTTTTATCTCAAAAAAAATAGATTTGTTGGATGTGGTAAGCAAACCATACCCTTGATTTTTATCCAAAATATATTGTAACACCACTTCTTTATCTGAAATGTGTTTTTTACTAAATGTCTTATACGGTAAGACGATTATTTTCTTTTTATTAGCGGCATATTCTGGGTATATTTTAGTTATAGAATCTACAAATTTTTCATACAGGTTTTTATTATGATAGACTTTATCTTTTACCGAGATGATGCTGTCTTTAGTTGTTTTTTCTGAATTATTTAATTCATTTTCTGAAAGATAGATTGCTTGTTTTAATGCAAACTCTCGTTTTGCTATTTCCAAAGGAAGCTTGGTGTTTTCTTTGGCTTGTTCATTGGTGATATCTTCTAATAGTAACAAGGCCTTATTTTTCTCCATAAAATAATAGGCCTCTTTGTTTTTTTTAAGCAGATAGCATGTTTCTACAGCTTTGATATATAAATTGGATCCTTGTTCTCGCCAAAATAGTTTGGATTTATACTCCGTACTCTCAAAACGAATGATGTCTACTAACAGATCTGCAATTTTAAATGTTTTTAAAGCTTGTGTAAGATGATCTTGATTTTTATCATAATGGTAATAGGTAATCCAAGCATTTGCTTTTTGGATAAGGTGATTTAGGGTATAATATTTATTAGATATTAGTGCTAAGTCTTCCCTTTTAATACTGTCTTTATAATCATATATTTTTTTTGGATCAATAGAATATTGTATTGCTTTTTGATAAAGCAATAATCCTTTTTTAAACTCATTTTTGGCTATATAAAAATCACCAAGATTTTCGTAGGCAGGCGTATAGCTTTGATTATATTTCGTAGCTTTTTCCAAATGTAATTTACTACTATCTAATTGTTTTAGATTGAGGAATGCAAGCCCTAAACTATTATGAACCTGCGATCTATCGATAGAATCAATAGGATTTAATGTGATTAGAACTTGAGAAAAGTTTCTTATAGCTGCTTGATATTTTTCAATTTTTAAAAGTCGGTTACCTTCTGTTTGAAATATTCTGTTTTTTTGTTTTGATGAGTTATATGAAACTAATTTGAGTATCGAATCTGCTTTTTGAAGGTTTGATTTAATTTCATTAGAATACTTTTTATATCCCATAGAAGAATATATATCAGCCTTGAACAAATAGAAATTAACTCTTTTTTTATCATATTTAGATTCATTTGGGCATAGCTCAATAGCTTTTTCTATAGTGATCAAGGCTTTATGGTAATCTCCTATATTTTTATACGCTGTAGAAAGCTCATAATGTGCAACTATTTTTTTATCAAGTTGTCCTATTTTAGATAATCTTATGAAATAAGTTATGGCGGTAAAGTATTCCTGAATTTTAGAATTGTAATAACCTAAATTGTATAGTGTTTTATCCAATGATTTGGGTAATTTAATTTGTAAACTGTCCTTAATTACCAAGGATTTTTTTGTAAATAAAATTGCTTTGTGAAGGTTTTCTTTTTTTTTAGTTTTTTTCCATTTTTTAAATAGAAAGACTCCGTAATCATGATAGTGATCTGCAATAGCTATGCTATACTGATCTTTTTTATACTCAAAGAAAGAATCTAATTTGTGTTCTTTCAACTCCAGATCTATAGATGATTTCAATAGTTTAGTAAACTCATCATTGTCTTGTTGCGAATATAGAGTGTGAGGAATAATACTTAGTACCAAGAAAAAAAGTGTAATTTTCATACTTTAAAAATATGAAAATTACACTTTACATAAACAATGAAACTATATTTACGATTTTGTTGTTTTAAATTTTCAAACGTAGGAACATATGCTTTTAAGTTATCTTTTAACTACCACTCTACCTTGCTGAATATAATCTTGTAATCCAGGTACGTTATAGGCACTATTTAGTATAGCATTATTAAGTTGTAATGAAGTGTTTTCGTTGTCATAGAGCTTTCCTGCAACCGCCGTTATATAGGCTGCCGAAAAAGAGGTTCCTATAGGATCAATTGTAAGATTTGAATCGGATGACATTACATAATGATATCCGTCTATCGGCGCAGCTATATCAATAGTCGATGGTCCATAATTGGATTCTATGATGGACATGAAATCAAGTAAATCAGGCATTTCCACTTGCTCACTGACCTCAATTTCATAACCCCCAACTCCCAAAAGATTTTCTATTGCATATCCTGATGGAAAATGAGCGATTTCTTCATCAACATTCAATCCTCGATTACCAGCAGAAGCAATAAATAGTACAGTGTTTTCCATAGATTGAATGCTGTTTTTTAATATTTTTTGTTTTTTTAAACCATACCATCCAAAACTCATATTTACAACATCTATATTATTTAATTTGGAAATGTAGTTCAAACTACAAACGATATCATAGTAACTACCACGTCCATCCTCGTTAAAGGCTTTTATAGATAATAATTGATGTGGAATTTGATTAGCTGTTAATTCTGAATTAATGATTTTTGCCACTTTAGAACCATGTCCATTGTCATCTCTCATATCCTTATCATGATTTACATAATCCCAACCAGAATCTCCAAAACTTCCATTAGATGCGCCTCTTGTGCTGTATAATATTGGGTCATTAAAATAATCATAATCAATTCCTGTATCTACTATTGCAATATTTACATAATCAGGATTGCTAGATGAGAGTATTTTGTCTTCTAAACGACTACTGTAATGACCGGATAAAGTCTTATGAGCAATATGTATGTAGAATTGATAATCAAACATAGCTCTACCTTCTTCAACTTCTTCGTCTCCTGAATCATCTTCTAGATTAGTTACTAAATTTTCCACTAAGTGTTGTACACCATTAAAATCAGCAAATATGGTATCTATTGTCCATAATTCAGGTCCTTGAGGATCACAGTCACAAACCTCTTTTTGTAATATTTTAAAATCATAATCTCGCTCAAGATCCTCGCGAAGATTCTTTTTTTGAGTTTCATTTAAAGTAGCGTCTGTAAATTTTACCACTACTTGATTTCTAATGATTTCAGGCATTATGGGATTGTTTGGAGTACTTTTTTCTAAAACTTCGTTCAACTCAATATTTTGAGTTGTAATATGTTCATCTATAGAACATCCCCATATTCCTATTAATGAAATGCATACACATGCTACGGTTACAATACTTTTTTTCATGATAATTAAATTGTTTTTTAAATGTGCAAATGCATATGATATAGCACTAAGCCACATTTTTTAGTTGATATTCATACAACGGATTCGAAAATAGAAGAAATGTTACCCAAAAACCTAAAATTTATTTTAGCAACTTTTGTAGTTAGCTAGTGAATTGTATTTTTTTTGGATTTATTATGTTGTTAAACAGCGGGTTAACTTAAGGCAGAAACAAGTGATAATAATGGGAATTTTTTTTTTTTTATAAATTAACATAGAATCAAGAATAGTTAACCCATAAAAAAACAGGCTTATTCCCCTCATCAAATTTCATGAATTATCGTTAAGTTTGTGTTCTTCATATAGAAAGTATGTTAGACAACATGCTATAGTCACTTAAAAATTACATGACAAATCAGAAGCATGATGATTACTTATTACAAAGCCTGATTAAGGGCGATGATAAAGGTATTAGAGAAATATATCGTAGGTTATATCCTAAAATTAAGGCGTATATATGTAGCCACGATGGATCAGAGGATGATGCTAAAGATGTTATGCAAAAAGCATTATTACAATTATCAGCCAGAGCACAGGACAAGAGTTTTAAGATCACCTCTAGTTTTGATGGATATTTTGTTACGATTTGTAAAAATTTATGGAGGCGAGCTGCAAAATTATCGAAATCGTGGGTAACAAATGAAGGGGTTATGGATCTTGTACATGAAGAACGAGAAATAGCTTTGGCAGCATACGAACAAGAAAAATGGGAGTTATTTCAGGAAAAATTATTAGAAATATCACAGAACTGTAGAGAGATACTAGCATTTTTCTTTAATAAAGTTCCTTATGTTCAGATTGCAGAAAAGTTAGGATATGCTACAGAAAATACAGTAAGACAACGTATTTTTAAATGTAAATCAAAGTTGAAAGAAGCCATACATTCGGATGCTCGTTATAACGAATTAAAAGAGTTATGAATACACTAGAACAGGATATAGAAAAATACCTACATGGCGAAATGACCAAGGTGGAAGAGGCCATTTTTCTAAAAAAAATTGATAAGGATCTAGCTGCAAAAGAAAAGTTAGAACTTTATCGAGAGATGCATACAGTGTATGATGAAAAAAATTGGGAGTTAATCGATAGAAAAGCAACTTATAAAAAAGTTGAACAGTATGATCGTTTTCTGAAAAGTGATAATGGAAAAACAATTTCTGAAGCGATTCTTAAGGCAGAACAATCATATTTTGAAGAGCCAAATTCATCCAAAATAAAGCAAATATTTATATATGTTGGAGCTATAGCTGCAGTTTTTGTGGTGGGATTGTTTCTAGTAAACCAATTCAATCAAAGCGTAAACGGAGATCAATTGTATGCGGAGTATAAAGATTGGGATGACCTTCCGTCATTAACACTTAGGGATGGTGCTGATGATTTGACAAACATAGAAAGATTGTTTAGAGATAAAAGATACGAAGAATCCTTAAGCTTACTTCAGAAGTATATGTTGGATAATGATCAAGAAATGAACCCTCAGATCCTGTTATATTCTGGTGTTATTCAGTTGGAACTGGATCAAAATGAAGCTGCAATCCATACGTTTACAAAATTGCGTAACAGCAATACGCTGGATGCACCCAAGGCAGATTGGTATTTGGCATTGTCTTATTTAAAATTAGGGGATTTGAAGAACACAAGAAGTCGACTAAAATTGCATATTGAAAGTGCTGTAAATTTTAGGAAACGTGAGGCAAAAAAGCTATTAAAAGAACTGGATTAGTTATTACAACCATAGGCTGATTATTCATAACCCAACTATAGTAGTAGAAGTGTAAACGTATATAAACGTTATAAAAACATACACATATGGTACAAGTTATGTGTTTCTTTTAGCATGAATCATATAACTTTAATATATTGAACTTCTAAAATCCCAAAATCTAACATAAAGTGACTGAGCAAGAACAAATCGAGCAGTTAGAGAAAGAGAAGCAGCAACTTCAGGATCGACTGGATCAAATCAATAAAAGAAAAGAGAAAAAAAGAAATATTGGTTTCTGGATTCTTAAAAAGTCTAGTGTACCCTTAATAGGTATTAGACTAAAACAAAGTATCAACAATGCTATTACCGAATATAAGGAAACCAAATCGGTATCCGTTGATACTGTTTCTGATGTGTCCTCGAATATTATATGGCGTATCACAAGAATTGGTCTTTTTGGGTTGTTTGTGACACTGATTCCATCCTTAATACTAATATACCAAACCACACTTGTTATCAATCAGAATCGATTAGTAGATAATCAAAACGAATTGATTGAAGCAGAAAGAAGATCTTCTTTAGTGTTTATCATGGATAATTTACTTTCGGATCTTAGTGAAGAATTAAAATATAAGGGTTCTAGTGAGCGTAATATCAGCCCGGTTTTGGAAGCAAGAATAGCGAGTCTTTCGAGGGCAATGAAACCGTATAAATATAAAGAAGACGGTGAACTTATCGATAAGAAAATAAGTCCAGAAAAAGGACAGCTGTTGTTTAGTTTGATCAGAAGCAATTTGGCCGATCAATCCTATAGAGAAATTTTGGATGCATCAGATTTTAGTTATACCTATTTTAAAGATATATTTTTGGGTAGAGGAGTAAATCTCAAATATGTTAATTTAAGTAACTCTAATTTATCAGAAGTAAATCTGCCTGCAGCTAATTTAGAAAGAAGCGAGTTTGTAGAGGCGAATATGGAAAAAATAAATCTTTCTGATGCCATTCTGAAAAGAGCTAATTTTACAAACGCTAACCTCAGGAAGTCAGAGTTGTTAAGTGCTGACTTAACCAATGCCAAATTATATGGAGCAGATCTTACCGAAGCAGATTTAACCGAAGCTACATTGTGGGGCACCAAATTAGAGGATGCTAATTTAACCGATGTTGTGCTGGATAATGCAATCGTACACCGACAAGATTGGATAGTATATGTCAAAGACTCTCTGGATTTAAAGGGCGCTAAGGCAATTGAAGGTAAGTATCGCGTCAAAAAACAGGGGAAACAGCAATTCATTCTGGTCATAAGGTAGATGTTGATTGCATCTGATTTTTTTTGAAAAGTATCGTGTGCACCTTAGCAACTAACCAGTTTCCCGCAGGAAAATACAAAGCAAAAAATAAGGCCATCCCAAGACTGAAGTTTTGAGGGTTGAATAATTGGTCAATCATATTATTAGGATATGCATAAGAGGTCTGTAGCCAATATCCCAAGAACTCCAGGATTCCCATTGCCACTAGTCCATAGGCGTATTGATTGAAGAAATTGTAACTCTTTAGGATAATCGAAATAGGAACCATATACAAAATATAACAAGTAATAATTTGCCACCAATGAGAAAATCTGGCGATTTCCATTTCTGTACCGAATTCATTCATCCCTAAACCCCATAAAAAATAGACAACTATATAGGTTAGTACCAAAGTTTTTGGAGTTTCTTTTAGTTTTTTCAAAGTTTCCGAAAAAGTATCTTTCATAATTAGAGGTCAATTGTTGTTATAGTTCTAAACCAAAATTTTTTAGAAATAGTATATTTTTTTGTATCACTTTTAGTTAAAATGTTTTTAAGCTCCTTTATAGTAAAAGCTCTTTGTATGGCCAGTAAACCATCTTTTTTCGCAATACTGGAAATTGGCAAAATAACACTTGAAAACTTAAATAAAAAATAAGCCATTCGACTTCTCTTCAATTCACTAAAAATAAGATGTTCAACTCCTTTTTTCGAAGCTTTTTTTATAAAATTCGTTACCTCATTATCTTTAAAATGATAGACAAAATGGCTACTTATGATGAGGTCACATTCGGGTATTGAGAACGAGTCATCCAAGATATTTGCAGTTCTGAATTCTATATGGTCATATCTGGCATATTTATTTTTAGCATAGGCAATGCTTTGTGGGTTGCCATCAATTCCCAAAAAAGAGGCACGAATCCCCTTTTTACCAAATTCTTTAGAAATATTTCGAATACTATCACCACCGCCACAACCTACATCAACAATGCGAAATTGTTTGTTATCTTTTGATAAACAATATTGTAAAGCACTTTTTGTGAGCTGTCTATGGTTACCAAAAAGTGTATTGATTAACTTTAGGCTAGTTAAAGTGTCTGATAACAGTTTACCAGATAAAGATAAATTGTCAAGTTGCTCGGGTTTATGAATACGATTACGAAAATTCAAGATCTATAATGTAGATTTATATAATTGGTCTCAATATTAATAATAACTTTACAGTAAAAACGTAAAATGCATGAATAATGAATATTTAAATCAGATTATTAGAGAGCGAAGATCAATTTTTCCTTCTCAATATAATGAAAAACCTGTTTCGAAAGAGTTCATTAAAGTGTTGTTGGAAAATGCAAACTGGGCTCCAACACACCGTCTAACAGAACCTTGGCGGTTTAAGGTCGTAAGAGGAGAAACAAAAGATCGTTTGGGAACTTTTTTATCTGATACGTATACGGATATAACTCCTGAAGAAACATTTTCTCCTTTTAAACATAAAAAAATCAAGAATAAGTGCAAAGCTGCCAGTGCAATTATTGTAATATGTATGCAACGTGATCTAAAAGAACGAGTGCCCGAATGGGAAGAAATCGCGGCCACAGCCATGGCAGTTCAGAATATGTGGCTTACTTGTTCTGCGAATGAGGTAGGTTGTTATTGGAGCAGTCCCTCTTTAATACAATATATGAATGAATTTTTCGATTTTGAAGAAGGAGAACGTTGTTTGGGCTTGTTATACTTAGGAAATTATGATAAGGAAGAAAATTTAACTTCTAAACGCAATTCGATTGCAGAGAAGGTAGTGTGGCATGATTAGAAAAAGAAAAACCCTCTCGAAAATTTTCGAGAGGGTTTTACGTTTTTAGTTTGGTATACTATTGCTTTTTCAATGCAGCAGCAGCTTTATCTGCTCCTTCTTTTACTGCGTCACTAGTAGCATCCACAGCGTCACTAGCAGCTTCTTTAGCATTTTCTACTGCTTCACCAGCAGCAGCTTTTACTGAATCAACAGCTTCTTCTGCATCTTCAATCGCATCTTCTGCAGCTTCTTTTGCTTCTTCTACGGCTTCTTCTGCCTCTTCTACCGCTTCTTCTGCGGCGTCTTTTACTTCTTCTACAGTTTCTTCAGCAGCATCTTCTGCTTTTTTTGTATCTCTACAAGAGGTTACCGAAACTGTTAACATTAGAGCGATTGCTCCTAAAAATAATCTTTTCATAATTGATAGATATAGTTAATTGGGTTATCGAACGGCAAATTTAACATTTTATTTTATATATCGTTTTTTTCTATCAAGTATTTCCAGTATCGTTTTGGAAGGTGTTGCAAGTGAAGCTTTGAGTTTTTTCTGGATTCAATGGTAACATTTTTGAAATAGGTTTTCCAAAGACGTTGAAAATCTATTTCACTATCGGCATAAGTATCCTTATCGATATTGGTCCGGAGTTTCGAAAAAAAATCTAAAGTTATACTATCCACTTTAAAAAGATTGTAATAAATTCCGTAAGCTCTTTTAATATCATAGATGAGCCATTTTTGATCTGCGTATCGATCCTTAAAATGATGAACTATTAAAGGAAGCACATTAAAGTCAGGTTCTACAGTTGCTACAAAAATACCATCTTTGGTTTTTTGAAACCTGACAAAAGCTTCCATACGATGTTTCTCTCTACCAACCATTTTGGCAACTTGGGTGATTTTAAGAATATCATTATTACCATAATCGATTAGATTTGATTCTTGGGTGTCAAATATGTTTTGAATATAAGCAAGTAATGTGTTTTCCACTCCTTTAATTTCACTTAAAAAAGCTTTAAAGAGCATTTTTTGTTGTATGGATGATATGTTCGTTTTGATACCTTTCCAAACTCTCTTAGATTTTGTTTCATCTGTGATAATTGTTTCTGAAACAGAGAACAATTGATGAGTAGACTGGAATTCTTTTTGGATATAGGGATTTACTGTTTTTTGCTCGTATACTGTAAATACACAGGTTAAAAATCCATCAAAACTTCCGTCATACATTAAAATAGTTTGAGGGTTCATCAATAATTTTTAAGAAAAAAGACTTAATTGATTTGAAAAATGCTTAGCATGTTTACTTTTGGAATTGTTTAGAATTTTATTTTTTAAAAATAAAGGAGTAAAATCTTCATGATGAAATTCTTTTGAGTCACAAGTAATGAAATATTTAGCTCTGTTTAGCGCGATCCCGATTGCTTTTAAGTGTGACCAGTTTAATTTTCTAAATTTTCTAGCTTGTAGTATTTTCGAAACAGATTGCATTCCGATGCCCGGTATTCTGGCTAATGTTGTTTTATCTGCTTTATTAATATCAATGGGGAATAGGTGCAAACTTCGCAGTGCCCAACTCAATTTAGGATCGATATCAAGTTCTAGATTTTTATATTGATCATTAAGCAGTTCACTCACTGAAAATCCATAAAACCGTAATAACCAATCCGTTTGGTATAATCGATTTTCTCTAAGTATTGGTACTTCTGTAGATAACGAAGGTAAACGATTGTCGGTCATAACAGGAACATAACCTGAGTAATATACCCTACGCATATGAAATTTTTTATAATAATACGTTGCAGCATTCATAATGTCTTTATCACTTTCTCCAGTAGCTCCGATAATCATTTGGGTGCTTTGACCGGCAGGAGCGTATCTTGGTGTACTTTTGATGACCTTTCTTTCCGCCTTGTATTGAATGATTTCATTCTTTACCTTTTGCATGGGCTTTATGAAATCCTCGTGCTTCTTATCTGGAGCAAGAAGTTGTAGTCCTGATATAGTAGGGATTTCTATATTAACACTAAGCCGATCCGCATACAAACCTGCTTCTCTCATAAGAATATCACTCGCACCGGGAATTGATTTTAGATGAATATACCCATTAAAATTTTCTTCTAATCTAAGTTTTTTTGCAACCGCAATTAATCGTTCCATCGTATAATCAGAATTTTTGAAAATCCCAGAACTCAGAAACAATCCTTCAATGTAATTCCTTCTGTAAAAATTAATAGTAAGATCCACCACTTCCTGAATCTTGAAAGCGGCTCGCTGAATGTCATTGCTCTTTCTGGTAACGCAGTAGGCACAATCAAAAATACAGTGATTGGTCAGGAGTATTTTTAATAAAGACACACAACGACCATCTTCGGTGTAACTATGGCAAATTCCCATCCCCGTGTTGTTACCTAAACCCATTTTGGTATTTCTCCTTTTGCCACCACTACTGGCGCAGGAGACATCATATTTGGCGGCATCTGCTAGGATGGAAAGTTTTTCACGTATCCTGTTAAACGACATACTTTCTGTTTTTAGCTGACTTTACTAAATATTTTAAGGTTCTTATAACCTCTTCTATATCTACGAGTATTTGATAATCGGTAAAGCGTAAAACGGTTATTCCTAAAGAATCTATGTGTAATTTTTTAGGTTCATCCTGACTATATACATCTGTAAACTCGTGTGCGTAGCCATCAACTTCAATTGCAATTTTTAACTGCGGCGAATAAAAGTCAAAAGTATAATTATTGATGCAATGATTTCTGTTGAAAAAATAACCTTTGTCTTTTAAAGTGGTATAAAGTTTTTCAGTTGCTGGGATCGAATTATTTAATGAGTATCGAATTATATTTTCTGATTCGGGTTGGTGTACAGGGATCGGTGATGTCATAAAGATTTAGATTTGCTAGTAATTTTTCCAAATTTATGGAAATATTCCAATAAAATAAAAATCAAGCAGTGTTAAAATTGGAAATATTCCAAAAAATAGTATATTTGTTAAGGAATTATCCCAAATAAGTTAACGATAATGTCTATGAATAAATAATTTGAAGTTGTATGGATAATTTAACTAACCAAACCATTCAACGCTTTAAATCAATCCGTGAAGAAAATCATTTTACACAATCTGATTTTGCAAAGGTTTTAAATATTAAAAATTCTACAGCGGATATAGAAAGAGGGAAAACCAAAATTTCTGGAAAAGTAGTATCTAAATTGCTTAAGGAATTCGGTGTAAATCCTCTTTGGTTGTTTGGAGAAAGTGATCAAAAAGAAATACTGTTACACAATGGAGATGTTGCTCCAAAAGTAGTAACTGTGGACCCTCAGGATAATGAGAATATTGTATTGGTCAATGTCAAAGCGGCTGCGGGGTATCCACACAATGTACAGGATGTGGATTGGTATCAGCAGTTGCCAGCGTTTGATATTCCTCTTCCAGAATATAGAAATGCTACATATCGGGGTTTTCAGGTAGAAGGAGATAGTATGCTGCCGGTGTTAGAACCTAAAGAGTGGGTAATTGGAAAAGCCATCAATAACCTTTCGGATGTAAGAAGCAATGCGCTTTATGTAGTTGTATTACAGGATAGTGTGGTCGTTAAAAAAGTAAGAAAAAATGAGGATTCATCCATGTTAACATTAATTTCTCTGAATGTTGATTATTTACCCTATACCATTCAAACACACAAAATTTTAGAGCTATGGGAGGTTAATAGCAAACTCAGTTTTAATATAGATTCTAATCCTGATACAACGGGTATTAAACAATTACAGGATGCAATGGTTGCACTTACTTCTGAAGTTAGAAGCTTGAAGAACTAACTTATAAACCCTTGCTGCTTTGCGTGAGTCTCTGCTTCCTGTGAAGAACTTACAAGAAGAATTGGAGTCGTAGTAAAGGTTGTTATTATTTTAGTAATTCGTTTTTCTTTTCTCCTGTGGTTTACACTTCTTAAATAAATAGCTAATATTCTACCGGGATAGTTCTTTGCGATCTCGGTGTAAATATCTGCATCCTTTTCTCCACTATCCCCAATTAATATAAATTTTAAATCAGGATATACACTCAGTAAATTTATAATCTCTGATTGCTTATGTGGTATTTTTGGCTTTGGTGTCTTATCAAAAGGGGTTCTAAAGTCTCTTAATAAGATAGGCCCTTCTGGGAAATAATGTTTTTTTAAAAAAGCTGATAGATAATCATATAAATTCCAAGGACTGTTACTAACATAGAAGATTGGATTTATTGGCTTATTATTTTGACCAAGTTTTAATTTTTGATAGAATTGTACGGTTCCTTCTAACGGCAATCTTCTGTCAAAATTCTTAAAGAAGGTATTGGCAATAACTCTCCATTTAAATAATGATGCAACTCCTGTATGTAAAATTGTGTCATCAATATCACTAATCACTCCATATGTTGCTTTAGAAGAAGGGACTAGCATTTTTCCTTTAAATATATTTGATTGGATAACTTTTTTACCACCCATGTTTTCAAAAGAAAGCAAATAAGAAATATATTTTTTTTCATCTATTAAGGCTTCAGCATTGGACAAAATTTCATCAAAATTATAATATCCTTCCTGATCAGTTTTTGTGGTAAACGTTGTTCCATCAGATAATTTAAGTTTAACACAGGCATTTTTAATCTCGTCACTTTCAAACTGCCTAAAGATATTATATAGTGTTTTTAATGTTTTTGTATTTCCGTCAAAGTTTATGTTTTCATCCTCTAACGCTCTACCCGTAGCTCGTAGACGTTTCACAGTACCGTAACCTAAATAAGAGTTAATTCGAAGCGGTTTTTTTTTAAACATAGATCAGTAATTATTCGTAAAGATAAAAAACCCCGCTAATAAGCGAGGTTTTTTAATGTTAGCGGTTTTAAAAATTATTTTAGAGAAGCCTTGATCTTTTCTATACGATCCTTCACTTCTTCCTCGGTTCCTTTTAAATTTTTGGTTTCAGTAGTTGTTTTACCGTTTTGAGTGGTTTTAATAGTCACTACAGCATTTGCGATATCATCTTCCATACGCATCTCAACTTCAATCTTTTTTTCAATCTCATTCGATGGATATTTAGAAGCAATTACTTCAATTTCATTAGTAGCAAGAGCTGTTTCAGAAGTATGCCCTCCAAGTATCGGTGCTATTACAAGTCCGATAAGACATGTCAATTTAATCAAGATGTTCATAGATGGTCCAGAAGTATCTTTGAAAGGATCACCAACAGTATCACCAGTTACCGCCGCTTTATGGGCTTCAGAACCTTTATACGTCATTTCTCCGTTAATTTCTACACCAGCTTCAAATGATTTTTTGGCATTATCCCAAGCACCACCTGCATTATTTTGGAAGATTGCCCAAAGGACACCACTCACGGTAACTCCGGCCATATACCCTCCTAACATTTCTGCGATCGCTAATTTATTCATTCCAAACAATAATGGAACAAATGCTATTACTAATGGGAATCCAATAGTCAATAGTCCAGGTAACATCATTTCTTTTAGAGATGCTTTAGTAGAAATAGCGACACACTTATCATATTCTGGTTTTCCTGTACCTTCCATAATTCCAGGAATATCTCTAAATTGACGACGAACCTCTTGTACCATTTCCATTGCAGCTTTTCCTACTGCGTTCATTGCTAGTGCAGAAAATACTACGGGTACCATACCTCCAACAAATAGCATTGCTAATACGGGTGCCTTAAAAATATTAATACCATCAATTCCTGTAAAAGTTACATAAGCAGCAAATAAAGCTAGAGATGTTAATGCAGCGGATGCAATAGCGAATCCTTTTCCTGTAGCAGCTGTAGTATTACCTACAGAATCTAGTATATCAGTACGTTCTCTTACTATTGGCTCTTGTTCACTCATTTCTGCTATACCACCAGCGTTATCTGCAATAGGTCCAAAAGCATCGATTGCCAATTGCATGGCTGTTGTTGCCATCATGGCAGAAGCAGCTAGTGCTACACCATAAAATCCTGCAAAGGCATACGATGCCCAAATCGCTCCAGCAAATAATAATACAGAGGGAAATGTGGAAATCATACCTGTTGCTAAACCAGCGATAATGTTCGTTCCAGCACCTGTGCTCGATTGTTGCACAATTTTAAGAATAGGTGATTTACCTAATCCAGTATAGTATTCCGTCACAGATGAAATTACAGCTCCTACTACTAAACCAACCAGCGTTGCGTAGAATACGCGCATTGCAGAAATCTCTATAAGACCTTCACCAAAGAAATTCATATTCATTGTTTCTGGTAACATCCAATTTACCAAAGCAAAACATGAAATTGCAACTAAAATAATTGATGTCCAATTACCAATATTTAAAGCTCCCATAACCTGAGCTTCTTTAGCTTCATTACTTTTAATTTTGACCAACATAGTACCAATAATAGAAATAATAATTCCTGCACCAGCGATTGCCATTGGTAATAAGACTGGACCAATACCTCCAAAAACATCAGAAATTGCTCCTCCCATATCTTTAATCACATAATTACCAAGAACCATTGCAGCCAGTACCGTTGCTACATAAGACCCGAATAAGTCAGCACCCATACCGGCTACATCACCCACATTGTCACCTACATTATCAGCAATGGTAGCAGGATTGCGAGGGTCATCTTCTGGAATACCAGCTTCCACTTTTCCTACTAAATCGGCTCCTACATCTGCGGCTTTTGTGTAAATACCTCCACCGACACGAGCAAAAAGTGCAATAGATTCAGCTCCCAAAGAGAATCCTGCTAATGTTTCAAGAACAATGGTCATATCCATTGTGTTGGTCCATTCTCCGTTCATAAAAAAGTGAAAAAAGAATATAAAGAATGCTGTTAAGCCTAAAACAGCTAAACCTGCTACGCCAAGACCCATAACGGTTCCTCCACCAAAAGATATTTTAAGTGCATTTGGTAAACTTGTACGAGCAGCTTGCGTTGTTCTAACATTAGTTTTGGTCGCAATTTTCATTCCTATATTACCTGCAAAAGCAGAGAAAATAGCTCCAAATATAAAAGCGATTACGATCAACCAGTGAGTAGTCGGTACGATAAAAGATACGATCGCAAGTAATATACTTACTATTACCACGAATATTGCAAGTAGTTTATATTCAGCATTTAAGAAAGCTAAGGCACCTTCATAAATATGATCCGAAATTTCTTTCATTTTACCGTCACCGGCATCTTGTTTCATTACCTCAGATTTTTTAATAAGCATATAAATTAGCCCTAGAAATGCCAAAACGATTGGCATGTAAATCATATTTGATTCCATTAAATGTGTTTTTAGTTAATTAGGTGCTAAAAGTAGTGAATTCATCTAAATATAAAAAGCGCAATATTTAATCAAAAATATTGCGCTTTTTAAAGATTTTTATACTTTAAATTAGTAGATGCTAAATAAACCTTTAGGTTTGTCTTCTAAATCGTCAAATCGCTTCACACAGGATTTGATAATTTCTTTGGCTTCGTCAATATTACCCCAGCCACCAACATCAACTTTCTTTTTTTCAAGATCTTTGTACACTTGGAAAAAATGTTCAATTTCTTTTATAAGGTGTGGATTTAATTCTTGTAAATCGGCTATGCGGCTGGCAATAGGATCAGCTACTGGTACACAGATAATTTTTTCATCGGGACCTTTTTCGTCCGCCATATGGAAAACACCTATAGGCTTTACTTCCATAACACAACCAGGAAAGGTAGGCTCTGTTACTAGTACTAAAACATCTAATGGATCTCCATCTAATGCTAAAGTCTCTGGTATAAAACCGTAATCTGCAGGATACATCATAGATGAAAAAATCATGCGATCATAACGAATTTTTTTTATATCAAAATCGTATTCATATTTGTTACGACTTCCTTTTGGAATTTCGATCAGTACATCGAAACTTTCGCGAGTTGCTGCGCTCATAGTATTGTTCTCATTTTTAATGGCGGCAAATATAAGTATTACAAGGGGTTGGTTAAAATATATGATCAAAAATTATATGTTTTCAAGCCAAATTTTAATGATAAGGTAATCTAAAAGCTTTTCGTAAAAATTAATTTGATCTGGAAACGTAAAATATGGTAACAAACAAAAAATAGTTTTGCAGTTAATTTTTAGAAGTAGAAACCAAATGAACCAGTTACCCCAAAGTCACGAGCATCAGGGTTATCAAAATAATTCCCTCTAAAATGGAAGTCAATTCGGAAGACTTTGAAGATATTTCCTACTCCTAGACTATATTCCCAATATATTTCATCGTCTGGAGCAATTAGTATTTCATTAGATGGCTGACTTAAGAGTATGTTTTCGTCAGAAATTTCGCCCCATACACCTCTAATGCCCACAAGTTCTCGTAAGTTCAATTTTCTAAGCAACGGTATTCTCGAAAAAATTCTTCCGTTGAAGTTGTGTTCCATATGAACAGAAGCATACGTATCGGTAACAAATTCATAGAAGTTTAGTAAAGGAAAGGTGTTCTGAATAGAGAGGTATGTTTGATTACCTGGTACAACACTTAAAAGTCCTAACGGAACCTCTCCAAAGGTTTTTCCTATCTCAATAGAACTGTTCAGAACTCCAAAACCACCAATGTTCCAAGGTTGGCGATAGAAAAACTGAAGCTTTTGATATTCAAAATCACTTTCCAGAATATGGTCTAGACCTACAGCGTAGTTTAGGAAAAGTTGTGCATAATCTCCATCATTTATAATGACTCTGTCTACTCCATAACCCGTGGTTTTTCTTTTTGGATAATAGGCTAAAGTAGTTGAAATTTCTGCTTGCTTTATCTCTTTTTTAAGTTCACCAGTGTCTGGATCAAAAAAATCAAGACTGAATAAGTTTCTATCGGCGGGTTTTAGGGTTCTATATGAACCAGTTACTCCAATTGTGAAGTTTTTTCTTGGCTCTATTTGCATAGAAAAAGCAGATAGATTGATTGAGGTTAGTCTGGTATTATCTCCGGTTGCAACGATTGAGGAGGATGCCAAACTTCGACCTTCTACATCATTCGTGTTGGTGAGACTTGCGCCCAACTGTTCTACATCTCTTCGGTTACCAGCAGAAACAATTAATCTCGATTTTCTGTCCACGAGATATTTTCCTGAAATGCCATATTTAAATTTGTTATCTCGAAAACCGTAAGCGCCGTAGCCTTCTATCCTCCATTGATCATTTGCTGTAAAATACGTTCTACCTCCGGCTCTTAATCTAAATCCCTCAATAGTATTATAACCAATAGTAGAGAATAAAGGTCCAAAATCCCATCCCTCAAATTCTACATATCCCGTAGCTAATATGGTTCCTACATTATATAGCCTTTTAAAAGCTTTTACTGTTCTTAAAGTATCCAGCAGTTTATAAACTTTCTGTTCGTCCTTATTCAATTCTTCCATCCTTGCATTGGACCAAAAGGAATCATCTCTATTATAAATGTCCTGATTGTAAGGATCTACCTGACTTTGGTAGAATTTTTTGTCTTTCTTTTGGTCAAATTTATAGTTGTCGTACAGTGTTGTTCTCTTACCGTAAACCCCTCTGGATTTTTCTTTTTTGTTAAACGCAAAGTCGGATTGAAAATAGTCCTTGGTAATTAAAAAGATAGAGTCGTTCAATACATCAAATTCTTGTTCAATATATAAATCCTTTACCCAGTTAATGTTGGCACTTTTGGTAACCTCTAGATTAATTTCTTTAATTGCCCATGTAGTATCATTTACCCAAAAATCACCTTTAAAAGTAAGCTCGTTTTTTCTTCTAGGGTAATAAATGATATTATAACACCACTTGTCTCCTATATAGGCACTGTCCGATAGGATATAGTTGTATACACTTATCCCCGTTCTGGATAACGGGCTGGTAAAACTTTTATCAAAAAATTTTAGGTAATTGTCATAGATGTCATAGTCAGAGTATAAATCCTTCACAAAAGCGATTAAGGTCTGGTTGTCACTAAATCCCGCATTTTTATTTCCTTTAAGAACTTCTTTTATCTCATTAAGCTCGTTGTCACCATATACCTTAGAGATAGCTTCGTTCAGAAAGATAGGTAAGTATGTTTTTCCAGAGATTCGTGAAGTATCGATATCTTCAAAAATAAACTCCATACCATTAAAAATCCTACTATTTACTAGTGCGCTATCTATAGTATTAAGGTCAAACTCTAGTTTTTCATACTTATCGTAGTTGTATTGTTTGAATTTTTTAACACCATTTTCTCTTCTATTATCCCAAATCTTTCGCAGAATATCAATAGCGGGATTATTTTTTTTAGAGGTTTTTCCTTTGTATATAACTACTTCATCTAAGGACGCAGCTTCTTCCTCTAAAACCACTTCCATGCCATAAGTAGTTCGTTTAGTGAGCTTAACAGATTTCGTCTCGAAACCAAGAAATGAAATTTTTATACTGCTATAACTTTCATCCGATTCCATATAAAATTTACCATTTTCATCGGTAATAGTTCCTATGGTGGAGTTTACAAAGACAATGTTGGCAAATGGAACAGCTTGTTTGTTGCTATCATAAACGTAACCACTAACTTTGGTTTGTGCAAAAGTGAAGGAGTTGCTAACAGCAAAAAATATAAACCCTAAAACCCAATATCTCATCTAATATCTTTATAAATGTGTAATAATTGATGTGAAGTTCAAGTAGCCTACAATATTTAGGCCACTTTTAAATTTTTAAAAACAAATGCAAATTTAATGAAACGTAAAGGAACGGGATTCATTTTATTTATACATTACTTTTTTGACAGCTTTTACAACATCATTACTATTCGGTAACCACTCTTCAAACAGAACAGAGGAGTAAGGTGTGGGAGTGTCTGCCGTATTTATTTTTATGATAGGAGCATCCAGATAATCAAAAATATTGGATTGTACTTGATAGGTGATTTCAGATGCAATATTAGCAAGCGGCCATGCTTCTTCAAGAATGACCAATCTATTTGTTTTTTTAACTGACGCGAAAATCGTATCCAGATCCAGCGGGCGTACAGTTCTTAAATCAATAACTTCACAAGATATCTTTTCTTTAGCCAGCTCATCTGCCGCTTTATAGGCTTCTTTAATTATTTTCCCAAAAGAAACAATGGTCACATCTGTACCTTCTCTTTTGGTTTCTGCAACTCCTAATGGTATGGTGTATTCTCCTTCAGGCACTTCTCCTTTGTCTCCATACATTTGTTCACTTTCCATAAAAATGACAGGATCATCATCACGAATAGCTGATTTTAATAAACCTTTGGCGTCCTTAGGATTGGAAGGAATAACTACTTTTAAGCCCGGTGTATTCGCAAACCAATTCTCGAAAGCCTGAGAATGGGTTGCGCCTAATTGTCCGGCTGATGCCGTAGGACCTCGGAAAACGATTGGAATATTAAATTGACCACCACTCATTTGCCGCATTTTTGCAGCGTTATTGATAATTTGATCAATACCTACTAAAGAGAAGTTAAATGTCATGAATTCAATAATAGGACGATTACCATTCATAGCACTACCAACACCAATACCGGCAAATCCAAGTTCAGAGATAGGAGTGTCAATTACCCTATCTGCGCCGAACTCATCAAGCATTCCTTTACTAGCTTTATAAGCTCCATTGTATTCTGCCACTTCTTCACCCATAAGATATATGGATTCGTCTCGGCGCATTTCTTCGCTCATTGCTTCGCAAATTGCTTCTCTGAATTGTATCGTTTTCATTTATAAAATAATTATTTTTGTGCTACACGAAAGGCAAAAGTAGCAATAATACCCTTTACTAATCATTGAATTATGAAAAATTTATTATGCGTGCATAGTAAATTCGACATTTTATTTGTACTTTCGCTTTTATTATTAAATTCTCAAAAAATACCTATATAAAATGAAGATATTAGTTTGTATTAGCCATGTGCCAGACACAACTTCTAAAATTAATTTTACAGAAGGTGACACTAAGTTTGACACTAACGGAGTACAGTTTGTTATCAATCCAAATGATGAATTTGGTTTGACGCGCGCTATGTGGTTTAAAGAAAAACAAGGTGCATCTGTCGATGTAGTAAACGTTGGAGGTGCTGAAACAGAACCAACACTAAGAAAAGCTTTGGCAATTGGAGCGGATAATGCGATTAGAGTAAATACTGCGGCTACCGACGGTTTTTATGTGGCAAAACAGTTGACTAAGGTAGTGCAGGATGGAGGATATGACCTGATAATCGCGGGGAGAGAATCAATTGATTACAACGGTGGTATGGTGCCGGGTATGCTTGCCGCACTTACTGGAGCTAATTTTATAAATACTTGTATCGGGTTGGAAATAGAAGGAGATACAGCAACTGCTATTCGTGAGATTGACGGAGGAAAAGAAACTTCAACTGCTAAATTGCCACTTGTTGTTGGAGGTCAAAAAGGATTAGTAGAAGAAAGTGATCTTCGTATTCCTAATATGAGAGGAATTATGATGGCTCGTAAAAAGCCGTTAACAGTTGTAGAGCCTGTAGAAACTACTCCAGAAACAAAGGCTGTTAAATTTGAGAAACCAGCTCCCAAAGGAGAGGTTACTCTGGTTTCTCCAGATAACGTAGGTCAATTAGTAGAGTTATTACATAACGAAGCTAAAGCAATATAATAGTCTAAATAAATACCTAATTATTAATAGGTTTAATATAAAAAATAGTATATATGTCAGTTTTAGTATACACAGAAAGTGAAGGAGGAAAATTAAAGAAAGCGGCCTTCGAAGTAGCATCTTATGCAAAAGAGGTAGCTAATATGCTCGGCACTACAGTTACTGCTGTTAGCTTTAATGTGGAAGATAGTAGTGAGCTTGGTAACTATGGAGTAGACAAGGTGTTAACCGTTAAAAATGATAAGTTGGCTACTTTCAATGCCAAAGCATATGCAGATTCTTTAAAACAAGCAGCAGAAAAAGAAGGTGCCAAAGTAGTAGTAGTAAGTTCTAGTGCTGATAGTAAATTTTTAGCATCAATGTTAGCAGTACATCTTAATGCTGGATATACTTCTAATGTTGTATCCTTACCAGAAAGTATTTCCCCGTTTACCGTAAAGAGATCCGCTTTTACAAATAAAGCATTCAATATCACTGAGATTACAACAGATGTTAAACTAATAGGTTTGTCGAATAATGCCTTTGGATTAAAAGAGGCCTCAGGTGCAGCTGCTACTGAAGCTTTTGAGCCATCACTTTCTGAAGAAGATTTTACAGTTAATGTAACATCGGTTGATAAAGCAACAGACAAGGTATCCATAGCAGATGCGGAAGTTGTAGTTTCTGGCGGTAGAGGTCTTAAAGGACCAGAAAACTGGGGAATGATAGAAGAACTTGCTGATGTTCTTGGGGCAGCTACTGCTTGTTCTAAGCCAGTTAGTGATATGGGATGGAGACCACACGGAGAACACGTTGGTCAAACCGGAAAACCAGTAGCCACTAATTTATATATTGCTATAGGGATTTCGGGCGCTATTCAACATCTAGCAGGTATCAATTCCAGTAAGATAAAAGTAGTAATCAATAATGATCCAGAAGCACCATTCTTTAAGGCTGCAGATTATGGAATTGTTGGGGATGCCTTTGAAGTAGTACCCCAGTTAATCGAAAAATTAAAGGAATTTAAAGCGAATAACGCATAATTTTCATAAATTGTGCCCAATCAAGGGCTGTTTGAACTTAGGTAAAAGCCCATTTGTTCAAACAGCCTTTTTTTATTGAAATTACTATGAGTTTAGTTCGTCTGAACATAAAAGGAATATCGTACAGTCAAACCCAAAATGGTGCTTACGCATTGATTTTAAGCGAGGTGGATGGAGAGAGAAAATTACCAATTGTTATTGGTGCTTTTGAAGCACAATCCATAGCAATAGCATTGGAAAAGGAAATAAAACCTCCTCGTCCGCTAACGCACGATCTGTTTAAAAATTTCGCTGATAGATTTGAAGTAGTTGTTAAACAAGTGATTATTCATAAGCTGGTGGACGGAGTTTTTTACTCTAGTATTATTTGCGAACGGGATAAAATAGAGGAGATTATAGACGCAAGAACTAGTGACGCAATTGCATTGGCTTTACGTTTTCAAGCACCTATATTTACTTACAAAAATATCTTGGATCAAGCAGGGATTTATCTAAAAGTAAACCCAAAGAAAGATGGGGAAGATGATCCTGAAAGCCTCCTGGTGGACGAGTTGGTTTCAGAGGGTGTCGAAATGGTAGGAAAAGAAGCCAGCTATCAGGATTTATCTCTGGAAGAATTAAATCGTATGCTCGAACAAGCTGTTACTAATGAAGATTATGAATTGGCCGCAAGAATTAGAGATGAAATTTCAAAACGAGGTTAATCCTATTTACCACACACCTTTAAATGTTATAATATTACCTCTATTTTTATGAAAAAAGGACTACTATTTTTCCTATTATCATTATTCGCAGTTACCATAGTATCGGCTCAATCTATTGAAAAAAAATGGATTTTAAAAAATATAGAAGGAACACCAGAAACTTTGTGGAAAGTTGGGAATAATGATTATTTGACTTTAGATAAAGGTTTTTTTTCATATGCATTTAATAATGAATCAGAAAAGTTGCAAGGAGATTATCTGGCTCAAAATAATGTATTGCTATTTTTTCCTGACAAAGCTGAAGATTCAATTATTAAATACAAAATACATAGTATCACTGATTCTACTTTGGTTTTATCAAAAAATAACCTTTCATATTCCCTCATTTCAGAAAAACAAGGAACAGAAATTCCACCTTTAGTTGATGGTGAGCGGTTGATACCTAGTCAAGGTTTTTCTTTTACAAGTCTATGGAGAGGTGTTTTAGGAATGGCTGTGTTATTAATTATAGCTTTTTTGTTTAGTAGTAATAGAAAGGGCATCAACTGGAAAACTGTTGGATTAGGTGTCGTGTTTCAACTAATTATTGCCATTGGAGTTTTAAGAATACCTTTTGTTCAGACCATATTTGAATGGGTTGGAAGCCTATTTGTGAGTGTTTTAGATTTTACTAGAGCAGGAAGTAAATTTCTTTTTGAAGGTTTGGTCGTAGACATGGATACTTTTGGTTTTATATTCGCTTTTCAAGTATTACCAACAATTATATTCTTTTCAGCCTTAACCTCCTTATTATTTTATTTAGGTATTATTCAAAAAGTAGTAAAAGGTTTGGCTTGGCTTTTAACCAAAACACTAAAAATATCTGGAGCAGAAAGTTTAAGTGTCGCAGGGAATATTTTTTTAGGTCAAACGGAAGCACCTCTACTAATTAAAGCATATTTAGAAAAAATGAATAAGTCTGAAATGCTATTGGTTATGATTGGTGGCATGGCGACCGTTGCAGGAGCTGTACTCGCAGCATATATAGGGTTTTTAGGAGGAGACGACCCAGTTTTAAGATTGCAATTTGCAAAACACCTATTAGCAGCATCAGTAATGGCAGCTCCAGGAGCCATAGTAATCTCTAAAATACTATTTCCGCAAACGGAAGAAATTAATACAGACGTATATGTTTCTTCAGAAAAAATTGGATCTAATATTTTAGACGCTATAGCAAACGGAACGACTGAAGGTTTAAAGCTAGCTGTAAATGTTGGGGCGATGTTATTGGTATTTGTAGCTTTTATCGCCATGTTTAATGGAATTTTGGGATGGGTTGGAGACGTTACCTCTATAAATACTTGGATAGCATCAAATACAGCGTACCAAAGTCTATCCCTAGAACTTATTTTGGGATATATTTTTGCGCCATTAATGTGGTTGATTGGAGTTGCTAAAGAAGATATAGCTTTAATGGGTCAACTTCTAGGAATAAAACTAGTAGCTAGTGAGTTTGTTGGTTATATACAATTAGCAGATTTAAAAAATGTGACAAATGTAACTCATTTAACCTATAATAAATCGGTTATTATGGCTACCTATATGTTATGTGGTTTTGCAAATTTTGCTTCGATAGGAATACAGATAGGAGGGATTGGTTCACTTGCTCCCGGGCAACGAAAAACACTATCAGAGTTTGGTATGAAAGCACTGATCGGAGGAACAATCGCATCATTATTATCAGCTACCATAGCCGGAATGATTATTGGGTAAAAAATAGACTCTTTTCTTATTAAAAATGTAATTCTAAAAAAGGTTTTATAACTATTTCATAATCCAGCTTTTAATGGATATCAGGAACCCTATTTTTTGTATATTTGAGGAGAATTAATAAAGTGTAAATAATCCATTAGAAAGTTTAGAAAGGGAGTATGAAGCAATATCTTGATCTGGTACGCCACGTACTAGAAAATGGCAATGAAAAAGAAGATAGAACCGGTACTGGTACAAAAAGTGTTTTTGGATATCAAATGCGGTTCGATCTGAGTGAAGGTTTTCCGATGGTGACTACCAAAAAATTACATCTCAAATCAATCGTTTATGAATTGTTGTGGTTTCTTAATGGCGATACCAATGTTAAGTATCTGCAAGAACATGGTGTCCGTATTTGGAATGAATGGGCAGACGAAAATGGAGATTTAGGACCAGTTTATGGCTATCAATGGCGAAATTGGAATGGTGATGAAATCGATCAAATTAAGGAGATCATAGATGCTTTAAAAAACAATCCTGATAGTAGAAGAATGTTGGTTTCAGCTTGGAATCCAAGTGTTTTGCCGGATACTTCAAAATCTTTTTCTGAAAATGTTGCAAATGGTAAAGCTGCGCTACCACCTTGTCACGCTTTTTTTCAGTTTTACGTAGCGGATGGAAAATTATCTTGTCAATTGTATCAAAGAAGTGCTGATATTTTTTTAGGAGTTCCTTTTAATATTGCATCTTATGCTTTATTTACTATGATGATAGCACAAGTATGTGGATATGAAGCAGGGGAGTTTATACATACATTTGGTGATGCTCATATTTATAATAATCATATAGAACAATTAGAATTACAGTTGTCAAGAACGCCGAAAAAATTACCTAGAATAAAGATAAACCCGGAGGTAAAAAATATTTTTGGCTTCGTTTTTGATGACTTTGTGTTGGAAGACTATAATCCGCATCCCCATATCAAAGGTGCAGTTGCAGTTTAACCCCCAAAATTTAAACTGAAGATACAATGAAGAAACTACTACTTATTACAATAATGTTATCCTCATCATTTTTATTTGCTCAGGATAATATTATTCTGTCTAAAGAAAATGCCAATGAAAAAGGGATTACTCCAATATGGCCTAAATGTAAAGACTCCAGACAAGGCCCTATAAAATGTTTTGATAATAATTTGAGAAACCATATTATTAGAAATTTCAGATATCCTGAAATTGCAGAAAAAGATGGGTTAGAGGGTACCGTAACTGTAGAGTTTATTGTAAATAATAAGGGAAAGTCTGAAGTGATCGATGTAAAAGGTGGTCATAGATACTTGCAACGAGAAGCCGTTAGAATCATAAGGACAATTCCTAAGATGAAACCTGGAAAATGGGGTAAAAAGCCCATTGCGATTGCTTATGAAGTACCTATAACTTTCATTAAGCCTAAGTAAATAATTAGAGACATTTAACATTGGATTAACTTTGTTATAAAGTTACAAAAGGATAATAATCATTAAATTTGAGTGTATTCGTAAATCGAATACACTTTTTTTTATGGTAATTACTGATAATATACTTTCTTCCTTTTTACAAACCAGAACTCGATCAGAAGAAATTTGTTCTCCACTGAAAGTCGAGGATTATGTGGTTCAACCTATAGTTGATGTTTCTCCTCCAAAATGGCATTTGGGCCATACTACCTGGTTTTTTGAAGAATTTATTCTTACTAAATATAAATCAGGGTATGCTCGGTTTCATGAAGATTTTGCATTTGTTTTTAATAGTTATTATGAAAGCATTGGAAAAAGAGTAATTAGAACGGATAGAGGAAATCTTTCTAGACCAACAGTAAGCGAAGTGTATGAGTATAGAGATTATGTAACCACCCACTTAAATTCTTTGTTAACTCAAATCGATAACGCGAAAGTTAGAGGTCTTGTAGAAATAGGGATTCATCACGAAAAACAGCATCAGGAATTATTGTTAACCGATATTAAGTATATTTTGGGAAATAATCCCTTGTTTCCTAAGTATAATGATGCATTCTTAGAAAACCCGAAGACAACACCTTCTGTGGCATATCACACTATGAAAGAAGGGATATACACGATCGGTTATAAAGGAGAAGAATTTTGTTATGATAACGAATTAGGAATTCACAAAGTCTTTCTTCAGGAATATAGTATAGCTGATACGCTGGTTACGAATAAAGAATACGTAGAGTTTATTAATGATAAAGGATACCAAAATAGTCTCTTATGGCACGCAGAAGCGTGGGATTGGATCCAGAACGAAAATATAAAAACACCATTATATTGGCACAAAATTGATGGAGATTTTTATCAATATACATTAGGAGGATTGAAACTTTTAGAGCATAATGCTCCAGTAACACATATTTCCTATTATGAAGCTTTTGCCTTTGCACAATGGAAAGGAGAACGACTACCTACAGAGTTTGAATGGGAAGCTGCTCAAGCATACTTTGATTGGGGTATAAGATGGGAGTGGACCGAAAGTGCTTATGTGCCATATCCCAACTATACGAAAGCACCGGGAGCCCTAGGCGAGTATAATGGTAAGTTTATGGTAAATCAAAAAGTACTTAGAGGCGGTTCTGTAGCGACGTCCAAGAATCACACAAGAGCTACATATCGCAATTTTTTCCATCCACAATTAAGATGGCAATTTAATGGATTGCGATTAGTAAAAAATAAATAATCTTACTACATGAATTCAAAAGATCAAAATGTCTTGACTTGTGCTTTTGGTAAAGAAGTACACGAGGGACTTACCACTTTTCCTAAATATTTATCGTCTAAATTTTTTTATGATGAAATAGGTGATAAACTCTTTCAACAGATCATGGAGCTGCCTGAGTATTACCTTACCAATGCAGAATATGATATTTTTCAGTTGCATAAAAAAGATATCCTTAAGAGTTTTGATATGGATAAAAAGGGTTTTGATCTCATAGAGTTAGGTGCTGGAGATGGTAAAAAGACCAAGGTGTTACTAAACGAATTACTTGATCAAAAGCACCCTGTTACGTACCATCCGATCGATATCAGTGAAAATGCAATTGATGGGTTGGTCAAAAATCTTTCTAAAGAATTACCACAATTGGATGTTCAGGGGCAAATAGGAGAGTATTTCGAAGTTTTGGATAGATTACAGCATATTAGTAATCGCAAAAAAGTGATTATGGTACTAGGGTCTAATATCGGCAACTTATTGCACCCCAGAGCTATTCAGTTTTTGAAAAAGCTTCATGCTGCTATGCACCCAGATGATCTGATCTTTATGGGTTTCGATCAAAAAAAAGATCCTCAAAAAGTTTTAGATGCCTATAATGATAAAAAAGGGGTGACTGCCGCATTTAATAAGAATGTTTTAGCAAGGATCAATAAAGAATTTGGAGGGAATTTCGATCTCGATGCATTTACACATTGGGAAGTGTATGATCCAGAAAGTGGCACGGCAAAAAGTTATCTAGTTAGCACCAAAAAACAAACAGTCGATATTGATAGTTTATCATTACAAGTCCATTTTGAGGCTTGGGAAAGTATACATACAGAGATTTCTCAGAAATATGATGACGATACAGTGAAGTGGTTGGCAGAAGAATCAGGGCTAAACATATTAGAGTCCTTTACAGATAAAAACCACTATTATAAAAATTATGTGTTCAAAAAATCAGAATAGTTTTTTTTAATTAAAACTGAAATTATGAAAGCAATTTGGAATAATCAGGTGATTGCAGAAAGTAATGAAACCAAGGTGGTTGAAAACAATCATTATTTTCCTCCTGAATCCATTAAAAAGGAGTTTTTTAAGTCAAGCGAAACCCATACCAATTGCCCTTGGAAAGGCGTTGCATCATACTATACGATAGACGTAAGTGGTAAAGAAAATAAGGATGCCGCTTGGTATTATCCAGAAACTAGTGACTTGGCAAAACAAATAAAAAATTACGTCGCATTCTGGAAGGGAATTGAGGTTGTAGAATAACAACTACAACCCCAACGAAATTTTTTAAAGTACTAGTACACTGTTTTCTGCAGCGGCAAAATCATTCCACTGAAATCCATCCGCATCAGATTCGTTGGTCCATCGTCCATCTACAACGTATTTAAATTCGAACTTTTGATCTTTAGGAAGATTTAAGGTTCCTTTAAATGTGCCATTCTTTAGCTTTTTTAATACAGTAGCTTCAGTATCCCATTCATTAAACTCTCCTGCTACACTTACAGAAGTAGCTTCCTTTGCTGGAACCGAAAATGTTACTTTACAAATAGGCTTTGACTTTAAGTATTGCTTAGATATTGCCATGACTTTAGTTTTAATTTATGTGTCTATTAATAAATTTTAAGTGAAATTAGTACAAAACATGAAAAAAATAAAGAGTAAACTATCGGATTTTCAGTAAGTTATTAACGATAACGATATAGTTCTTCGACTAATCTGACAACATCATCTTTGGTATTATAAAAATGAAGACTTATTCTTATACCATCACCCCGAAGTGAAGTAACAATGTTTTTTTCTTTTAGCGAGTTATATATTTTTTGATCTCCCTTTATGTTAAAAATAGAACTGTGATTAGTTCTTTTGATCACATCTTTGTCGATCAAATTTAAACCTGTTAATTCACTTTTTGTGTAAGCAGTCAATTCTTGGATCTTTTTTTCGATTGTCGAAAGTCCAATTTCAGAAAGAAATTGAAGAGAATATTGTAGACTACCAAAGTTCAATGTATCCAGATGACCACATTCGTATCTGGCACGTAAATGTGTATATGAATAATCATACTCAGTACGAGAAGCGGCTTTTTTGTAAGAATTGGGAGTGATATGATCCATGACATCATCTTTAAATAACATAAAACCATTACCATATCCACCTAATAGCCATTTATAGCCACTACAACCCAAAATGTCAATTCCAGATGTACTAAAATCAAAAACCTTGGTTCCGCAAAATTGGGTAGCATCAGCTATGATTAGAAGGTCTGGATTTTTAAGTTTTAATTGTCTTATAAAATCAAGATCGACTGAAATACCATTAATATATTGTACCAGGCTAAAAGCAAAAATATTTGGTTTGTGTATAGCTACAGCTTCTTCGATTTGTTGTTCTAATAAAGAATTTATTGTAGCGTAGCAAACCTCAAACCCTTTATTAACAACAGCAAAGTTTATTGACGGATAGTCCTCATCAAGAAGCAGTACTTTTTTGTTTTTTTCTAACCCTTGGATTACCGTATTAAAACCCAGAGAAAAGTTTGGAGTGAGAACAGTGTTTTCTGGGTTACAACCCAGAAAAGTGCCAATTGATTTTCTTACAGTATTTAACATTTTTTCCTGCTGATCTCGAAACATGCTTCCACCAATGAGAAAATCGAGATCTTGTTCTTGTCTGTAGTTTAGTAACGAATCATATAATAACCCGGAAGATGCTGTGTTGAGGTAGGTATTTTGCGAAAGGACAGGAAATTCTTTTCTTAAATTCTTCATAAGTTATTTTAGTGCTTTTTAGCAAAACAGTTATATTTACTAGGATAAATTAATCCAAGCATTACTAAGATACTATTAAAATGTTTTCAAAAAGAAAAGAAACTCCACAAATTGATCCGGTACAACGTGAATTGTACGAGCACGCTCGCAAACGCGTTGTTCAAAAGAAAAGACTGTTCCAGCATTTTATAGTATTTGCAGTCGGGTCTGGATTTTTGGTCATTCTTAATTTACTTATCGGGTTTGGTAAAGAAATCAAGTTTTTTGGCGCGAATTGGTATGTTATAGTGGTTATTTGCTGGGCATTTCTTTTTGTATTGCACTTTTGTAATGTTTGGTTGTTTCATAAGTTTATGGGGGCTCAATGGACAAGTAACCAGATGGAACGCTTAATAGCAAAACAAAAAGCAGAAATCGAGCTAATACAAAAGGACGTAGACTTAATGTATCCAAAAGAAGAGCTAATTCGAAAGAAAGAAGAGTTTATCAAAAAACAACACCCTAAGATTAGTGAAACCCCGATAGTTCCAAAATCTGATCAGAAAATTACGATGATTGCGGCGGCCGGAGAAAATAATGCTTTAGGTAAAGATAACGATCTGGTGTGGCATTTACCAGATGATTTCAAGCGATTTAAACAACTTACTACAGGGCACCATATTATTATGGGACGCAAAACTTTTGAATCATTTCCAAAACCACTACCAAATCGTACGCACGTTGTGATTACAAGAAATCCTGATTACAAACCAGAAGGTGCATTAGTTGTACATTCGATAAAGAAAGCGTTAGAAATAGCAAAAAATGATTCGCAGCCATTTATTATTGGTGGCGGAGAAATTTATAAAATCGGAATGGAATATGCCGATTGCATAGAGCTTACAAGAGTACATGGTACGTTTGAAGCAGATACCTTTTTTCCTGAGATTGACTCCCAAATCTGGACCGTTGAAAATAAAGAAATGCACGGTGCTGATGAGCGACATGAGTACGCTTTTACCTATGTAACTTATAAAAAAAAGTAATTTAGTTTGCTTTCAAAAAAACTCATAGCACACATTGAAAACCGCTTTTCTGAAAAAATTACAACGTTAACACCGCTTTCGGGAGGTGATATTAATGAGGTCTTCATATTAGAATTAAATACCAGAAAATTGGTTGTTAAGCTAAATAGTGCGACCAGTTTTCCAGTAATGTTCGAAGCAGAAGTAAAAGGATTACAGGAGTTAAGAAAAGCAACTATTTTTACCATTCCAAAGGTGCTGCATTATGGAAAATACGAGGAGGATTCTTTTTTACTGCTGGAATATATAGAAACAGGAAAGCAAACAAGCACTTTTTGGACTGTGTTCGGACAAAAATTAGCAGATTTACATAAGATTAGTTCACCTTATTTTGGTTTTGAAAGTGATAATTATATTGGTAGTCTACCACAGTATAATATGAAACATACCGTTGCTTCTGAATTTTATATAAGCCAGCGATTACAACCGCAATTTAAAATGGCTGTAGAAAAAGGCTTCGCCTTTAAAAATTTAGATATGTTTTATGCAACTATAGAAACTGAAATCCCTAAAGAAATATCAAGTTTGATTCACGGTGATTTATGGAATGGTAACTTTATGGTTGATGCCAAAGGTGCTCCTTGTTTACTAGATCCTGCTGTAGCGTATGCTCCCAGAGAAATGGATATTGCAATGATGCATCTTTTTGGAGGTTTTGATCAGGAATTGTTTGCGTCCTATAATGAGATTTTTCCATTAATAGACGGTTGGAAACCAAGACTTGAAATTTGGCAATTGTACTATTTATTAGTGCATCTAAATCTTTTTGGAGACTCTTATCTACCAAAAATTCAATTCATCATTAGAAAATACTCCTAATTCTTGATTTACTATTTTTTCTGTTCTTTTATTAAAACGAATTGCAAATTTATAACGGTCAACTATTAGTTGAGAATGGTCGTTCATCAAATTGAGCATTTCTACCGATCGTTTTAGCTTTTATTTTAGAGGTCTAACACAAATCAATCTTTATTATGAGAAAAACAAACCTATTAATGATCGTAATGATGCTATTCACGATATTTCAGTTGTCAGCCCAAACAATTGTAGAAAGACACGGACAATTAAGAGTAGAGGGAACGAAAATAAAGGATAAATGTAATAGAAATACTCAGTTGAAAGGAATGAGTTATTTCTGGCATCAATGGGAAGGAGGAGAATATTGGAATAGTAATGCGTTAAAATGGCTACGAGACGATTGGAAAGTAGAAATCGTAAGAGCTGCTATGGGAGTTCGTGGGGGCGGAGGTGATTATATTGATGATCCGGTAGGATCTGTTAATCAGGTAAGAGCAGTAGTAGATGCTGCTATAGAACACGGGGTGTATGTCATTATAGATTTTCACGCACACCCTAATTACAAAAATGAAGCTAAAACATTTTTTCGACAGATGTCTCAAGAATATGGAGCTTATCCTAATATCATCTACGAGATATGGAATGAACCTATTGGAGATTATGAAAATTCAATTGGTACATGGAACGAGATAAAAAGATATTCAAGAGAAGTTATTGCAGAGATTAGAGCAAACGATCCAGATAATATCATTATAGTAGGAACTCCATTTTATTCCCAACGAGTAGATACAGCTGCAGATAATCCTTTAACCACCGATATTAATAATAATCCTGTAAGTAATATTGCATATACCCTTCACGCATATGCCGGAGCACATAAACAATCCCTTAGAGATAAAGCAAATTATGCAATTAACAAGGGATTAGCTTTGTTTATGACAGAATGTGGTAGGGTAGGAACCAATTACGGACCTAATAATAATCTGGATGCTGCAGAATGGGATCGCTGGGAACAATGGATGGATACTAATGATATTAGTTATTGTAAGTGGTCATTAAGTAATAAAAATGAGATGAGCTCATCCCTAAAAAGGTCAGCGAGTCCAAATGGTAACTGGAATTATAATAATGATTTGACTGTAGAAGGCAGATGGAATAGAGATCATTTTAGAGCAGTAAATACTCTTCCAACTGCTTGTGATGATACAGGAGGAACAGATGAGGATATCATCAAGTCGTTTATAGCGCCTGACCAGGTGATTGAAGGAGGGAAAGCTTTTGTTGAAATAAAGTATTCTTCTAGTGCTAGGAGAGATATTGTAGCCGTTTTTCAATTAAATAGAAGTCCTTACACCGTTTATGGATCAAAAAGAATAAACGTAATAGGAGGCGCAGATTCGATCGGATTAGAAATTCCTATTGATGCAAATACTCCTGTAGCTGATAATGATTATAAATTTCAAATTTTTATCACACCACAAGGTGGAGATTGGAACGAAAGATTGCATACAATTTCTAAAACTGGTATTGATTGTATAGAAAATACAAGAAATATAATCGTAAGAGCAAAAGGAACTAATAATGCAAAAATCGAAGTTCGGTATAATGATACGCCAATTGGAGATGCTATAACATTAACTAATAATTTTGCTAATTATAACATTTCACTTGCTGAGACTTCAGGAAACTTTAAAGTAGCCTTTATTAATGACGATACAGGAAGAGATGTAGAAATTGATTGGTTAGAAATTGACGGAGAAAAAATTCAAGCAGAATCCAGATCAGAAAACACAGGAGCTTGGGATGGAACTTGTGGTGGCGGAAGTTTTACACAATTCATTCACTGTAACGGATATATTAATTTTGGAAATGGTACTAATTCCAGTCAGAATGGAATTATTGAAATAGGAGCAAAAGGCAATTGTGGCGGAGAAAAAATTCAACTATTACTCGATGGTAAAAAAGTATCTGAATGGTCATTGACAACAGATATTTCGATGTATACCTACGAAGGCTACAATGATAATGAGAACATAAAAGTGTCCTTTATAAATGATGGTAGTGTAGATAATTGTGATAAAAATGCATATATAGATTGGATTAAGGTATGCGAAACGAGATATCAAACAGAAAATACAGCTTCCCGAACGGGTTGTGGAAATTCGGAGTGGTTATTCTGTAACGGCAATTTTGATTTTGGAAGTCCCGGTTGTGACAACAAAACTTCTGATGAGAGTATTCAGAATATTTTTAATGTATATCCTAATCCAGTTACTGATAACAAAATGATCATAAAAGGTTCTGAGTTATATACGGTATCTATTTATAATTTGGAAGGAAAAAAGGTGTATGAAGCAAATAATGTCTCTGATACCAATACTATTCTAACAGGACATCTTACTAATGGGTTTTATATTCTAAGAATATATGATCGTACTACCAAAACCTCGGAAACCAAAAAAATAATCATAAACAATCATTAATTGATAGGCTGAAAAGAAACATCAAGTAATTACACTTAATGTTTCTTTTTAAAGCCAGTATATAAATTGTTTACAATATGTAAGATGATGAAAAAAATAAAATTAATGATAGCTTTTAATATGCTGTTTGGGTTTTCTGTAAGTGCACAAACAACATATTATGTGAGTTCTCAGAACGGGAATGATAATAACTCGGGATTAGATCAAAATGCGGCTTTTAAATCAATTCAGAAAGCGGTAAATTCTGTAGATGCAGGCGACACTGTTAGAATCCTGCCAGGAATATATACGGGTGGAAATAATAGCCCTTGGAGTGAAATATTTATGTCAATCTCCGGATCAGAAGAAAATTATATAACTTTTTCAGGAGTACCAGATGAACAAGGAAAACTGCCTACAGTAGTTTCAGCTTCAGTAAAAGGAATTGATTTGTTGGGATCCTCATATGTAATTATAGAAAACTTAGAGTTTATTCCAGCCAATGAAGATGTGAAGGAGATGATAAACAATCCTTCTTTTGGGTTTGAATTATGGAGAGCAAGACGAGCCATCGGAATTGACAATGGCTCTCATCATATTATTGTTCGTAATAATTATGTGCACGATTTTCCTGGAAATGGAATTGCCATTGGTGGGTCAGAAGTAATTTTAATAGAAGGGAACTTGGTAGAGCATTGTGCATATCAAAGTCGTAATGGAAATAGTGGAATTTCATCGTATCAACCTGCAAATTTGAATGTGAATAGCTTTCCGGAGTATCCAAATCATAGAATTATTTATAAAGACAATGTTTCTAGATACAACGTGAATCTTCGAGGTTTTCAAGGAGGAAGTAATAGAATTACGGATGGTAACGGAATCATTGTGGATGATCACATCCAGGATCAAAAAGAAAATGGAATTCCGTATGACAGTAGAACATTATTGATCGGAAATATATGTTACGGCAATGGAGGTCAGGGAATAAACGTGTTTTCTAGTAATAATGTCGATGTTTATAACAATACCCTCTTCGATAATGCACAAAGTACAAGAATTGCTAATCCAGCTTATCCTGTTGCTGTAGGCGATTCTCAATTATCAATAGGAAGGGTGAAAAATGCACGTGTAAAAAACAATATTTTATATAATTCTAATGCTTCAAAATCGACAATATCTCGATATGAAGATGAAAATATCACTTATGATCAAAACATACATTGGAATATCAATGGAAATCCAGAACCCATAAGCTCTAATGACCTTGTAACAGATCCAAGGTTGAAAAATGTTCAAGGTTTAGGCCAATCGCAAACCAATTTGTTGGCAACTACATCAAATCCATTTAATGAAAATGGAGCTTCTGCCAGATTATATAATCCAACAAAAAATAATAATTTTCCTATTCAGGATATGGAATTGAGGTCTAGTAGCCCAGCTATTGACGCAGGTGTTTCTGTAGGGTTTGGACCTGTAATAGGATCATCTATTGATATTGGAGCTAAAGAATTTGAAGGAGTTGTGAATACACTGGAGGATAAAATTCTTGCTACCTCTGTGCCAAATCAGGTACAAAAAGGGCAAGAAGCTATGGTATCGGTATCCTATGAAGCCAAAGAAAATAGAGATATCGTAACCGTTTTTCAATTAGATACAAGCCCGTATACAGTCTATCAAACAAATAAAATACAGATTTCTAAAGGAGCAGAAACTATAAATGTTTCAGTTTCTATACCAGAAAGCATTCCTTTAGGTGATGGTACGTATCAGTTTCAAGTATTTATAACTCCTGTAGGAGGAAATTGGAATAACCGTTTGGATAATCTTAATAAGCCTAACATTGATGTAGTTTCTAGTAGTTCGAATACTCAGGTGTTAGAAGTAGGGGCAAAAGGGAACTGTTCAGGTGAGCAAATAGAAATTCTCCTGGATAATCAATCGGTAG
The DNA here is from genome assembly GCF_053613295.3 of Aquimarina ulvae. Lineage (NCBI taxonomy): Bacteria > Pseudomonadati > Bacteroidota > Flavobacteriia > Flavobacteriales > Flavobacteriaceae > Aquimarina > Aquimarina ulvae. The sequence goes on from NZ_JBSIBP030000001.1 coordinate 672,060, forward strand.
CTCCATTTACGCTGACTAATGATATTGAAGTGTATCGCTATACTAACTATAAAGAAGGTCAAAACATTAAAGTAGCTTTTGTAAATGATAACAATAGTACGTGTGATTTAAACGCTTATATCGATTGGATTAAAATTTGTGATACTTTATATCAAACAGAAGATTACTCTAGTAGGACAGGATGTGGTTCTTCAGAATGGTTATATTGTAATGGTAATTTTGATTTTGGAGATCTTTCTTGTGACCAAAATCGGAGTAGAGATATAACCAGTAAATCGATAATGCTGTACCCTAACCCTGTGTCGCATTCATTTTTTGTTAAAAATACAGAGGATGAATCACTGTCTATTAACGTTATAAGCCTTGAAGGAAAAGTGCTAAAATCATTTCATTCGGAAATAGATAATATTAAATCAGGCATTGTTATAGATGATCTTCCTAAAGGAATGTATTTAGTTGATATTCTCTCATTAGAAAATAATAAAAGTAAGACAATAAAAATGTATAAAGAATAAAACATAAAGCAATACATTTAATAAAATTATAGTTAACAAAGCAGATGGAGAAAACACATCTGCTTTATTTACTTTATTATGGTATTCAAGAAATTGCGTAGGTTTGATATGAAACACACAAAACATCGAGTTGGGAATGTATCATAAACACATACGCTGTTTTTTTTTACTTTTTGTAGCGGTAGGTATATCGCAGACTCAAATTAAGAAAAAGGCTGATGTAAGAGATAGTCTGTTAACCATTTTTAATACCTGTGAGGATGTAGAAAAAGTGAAGGCGTCCTATCATCTTAGTTTGTATTATAAAGATGTAGATATGGACACTTCTTTGCAGTACGCTGAAAGTGCAAAGGATCTAGCACTTAAATATAAAGATTATGGTTTATATGCGCGTAGCCTCAAGCGATTAGGTGTCGTTTTTATGTATTCTGAAGATTATGAGTTGGCACTTAACTATTTTAATAGAGCAAAACGTATTGCTGGTTATGAGAACGATGATTTTTTGATTGCAGATATTCAATCAGATATAGGATTAGTATTTCAAAGAAAAACTGATTATAAAGAATCACTAAGCAGTCTAATGGAAGCGTATTACTTTTTCAAAGATGAAGAGCCTTCAGTAGAAAAACATAGAGTATTAAATAGACTTGGGATTTTATATGCTAAGCTCAACAAAAATGATAGATCAGTTGCTATGTTTTCAGAAGCACTAGAAGTAGCAATATGTCTAGGCGAGAAAGATAGAGAAATAACCAGCTATATAAATTTAGCTGTTATACAAACACAGTTAGAAAACTACGAAAATGCTATTGTATTATATAAAAAGATACTGAATAAAGAACTTGATAAAAATCTCACATATCAGAATCAAAAGAAAACGTGCTATAACAATCTGGCGTTTAATTATTATAAGGTAAAAAAATATGATTCAAGCCTCACCTATGCGAAAAAAGCTTTAGCTATTAAACCAGATAAATTATTTGATAGTAGAGTAGCGCAAACATATCGTACTTTAGGAAATATATATTTAGATACCGGAAACTATGAAAAAGCCGAACATAATCTAAATATAGCCCTTTCTATAGCAGAAGAGTATAATATCAAAACCGGGATTATAGATGCATATAAGGATTTGTGTAGATATCATAAAAAAACAGAAAACTACAAGAAAGCACTCTCATTTTACGAAAAATTCACCTCATTAGAATCTAAATTACTCGATAAAAATTTTTCAGAACAAATATCGAAAATTGAATCTTCAAAAGTAATTGAACAAAAAGATGTTGCTTATGCTTCTTTATCAAAAGAGAAAGCAGAAGATAAAAAAGAATTCGAATCAGATATCGAAAGAATTATTTGGATTGTGAGTATTGTTTTGATTGCTATCATAGGAACGATTGTATTATATGCCTATCGGAACCGTGTGTACCTAGCAGAAAAGCAGAAGCAAATTTCCGTTATGAAATTATTTGCATTACGATCACAAATGAACCCCCATTTTATCTTCAACACAATAAATGGGGTGCAAAATTTTATACTAAAGTCAGATAAGTTTAGCGCATATAATTACCTGAGCAAATTTTCTCAATCCATTAGGTTGATTTTGGATAATTCGAATTATTCCTTTATCAGACTGCAAAAGGAATTAGACCTTATAAAGGTATATGTAGATTTAGAAAAAATACGATTTAGAAATAAATTGGAGTTTACGTTAGATGTGGATCCCAATATCGAAGAGCAAAACCCTTATATTCCTGCAATGATTTTACAACCTATCATAGAAAATTCAATTATCCACGGGATTAGTAATAAACCAGAAGGAGGTCACGTTTTTTTAACAATAGAACCTTATAATGGTAACCTGAAGATTATTATAGAAGATAATGGTATAGGAAGAATAGAAGCGCAAAAAATAAAAATGTCTAAACCGAAAGGTGTTATAGGGATTACCTCGATTAACACTAAACAACGAATAGAGATTTTGGCAAAATCTGGATATAAAGAGGCGAAATATTATTTTGAAGATCTTTTTGATCAAAGCCATGAGGTAAAAGGAACCAGGAGTATTTTAATTCTACCATTAAAAAATATGTATGACAAAAATAATTAATGCAATTATAGTTGATGATGAATTAAACGGAATAGAAAATTTACAATCATTAATTGTAACATTCTATCCGAAAATTGAAATTGTAGGTACTGCCCAGACTTTTGATGATGCCCAAACCCTTTTGGAATCATATACAATTGATGTTGCTTTTTTGGACATACAAATTGGCACTAGAAGTATTTTCGAGTTTTTAGAAAAATTTGCAAGAATAGATTTTGAGATAATTTTTATGTCGGCTCATAATCATGCCTTAGAAGCATTTAGGTTTATGGCATTAGATTACCTCTTAAAACCTATTGATATTGATGATTTTAAAAAAGCTATAGATCGTCTTTTAGAAGGTTTGGAGCGGAGATATTTTGCGAATAATGCTAAGGAGCTGATAGAACAACTAAAGTTAGAAAAGAATAAGTTTAATAAGATCTCTATTCCTACTTTTGATGGGTATGAAATTGTTTCCATAAGCGCTATATTATATTGTTTGGCTGATGGGAGTTACACACAGCTTACGTTAAAGGGAAACAAGCATATTACTGCTTCGCAGAATTTAAAATATTACGAGTATCTACTAGAGAGTTTTGGTTTTTTAAGGATTCATAATTCTAGTTTAATCAATAAGGATCATATAACACGCATTAGTAAGTCTGATGGAGGATTTGTAGTAATGGACGACGGTAAAAAATTATCAATTTCTAAGACTAGAAAAGTTAATTTTTTTAAAAGTTTTAAAATTAAATGAGCTCTTTAAAAACAATTTTTTGAATGAATTACTCTTGGTATTTATACTTACTTTTGTCAAAATTTTAAATATACAATACATGAAAGCATATGTTTTTCCAGGTCAAGGGGCTCAATTTTCAGGAATGGGACTGGACTTATATGAGAATTCAGAAATTGCAAAAGAACTTTTTCATAAAGCCAATGATATTTTAGGTTTTGAAATAACTAAAATCATGTTTGAAGGTACTGCTGATGAGTTAAAGGAAACAAAAGTTACTCAGCCAGCGATATTTTTACATTCGGTAATTTTAAGTAAAGTGTTAGGAGATAGTTTTAAACCAGATATGGTAGCAGGTCATTCTCTTGGTGAGTTTTCTGCTTTAGTGGCTAACGGAACATTAAATTTTGAAGATGCACTTAGATTAGTTTCTAAGAGAGCATTAGCGATGCAAAGCGCTTGTGAATTAAAACCTTCTACAATGGCTGCCGTTTTAGGGTTAGATGATGAGGTAGTAGAAAAGGGATGTAAAGAGGTTGAAGGAGTCGTAGTGGCAGCAAATTATAATTGTCCTGGTCAATTAGTGATTTCGGGGGAAGTGGAAGCGATAGAAAGAGCGTGTGAACTAATGAAGGAAAAAGGAGCCCGAAGAGCATTGGTATTGCCAGTTGGTGGTGCTTTTCACTCACCATTAATGGAGCCGGCAAGAGAAGAGTTAGCAGCTGCTATCGAAGCAACAATTTTTAATACACCAATGTGTCCGATTTATCAAAACGTGACTACAACCGCTGTTACCGATCCAGAAGAAATTAAAAAGAACTTGATTGCACAGTTAACTGCTCCGGTAAAATGGACGCAAAGTATTCAAAATATGATTAAGGACGGAGCTACGTCATTTACAGAAGTAGGTCCAGGGAAAGTACTATCAGGATTGGTGAAAAAAGTAGATAGATCTATGGAAACTATAGCTGCATCAATCTAAAATACATTATAATCTATAAAAAAGAGGCTGAATATCAAGTTAAAAAAGGAATCATTCAGTCTCTTTGTTTATGTATGATCATCTGATTTATTATAAAGAAGAATCTATACCATTATTATCTTTTTTTGTTGCTTTAAACAGGGTTGCTAAATACAGTTGTTTTCAGGTTCCTTTTTCATAATCTTCAACCTTAAAGTTATAGGTGTGATTATCTACATGCTCCCAAAAATCGGTTACCAAGGATTCTCTATATTGATATCGGTAAATGATGTTTTTCCCATCTGTTGTTACAGTTCCTTTTGTTCCTCCTCCAAAAACATCAAACTCCCAGAATTTAATGGTTTTCATTTTTGTGTCAAACTTTCGGATACCGTGATTACGCCAACCGTATTTTGTTTGTTGTTTGTCTGTGAATCCTTTGGATTTTGCAATAAGCAAAGTGTTGTTCAAGTCAAACATAAAAATTGTTTCCTATTTATAGGCAGTACCATCTTCCCAAGTACCCTCGGCTTTCCATTCTTTGCCTACAAAATTTTTTAATATTGAAAGGTTAGATTCTTGTGTAAAAATGAATTGGGTGTAGAAAAGAGCTATCCCTGTTAGTTTAATAATAGAGTATATCATAAATCGTTAATTTATTTTTTTTTGCTGATATAACATCTTTTCATAATTAAGACACTGCTACTGATCTAATTTAAAACAATAGATTTTAGTTTATATTCAATTCATCGATAAATAATTTCCATTGATCGACACTTATTTCAATTCAACGAAGAAAAAAATAGCTCAACAGGTATGTTTTTCCACTCGTAGGTACAAACCGTTGTCCTGTCCAAAACACCTAATTCTACAGAGTTCCCTCTATTATCTTTACAGTAATAAATACTAAAACTCATAACAGAATGTCAAATTTTAAAACCATCATAATAGCATTACTTAGTCTTTCAGGATCTGCTCAGGAAGCTTTTCATAATTTCGGTAGTGTTCGGGTTCATTCTGCAGGTCAGATAGGTTTCCATATAGATGTCATTAATAATGGAGAGTTTGATAATAATGTAGGAAAGGTTGGATTTTATAATGATAATAGTTTGACTGTTTCTGGAGAAAGTAAACCAGTGTTTTATGATTTGGAAATTGATGTTAAAGAAGATATGATTTTAGAAGTAGGGGTAGGAGTTGCTAATTTTCAAGAATTTGTAAATGGACGGGTATTAACGAACAGAGATGCAAAAAATGTAACATTAGACTACCTAAATGATGCTCCATATTTAGGAGAAAATAATGATAGGTACGTTGATGGGTATGCTTCTTTAACCGGAAATTTAGATTTCTCTTTTCCTGTAGGAGATGATTATAGGGTAAGGCCTATAAAAATTGAGAGTGAAGCTGCTACTGAAAGTTCGAGAGCTGCGTACTTTTTTGAAAATCCAAATGCACCAAATTTCTTTGCAGATACCTTTGATACCGAAGCGTACGAAGATTTATTGTTCGGGATTAGCATTTTTGAGTTTTGGGATTTAGAAGGTAATAAGGAAACTAAAGTTACTTTAACTTGGGATAGTAATAGTAATATACCAACACTTGTAGAGGACATAGAAGATTTAAGAGTGGTGGGATGGAACAAAGCCCTTCGAAAGTGGGTTAATTTAGGAAATGCGATGGTGATAGGAAGTATGGAAGAGGGTGAGATTTCTTCAGAAGCAATAATCCCAGATGATTATGAAGTGCTCACTTTTGGATCATCGACTAGGTTATTGGATGGTGATTTAGAAATTTTCACAGCAGTTTCTCCAAATGGAGATGGGATGAATGATACGTTTAAAATTCAAGGTTTATCAAAATTCCCTGATAATGAGTTGTTCATTTATAACAGATGGGGAGTGTTGGTTTTTCAGAAAGAAGCATATCACGAAAATCAAAATTTTGCTGGTATTTCTGAAGGTAGGGCAACAGTTAACAAAGAATCAGAATTACCTGCGGGAACTTATTTTTATAAATTGAATATTGAAGGAGCTAAAAATAGAGCAGGATACCTGTATATAAACAGATAGTCAGTGAAAAATTCATTAAAACTTACTTTTACATAATACGCTGTCAATCTGTTTAAGGGAATATTTTCCGATTAGGTTTCCTTTGGGTGATATTAGAAACTTAGTAGGTATTTCTGAAACTCCATATTTTCTTGCAATATCAGATAACAGTACAAACCGATTCTGGTCTACTATCTGATTTTTCCAGGCATATCCATATTTGGCAACTACTTTTTTCCAGGATTCGCTATCTTTTTCTAATGCAATGCTTACAATGGTTAAGTCATCAGGGTACTTTTTGTGAAGTGTTACTAATTGGGGGCTTTCTTTTATACAAGGAGAACACCAGGATCCCCAAAAATCCAAGAGTACATATTTTCCTTGCAAGTTGGATAGTTTAAAAGGTGTTCCATCAACCAAAGAGGTTTCAAAATCAGGAGCAGTATCTCCTCTATTAGTAACAGTCCATTGGGTATATAAAAACAATACACCAAATAGTAGTACGGCCAGAAGAACAATGTATTGAATTGTTTTTTTCAGAAATCTTTCGTTTTAAAATTGGGGATATTTCTATATAAAATTATTGTTTATAGATTTTACCTTCTTTCATGACAAAAACTACATTTTCCATCGTCTTGATTTCTTTGGTAGGATCATCATTTACTGCTACAATGTCTGCTATGAAATCGGGTGCTATTTGTCCTAATTCTTTGTTCATATTCAAGATTTTTGCATTTACAATAGTAGCGCATTGTATCGCTGTTATAGCAGGCATTCCTGCTTCCGCCATATATCCAAATTCTTTGGCATTTTGTCCGTGTTTAAAAACGCCCGCGTCTGTACCAAAAGCAATACGCACTCCACGTTTATAAGCTTTCCTAAATGTATCCTGAATTTGTGGACCTATTTCTAAAGCTTTGGGAACAATAACATCGGGATAGTATCCCTCTATAGCTGCCTTTTCTGTAACTTCTTTTCCTGCAGTCATCGTTGGTACCAGATAAGCCTTGTTTTTTTTCATTAGATCCATGGTTTTAGTACTCATCAGGGTTCCGTGTTCAATAGTTTTCACTCCACCAATAATGGCTCTTTGCATTCCCTTATCTCCGTGTGCGTGGGCGGCTACATGAAATCCATAATCCTTTGCAGTCTTACAAATGGCTTTTATTTCTTCTATAGTAAATTGCGGATTCGAACTGCTTTTAGCTACACTTAGGACTCCACCGGTTGCAGTAATTTTTATTAAATCGGCTCCATTTTTGTATCGTTGCCTCACTGCCTTTTTAGCATCTTCTTCGCTATTTACGACACCTTCTTTTGGTCCGGGATCGCCTATTAGGGTTTTGTTTCCTCCATTCGTAGGATCTGCATGACCCCCAGTTGTCGCTAATGACTTACCAGCAGTAAATATTCTTGGCCCTTCAATTTTCCCTTGTGCAATCGCTTTTTTTAGAGAGATATTGACACCACTTCCTCCAAGGTCTCTAACTGTTGTAAATCCAGCCATTAATGTTGCTTTAGCAAATCCGACAGAATTGTAGGCAACATCTGCTTCGTTATTCGTGTAGCGCTCTAAATATGCTTTTGGATTAGATTCACTTTCTATATGCACATGCATATCAATAAGTCCCGGCATGACCGTTTTATCTTTGAGATCGATAATAACATCACTACTTTCTCCTTCTTTATAACCAACTTCTACTTTTATAATTTTATTACCAGAGACAACAATAGTTCTTTCTGTTAAGACCTTAGCTGTTTTTGTGTCAATTAATTTTCCGCAATGGAGATAGGTGTCTTGTGCAACAAGTGTTGTACTTATTAGAACAAAAAGTAGTGTGTAAAAGAATTTCATAAGTAGTGTATCAATTGTGTGAAGTTGTTTGTAAATGAATTTGTGCTAAATCATAAGACCAACAATTTAAAATAAAATACTGTAACTGATAAACAGATTATGATTTCTTTTAGAAACAAAGGTGGGCTTTATTACTTTACTCTTTATCTTTTATCTCCCATGAAACTCCATATTTGGTAATGCAGCATTACTTTTTAGATATTTCTGAAACCAATCTATAACGTCTTTATCTCGTTCATTACTAAATTGAGTAATGCCGTGATCAGCGCCTTCATAAATTTTTAATCTATATGGAATTCGATGTTTTTCGAATTCTAATGCAAGTTTTAAAGAGTTCGTGGATTTTACTCTCCAATCAGAATTACCGTGTAGAAGGAAGATAGGAACTTTTGGTGAAAATTTATCTGACCATAATATTGCAGATCTTTTTTGAAGCTCCGTTTCTTTGTTTTTGTAATAACTAGGTATTAGTTCGGCATACACTCCTTTTTCCATCTCTGGCCGCTCAATCGTTCTAAGGTCAGATCTTGCTCCACCAACAACAGCTGTTTTAATCGTATTGGTTTTAGTTAACGCAAGATAAGTCATCATACCACCACGACTCCATCCATACATGCCTACACGGGTAGGGTCTGCCTCTGGAAGTTCCTTGATTGCTATGATTAGGTTTAGAACATCATTTACATCTTTTCCTCCAAACTCTTCCATTCCTTCACTTTTTCCAGAACCTCTATAATTGCAACCAATTACAATATAACCTTCATTAGCCAATTTAGCGAATCTATATATAGTAGTTTTTATGTTTAGCGCTCCTAAATCTCGATTGCCACCTCTATTGTAAATGATTACAGGATGCTTTCCTTCTTTTTTCGGAATTGCTGCAAATGATTGAATTTTTAATCCGTCACTCAAATACATTACTTCATAAATAGTAACATTTTTTAAAAAATGAAATTTATCAATGAATGTTGTTTTCGTAGCATCCGTATATAATTTGGAATAGTTTTGTAGGTTAATTTTGTTTTTTTTTACAATAATGGATTCTTGAGAAGTACAAGAACATAGATGTATAATGCAAATAAATAGGAATAATATATGTTTCATGATGTGTGATTGTTTTATGCTTACTAGACGATTTGTCGTTAATTTTGTTACAAAGTATATTGTGTAGATGAAGTGAGGCTTTTTGTATTTGTGATAGCGAATACGTCATCCGAAAGCTCAAAAGTATTATAATAGTGCCGCCAAATCGTTTTCTATATAGTCCGGAATTGTATGAATATCAATAATTTCATCAGAGAGATGTTGTTTTCGTTCCTGTAGCTGAAGAATTTTTTCTTCGATAGTATTCTTAGTAATAAAACGCGTGACCATAACATTGTTTTGTTGTCCAATACGATGCGCTCGGGCAATTGCTTGCTTCTCGATAAAAGGATTCCACCAAGGGTCTAATAAAATTACGTAGGAAGCTTTAGTAAGATTCAGACCTACACCACCGGCTTTTAGGGATATAAAAAACAACGAAATGGAGTCGTTTTCCTGAAACTCATTTACAATTTTTTCTCTGTCGGTGTTTTTAGTTTGACCTGTGAGACTTAGAAAAGAAATGTCTTGAGAGGTACACCATTCCTCATATATATTGAGATGAGACACAAAAGAACTAAATACCAGTGCTTTTTTATTCGATTTAGCTAAGGTGTCCAAATATGAGCTAACATCCTTAAACTTTCCAGAAGGATCTTGTGTAGTCATATTTAATAGCCTAGGGTGATTTGCTAATTGCCTGAGCTTGGCCAAGGTGTTTAGTACATGAATTTTATTACTAGAAATAGTATCAATGCCTAGTAATAAGTTTCGCGCTGCAGATTTTAGGGATTCATATGCTGTTTGCTGTGCGTCGAGCATTTCTGTATAGATAATCTGCTCTGATAATTCAGGTAAATCTTTCGCTACTTGTTCTTTTGTACGTCTTAGTATAAAAGGTTCTATCAGTATTTTGAGTTCTTCTATACGTGCTGAATTTTGATGTTTTTCTATCGGAATTTTAAAGTGATCTTTAAAAAACGAATAACTTCCCAGCATGCCAGGATTTATAAATTCCATCTGCGACCAAAGATCTGATAACGAATTTTCGATGGGTGTACCACTTAACGAAATTTTATGTGTTGCATTGATCTGGTTAATCGCTTTGAATATTTTGGATTCTTTGTTTTTAATTTGTTGACTTTCATCAGTAACAATATAGGTGAATGCTGTTTTTTGTAACGTTGTAATATCTTTTGACAATGTAGTGTATGTTGTTAATATGATATCATAGGTTTCTAAGTACGGAATAATTTTCTTTCGATCACTTCCTATATATCTTGTAATAGTAAGATGGGGGGCAAATTTCAATATTTCTTGTACCCAGTTAAAAACAAGAGAAGATGGCAGTACAATAAGTGCTTTTAAATATGTTTTGATTTCTAAAGGATCACTAAACAAGTCTAATCTAACTGTTTTGGTATCTTCTGAAGATGGCGTAAGCTGTTCTTTGCAAAAAACCAATGCAGCAATGGTTTGTAGTGTTTTTCCTAGTCCCATATCATCAGCGAGACAGGCTCCCAGCTGATTTTGATAATGTTTCACAAACCATTTCACGCCTTCTTCCTGATAAGGTCTCAAGATGGCTTTTAGTTTAGGTGATGGCAGATATGTGATATCTATTGTCGTAGTGATCTCTATCTCTTGGGGAGGCACTATTTCTTTTAAAAGTGTGTAATTGCCTTTATTTATGAGAATGCTATCATCTTTTACTTTTCCAAAATCTGCTAGTTTCTTATACCGTGTCATCCACTCCAATGGAATAATGAAGACAGATTCATCATCAATAAGAAAAAAACGATTGTTTTCTTTGATGTACTTAATAAATTTAGAAAACGGAATTTTCTGATCACCAATAACAACTACTCCTTTGACGTCGAACCAGTCATTTTTTTTTTGTTTTGAATCTCGATCTCATGTGCATCAAGATTTACCGTTCTATTTTCTACATCGGGTAGTTTGATCTCAAACCCTTCTTTTTTCAATTCGTTTAGGTTGTTATGTACCCAATTGAAAATTGCTAATGGGTCTTCAGAACCGTCGATTTCCAATAATAGGTTCGTGTTCATTACTAGACCTTTTGATTCTAGCAGTTTAATAATTTCTTTTTCAGCTTTAGAATCTCTCTGTGTTTGTGTGATCTGGATTTCTTCATTTTCTTCAAAATATACGTCAGATGAAGTTTTTTTGATACTATTATAGTCAAAAGTAGCTTGGTCATAGTTGAAGATTACTTTTACAACATACTTTTCTTTTATGAAATCTTTAATAATTTCGATTCCATAAGATGCTATGTTTTTATCAATTAAAATTTCAAAACCATTGGCTATCACATCTACATTTTTAATAACGGGTACGATTACTTTAGTAAGATAGGTTTTAATATGTTTTTTGGCAATGGTAATCTTTTCTTTACTGAAAAAAGGTTTTAATTTATTGGCATTTAGGTTGTTTATGTGATAGATAGATTTATCAACTACGATCCAGGAAGGTTCATTAAGTAATATCTGAATGCTATGATTTTGAGGAATTATAATCTTTTCTTTCTCTTTTAAAGTAAAAGCATACTCAATACCTTCTGCTGTTTTAGTAAATTCTAAAATCGGATTAAGAGTACTGTCACCAATGGATAACCTGTGTACCTCAAATGGATCTTTTCTTTGTGCATTGTGAATAAGAGCATACTTGTTTTCAATTAATAATGCATAAAAAACAGAAAGCTTTTTATGCACATGGTTGATCACTAACTCTTTAATTTTAGGTTCTTTCAGGATATCCTTTATGCCAAATGTTTTTCGTTTTTTGGCTGGTCTGAATTGTTGTTCTAATATAGGGATTTTCAGACTAGCACATATTTCTAGTAATTGCTCGTGTGGTGTTTCTATATAAGGTATTTTGAAACTTGCCAGCGTCTGAGGAGTTGCTTGTTTTTCGACATACCCTAAGCGCTCATCATTTACAGGTACAATATACGCTTCTGGTAGTGGAGGAATGCCAGGTAAATTATTATGATCTACAAGATTATAACAAATACAAAATGAGTTCATTATAAGTGTTTATAAGTTGTTTGTTAGTTGGTTTAAGCTAAGTAGCTTTTAAATTTATTTTGTAATAAAATCAATAATATTTTTTGTAATAAAATTGATTTGCTCATCATCCAATTCGGTGTGCATTGGTAATGAGATTACTTCTTTTACTAGTTGATTTGTAACCGGAAAATCTGATTCATTATAACGGTCATCTTGATATGCTTTTTGGCTATGTAAAGGAATAGGGTAATAAACTCCGCAAGGGATTCCTATATCCTGAAGATGACGTACTAAGTCATCTCGATCTGTGTGAACGATACGAAGCGTATACTGATGAAATACATGACAGTTACAAGTGTTACAAATTACATCCTCTCCAGTGCCACAGCTATTTCCTTTAACTTTTGGCGTTATTATATTGGCGATTCCTTCAAAAGCTTTGTTATACCTTCTTGCTGCGGATCTTCTGGCAATATTATATGAATCAAGATGTGGTAGTTTAGCTCTCAGCACGGTAGCTTGTATAGAATCTAATCGAGAATTTACACCTACGACATCGTGATGATAACGTTCATACATTCCATGATTGACAATTCCGCGAATGGTATGTGCCAGATCATCGTCATTCGTAAAAATAGCACCACCATCACCATAACAGCCTAAATTTTTGGAAGGAAAAAAAGAAGTGGAAGAAACATGACCAATGGTGCCTGTTTTAGCAACTTCTCCATTTTCAAATTTATAGCTAGAACCGATACCCTGCGCGTTATCTTCAATTACATACAAATTATGCTCTTTGGCGATAGTCATAATCTCATCCATATTGGCAGCTTGTCCAAATAAATGAACAGGAACGATTGCTTTTGTATTTGGTGTAATTGCTTTTCGAATAGCATCCGGATCTATATTAAAAGAATCCGGTTCTACATCCACTAATACGGGGGTTAGTTGTAGTAATGCAATTACTTCTACAGTAGCCGCAAAGGTAAAATCTGCCGTAATGACTTCATCCCCTGGTTTTAGACCTAATCCCATCATTGCTATTTGCAAAGCATCTGTCCCATTAGCACACGGGATCACATGTTTTATACTTAGATATTCTTCTAGTTCTTTTTGAAAATTATGTACTTCTGGGCCATTGATAAAAGCTGTAGATGAGATAACGTTAAGAACAGCTGCATCCACGTGCTCTTTTATGTGTTGGTATTGACCCTTTAAGTCAACCATTTGAATCTTCTTCATAGGATGAGTTTTGTAACCCGACGAAAGTACAAAATAATGATGCGAATGACAATGTGATCCCAGGTTTTGATCTACTTTTTATTAACGAATATGATCAAAAAGGTATCACATTGTCAAAAGCTTTTGTTTTCAGATATTTATAATCTTATTCTTTTACAAATTTTATAGTTTTTATACCATTAACCTGTAACAGATATATGCCAGGTGATAAGGACAGTAGTTTTTCAGAGATATCATACGTCTGTTTTTTGTTTGGAGTGACAACAAAATTCAATATCTTTTTACCTGTAATATCATATACATTTAGTGATAATTTGTCAGAAACATCATAGCCTTTTAGAGATAATAGTGCTACGTTTCTTACCGAATTAGGAGTGATCTGTATTAATTTCTCCTTCGTATCAATAATATCTATACGTGCTTTTGTACGTAACGCTTTATGAATATCTCCAACAACAAATCCTGAAATGATGTTTCTTTTAAAATTACCCTTGCTTTCTGAGGTAAGAAATAAACTATAAATCCCTTCGGCCAAATTTTTTGTATCAAAATAAAAACTACTATTTTTTTTATCGAACATAATGATTTCAGGGTCATTTTGTAAAGGGGTTCCATCAATTTTAGAAGTTTTGATGATAATCCCTCGTGTTTCGGTATTTAAAAGTAGCTCGTCATTTTTTTTGTCTGATAGAACATCCACTTTTAATATAGGATGGTCTTCTGTTACTTGATGTTCTAAAGACATGGTGATTCCATTATTTTGTTTGATAAATCCAGCAAAACGAGACGCGCTTTTTAAATCGATATTTGTTGAAGAAAAAGGAATTACTGTTTTGTGATCCTGATCACTATATGTTTTTGAAATGTTTATTTGTTTTTGACTTCTGTCAAAAGCCTGAAATTCTGCGGTTGGGTTTTCATGAATGATTTCAGCAACTGCAATAGTTGCATTTTTATCCAGCGTAACCTGATCATACTCGTTTTCAGAATGTATGATGTAATAATTACTGGTAGTACGATAGTTGTCAGAAATTTTGGTATCTAAAGAATGATTACTTTTTTGAGAACGATTTTGTAAATATGGTTTTACATAAGGCCAACTAAATTGACCTAAACTAACATCAATATGATCGAAAAAAGCACGATAATCATTTTTTCGGAACACATATGTTGCTCCGGGTCTTCGTGTACTTCGATAGGAAGCCACACCATCATTTACTCCCTGAACCGGAAGTAAAATTCCGCCAGTAGTCGTAAATGCAGCTCTTGCCAGGAGATTAGATCCGTTAAAATAACCAGAAGCTCCTAGTACTATAAATTTTTCAGGTTGGTTATTCGTATTATTATCCAAATAGGTTCGTATAACATCTCTGCAATAATACGTAGTTGATGTTCGTGCTCCTTCGTTTAGGCCAGTTAAACGCCAAGCCCAGTTTAGCCAAGGCATCTGAGAAATATCGGCTAGATAGGTTCCCCAATAAGGTGTGCCTAGTGCGAAAACCTGTCGTACTTTATCTTTTTTTCCATACTGGATCATCGCCGCTTCCGCAGCTTTTCCTCCGTTGCTATGTGCTATGATATAGACGTCAGGAACATCAAACTTGGTTGTAATAATATCAATTGATTCCGCTAGTAATTCTCCGTTAACCCATATGCCACCACCTCTGGTAGTCGCAACAAAAACGGCTTGATACCCTTCTTCATAGGTTCTTTGGTAAAAAGAGTTGTCGAATAAAAACTGATTTTGATTGAGATCAATATACCCATGATTAAAAAGAATCACTTTTCCATTATAATTTGGTGGTGTAGCACCATAATGAATAGTAGACTTTAAAAGAGGGCCGATAAAAAACGGGCTTAGGTTATCTGGTTTTGGAAGTTGTAGTTCCAGAAAGTTTTGTGAAAATAATATTGCGCAAGAAAATAATGTAATTAACGTAAATTTTAATTTCATAATATATGAGTTTGTGTGATAATAGGTGTTAATTTAACAATTTTATTGAATTAATTTTGATAAAAATGTAAAATTCATAGCGTTTTTTTACTAAAAATAGAGTTTGATGAATTTTTTACGAATTAGATAAAGATGTTTTTTTGGAAGTAAATTTTGACGGTTTTTTTATCCAAAGAGCCGTATTTTAGCAGCATATAAAATCAGAACTCTTGAATTTTTTTTATAATCTTCTTATTTCAGTATTCAATACATTGCTTCCTGTTGTCGGCACGATAAACACCAAACTTTCCTTATTTGTAAAGGGAAGAAGAACGGTTTTTGATGTATTAGAAAGGAATATAAAAGCAAGTGATCAGGTGATATGGTTTCATTGCGCTTCTCTAGGAGAATATGAGCAAGGAGTTCCTGTGATGGAATTAATTAAAGAAAAGTATCCTGCTCATATAATATTAGTTACATTTTTTTCTCCTTCAGGATATGAGGTGAAAAAGAATAGTACACTGGCCGATTGTATCGTATACCTGCCAATAGATACGAAAACAAATGCGAGAAAATTTGTAAAGTTGGTACATCCCAGTCTGGCAATTTTTGTAAAGTATGAATTTTGGCCTAATTATTTAAATGAGTTATATGCTAATAAGATTCCTGTCACTATTATATCTGCGGTTTTTAGAGAGGATCAGGCATTTTTTAAATGGTATGGAGGTTTTATGCGAAATGCTTTAAAAAAAGTAGCTCACTTTTTTGTACAGGATGCTATTTCTCAAAAACTATTGGATCAAACAGGTTTTACGAATGTAACAATAAGTGGCGATACCCGTTTTGATAGAGTTTCGCACCAGATTGAAATGGATAATCATGTGGATTTTATTTCTGATTTTATTGGTGATCGAATGTGTATCGTTATTGGTAGCTCCTGGCCAGAAGATGAAGAGGTGTATTTGGATTTTGTAAATCAAGCTCCCGAAGAGATTTGTTTTATCATAGCCCCACATGAAATAAAGGGTCATAGTGTGCAGAAATTAAAGCAAAAAATAACTAAAAAAATGATACTTTTTTCAGATAAAGAAGCAAAATTTTTGCCTGAATATCAGGTGTTTATTGTAAATACCATTGGTTATTTGTCTCGTGTGTATAGTTATGCAGATATTGCTTATGTAGGTGGTGCAATGGGAACTGCAGGATTGCATAATATACTGGAACCTGCAACTTTTGGAATACCGATAATTATTGGTCAGAACTTTGAAAAATTCAGAGAAGCCAAGCAACTTCAGAAATTGGCTGGGTTGTTTTCTATATCCAACTCGTCAGAATTTAGTCAAATTATTTACAAATTAATAAATGATAAAAGATTCCGACAACAAACTGGCATGATCGCCGGACATTTCATCAATAGTAATACTGGTGCAACAGATATGATCGTTCGGTATTTGATGAAGAAATTAGATATAACCTAAACGGTTATTGCCTTATTGAGATACCTTCTAAACGGCAACATTTCTTTATAAATAGTTATTATTTTTTCTTCAAAATTGTCTTGCATTACTTCTTCTTGGGTCAAACGATGTTCTACGGCAAAGGTTTTATGCCGTAGCAAATCGATATAGGGATGATCCTTAGAAAAACCTTTGGGCGATGTAGTGAGCTTTTCTTCGGTCTCGATCAGAGCTCCAAAAGTTTCCTTAAAACTCTTTTTATGAACTATATTCAGAAGCTCTTCTCCGTTATAATCAATGGCTTCTCTTATACTTTTTAGAATTTTATTTTTTGGTTTCCAGTAACCCCCAGCGATAAAGGATTCAGAAGTTCCTAAATGAATATAAAAATCGCCTTGTTTATTTTTTTGATCTAGACCTGCGCCAAAGTGATCTTTGTAAGTAGGTTTGTTAGGATGGTATAGTAAGTTGTTATTAATACGATTGATTGCTTTGTTACCAGGAGTATCATAGTAGTCAGGATCAATAGCAGATAGTTTTTGATTCATGTCATTTAGCCATCCAATATACCAATCCCGGACTTCATGATATTGTTTTCGATTAGCATCCATCCATTCTTTATGGTTGTTTTCCTGAAGATCTCTGAGAAAATCGTATAATTTGTAGAAACTCATCTGTTATTTTTATTTGCAAAATAAGATCTAATAGGAAGAATAAATAATCTATCTCCAAATTTGTTACTGATTTTACGATCCTTCTCACAGGAAATGTAACATAAATATCCGTAATTCTTTATGTTAAAAAAATTAAGACTTTTTGTGAAAACATTACCAAGGTAATAGAAAATAGCTTCATTAGAATACCGTTATAGCTCTATAATAACAACTAAAATTTTATATTATGAAAAAAGTAATGTTAGCCTTAGCGTTTTTATTTACTTTAAATGTAATGTTTGTTTCTTGTAGAGATACAAATAAAGAAACAGAAAATGCCACAGAAGAAACCAGCGAACTACAAAAAGAAGTAGAAGAGGCTGCTGACGAAGCTGTTCAAGAAGCAGCCGAGATTGAAAAAGAAGCAGAACAGGCGGTTAAAGAGGCTGGAGAAGAGCTTGATACATCGTTAGAAAAAGCTGTAAACGAAGATGAAAAAGAGGAAACAGAAACTGAAGGAGCGCAAAAATCGTAAAAGTTTATAAGAAAAAACTTGCTCATTTAAGTTGCAAAAGAAGAAGGCCTTTCAATATAGAAAGGCCTTTGTTAATTTTAAAATAATCCGTTTAGTTCTGCATCGATGCGGTTTATAATTTTTCCAAGATCCTCAGGGTTATCTACAAAATTAAGATGATCTACATCTACGATAAGCAGATTGCCTTTATCATATTCGTGCGCCCAGGCTTCATATCGTTCATTTAATCGGCTGAGGTAGTCAATACTGATGGTGTTTTCATATTCGCGACCTCGTTTATGAATTTGTGAGACCAGGTTTGGAATACTACTGCGTAAATAAATGAGTAAATCAGGACCTTCTACTACACTCTCCATTAGGTCGAATAGTGACTTGTAATTTTCAAAATCACGATTGGTCATTAATCCCATAGCGTGTAGGTTTGGTGCAAAAATGTACGCATCTTCATAAATGGTTCTGTCCTGAATAATATCTTTACCACTTTCCCGAATTTCTAGAATTTGCCTAAATCGACTATTAAGAAAATAAATCTGTAGATTAAAGGACCATCGCTCCATTTTATTATAAAAATCCTCTAGATAAGGATTTTCCAATACATCTTCAAATTGGGGCTCCCATCGATAATGTTTGGCCAATAGTTTGGTCAATGTTGTTTTTCCGGCACCAATATTTCCTGCAATGGCTACGTGCATAGTTGATTAATTTTTTTGGGGTGTTAGATCAAAACTGTAAAGCTTACTTTGGTCGTAAATATAAAGGATTTCATTAGTAACATAAAACTGTTTTATAGGAATTTCAGGAAGATTTATTTTTTCTGTTTCTCCCGTCTTTGTAGTCCGATAGTATAATCCATCTTCCTTTAGAAGGATCAAATCATCCTGAGTAATTCTCATATCTATAAATCCTTGGTTCTCAGATCTACCTAATAAACTTCCATAAATATTGAATTGCGAAAGTGTCTCTGAAGTAAGTATCCAACAATAATTAAAATTACTACGCAGCTTTATCGGAAGTTCTGTAATAGGTTGTGTAGTAATCATTGTTTTATTAGAATTTGTATTAAATAGTTCTAATTGCTGTGTGTTATTATCAAAAAGCCAGATGCTATTGTCGTTTGCAGGAGAAACGAAAGAGACGCTTTTAAATTCATTAATAGAATTAAAATTTATCCTGTTTATCTCGGATAAATATTTATCGATTAAAACCAGCGTATTCGAGGTTTCGTAAAACAAAACAATTTTTAAGGGGTTTAAAATAGACACTTGGGTAAGTTTTCCTAAAATAAAATCCCCGAACAGCCACTCTTGATTATTCCACTTTTTATAGAAGATATTATCCTTAGTATAATATATCGCACCAAATGAGTCTATCCCTATAAATTTATCCGTTTTCAATGCGATAGCTTCTTGTTCAGTTACATTTCTCTGAGCAGTACTGTGATGCATATATCCACATAAGATTAAAAAGAAGATCACATTTTTCATAAACCAGCAAAGTACAAAATCCGGGTTTAACAAACTAATTTGTAGCTAACCGCGCTGATCTTTACAATCCAGATGGTACTGTCTTGTGATTATATTCTTTATAAAAAGTGGCAGTATAATCATTTTTTACAAAAAAGTAACAATCAGAGGTGTCAATCGAATGGTCAATGATACTTACTTTTAACGAAGTAAATTTTTCAAGTTTGCGTGTGACTATTATTATAGTACGAAAAGATTATGCATCATCTTATAATTGATATAGAAGCATCGATTTTGTGTCTTTGATCATATTTTTAACATCAGTATATATAAAAAAAAATAAATTTGTGATGGGATTGGTAAAAAAATGGTATAAAGCGAAGATGCTACACTGTTTATCACCGAATAAATTGAAACAACGACAGCGTTTAACTTATATACCCAGAGGTCTCTCTGATTTAGAAAGACCTTTAAAGTGTATTACTATTTCATAACTTTGATACATGTGTTTACTTATTAGGATGAATAGAATCCTGAGATTTCTCTAAATTTTCATTTCCGGTTCCTCCTTGACTATATAACTGATTTTCTTCATCTTTTAATTTTTGACCAGTTTTATCTTTTGGCAAAGTTCTTCCGGGAACGTCAAGTTCTTTGCCTGTAAAATCAACTGAACGTTCTCTATTTCTCAACTCGTGATCCTGACCTTTTCCGGTATGAAGGTTTCCAGCCTTATCTCCTAATACTTTTTTGTCCTGCTCTGTGATTTCGGGATTATACGCACTCTTCTTTTTTTCTTTCATCATATGTTGTTTTTATTCTTACAATTAAAACAGAATTTTAATATTTTTTTATCGCTATCCATCAAAATATTATTGCTAAAACAAAAGTATGCTCTGATATTTTTTTCCCTCAATTTTTTAAACATTTGAGTTAACATAAATATGATTTGAACACAATCTTCTTCTGAATAGAAGCGTACTTTAAAGTGTAAATTATGAAGTAAAATCTTTTGAAAATTTATAAATCAAAATATTCTACAATATAGTATAATCAAAAAAAAAGCGATAGAAATGAAATTATTAGAAACTTATAGAATGGGAGACTTGGAGCTTCCTAATAGAGTAATTATGGCTCCAATGACCCGAAATAGGGCTGCAAATAATGAAAACGCAGCTACCGAGCTGCATGCAGAATATTATGCACAAAGAGCGACTGCCGGACTTGTCATTACAGAAGGGTCACAGATATCTAAAAGAGCGGTGGGATATGTGCATACTGCCGGAATACACTCACAGGAACAAGTAGCAGGATGGAAAAAAGTTACGAAACAAGTGCATGATGCTGGAGGTAAAATATTTATTCAGTTATGGCATGTCGGCAGAATATCACATCCAGATTTTCATAATGGTGATTTGCCGCTAGCTCCGTCTTCTATTAATCCTAATGCACAGGCTTATACGGCAGACGGTTTTAAGGATACAGTAACACCAAAATCCATGACATTAGAAGAAATTAAAGAGACTGTAAATGATTTCCGTTTGGCTGCAAAAAATGCTGTCGAAGCTGGATTTGATGGTATTGAGATTCATTCGTCCAATGGATATTTAATTCATCAATTTTTTAACCGTACTAGTAATACCCGAGAGGATCAGTATGGAGGGAGTAAAGAGAATAGAGCTCGCTTCTTTTTTGAAATTCTAGATGCAGTAAAACAGGTAATTCCAGAAAACAGAATTGGAGCAAGATTTAATCCATCGCTACATGGAATTTTTGGAATGACTATGGACAAAGAAACTATTCCTACGTTTGATTATATTATAGAACGCATAAGTAAAGAATACGATTTAGCATACATCCATTTATCGGAACCCTTTAATGATGTATCCGATATTTCGTATGCTGAGCAACATATTGCCAAAAGGTATAGACCCAAATATAAAGGGACACTAATAATCAATTCAGGTTTTGACCGGGATAAAGCGGAAAAAGTATTACAAGATGGAGATGCGGATTTAGTGGCTTTTGGTAAATTATATGTATCTAATCCGGATTTAGTTGGGCGATTCAGAGAAAAAATCGAGCCTGCAGATTGGAATGAAGACTTATTTTATACGCAAGGGGAGGAAGGATATACAGATTATGATGCGGTAACAAGAGATTTAATCCCAAATGAATAAAGGAAAAATGCAAAAATTGTCATGGATACTGAAACAATTAACAGATTCGAGACAATGAATCCAGCCAACGGCCAAGAAATAAAAGTCGATAGACTGGCTCTTTGATAGTTTTTAACTATCCAGTGGTAAGAGCAAGAAAATAAGAGTAAAGAACCAGTTACAATGATTTGTAACTGGTTTTTTTATAATTAGAGTATGCCTTTCATAATCAATTGGAATGGTATAGCAGTTAGATTAAGTAAAAACAGTTTTTAGAAGATAACAGAAAAGTAGTCACCCTGCCACAGAACCCTCAGTCTGCAACTTAATAACGAATCTTTTGGATACCGAAAATATCCGTAGATATAGCTTTAACGAATTATTTAATAGTACTTCAAGATATGCAGTACAACTAAGATTCTGGATTTTAACTAAAACATATAACTTGTAATTATGATTATCTCTAGCAAATAATACCTTGGTTACGTAGTACGTAGATGTACTCAGATTTCGCCTTGTTTTTAACACCCATTCATCATAAAAGAAATAATTATCTAACTTAAACTCTTTTCACGGAAAACAGTGTAATACTTATGTTCTTTTTAATTTAAATTTGAATTCATCTTATGTTGCTCAACAGCATATATGATGAAATCTATCAATCTAAAATATTTTAAAGCTAATCTTAAAGAAAGTATTTTTGATAACTATGATGAAGATTGTTGTTTTGCGGAAAAACAGATGCGCCAAAGGTAGAACCGAATGATTTCAATATCATCATATCAAAGTAAGTATGAAGGGGAAACAGCTTGTTAACAATGTTTTATGAAAAAAAGTGTCGTTTTGAACATAAAGTAGAAGAACATCTTTTTTGCTTGGATCGTTCTAAACTTGAAGAGTTAAGCAATACCCCAGCATTTAGAGCTTGGTAAGGGGCAAAGGGGTTGGTACACTGCAATGATTTTATGAAGTTTATTGGAACTTGGGAACATCAAGATTTTGTAAAACAGGAGGCAGATACTGAAGCCAATAGTTTTTATTATCAAATCTGTTTGTACGAAGGTGATGATCTCTATCATACTCAATTTGGTCCTGATAAGTCAACATATGCCGAATGTACTTTTTATGATTTTTGAATGTACTGTTTGTAAAAAAATAGGGTATATCCATAATCCATAATAAGGAAAGTATATTAAAATCTAAGTTTGAATAATTAAAAATAGTTGATAAAAAATCAACCACTTGAGTTTTATGAGTAAAAGAACAATACCATACATTCTGTTAATGATTTTACTTTTTTCCTGTGCACAAAAAACGGAAAGTAATGATAAAAAAAAACCTGCTTCTAGGTCTTCATTAAAAGCTCACGATCCATTAAATAGAGAAGACTCAGTTAAAAATACAAAATTAGAAAGTGTAACTGATAGCTCAAAAAAAATGAATGATATATATCATACAGATCATACCGATTCTATAATTAAACTAGATACGATCCACGCTTTTTTGAAGGAGGTTACTTTGCATGTAAATGTTTTTTTTTCTCATAAAGAGGGTGAAAAATATAGTAAAATCCCTTTTCTTTTAAAAAATGACAAATTGAGTTTTAGAGCTGATCAGTATCCTGATCAGTTAGTATTTAGAGAAATTCCTAATACCATAGATACCTTACAAGTCATTACAGGTGCACCTAATTGTCCTAATGATTGCCTAGAGGTTATAAAAATTCAAACCAAAAATGGGATTGAAATATTTCATGAATTAAATTATCTTGATGAAAAAGTTGTTCAACAAGGAGTGATCGACACGATATTAGAAAAAAGGGGGATGAAGATAAATGATATTTATCGTGATGAATATATAATTTCTAAGCTTGATAATTGGAAAAGTGAGACAGAGCTATCAAAAAATATAAATCAAAATTACGTATTAACTACAAATTTAAAATGGTTGAAAATCCCTGAAATTAGTTCAATTAAAAGAGAAGTAGATATGGAATTAAAGAATTTTGTACCGTTGGATTCGCTACAAAAAATATACCAACACAAAATGATGCCTCAAAAAAATGTAACATTTGATAATTTACTTTCTGAAGAAGAAGCAGGATACGCTCATAGTGGAGGTTTTTTGAGTAAATTAGATTCTAATATTATTTTACGAATTGATAGTATCGATATTATTTATATCTCTGCAAAAAATGAATTGTACCCGGTATCTTGGATAAGAGACTATACACAAGTCATTGACGAAAATGAATATCCTTTTGACGACAATTATGTTGCTTTTGAGAACGAACAATACAAAATAAATAAATGGGATGATAACACTAAGATAAATTTATTCCATAATAATATGCCCACCGGAAAATATATCGTGTTGTATGAAGTAAAGCTAAAAAATCCTGCTGTATATATACAATCACCATTAGAAACGATAAACTATAAATTTTTTTAAAAGAGAGGTTCAAAACGTTAAAAAACATAGTACAGCGAATAAATAGAGGTTGGTTTTTATAAGAAGCAGGTATATTTTATAAAGAATTATAATTATTGAAAATTTAAGCTCAGAAACGAATAAACTTTTCAGTATTTATTTAGTCTCGAACAAAATTACATTCGTACCAGTTTCTCTGCCAACACTACGTTAATCTTAAAACGGAATTAGAACTTGTTTTGGTTTCAAGTTATTTTTAAACCAAAAGTAATTTAATTTAGGGAAATTATACTACTCTTTTTAGGTGTTTGTTGATTTCGTGTAATACCACAACACAAAAGGAAGGTATTCAGGATGATGTTAAAGGATGGTAGATTATGTATGCAAATGATAGTGATGGTAATCCTTTGTCTGGCGATATAAATGACTTAAAAAAGCATGTCATCAGGGATGCGAAATACGAGTTGGATGGGAGCAGTATAGCGTGTATAAAAAGGGTGGTTTAAAGAGAGTTTTTGACAAGTAATAAAGAATACGTATATGCTCAGTTGTCCAGAATTTTTGGAGCAAGCAACCATCCAGAGAGCAAGATCATATCAATCTTGTAAAAACTCACTATTGGCATTCTGTTTTAGGAACTACCGGAGAAATGACACAAGTATATCTGGATCATGTTGGAGTAGATAAAAGTGATGAGTTTAGTGACAATGTGAAAGTTATATGGTATATTAACAGCAATAATTGTAAGTATAAACATAATGATAATCAGGTGTTATACTAAAATTGATTCAAAATGAGAAAATTGATTTTTAGCTTTCTATGTATATCAACCTTGATTTCCTGTAATCAAGTCGTGAAGGATACGTCTAATTCACAAAAAGAATTAGAGCGTATGGAAATTTCAACAAAACAAGGAATTATAACGAAAGAAAGCAACAAAAATTTTGAAGATACATATAGTGCACTCATCGATGTAATCCAAGATAATCCAAACCTGAAAATTATTGCAGAATTAGACCATCAAACAAATGCAGCTTCTGTGGGATTAGAATTAAACCCAACAAGAATTGTTATGTTTGGAAATCCAAAATTAGGCACACCGTTGATGCAAAATGCCCAATCAACTGGATTAGATCTTCCTCAGAAAATTATGGTTTGGCAAGATGGTCATAATATTGTTAGAATTTCCTATAATGATCCATTGTATTTACAACAGCGTCACGGAATTGAAGGAGCTAGTGAAATCCAAAATAAAATAAGCGCAGCATTAGACAAAATAACTTCTGTCGCTGCTGGGTTGTAACTCAATTTAATGACTGGTTATTTAGTTTATATTTTTTATCACATTAAAAATCAGTATCTTATAGTGGTCTAATCAATACATGTTTTCGTTATGCCAACTATAAAGTCGTTAAATAAATGGGCGAATGCCCATACGTATTATCCGTTAGATCTTCTTAGAATTGCATTAGGTGTATTTTTATTCTTAAAGGGAATAAATTTTATCAGCAATAGTCAGATATTAGTAGACCTGTTAAAACCAGTTCAGAATCTTGCAGGTGGTATGATCGTCATCCATTATGTAGCTCCAGCACATTTAATTGGTGGAATTCTAATCGCTTTTGGTTTATTGACCCGCTGGTCTGTTGCCGCGCAATTACCTCTCTTAATTGGTGCGATCCTTATTAATTTTGTTGGAGAAATGAACGTAGCGAATTTGGTTATTGCCAGTGTAGTATTTCTATTGTGTATCTTTTTTCTATTATACGGTTCCGGAAAACATTCTGTAGATTACTACCTAAAGATGCAACAATGAAAAGAATGACTTCAAGAACAAATTTGTAAACAGAAAATCCAATATCAATGCTGGATTTTTACTTTAATAGGAATACCATTTGAAACAAAAATGCCTGATTATTTCTGAATTAGATATAGGATTATAGAACTATTTCACGTTGTAGTTTTTTATCTAGCGATTCCGTTTGTTCTTTAAAGTACCATCCTTCTGTTAATTTTTGTAGATCAATTTCCAGTAATGGATTTACATGATAATTAATATTTTTTAGGGAGTAATGCAGCGTAGTCGATGGATCATTAATCGCATTGTTCAGTAACGGCAGATTAACTTTGTCAATCCGCATTTCTGTGATAATATCAGTATAATTCTTTTCAATTGCGATGCGTTTGTTTTCTGGGTTTAAGTTACCATCGATATCATTAGGCATTTTTACTTTACCAGAAAGGGATAACCCCAGTCGTTGTATCAATTGAGAGTTGATTTTTAAAGATATGGCATTTTGGGATATGGTATCAGGAGAAATAGCGTTCTCTTGTTTAATATATTCTAATAGTGACACCTGAAAATAGTATTGATATCTAATTTTATGATCAAAACTTATGATCTTATGTACTATTG
Organism: Aquimarina ulvae; assembly: GCF_053613295.3. Lineage (NCBI taxonomy): Bacteria > Pseudomonadati > Bacteroidota > Flavobacteriia > Flavobacteriales > Flavobacteriaceae > Aquimarina > Aquimarina ulvae. Next base: position 698,670 of record NZ_JBSIBP030000001.1, read on the forward strand.
CTTTTCGTTTTTTTATTTTCTGATCAGAACAGCGTATAAGAAGCGTCCTATTTAGTTCTGTATCACTAAGTATAGAGATTATAACAGGTTCTAATGGTAAGTAATTGATTTGGTCTACACTTTTTTTAATCAAATTTCTTACAATATTAGACCCACGCCACGGTGATTTTTTAAAAATAGCACGAGTAAATAATCCAATAGAAACGAATGGCATAGCTACAGCACCCAATAAGGAAGTTGCAACAAATGGAACTTTGAGTAGAATAAATTTCAGGTATTTATTACTTAATAAAACTCCTTTTACCCGGGTTATGGAAGGGTTAAAAAGATGGTTTTCTAATTCTGTTGCATATTGCTTTCCATCATTAAAAAACAGAATATTTTTAATTTTATCCGTTAGTTCATTCTCAATTTGCTTTAATACTTGATTTGCGATAAAAGGGCGATTAGGTCTAAATCCCCCAGTATTTGCTCTAAGCGATAAAAGTGTGCTTAAACGAGCAAATTCGAAGGCATATTTTCGGGCTTTTAACGAAGCAAAACCTCCAAATGCTTCAATCTCACTTCCTGGCAATTCTATGGTGTCCAGATTTTTATTTATAGGAAGAATAGCCGCGCGAAACGCATTTTCATTCTTACCGTCGGTGTTCAGTGCAAAATCAGCAATCACTTTAAAAACTGTTTGGGCAAAACCATTTTTATCTTCTTTACTTACTAAGTTTAATATTTTGTAGGCATCATCAATTTTAAGAGTTTCTGACTTTTTTATTTTATTGTCGATCAATACCTTTAGTTTTGTTAGGTCTTCTTTAAGTATTTGAAGACAAGCCTTCTGATTACCGTCTTTGTCTTCACAGTTCTTTTTGATTTCGGCTAAAAAATATTCCATAGGATCTCTGGTTCCCAAAGAGATTATGCCATTAGTTAAGTTTTTTGCAATTTTGTTGAAAGCAGTAGCGATAATCTCAATATTCAGATTACTACTCATATCGGTATTAGCGTCCAGATAATTAAAAATTGTTTTTCTTAGCTCAAAATTTTCTTTTATATCAATTATTTTGTGTTCTTCTTTGATACTTCCTTGATTTGTGAGAACACCAAGAATACTTGAGGTATTTCCAAAGAGTTTGCCTAGTTCCTTTTTAAAAGAAACTTCATTATTAGTGACCTTAACCGGAGAGAAAGCAGAAACTTTAAATGAGTCGTATTGCTCTTTTCTAACGATAGGATCTACAAATAGAATCAGTCGTTCTTCATTTTCAGTAGCACGTCCAAAATCCTGAAAAGTCCCAATTTTAAAAGCTTCTCGAATAGGTTCATTATTAAAAGTTCCTCCATCAATATAAGGGAAATTAAAACTGCAGTAGTCTAACTTGGAATTATCGTTTTCTGCAAAAATACTGTTACAAATAAAATTTTCTTTATTTTCTGAACTCTTTTCTTGATATGCCACTATTTCTTTACGTATCTCATTAAATGATGACGGCCATTCTGTTTTAGTAAATTCTTGCTTATATCTTTTAAGAAGTACAGGTTCAAATGCGATTGGAAATGCTCCACAAGCCAATGCAGAAGCCGAAATAGTTGCCCAAGCTGATGTATCTGTCATATTAAAATGCGTAGGAATATTTGCATCGGGATTGGTGCAAAATTTTAACCATCTCGAGTCTGTTTCTTTATAATCATCAGCTATACTTTCTTGGTCAAAAACAAAATCTATGACTCTTAGTTCGGCATGATTTTTAGATCCTACAGATTTTAAAACATTTTTATTTAACTTATCCGTATGTATCTTACCGTTTCTGTTTAAATTAAGCTCTATCGGTAAAAGGTTAGTGAGTGAACAGGCAAAAATGACTCGTTTTGGATCTAATAACTGTCTTCTCGAAATATCGACACCATCGGATGCCATGAGATACTTTTTTGTTAAATCTTCTAATAATTTTCTATCTAATAAAGAGAATGATTCTGTTGGATTTGCAACATAATTCTTATGGGTTTTATGGCCAAAAAGTTTTACCGAGTCTACTTCTTCTACCCATAATTTATATTGAATTTTTTGAGCGAGTTGTAGCGCTTTTAAGGTCTCAAATTTTTTTCTGTGTTTTTCTGCTTTAGAGCGATCTCCTCCAAAATATGTTAGGATAATTTCATCCAAAAGATCATTTTCTGTAAGTTGATCGCTATACAGTGGTATCATAGCATGGTAATCAATAAGACATTTTAACATGATTGTTAAAGCAATTGCTCCTGCACTTGCTCCGCTCATTCCATCTACGATTACTTGATCATATTCGTTTTTGTCATTATCCTTTCCGTAAAGGACCAATAATTTTAATGCTTCAGTTAATGCTGAACCTGAAAAAGAGCCTAATGAAACTCCTCCTCCCATAGCAAGACAGACACGCAGTGTTTTTCCCATGATTTGTTATGTTACTTTTTTTAAAGTTATTTTAAAATCTTTGGGGAGGTTTGTTATGTTCTGGGGAGATATTATTTTTTTGCTTGACTAAAATTCCACTTAATACCAGGTTTCAATAGTACTTCTTCATCACCGGTAATATTATTGGTTTCCTTTTTGAGTGATACAAATAACGTAATACTTGGTATAAGATAAGCTTCTGCATACCCACCAAAATCGATACTTTCTTTCATACTGTCATGATAGATTTCTGCAGAAATAATTAGTTTCTTTCCATATTTTCGTAAAGCTATACCGCTAACCAAACCATCATTATCAGTAGTTTGTGGAGTCTGATCGTATCGATACATTACCATAGCATTAATACTCATGCTACTTCTTCCTAAATCATATTGTCCTACTAACCACGCTTGATGTCTATAGGTAACAATACTATCGGTTTTAAATGAATTATCTCTTGCTCTGCCTGCAATTGCGTAACCAAGCGCTAGAGAACCTCCTGGTTTATTTATATAACGTGTTTTGGCATTTATATATGCTTGTTTTAGTGCAGGATTATCTACAATGGTTCCCTGGTCGTTATCGTTCATCGGACCTGGTTCATCATCATCAGGAAGTAATGCACTATCAATATCTTTCCCTAATTGTTCGTCAAAAATAATATCCTTGCTATCAAATAATGTTGCTCGAATACCTCCGGAAAATAAAAGATCATCCGGAAAATTTACTGAATTAATAGTCGCAAAAGACAATTGAAGATTTGCTAGAAATCTTTTTCCATAACTATTCCTGTATTCTTTTACGCTTTTTAATCTTCCACCAAAAGTGAAATAAGGATTGAAATCAAGTGCTAATCCAGGACTTACTTCATTACCGCTTAAAAAATTACTGGCCAAATGTGTAATGATTTCTTGAGGAGTACTTGCGCGCATAATTGTAGTAGGGTTGGCATCCAAAACGGCAAAAGCAGGGCTTTCAGGAACATTGTAGTCTAATTTAAATGAGTAAGCATATTGATTGTCACCAGGTTGTTCGGTATCTTGAGAATATCCTATGAACATTAATAAGAATATAAATATGTGTGAACTTATTCTATATTTTTCCATAAGTTTGATGTTGAAATATGTTCTGAAATCAAATGCTTAAAAATAACGTGACTTCCAAATTTGAGTTGTTTTCCATCTGAACATTTAGGAATAAGACGAGAAGAATCTTTTTTCCAACGGTTTTTTCCATCCTGAATAATAGTAATACTAAATTCTCCACGAATAACATTGCTAATAGCAGAGCAAGTATTGATAGACCATGCAAGAGAATCATTTTCGATGTCATCAGGTTTTTCTAGAAGAATAAATTCATCAACTCCATCATCTCCTGTTATAACGTTGAATTTCTCTTTCTTTTCCCATTTTCCATTCTGAAGTTCCCATAAAATGAAAACAGATCCTGATCTAATGCCATTGTTGGCAGTTACTCTAACTTTTAGAGTGCCTCCATCCGGATCGATTAAACAATAGTTTGATTTTGGCATGATGGTACGGTTTTAAGTTGTTAACTTCCTGTTTCTTGTTGCCTGGGCATATATAAAATAATACCAAGTGTAACAAAAGAGATTAAATATTATTATAGCAAACTGTATAAAACAGATTCAATCTACAAATAAAATCCGAACCTAAATTACATTAATACCATAATATTTGTGACAGGTAAATACACCTATTTTCATTTGAAAACATTTTTTTTGGCACTAGGAGTTTTAATAATGGATTTAGAAATATGTTACCAATCGGTAATTCTTGAATTATTTGTGGGGATTTTTATCTCTAAATAAATAGTGTCCAATTTCTTAGTAGTATGAATACCATTCCTGCTACTTACAATTCTTTTTCTATTTCTTCGAATTTGTCGTTTTGTTTTTTCCCATTCCTTATCACTAAAATACACATCATTAATCATAGATAATTGATCGCTCTTTGAAATAGAAGTTATCGATTTATTTTCAGCTTGATTTACTGTTAGTTCTTTTTGATTGTTATTATCTTCTAATTTATTTTTGGTTTCGTAAGCTTGTCCGAATGCACTTTGACCAACCCATACCAAAACTAAAACTAAAACTATTTTCAATTTCATAACTCTTTATTTTATAATCGTTTGATTTACAGGGGCTAAATTAAGAGTTAATATAGAATGTTACCAGAGGGAAAACAACCCTTTTTATTTAGGATTTACCCCCTAAACTTAGAATTGTCTTCGTAAATGCCTTACATAACTCAAAAAAAGACTGCCACTTACGGCAGTCTTTTTCTATAAAATAAGCTATTACGGGTCTACCAACCAGATAGTTGCGATGAATCATGAAAACTAGGAGCTGTTAGAAAAATTGTATCCACGATTTTGGTAACACGAATTTCATTATTAGTATGAACTCTTTTCTTATTTTCCTGTATTTGCCTTTTTGTATTTATCCACTCTTCTTCAGTAAATGAAGTATAATCTTGGTTTATACCAACTTGACCAGGGTTTTCAATTATCAGCATATCTGCGGAAACAGAATTGTCTGCACTATAATGACCTTGTTCGATTTTGATATCAACTTGTTTAATGGATTTAGTGTGGTTTTTGTAATCCTGTCCGTAGGATAAACTAAGAACAAAAAAAAACGTAAAAGCGATTCCAATTCTTAATCTCATTTCGATAATTTAATTATTGATGTCAAAGATATTTATTTACATAACAGTTTCTTTAACAATTTAGTATTCGTAGGTTTTCTTATAGAATCTGACAATAAAATTAAATGCATTTTATACTAAAAATATTCTATAATATATTGGAGGCTATAAATTTACGCTAAATTAATGGTAAATTAGATTTGGAATGCTTTTTTTACCTGATCTACATAATCAAGTTTTTCCCAGGTAAATAATTCTACTTCTTTTTCTACTCTACCAGAATAAGGGCTCTCAAAAATTTTGGTAATAATTTTTGGCTCTTTTCCCATGTGTCCATAAGCAGCAGTTTCTTTGTATATAGGATTTCGTAATTTAAGACGTTCTTCTATTGCAGCGGGTCTCATATCAAATATTTTAGCTACTTTTTCTGCGATTTCTCCATCTGTAATACCTAAAGTACTGGTCCCATAAGTATCTACGAAGATAGAAGTCGGTTCTACGACCCCAATAGCATAAGACACTTGAACCAATGCTTCGCTGGAAACTCCAGCAGCAACTAGATTTTTAGCTATATGTCTTGATGCATAGGCTGCAGAACGATCTACTTTACTAGGATCTTTTCCAGAAAAAGCACCCCCACCATGGGCTCCTTTACCTCCGTAAGTATCTACAATAATTTTACGGCCGGTGAGACCAGTATCTCCGTGTGGCCCTCCAATTACAAATTTTCCGGTAGGATTGATATGATATGTTATCTGATCATTAAATAAATCCTGAACATATTTTGGTAATTGAGAAACTACTCTTGGAATTAAAATGGAAACGATGTCATTTTTGATTTTGGACAGCATCACGTTGTCATCAATATCAAAATCATCATGTTGGGTAGAGACGACGATGGCAACAATACGCTGCGGCACGTTATCATCACTATACTCTATAGTAACCTGACTTTTAGAATCAGGACGTAAGTAAGGAATTTCAGTACCTTCTCTTCTTAATTTAGCCAATTCCATAAGAATCTTATGAGAAATATCTAATGCTAATGGCATGTAATTTTCAGTTTCCTTGGTAGCATATCCAAACATCATTCCCTGATCACCTGCACCTTGCTCTTCCTTGGTTTCTCTATCCACCCCTTGATTGATATCTTGGGATTGTTCATGAATAAGTGATATTACACCACAAGAATCTCCACTAAATTGATAGGCTCCTTTGGTATATCCTATTTCATTAATTACCTCTCGAGCAATTTGTTGTACATCGAGATACGTTTTTGACTTAACCTCTCCGGCAAGGACTACTTGTCCTGTGGTTACTAAAGTTTCACAAGCAACTTTTGAATCTTTATCAAAAGCTAAGAAGTTATCTAATAAAGCATCACTAATCTGATCTGCTACTTTATCCGGATGTCCTTCAGAAACACTTTCCGAAGTAAATAAATATGCCATTCTTTGTTGTTTTTGTAGAATAAACTATAATAAATTGTTGAGACAAGATTGCAATAAAGAAGCTTTCGACCAGAACCGTATAATATCGAACTGCTTTAGCATTTGGTTGCTGAGGCGATACAATATTTTGTGATGAATACTACTATCTTCAGCTCTTTAGGGTTGCAATCAGTCAAATCTATCCCTTTTACTATTTCGGCAAAGGTAAAAAAAATGATAATATCCGAAAGTATTTAACGTATCATTAATTTTTTTCCAATAAAAATCTCTTTTTGAGGGTATTTTTTTAACTACGAACAATTTGCTTTAAAAATTGTTCGTAGTTAAAAAAAATATTACTAGATTTGTTCCGAAGTTTCTTATACATATTAGTAAGTTATTAAGAAAGGTGGAGGGAATAGACCCTATGAAACCTTAGCAACCCTTTATTCGTAAAGAAGGTGCTAAATTCTATTCGTCAGTGACGAAAAAGATAACTCGATACAAATTACACTGTTTGTAATTTTCGTTTCCTTTCTTTTTAATTTTCTATACCATACACCTTCAGAGTGTTTGATGTATTTGAATTTTATCAATTGTTTAAAATTTAAAACAGAGAATTATGAGTGCACAAAAATTTGCAACAGAAGCTTTACACGCAGGTCATGACGTGAAAAATAATGGAGGAACACGTGCAGTTCCTATTTATCAAACTACATCGTATGTGTTCAATAATTCGGATCATGCGGCTAATTTGTTTAATTTGTCAGAACCCGGCTTTATTTATACCAGGTTAAATAATCCCACTAATGATATTTTAGAACAACGACTAGCTACTCTAGAAGGAGGGATTGCCGCAGTAGTAACTGCATCGGGTACAGCTGCAATAAATACTACATTGCTGACATTGCTGAAGTCTGGTGATCATATTGTTGCTTCCAGTAGTTTATACGGCGGAACATATAATCTCTTAAGTGTTACACTGCCCAGGTTTGGAATCACAACAACGTTCGTAGACCCATCAAGTGCTGAAAATTTTAAAAATGCAGTACAAGAAAATACGAGAGCTTTTTTTGTAGAGTCTCTGGGTAATCCAAAGTTAGATGTATTGGATCTCAAGTCAATATCTAAGGAAGCAAATGCCTATAAGGTACCTCTTATTGTAGATAATACCGTGGCAACCCCGGCTTTATTGAATCCAATAGTATATGGAGCTAACATTGTTATTCATTCATTAACAAAGTATATTAGCGGAAATGGGACTTCTCTGGGTGGTGTCATCATTGATGCCGGAACTTTTGACTGGTCTAGCGGTAAGTTTCCCGAGTTCACAGAACCTTCTCCAGGATATCATGGGTTGGTATATCACGACGTATTAGGTCCAGCAGCATTTATAGCTAAAGCACGGATAGAAGGACTACGGGATCACGGAGCAGCATTAAGTCCTTTTAATGCTTTCCAGATTTTACAAGGCTTAGAAACGCTAGAAATCAGAGTAAAAAAGCACAGTGAAAATGCGTTGTCTTTGGCTACATGGTTACAAGATCAGAATGAGGTAGCGTGGGTTAAATATCCTGGGTTAGAGAGTGATCAATATTATAAACTTGCAAAAGAATACCTACCCAAAGGTCAAAGTGGTATCATAACTTTTGGAATCAAAGGAGGATTCGATTCTGCCAAAACTGTAGCTAACGAAACCAAAGTTTTCTCCCTACTTGCAAATATTGGAGATTCTAAGTCATTAATTATTCATCCGGCTAGTACTACGCATCAACAATTAAATCTCGAACAACAAGAGTCAACAGGTGTAACTCAGGATCTAATCAGGCTTTCTGTTGGTTTAGAAGATGTTGAAGATTTGAAAACCGATCTAAAAAACGCTTTTGTCAAAGTAACAGAAAAAGTAAAATAATCAAACATGTACACATAGAGTTTCTGGCTCGTTGACGACATATTCGTTAATGAGTTATAGAACTCTTCTGAAGTAACTTAATCTATGCTCCAAAAAGTTCAAATAACCAATTATACTACCGTAAAAGGACTAAAGATCGAAAAAATGCCACTATTCTATGAGGTGTTTGGACAACCGTTGGATACTGCTCCAATCGTCTTGGTTAATCATGCATTAACAGGTAATTCTAGTGTTTGCGGTCCAAATGGATGGTGGAATGGGTTGATTGGAAAAGAGAAGTGTATTGATACAGAAAAATATGCTGTTTTGTCATTTAATATTCCAGGTAATGGCTATGATGGAGAAGAGAAAAATTTAATTTCAGAGTATACAATTTTTACTGCCAGAGATGTCGCTATGATTTTTGCAAAAGGGTTACAGCAACTTGATATAAAAAAACTTCATGCTGCTATCGGAGGTTCTGTAGGAGGAGGAATAGCTTGGGAGCTTGCCGCTTTAGAACCTAGCTTGATTGAGCATTTAATTCCGGTAGCCACAGATTGGAAATCTACTGATTGGTTAAAAGCCAATTGCCTGGTGCAAAAACAGATCTTATTGAACTCTGAAAACCCTGTACACGATGCAAGATTACATGCTATGCTTATTTATAGATCTCCTCAATCGTTTAAACATAAGTTTGATAGAAGTTATAATGAGAATAAGAGCATGTATAATGTAGAAAGTTGGTTGTTTCATCATGGAGAAAAACTAAATGAAAGATTTTCGCTTTCAGCCTATAAAGAACTAAATCACATACTAGCCAATATAGATATAACAAAAGGAAGAGGGAGTTTCACAGACGTTGCTGGTGCTATAAAATCTAATATTCATATCATAAGTGTCAATTCTGATGGCTTTTTTACTGCAGCAGAAGATGAAATTACCTTTAAAGAATTAAAAAAGGTGAAACATAATGTTTGGCATTACTTGATTAACTCTGTTCACGGACACGATGCCTTTCTTATAGAATTTGACCAACTCAGTACATTATTGCGGGAGGTGTTTTAAAATAAAATAAAGATGAAAATTTTAAAATTTGGAGGAAAATCACTGGCAAATGGTAAAGGAATCCATAAGGTGGTTGATATCATCGAAAATAAGGTTAATAATGGCGAATCGATAACGGTTGTTCTTTCTGCAAGAGGGAATTCTACGGATGAGTTAGAAGCTATTTTGGATAAAGCCGTAAAGAATGAGAGCTACCGAGAACAATTAGAATCATTTAAGAAATATCAGTTGGGTGACTTTATCAATTTTTATGCTGATGCTGAGTTCAATACCTTGGATAAGCTTTTTGAAGGAGTTTCTCTATTAGGGGATTACAGCAAAAGAATTAAGGATCAAGTATTATCTCAGGGAGAAGTGATTTCTGCAAAACTTATTACCCACATCCTTAAAGAAAGAGGAGTCAATGCGCACTTTACGGATAGTAGAGAGTTGATTAAAACAGATGGTGCGTTTGGAGAGGCACAACCTTTGGACAAACTGTCCAAAGAAAATGTGATAGCGCATTTTAAAAAATACAATGGATCGACCATTAATATAGTAACAGGCTTTATTGCATCAAACACTAATAATGAAACTACTACCTTAGGTAGAAACGGAAGTAATTATACAGCGGCTTTATTGGCTAATTATCTGAATGCAGAAGAACTGCAAAATTTTACACACGTAAGTGGCATTTATACGGCAAATCCCGATTTAGTATCTGATGCAAAAAAAATTGAAAAACTATCTTTTACAGAGGCAAATGAATTGGCTTATTTTGGTGCCAATATTTTACACGCAAAGACAATTATTCCGCTGATAGAAAAAAATATTCCTTTAAGGATTTTAAATACCTTCGATGATAAAAATAAAGGAACATTAATTACTGCAGAAAATAATGAGAACAGAATCAAATCCCTCTCGGTGTTAGAGAACGTTTCTTTAATTAATTTAGAAGGAAGAGGTTTGTTAGGTAAAGTGGGTGTCGATGCACGGATTTTCAAAGCATTAGCCCAAAAAAATATTAGTGTAAGTATCATTTCTCAAGGCTCTTCAGAAAGAGGAATAGGATTGGTTGTAGAAGCAGAGAAGGCAAGAAAGGCTCAAAAAGTTCTCGAACAAGAGTTTGAATCTGATTTTTACAAGCGAGATGTAAATACAATTACGGTAGAAGATAAAGTATCTGTTATTTCTATTATAGGACAGGATTTAAGCACATTTCATAAGCCTTTCAATGCGTTGATTAAGAATCAAGTCATACCATTACTATTTAATAATACGGTCTCAGGAAAGAATGTCAGCTTGGTTGTATATAAAAATCAATTGCATAAAGCACTTAATGTAATTCATGGAGAAATTTTTGGAATAGCAAAAAAAATAAATATAGTTGTATTTGGACACGGATTGGTAGGAGGGACTTTGATAGATCAGATCTTGAAATCTGCCAAGGACATTGAAAAAAGAAAAAAAATCGACCTAAATATTGTTGCAGTAGCAAATTCAAAGAAAATACTTTTAAATAAAAATGGCATTAAAAATTCCTGGAGATCAGATATCAAAGAAGGAAGCTCTTATGAAATAAAAGATGTAATTCGTTTTACAGAGGAACATCATTTAGAAAATTTGATCGCAATTGATAATACCGCGAGCCACGAATTTACTGAGAACTACATTACTTTGGTAACACATGGGTTTGATTTAGTCTCTTCTAATAAAGTGGCAAACACCTTACGTTTTAAGTTTTACAAAGAGTTGAGGTCAAAACTGCAAGAATATCAAAAACAGTATCTTTATGAGACCAACGTAGGTGCAGGTTTACCTTTGATAGATACGATTAAACTTTTACACCTCTCCGGAGAAAACATCACTAGAATTAAAGGTGTTTTTTCTGGATCTTTGAGCTATTTGTTTAATACATTTTCTAAAGAAGAAAAAGCATTTAGTAAAGTATTACAAGAGGCTATCGATAAAGGGTTTACAGAACCAGATCCTCGTGAAGATTTGTGTGGAAATGATGTGGGAAGAAAATTGTTAATCTTAGCCAGAGAACTAGACCTTAGTAATGAGTTTGAGGATGTAAATATTTACAATCTAATCCCAGAGAATCTCAGAGGAGGAGAAGCAAAAGTATTTTTAAAAAGATTAAAAGAATTAGATTTGGTGTATCAAAAAATAAAGTCAGCACAGAAACCAAACCATGTACTGCGATATATCGGAGATTTACACGGAGATTTATTTGAAGAAAAAGGAATTTTAGATGTTCAATTAGTATCTGTTCCTGAAAGTAGTGCGTTAGGACAAGTAAAAGGTTCCGACTCTATATTCGAAATTTATACAGAATCATACGGCGATCAACCTATAGTTATACAAGGAGCTGGCGCAGGAGCAGCGGTTACTGCTCGAGGAGTTTTTGGAGATATACTAAGATTAACTGAAAAAGGATTATAAATAAAAAGATGAAAATACAACTGAAGAGAATAGATAATGATTATCATTTCGAATTAAAAAACGAAAGAGGACACTTAACATATATTGATAGCAAAGCAGAAGTGGGAGGACATGATCTGGCTCCAAGTCCAATGGAATATGTCTTAATGGGGGTAGCAGGATGTAGTGCGATTGATGTGATTTCTATTTTGAAGAAACAGCGACAGGAAATTACTGATTATAGAGCAGAGGTAGATGGATCAAGAGTAGAAGTTGACGGAGCAAAACCTTTTAAAGAGATTTCCGTCACCGTATATTTAGAAGGAGATGTAGCTCCAGAAAAAGCAAAAAGAGCAGCACAATTATCGTTTGAAAAATATTGTTCCGTATCTAAAACACTGGAACCAACAGCTACTATAATTTATAAAGTGGTAGTGAATAACAAAGAAGTATGAGTACGAAAATGCCAAATTTTGAAACACAGGCGGTTAGAACGCAAACAGATAAAACTCAATTTTTAGAACATTCTACTCCCATGTACCTTACTTCGGGATTTGTTTTTGAGGATGCTGAAGAAATGAGAGCAGCTTTTGCTGAGGAGAAAGATAGAAACCTGTACAGTCGTTTTAGCAATCCCAATACCACTGAGTTGGTGGATAAAATTTGTAAACTAGAAGGAGCAGAAGATGGATATGCTTTTGCTACCGGAATGGCAGCTGTATTTTCTACATTTGCTGCATTATTAAATGCCGGAGACCATATCGTTTCTGCAAGATCGGTTTTTGGTTCAACACATTCTTTATTCACAAAGTATTTCCCAAAATGGAATATCAAAACCAGCTATTTTTCGGTGAATAATTTTGATGAAGTGGAATCTCTGATTAAGCCGAATACCAAAATTATTTATGCAGAATCCCCTACAAATCCAGGAGTTGATCTATTAGATTTAGAGCTGTTAGGTAAGATTGCTAAAAAACACGATCTTTTATTGATTATTGATAATTGTTTTGCAACACCGTATTTACAAAATCCAATAAAATTTGGAGCCGATTTAGTAATCCATTCTGCCACAAAATTAATTGATGGTCAAGGACGAGTATTAGGTGGAGTTACTGTTGGGAAAAAAGAGTTAATCCGAGAGATCTACTTGTTTTCGCGTAATACAGGACCCGCCTTATCCCCATTCAATGCATGGATATTGTCAAAAAGTTTAGAAACACTCGCGGTTAGAGCAGATCGTCATTGTGAGAATGCCTTAACATTGGCTGCATTTTTAGAATCACATGCTAAAGTGAATTGGGTAAAGTATCCTTTTCTAAAATCTCATCCGCAATATGAAATTGCAAAAAAACAAATGAAATTAGGAGGTAATATCGTAGCTTTTGAGGTAAAAGGAGGGGTTGCAGCAGGAAAAACTTTTTTTGATAATATTAAAATGTGCTCACTTTCTGCTAACCTTGGGGATACAAGAACTATTGTTACACATCCTGCATCTACTACCCACAGTAAATTAGCAAAAGAAGATAAATTGGCTGTGGGTATTACCGATGGGATGGTGCGATGTTCTGTAGGACTAGAGCATATCGATGACATTATTACTGACATAGAGCAGGCTTTAGAAAAAACTTAATTTTTTTTAATCATTTTTGGTGTGAACTGTAATAATCTACTAAATCACTAGGCTTTTTATTGATAATATCATAATTTTTTTGTTTCATGTAATTTTTTAGTCTTTTTAAGACTAAAAAATAGATTTTTATCTATACATTTGTTATAATAATCTACTAATCCGATAGGGTAATAGGTTTTTAAAGAAAAATGATTTTAGATCAAATGATATTAGATAAAGTAGCGACGAAAAAAACATCGTACGAGACTGATAGGGCTTCAGAAAAACCGTTGCGAAGTGTTGCAAAGGCTGTAAGCTGGAGAGTAGTTGGTACATTAGATACACTCATAGTTTCTTATGTTTTTATTGGTGAAATAGCATTAGCTACTTCAATAGCATCTATAGATTTTATAACAAAAATGATTCTTTATTTTTTTCACGAAAGACTCTGGAATCGTATCAAATGGGGAAAATGATTTTTACCTTAAAAAGAATTCTAAAAATGAAGTTTACCGAAAAAGAAATAGCGAACCTGAATAATGTACTAAAGGATAAAACACCATTAGAGATTGCTCAGTGGGCTGTTTTAAATGCACAAAACCCAGTGGTTACCACTAATTTCAGACCTTTTGAGACTGCTATCCTTAGTGTTTGTGCTAAGTCATTTTCTAATATTCCTGTAATATGGTGCGACTCAGGCTATAATACACCTCATACATATAAACATGCAGAAGAAGTGATTAATTTGTTAGGACTTAATATTCAATTATATGTTCCGAAACAAACAGCAGCTCATCGGGATGCTGTATTAGGAATTCCTGACATAGAAGATCCGAAACATGCATTGTTTACAGAACAAGTAAAACTAGAACCATTTAAAAGGGCTATGGCCGATTTTAAGCCTGATGTATGGTTTGCTAACCTTAGAAAAGGACAAACTGCCCTAAGAGATTCTTTGGATATTTTAAGTTTGGGAAATGACGGAGTATTAAAAGTAAGTCCGTTTTATTATTATAGTGATGCAGAATTAGAGGTGTATTTAGAACAGCATAATTTGCCAAACGAATTTAAGTATTTCGATCCGACAAAGGTTTTAGATAATCGAGAATGTGGGATTCATACAAACTAATAAATGAAGCAAAAGCATAGCATGGAAGTACTAGAAAAAAAAACAGGCCAGCTCAATGGTTCATCGATAAAATCAGAACAAAAAATGATTTTAAATGTAAATCCTTTAGAAAGTGAAGCTATTTATATTTTTAGAGAAGTTGTTGCACAATTTGAAAAACCAGTATTACTTTTCTCCGGAGGAAAAGATTCTATCACCTTAGTTCGATTGGCTCAAAAAGCATTTTATCCAGGTAAAATTCCTTTCCCATTACTACACATCGATACAGGGCATAATTTTCCTGAAACCATAGCGTTTAGAGACCGTCTTGTAAAAGAACTTGGTGTAGAATTAATTGTTCGCAAAGTTCAGGACTCTATAGATCAAGGTAAAGTAATTGAAGAAAAAGGAAAATACGCAAGTCGTAACAGCCTCCAAACTACAACACTATTAGATGCCTTAGAAGAATTTAAATTCGACGCAGCTATTGGAGGCGCAAGAAGAGATGAAGAAAAGGCAAGAGCTAAGGAACGTATATTTTCTGTGAGAGATGATTTTGGCCAGTGGGATGAAAAAAATCAGCGTCCAGAATTGTTTGACCATTTAAATGGGAAGATTGATTTAGGTCAAAATGTTCGGGTATTTCCAATTAGTAACTGGACAGAACTAGATGTTTGGAGTTATATTCAAAAGGAAGGGATCGAAATCCCTTCGATTTATTTTGCCCATAAACGTAAAACCTTTATTAGAGATGGTATGATTTGGTCTGCAGAAGATGAAATAGTGCATAGAGAAGATGATGAATTGGTGGATGAAAGATTGGTGAGGTTTCGTACCGTTGGCGATATGTCTTGTACTGCAGCAGTACTATCTGATGCAATTACTATAGACAAAGTAGTTGCTGAAATCAGAAAATCTACGATTTCAGAAAGAGGGGCGCGTATCGATGATAAAAGATCAGAAGCTGCCATGGAAAAACGTAAACAACAAGGATACTTTTAAAATAAGCCGATAGTTGTCAGTTGTTGATTAATAAATTTATCCATCAACTATCAACTATTAACAATCAACTAAAAAAGAAATGGACGTATTAAAAATAGCAACAGCAGGAAGTGTAGATGATGGTAAAAGTACCTTGATTGGACGTATTTTGTATGATACAGAATCATTAACTACCGATAAATTAGAAGCAATTGAAACGCGAAGCAAAGCAAATGGTTTTGATTATTTGGATTTCTCCTTAGCAACTGATGGCTTAGTTGCAGAAAGAGAGCAAGGAATTACTATTGACGTGGCTCATATTTATTTTTCTACAAAAACAAAAAGTTACATCATAGCAGACACGCCAGGTCATATAGAATATACGAGGAATATGGTTACAGGCGCTTCGACTTCTCAAGCATCTATTATTTTGGTTGATGCCAGAAAAGGAGTGATCGAACAAACATACCGTCATTTCTTTATTAACAATCTATTGAGAGTGAAAGATGTAATTGTAGCTGTTAATAAAATGGATTTGGTTGATTTTTCTCAAGAAAAATATGAAACAATTAAAGCTGATTTCGAAAAACTAATAGCAAAAAGTGAATATAAAGAGCAAAATATTACCTTTATTCCTGTCAGTGCACTACAGGGTGATAATGTGGTCTCTAAATCCGAAAACACTCCTTGGTATGATGGTCAAACATTATTAGAACACTTAGAAGAATTAGATGCACAAGATGTGTATGAAAAAGCTGAAGTTCGTTTTCCGATACAAACGGTAATTCGACCTAAAAAAGATCAATTCCATGATTTTAGAGGATATGCAGGAAAACTATACGGAGGGGATCTTTCTGTAGGTGATGAGGTGACAGTTTTACCCTCGTTAACAACATCCAAAATAAAAGAAATTTTCTTTTTTGATGAAAAGTTTGACAAAGCAGGAAGAGGAAGCTCTTGTACAATAACATTAGAGGATGATGTTAATGTTAGTAGAGGAGATATGATCGTAAAGTCTTCAGAAAAACCCAGAGTAGAAAAACAACTGACCGCAACCGTTTGTTGGATGGACAGTAGCGATTTGAATCCGGGAACAAATTATTTTGTCCAAAGCGGAAGCAGTAGGGTTTTGGCTAAAGTGAGAAACATTAACGGAATGGTCGCTACTGATTTCTCAGGAGAAGATACTGCTAAAAATTCATTGAGTCTTAATGAAATAGGTAAAGTTCAGATACAACTAAGTAAACCTTTGGCTATTGATTCTTATCATAAGAATAAAGTATCTGGATCGTTTATACTGATAGATTCTCAAACCAACAATACATCAGGAGTAGGTTTTATCCAATAGATAAAAGTCTTTTACCGATAAGAAAAAACAAGAATTTTTAGAATTAAAAAACCTTTATACAAAAGTTATAAATATATCCTTTTTTTTAAAGGTTGAAATACGAAAGAAAATGCAAAGTTTTAGAACCGAAATAGAAAACCCAATTGTCCAAAAAGACATTATTGAATTAGCAAATAAAATAGAGCTATTTCATAAAGGGAAAATTGATGAAGAAAAATTTCGTAGCCTTCGTTTGGCACGTGGAGTATATGGACAACGTCAGGAAGGTGTACAGATGATTCGTATCAAACTTCCATACGGCAAAGTGTTAAGCAATCAGTTAAGGAGAATTTGTGACGTTTCGGATGAATATTCTAGAGGGAGATTGCATATAACTACAAGACAAGATATACAAATTCATTATGTAGAACTTAATAGAACTCCTGAACTTTGGGCAGCATTAGAAAGAGATGATGTTACGCTTAGAGAGGCATGCGGTAATACAGTTCGTAATGTAACCGCTTCAGAAACTGCAGGCATCGACCCAAAAGAACCTTTTGACGTATCGCCATATGCAGATGCACTGTTTCGTTTCTTTCTAAGAAACCCTATTTGTCAGGAAATGGGGCGTAAATTCAAAGTATCCTTTTCCGGTACTGAAGAAGATACTGGATTGTCTTATATGCATGATCTAGGTTTTATTGCCAAAATCGACAATGGAGTAAGGGGTTTTAAAGTGATGTTGGCGGGAGGATTAGGTTCGCAGCCAAGACACGCAGACGAATTGTATAGTTTTTTACCATCGGATAAAATTATCCCTTTGATGGAAGGAGTTTTGAGGGTTTTTGATAGGTACGGTGAGCGTAAAAGCAGGGCTAAGGCACGAATGAAATTCTTAGTGAAAGATATTGGTGTAGATAGATTTAAAGAATTAGTAGAAGCAGAACAAAAAGCAATTGCTCAAAAAACGGTTGTAATCGATGCAGAATCATATACTCCATCAGTCCCTGTTGCTGTAGAAGTGCCACAAGTGGAGATTAAAAATCAAAAAGCTTTTGATTTGTGGAAATCTACCAACATCATCCAACAGAAGCAAGAAGAGTATGTTGCTATTGGAATTAAAGTTTTATTAGGGGATTTTTATACGGATAAAGCTAGGCTATTGGCAAATTTAGTCGAAGAATATGCTGCTGGAGAAATACGATTGTCCCTTCGTCAGAATATTCTAATTCCTTATGTTAATTCAGCATTACTTCCATTTTTCTACCAAGAACTAAAGAAGCTTGGATTTGTAGAAGCTGGCTATAACAAAGCAATAGATATAACAGCTTGTCCGGGGACCGATACATGTAATTTAGGCATTGCCAGTAGTACTGGTATTGCTGAAGAGTTAGAACGTGTAATAAAAAAGGAATATCCACAGTATTTAGAAAAAGAAGATCTGGTTATTAAAATCAGTGGATGTATGAATGCCTGTGGTCAACATAACATGGCAAATATAGGTTTTCAGGGAATGTCAGTGAGAACGAAAGATAAGTTAGTAGCACCAGCATTGCAAGTTTTGTTAGGTGGAGGTAATCTTGGCAATGGAAAGGGTCGTTTTGCAGATAAGGTTGTTAAAATCCCAAGTAGAAGAGGACCAGAAGCTTTACGTCGAATTCTGAACGATTTTGAAGAAAATGCAAATGGTAAAGCTTTTGTGGAGTATTATGAAGATAAAGGAGAAAAGTATTTTTATAACTTTCTTACTGATTTATCCAATGTAGATAATTTGACCCAAGAAGATTTTATTGATTGGGGGACAGATTCAGCGTATGTAAAAGCAATCGGAATTGGAGAATGTGCAGGAGTAGTAATCGATCTAATTGCTACATTGTTCTTAGAGAGTGAAGAGAAAATAGCCAATGCTACAGTTTCTTTTGAAAATGAAGTGTACTCTGATGCAATATACCACGCATACAGTTCTTTAGTGAATTCTGCTAAAGCATTATTACTTGCAGAGAACAAAAAGACAAATACACATGCGAGTATTATAAGTCAATTTGATACAGAATTTGTGGCTAGTGAAAAGATCAATCTTAACGGAACATTCGCAGATTTGATATATCAGATTCAAAAAAATGCACCGAGCAAGGATTTTGCAGAGGATTACATCAAAAAAGCAGGGCAATTTTTACAAAAAGTGCAGGCTTTTAGAACCCCTGAAGTAGAAAAGGTATAATATCTTTATAGGAGTCATAAAATAGTTGAATTAAGAGTAATAAGTATATAAATGAGTGTTAAAATTCCAAAGCTAACAGTGGTTGGAGCAGGACCAGGAGATCCGGATTTGATTACACTAAAAGCAATCAAAGCATTAGAATCTGCAGATGTGGTCTTGTATGATGCACTCATCAATGAATCATTGCTAGCATATGCACCCAATGCCGAAAAGATTTTTGTAGGTAAAAGGAAAGGGTGTTATGCATATCAACAAGAACAAATCAATGAACTAATTGTCAGCAGAGCTAAAAGTCACGGACACGTAGTACGATTAAAAGGAGGAGATCCATTTATTTTTGGTCGTGGAGCAGAAGAAATTGATTATGTTCAGGAATTTGGAGTGGAAACTCATATGGTACCAGGAATATCATCTTCATTGGCAGTTCCTGCATATCAAGGTATTCCTTTGACCAAAAGAGGTTCCTCAGAGAGCTTTTGGGTAATTACGGGAACAACCAAATCTCATAAATTATCACAAGATGTTTGCCTGGCAGCAAAATCCAATGCAACTGTGGTAATTTTGATGGGAATGAGCAAGCTAAAAGAAATAGTTAGTATCTTTGCTGCCGAAAATAAACAAGACATTCCAGTAGCTATAATACAGAATGGGACAACTGAAAATGAGAAGTTTGGGTTTGGTTCAGTACGAACTATAGAACAAGTAGTTTTAGAAAAAAAAATATCATCACCAGCTATTATTGTAATCGGTGATGTAGTTGAGCAAAGAGCGAAATTAGCTTCGATTTATAAAGAAGTAAAAGAAGAAATCGTATCTTGATAGTTCAGGATAGCTGTAAAGATGGAAGAAAGAAATAATTTATATCCGGTTTTTCTTAAAGTTAAAAATCTCGAAATTTTAATTGTAGGAGGTGGAAATGTAGCGGAAGAAAAACTAACGTTCTTATTAAAATCTAGTCCGGATGCTAAAGTCACAATGGTTTCACCAATGTATAGAGATGATACTATTGTATTAGCAAATAAATTTGGAGTAGAAATGATCAAAAAAAAATATCACAGACGTTTTCTGAAAGGGAGGCATATTGTGATTGCTACTACAGATGTTCCAGAAGTGAATGTACAAGTGTTTAAAGACTGTAGGAAAAGAAGTAAGTTGGTGAATGTAGCAGACAATCCTCCATATTGTGATTTTTATATGGGTGGTATTGTAACCAAAGGCAATGTTAAGGTGGCAATTTCGACAAACGGAAAGTCACCTACAACAGCAAAACGACTACGTCAGTTTTTTGAAGGAGTAATTCCTGAAAACATTGATGATCTGGTCAAAAATTTAAATGAATATAGAAAAACAATAAAAGGTGATTTCGAAGAAAAAGTGGAAACGCTTAATGAATTTACCAAAGGATTAATAGGAAAAAAAGAAGTTGAACATGATCAAGACTGATATTCTAATCATCGGAGCGGGACCAACAGGTTTATTTACCGTTTTTGAAGCTGGATTACTTAAGTTAAAAACACATCTTATTGATGCATTACCACAACCAGGCGGCCAATGCTCTGAGATTTATCCTAAAAAACCAATATATGATATTCCAGGGTTTCCAGAGATTCTCGCAGGAGATTTAGTAAATAATTTAATGGAACAGATAAAACCTTTTGAGCCAGGTTTTACGTTAGGAGATCGAGCAGAAACCATTGAAAAACTTGAAGACGGAACTTTTGTTGTTACTACGTTACGAGGTGTTAAACATAATGCACCTGTGGTTGCAATAGCTGGAGGATTGGGTTCTTTTGAACCTCGTAAACCTCCAATTCCCAATATTACTGATTTTGAAGATAAAGGGGTAGCGTACATTATTAGAGACCCCGAAGTATATAGGGATAAAAGAGTAGTAATTGCTGGAGGAGGAGATTCTGCCTTAGATTGGACTATTTTCTTAGCAGATGTTGCTAGTGAAGTTACCTTGGTGCATCGAAGAAATGAATTTAGAGGTGCGTTGGATTCTGTAGAAAGAGTAGGAGAACTAATGAAGCTTGGTAAGGTAAACTTAATCACCGAAGCTGAAGTAAAAGAAATAAAAGGAGATGATCATGTAACTGGAGTTGGTATCAAACATAAAATGCAAGGGGATATTAGCTTGGACACAGATTATTTCATTCCATTGTTTGGCTTGTCTCCAAAACTAGGACCTATTGGAGGTTGGGGATTAGAAATAGAAAAAAATGCCATAAAAGTGGATAATTCGTATGATTATCAGACAAATATACCCGGTATATATGCGATCGGTGATGTAAATACCTATAAAGGAAAATTGAAGTTAATTCTTTCAGGATTTCACGAAGCAGCTATTATGTGTCAGAGTGCTTATCAAAGAATTTTCCCAGATAAAAAATATGTAATGAAATACACTACTGTCGGAGGAGTTGAAGGATTTGATGGCTCCAAAAAAGAAGCTAAAAAGGAAGTTGTAAAGGCGATAGTATAATATACAGTTATCAATTTTTAGACCTCACTGATTTTACAAACCAGTGAGGTCTTGTTATATTTGTAAATCGAAATATAAAAAATGTCAGACGTTACAATAAAAATCAAAGATAGAGAAGGAGAAATTCATGAAATAAAAGCTCCTACTGATATGGCGATGAACCTTATGGAAGTTTGTAAAGCATACGAACTTCCGGTAGAAGGAACCTGTGGTGGTATGGCAATGTGTGCGTCTTGCCAGTGCTATATTTTGTCTGATCACAAGCTTCCTGAAATGAGTCAGGATGAAGACCTCATGCTGGCAGAGGCTTTTTACGTTGAGGACAATAGCAGATTAGGTTGCCAGATTCCAATAACCCTTGAATTAGATGGGCTAGAGATTGAATTAGCTCCTGAATCTTAGTAGAACCCATATAGAGATACCATAGTATTATAAATTATATAGGATTAAGAATAGAGAGATAACCTAATGAAAAGTCAACATAAGAAATACATTCGTTTTTTGTCAATTATAGGGGGGTTAGGGTGTTTTGCGGTTCTCATTTCTGATATCATTGGAGTTATTGTTGTTGAGAAACACAATCCTTTAAGAAATACTATAAGTCAATTAGCTCATGGTAAATATGCATATATTCAAGATATCGGATTAAGCCTATTCGGAATCGGAGTTATTGCAACTTCTGTAGCACTTTTTATATTTGATCACACTAAGGTCAAATTAAAAGTTGGTTCTCTGTTTCTTATCTTAATGGCTATTGGTGTCATTTCTTTAGCAGAGCTCAATAATCTTATCGGTGAGCCAGGAACTATAATTCATTTAGTCGCTGTTGGATTCATTGCAATTTGCTATTTCGTTTCAATGATTCTTTGGATATCAAAATTTAGACAAGTATCTCAAAAGTGGTATCAAGGGCACGTTATAGTTGGAACGTCTATAATTATTTTACTGGCAATGTTTAAGTTTGTTCCCGAAGCTTACGAAGGGGCTTACGAACGTTTACTGGCAATAATCCTTGTTGGATGGTTTTTGCTTTGTAATTATTACTTATTTAACCTGAACAAATTATAACCTATTCCTTGTTCAATTTAGTGAATAAACTTAGCTGAAGTTTAATTAAAGTTTATTCTTCAAAGAGTTTAATCATCTCTTTTTGAGATTTTTTAATTTTAAAGATGATATTTAGATATTTCCATTTTTCACCGTTGTGATGCGCATAAATATAAAGCTGGCCTTTATTTTCTGTACTCAGGAGATTTATGGTAATATTTACTGTAGTAGCACGATTGCCATATAGGATATCTCCTTCAATTAACCACAAATATATAGACGGCTTATCTAATTTTTGAATGATTATTTCATTTTATTAGCCATTTCATAAACATTATTTACTAGTTCAGATTATATATGAGCCAAGCAGTATCTAAAGTAACATCACCTGTAAGCGAAAAGTTTCATTCATCATGTTGACTAATATATTCTGGAGATTTTACGAATGACATTTTTTTAATATAAAACTTGTATTATGAAATTGAATTGTAAAAAGAGCGATCCCCTGTTCAATATGTTTTATCTATAAAAAGATTTAATATTTTTAGTAATTCGTAAAATCATTAAATAAACTTGCAAAACAAAAGGCTATGCCTTTAATTTGTAATTATAACAACAGTCAAAAATCTGTTTGGTTCATATAATTATTAAACGTTATCAAGAAAGGTGGAGGGAATAGACCCTATGATACCTTAGCAACCCTTTATCTCTTAAAGAAGGTGCTACATTCTATTCGTTGTAAAACGAAATAGATAACAATGACTATAGCTTTAGCTATTTCCATTTATTTTTCTTGATATAATTAATTTTAATTGAATTCCCTTTCAAAGGGAGAAATGACTAGCCAAAGCTTGTCAAATAGTATGTTTTATAACATTCTATAGTAATGGTAAACGGTAGAAATGAAGGATATAAAAAGAATATTGGAAGAAAGAATTTTGGTGCTTGATGGCGCCATGGGAACTATGTTGCAGCGTCATAAGTTTACAGAAGAGGATTTTAGAGGAGAACGATTTAAGGATTGGCGAGTTCCTGTTCAAGGAAATAATGATCTATTAAGTATTACTCAACCTGAAGGAATAAAAGAAGTACATCGATTGTATTTTGAAGCGGGAGCGGATATTGTAGAAACTAATACTTTTTCTGGAACTACAATTGCAATGGCCGATTATAAGATGGAGGAATTGGTGTACGAACTAAATTATCAATCTGCTAAAATAGCAAAAGAAGTCGCCGATGAATTTACAGAAAAGGAACCCCATAAACCTCGTTTTGTAGCAGGATCTATTGGTCCTACAAATAGAACAGCAAGCATGTCACCTGATGTAAATGATCCGGGTTATAGAGCAGTTACTTTTAATGAACTTAGAATCGCTTATAAACAACAAGTAGAAGCATTGATCGATGGTGGGTCTGATATTCTTTTGGTAGAAACTATTTTTGATACGTTGAATGCAAAAGCAGCGTTATTTGCTATTGAAGAGGTAAAGGATGAAAGAAATATAGATATACCTATTATGGTAAGCGGCACCATCACAGACGCAAGCGGACGAACGTTATCTGGCCAAACGGCAGAAGCTTTTTTGATTTCAGTATCGCATATTCCTATGTTATCCGTTGGTTTTAATTGTGCTTTGGGAGCCAGTCAATTAACGCCCCATCTCGAGGTGTTAGCTCAAAAAGCGAATTTCGGTGTATCTGCCCATCCTAATGCAGGACTGCCAAATGCTTTTGGCGAATATGATGAAACACCTGAGCAAATGGCGGATCAGATTAAAGAATACCTGGATAAAAGTCTGGTAAATATTATAGGAGGTTGTTGTGGAACTACTCCAGAACATATAAAAGCAATTGCAGATTTAGCTAAGAATTATAAACCTAGAACATTAACTGTTCAAGCTTAGATTATGAGTACGGAGCAAAAAATAAAATATTTGAAACTTTCCGGACTGGAACCTATGATCGTTTCAGCAGAAACCAATTTTATCAACGTTGGTGAACGGACTAATGTTGCCGGGTCCAGAAAATTCCTGCGCTTAGTAAAAGAAGAAAAGTTTGATGAAGCTTTAGAAATAGCAAGACATCAGGTAGAAGGTGGTGCTCAGGTGATCGATATCAATATGGATGATGGTCTAATTGATGGAAAAGAAGCCATGGTTAGGTTTTTAAACCTAATCATGGCAGAACCCGATATTGCCAGAGTTCCTATTATGATTGATAGTTCTAAATGGGATATCATCGAAGCAGGTTTACAAGTAGTACAAGGAAAATGTGTGGTGAATTCTATTAGTCTTAAAGAAGGGGAAGAAGAATTTATTGCTCACGCTAAAAAGATTAAGCGATACGGAGCTGCGGTAATCATTATGGCCTTTGATGAGGTTGGGCAGGCTGATAATTATGAACGTAGAATCGAAATTTCCAAACGGTCATATGATCTTTTGGTGAATCAACTGAATTTTCCTCCAGAGGATATCATTTTTGATCTCAATATATTTCCTGTAGCAACAGGAATGGAAGAGCATAGAAAAAATGCGATTGATTTTATTAAAGCTACGAGATGGGTTCGAGAAAACCTATCACATTGCAGTGTAAGTGGAGGTGTTAGTAATGTCTCTTTTTCTTTTAGAGGAAATAACCCGGTGCGAGAAGCAATGCATTCGGTGTTTCTATACCATGCTATTAAAGCTGGAATGAATATGGGAATTGTAAATCCTGCTATGCTGGAGGTATATGATGATATCCCAAAAGATTTGCTTGAGCATGTGGAGGATGTAATTTTAGATCGAAGAGATGATGCTACCGAACGATTATTGGATTTTGCAGAAACAGTAGTAGGTACAAGTAAGGAAAAAACTGCAGATCTTTCCTGGAGAGAAGAACCTTTACAGAATAGAATTACTAGAGCACTGGTTAAAGGAATTGATCAATACATTGTTCAAGACGTAGAAGAAGCAAGATTAGCTGCGGATAAACCGATCGAAGTAATTGAGGGAAACTTGATGGTGGGTATGAATGTGGTAGGGGATCTTTTTGGATCAGGTAAAATGTTTTTACCACAAGTTGTAAAATCTGCCAGAGTTATGAAAAAGGCAGTAGCACATTTATTACCCTATATAGAAGAAGAGAAGAGGAAAAACCCTCAATTAGCCAAAGGAAACGGATCAGCTGGAAAAGTTTTAATGGCTACTGTAAAAGGTGATGTTCATGACATAGGTAAAAATATTGTTTCTGTAGTGCTAGGGTGTAATAATTATGAAATTGTGGATTTAGGAGTAATGGTTCCTCCAGAAAAGATTATTCAAACTGCTATTGATGAGCATGTCGATATTATTGGATTAAGTGGTTTGATTACGCCTTCACTAGATGAAATGGTATTTTTAGCAAAAGAAATGGAGCGAAGAAATTTTAAAGTTCCATTACTTATTGGCGGTGCAACTACTTCCAAAGCACATACCGCTGTAAAAATTGATCCACAATATAAAAATGCTGTAGTTCACGTTAATGATGCATCAAGAGCGGTTACTGTCGTAGGAGATTTATTGAATAAAAGAAGCAATGAAAAATATATAGGAGCGCTTAAGGAAGATTACGAAAAGTTCAGACATGGTTTTCTAAAAAGAACAAAACAAAAAGAGTACCTATCTTTAAAAGAAGCAAGAAAAAATAAGTATGCGATCGACTGGTCATCTTCAGAAATCAAAAAACCAAAAAAAATAGGAGTACAAGTAATAGAAGATTGTGATTTGAGAAAATTAGAACCCTTTATAGATTGGACACCTTTTTTTAGATCCTGGGACTTACATGGTAAGTTTCCAGCAATTTTGACGGATGAAGTTGTTGGAGAACAAGCATCCTCTCTTTTTGAAGATGCACAAGAGTTATTGCAAAAAATATTAGAAGAAAAATTATTAGGAGCGAAGGCCGTTTACGGTTTGTTTGAAGCGAATACAGTGAATGATGATGATATTGAAGTGATATATAGTCACAATGAGAAAAATCAAAATGGAGACAATAAAAATTTTGTATTCAGAACACTTCGACAACAACTAAAAAAACACGCCGGGAAACCAAATTTTGCACTGGCAGACTTTATAGCCCCAAAAGAATCAGAGAAACAGGATTATATAGGATGTTTTTGTGTTACTACGGGTTTCGGAACCAAAGAGCTGGCAGAAGCTTATGAAAAAGACC
This sequence comes from Aquimarina ulvae, assembly GCF_053613295.3. NCBI lineage: Bacteria > Pseudomonadati > Bacteroidota > Flavobacteriia > Flavobacteriales > Flavobacteriaceae > Aquimarina > Aquimarina ulvae. The sequence goes on from NZ_JBSIBP030000001.1 coordinate 725,525, forward strand.
ACGATGATTATAACGCTATTATGATCAAAGCATTAGCAGACCGTTTAGCAGAAGCCTTTGCAGAATATTTACACCATAAAATACGTAAATGTGATTGGGGATATGCAAGCGAGGAACAACTCTCTAATGATGAGTTGATTAAAGAATCATATAAAGGAATAAGACCTGCCCCGGGATATCCAGCCTGCCCAGATCATTTAGAAAAGCTTACTATTTGGGAATTGTTACGGGTAAAAGAAAAAATAGGTGTAGAACTAACAGAAGGACTAGCAATGTGGCCTGCAGCTTCAGTATCAGGTTACTATTTTGCAAACCCCGAAGCAAAGTATTTTGGATTAGGCAAAATAAAAGAAGATCAGGTAAAAGATTTTGCAGAAAGAAAAAATGTTGATTTTGAATATGCTAAAAAATGGTTGAGCCCCAATATTATTGATTAAAATAAGAAATTACCAATTAAGAACTATACATTAAATGAAGGTTACAGATCACATAAAAAATGCAAATGGAAAGACGTTGTTTTCTTTCGAATTGATACCTCCACAAAAAGGGAAAAGCATTCAGGAGCTCTATAATAATATTGATCCGTTGATGGAATTTGAGCCTCCATTTATTGATGTAACTACATCTAGAGAAGAATTTATTTATATCGATAAAGAGGGGTTGTTGGACAAAAAATTAACCCGCATGCGCCCCGGAACTGTTGGTATTTGTGCCTCAATAACCCATAAGTATAATGTCGATACTATTCCGCACGTGCTCTGTGGTGGTTTTACAAAAGAAGAAACCGAGTATCTACTGGTAGACTGTCATTATTTGGGGATTGATAATGTGATGGCCCTTCGTGGGGATGCGATGAAAGAAGAAAAGTATTTTAACCCTACAAATGGAGGACACAGCTATGCGAACGAACTGGTAACGCAAATTGTCAATATGAACAATGGACGATTTCTTCATGAAGTAATAGAAAGTGATAACCAGTCTGATTTTTGTATCGGAGTAGCAGGATATCCAGAAAAACATATGGAGGCACCGTCTATGGATTCTGATATTAGAAGATTGAAAGATAAAGTTGATGCTGGTGCAGACTATGTAGTGACACAAATGTTTTTTGATAATAAAAGATATTTTGCCTTTATAGAGAAAGCAAGAGAAGCAGGCATTACAGTACCTATTATTCCAGGAATCAAACCTGTTGCAGTAAAAAGACACTTGCAGCTCTTACCTCAGGTGTTTAAATTAGATATGCCAGATGAATTAGTACGAGCTGTAGAAGGCTGTAAAACAAATAAGGAAGTCCGGGAGGTAGGTGTAGAATTTGCAATTCAACAATCCAAGGAGTTAATGGAATATGGAGTGCCCGTTTTACACTATTATTCCATGGGAAAATCAGATAACATTGAGAAAATTGCTGCAAATGTATTTTAAAACCTGATAGGTTTTGGAAACCTTATAGGGCTATCTTACATTTGCCGGAATGATAAAACAAATTTGTTTATTACTAGTACTTCTAGGTTGTGTAGTGCAATCTCAAGAAGATAAGAGATATTATAGCTTTGATGTCAATAACTTTTACGGGACAATCTTAAAACATAATCCAGACATCTCTCATTTGATTACAGGGCATCCTTCTGGAGTTATTTTTTCGATAAACCGAAAGACCTTTGGAAACAAAGACTGGCAGCGTTTGTATAATTCTCCCGATTATGGAGTGTCATTTATTTATCAAGATATGGATAATGAGTTTTTAGGAGAAAACTTCGGACTCTACGCTCATTATAATTTTTATTTTTTTAAGCGAATTTTAATGCTTCGACTTGGACAGGGATTAGCTTACAATACCAACCCATATGATGAAGATAATAATTTTAGAAACGTAGCTTACGGGTCCCATTTTATGAGTTCTACCTTTGCAATGTTAAATCTAAAAAAAGAAAATTTAATAGGTGGACTTGGGGTGCAGTTAGGGTTTGGGGTAATTCATTATTCTAATGCTAATTTTAAAGCACCTAATAAAAGCACAAATACGCTAGTTTTTAACGCAGGGTTTAATTATGTCTTGGATAGTATGTACCCAGAATATAGTAAAAAAGAAAAAGGAGATATTAAAAGTTTGGAACCTATTTCTTACGGTTTTATGTTTCGCAGTGGAATTAATGAAAGTGATGTTGTGGGATCTGGTCAGCATCCATTTTATACAATTGCAGCATTTGCCGATAAGAGATTGAATAAAAAAAGTAGTGTTCAGTTAGGAGCAGAATTATTTTTTTCAGAAGCCTTAGAAAGATTTATTGATTATAGAGCTACAGGAAATTTTATAGGGGATAATACAACTGGCGATGAAGATTCGAAAAGAGTTGGTGTTTTTTTAGGACATGAATTACGAATTAATAAGATATCGATTTTGACACAGTTAGGGTATTATGTGTATTATCCATACGATTTCGAAGGACAAGTGTATAATCGTTTTGGTACAAGATATTATTTTAATGATAATATTTTTGGATCAATTACCGTAAGATCACACGCTGCAAAGGCAGAAGCAGTAGAATTTTCAATAGGATATAGGTTATGAAAAGAGCAATTTTTATAATAGGGTGCTTATTTTTCTTAGCTTGTGATACAGAAAATGCTATCGATTGTTTTCAACGAACCGGGCATATTGTAAGACAAGAAGTTGAGGTTGTTGAGTTTACAAGAATTTTAGTGAATCCAAACGTTGAATTAATACTTAGGGAAGGTGCAGATACTTCTGTTATTATAGAAACTGGTGACAATTTGTTAGATGAAGTGTCGGCAATAGTCGAGGGAGATCGTTTGGTGTTGAGTAATACAAACGACTGTAATTTTGTACGAGATTTTAATCAAACCAAAATTTTTGTTACGGCTCCTAATATTACTGAAATTAGAAGTGCTACACAATTTGATATTTCTTCAGATGGAGTCTTAACATATCCTTCATTGCGATTACTGTCCGAAGATTTTAACGAAGATACTGGAGGAAATATTACAGGTACTTTTACTTTAGAAATTAATGCTGAAAGATTGTCCGTTGTAGGTAATAATATTGCTTCTTTTTTTATAGAGGGAAGTGTTGTGGATCTAAGCGTTGGCTTTTTCTCTGGAACAGGTCGTTTCGAAGGAGCGGAACTCATTGCGGAACATGTTGACATTTTGCATAGAGGAACCAATAAAATTATTATTAATCCACAACAATCTATTGTAGGAGAAATACTGAGTACTGGTGATATTATCGCTGAAAATAAACCAAATATCGTTGAAGTTCAAGAATTGTTTACGGGAAGACTTATTTTTAGATAATTTCTTACATTTTTCCTCCAATTTGACGTAATTAGGGATTTTTCCCGAACGGGTTTTTGGATAAAATTTTAACTAAATCGCACTTGTTTTAATGGAATTTTATATTTTAAAAATGTTTTTTTAAATATAAAATATTGATTATCAGTTTTTTGTTTTAAAATGATATGACGTAAATATAAAAGTTAGTTTTTAAACAGTTACGGTAAAACCATAACTTTTTAAATGGAAAACAGTATTAATTAATTGTTAATATTACCTAAATTTAAGCACCCCTTAGATCTATTATTTGAATATTAACAAAATTGATATGGCCCTTAGTGAAAAAACTACTTCTAGAGATTATATACAACTAAATGAAAATTACCTACAGCAGGAGCTATATGATCTTATCAAGAAAGATGAAAAAATCTTTAATTTTCTTCAGGATTCTGTATTAGATGGTCTTTGGTTTTGGGATCTTAATAATCCTGAAAATGAATGGATGAATACAAAATTTTGGACCACCTTAGGGTATGATCCAAATGAAATGCCTCATAAAGCATCTGCCTGGCAGGATATAATTAATCAGGAAGATTTAAATAATGCAATAGATAACTTTACAAAGCATACACAAGATCCTTCGTATCCATATGATCAGATTGTTCGGTATACTCATAGATTGGGGCATACCGTTTGGATACGCTGTAGAGGACTTGCAATAAGAGATGATCAAGGAAAACCTATACGTATGATTGGTGCTCATACAGATGTAACCAAACTAAAGAGGGCAGAAGAAAATCTTCAAAAACAGCTAGATAAGTATGAAGATATTATGGACAGTTCGAATTTGGGGACTTGGGAGTGGAATTTAAGAACAGGAGATGTTGTTTTTGATGAAAAATGGGCAAATCTTATGGGGTATTCCCTATTAGAACTACAGCCAGTTTCTTTGAGTACGTGGGTAAACTTTATGCACCCATTAGATCACACAAAATCTACAAAGGTATTACAGGAACATTATGAAGGGCGTACACCCAATTATGAGTGCGAAATCCGAATGAAGCATAAAAATGGTGAGTGGATATGGGTTTTGATAAAAGGGAAAATAACAAGCTGGGATGATGAAGGCAATCCAGAATGGGTAGTAGGATCCCAAGTCGATATCACACAAAATAAGAAAGCTTTAGAGAAAAATAGATTATTTGTAAGTCAGGCACCCAGTGCAATAGCCATGTTTGATACCGAAATGAAATATTTGGCTGCGTCCACAAGATGGTTTACAGATTACAATATCGATGGTCAAAATATTATAGGGAAATCACATTACGAGATTTTTCCTGAAATTGATGAAAAGTGGAAAATGGATCATCAAGAATGTTTAAAAGGTAATGTTCTCAGAAAAGATGAAGATTGTTTCATAAGAAAGGACGGATCTAAACAGTGGATATCTTGGGAGATTAGACCTTGGTATAATAAAGAAGGTAAAATAGGAGGAATTCTAATGCATACTGCAGATATCACTAAACTAAAAAGAGAGGAAGAGGTCAATCAGGAACGCAAGATTTTTTTGGAAGCTATTTTAGATAGTATCGACGTAGGGATTGTATCCTGTGATCAAAATGGTAAATTAAGTCTATTTAATAAGGCGACCAAAGAATGGCATGGTTTACCGCCAGAACCAGTTCCTCCTTCAGAGTTGTCCAGATATTATGGCTTGTATAAACCTGATGGAACTACACCATTAAAAGAAGAAGATATTCCATTATTGAGAGCCTTAAAAGGAGAATATATACAAGATGAAGAAATCGTTATAATCCCTAAATCTGGAACGCTTAGAAAAGTAATCACTAATGGTTCACAAATAATAGGACCCAATGGGGAGGTGAAAGGAGCCGTTGTGGCCATGCACGATATCACTAGAATTAAAGAAGTAGAGGCACTAAATCAGGAACGTCAGATTTTTTTGGAAGCAATTTTAGATAACATCAATGTAGGTGTCGGTTCCTGCGATAAAGAAGGAAATATCACATTATTTAATAAAACTACAAAAAGTTGGTTTGGATTACCGGATCAATCTGTCTCAACGTCAGAATGGTCTAACTATTTTGGACTATTCAAAGATGATGCAAAGACACCTCTGAAACAGGAAGAGATCCCTCTTTTAAGAGGGCTGAAAGGAGAGGATGTGAATGATTATGAAATTGTAATCACCACCAAGGATAATCAGAAAAGACATGTCATCACAAACGCTACGCAGCTCATCGGTCCTAAAGGAGAAGTAACTGGTGCAGTAGTAGCTATGCACGATATTACGGATAGAAAACAAACTCAGGAACAATTACAGGTGAGTGAAGAAGCTTTCAGAGGTAATTTTGAAAATGCAGCTATCGGAATGTCAATTACAAATTTAAAAGGTCAATGGATCAGGGTAAATTCAAGTTTTTGTGACATTTTAGGCTACACGAAAGAAGAATTGACCATAATGAATTTTCAGTCTATTACCCATCCAGAGGATTTAGAAGAAGATTTAAAACTACACCAGGAATTGTTAGAAGGAAAAAGACCGTTCTATCACTTAGATAAACGATATCTGAGCAAAACTGGAGATATTGTTTATGTGAAACTTTCTGTTTCTATGGTGAAAGATGAAAAAAATAAACCTTTGTATTTTATAAATCAAGTTAGCGATATAACGCAAAGGGAAGTTGCTCGAAAAAGAATGGAAAATGCATTAGCCAAACTAGAAGGAGTTCTTCATGCAAGTAATAATGTAGGTATTATCTCTACCGATGCAAAAGGTCTCATTACTTCATTTAATACTGGGTCAGAAAATCTTTTAGGATACAGTAAAGATGAATTAGTGGGCAAACAAAGTCCTGCAATTATTCATTTAGAAAGTGAAATGATAGCGGTCGGTGCCGAACTTTCTCAATCCTTGGGTGAAAATATTGAAGGGTTTAATGTTTTTACTGCGATAGCAGATAGAGAGAGTCATTTTACCAGAGAATGGACGTACGTTAGAAAAGATGGCACTCAATTTCCTGTCCAACTAACAGTGACTGCTATTAGAGAAAGGGGAACTGTTATTGGGTATCTAGGTATGGCCACTGATATTAGTGAGATGAAAAAGGCGGAGAAAGAACTTAAATCCATTCTAAGACTTACAGAGGATCAAAACAAACGATTAAGAAATTTTGCACACATTGTATCTCATAACCTCAAATCGCATTCTGGTAATTTTGAGATGTTATTGGATATTTATTTACAAGAAAACCCAAAAGCGAATGAGTCAGAAGTTATTCAACTTTTTAAAACGGCTTCAAGTAATCTTTCTGATACTATTAAACATCTTAATGAAGTAGTTTTAATAAACAACTCCATCGGAGAAAACTTAGTGGCTATTAAACTTAAAAAAGCCATTGATGATGTGATCAAAACAGTAGCAGGAATTGCCATTGATGCTGAGGTCAAAATTCAAAATAATGTTTCTTCAGGTATTTCTGTTATGGCTATACCAGCGTATTTAGATAGTATCATTCTTAATTTTATAACCAATGGTATTAAATATAGATCTCTGGATAGACCGAGTTATATTAGTTTTGATGTTATTACAGAAAATGGATTTTCTGTAATAAGTATTGCAGATAACGGAATCGGGATAGACCTAAAAAAACACAGGAATAAGTTGTTTGGTATGTATAAGACGTTCCATAATAACCCGGATGCTAGAGGAATTGGGTTGTTTATAACTAAGAATCAAGTGGAAGCCTTGGGTGGGAAAATAGAAGCCAGAAGTAAGGTGAATGAAGGAACAACTTTTGAAATATACTTAAAAAATGAAAAAATTTAATGTAGCCTGTGTTATCGATGACGATCCTATTTTTGTGTTTGGAGTCAAAAGAGTCATGCAAGTAATAGACTTTTGTAACACCATTATGGTCTTTCGTAACGGTCAGGAGGCATTAGATAACCTTTCGGCCATTATATCAAAAAAAGAGAGTTTACCTGATGTTATTATTTTGGACCTAAATATGCCAATTCTAGATGGGTGGCAGTTTTTGGACGAGTTTACAAAAATACCTTGTGAAAAAAAGATAACTATTTACATAGCTTCTTCTTCGGTCGATCCAGAAGATACGTTACGTGCTAAATCCTATGAGATGGTCAGTAATTATATCGTAAAACCAATATCAATCGATGTTCTAAAAGATATTCTGAATGATTTTGAACCAAACAATTAACCTTTGTAAACTCATTTATTATTGTTTTTATTAGATGTTTTAAAACCTAAAATGCCTTTGTTTCAAGTAACATAATAAAATCTTATAAATTGAAAAGAATAGATTTAGTCTATATATTAGATAACGACCCTGTTTTTGTGTACGGAATAAAGAGGTTAATGGAAATGATGAATTTCTGCGAAAGTGTTATAGTATATAAAAATGGACTGGATGCTCTTAATAATCTGAAGTCAATTATAGTGACCAAAGAACAGTTGCCAGACATAATTCTATTAGATCTCAATATGCCTGTTTTGGATGGCTGGCAATTTTTAGACGAGTTTGTTAAAATTCCGTGTAAAGAGAAAATCACAATTTACATAGTGTCTTCATCAGTCAACCCAGAAGATGTTTTTAAGGCTAGATCGTATGAGATTGTTAGTGATTACATTGTAAAACCAGTTTCAACAAAGACCTTAGAAGGGCTGTTGCAGGGTTTTGAAGAAACCAACTAAAATTTTATACTTTACTTTAACTAATCAACTGGTTAGTTCTCTAAACAGGCTTTCCAGATTCTTGTTTTTTCGCGAAAGCTGAAGGATTTTCAATTGGTGATCATGAGCAAAATCGAAAACAGCAGAACGCATATCGGTTGTGGTATTAAAAGTAAGTTGATAAACAAATCCCTGAACGTTTTTAACATTTTTCACGTTGTCAAGTTTTAATAAGAAAGCTTCTTCAACTCGATAATCAAACTCTACTTCTACAATTTGATCCGTTTGATCTATCATTTCATTTAGATTCTTATCTGCTACAATTTCACCATTATTGATAATGATTACCCTATCACAAATCGCTTCAACCTCTTGCATAATATGTGTCGAAAGGAAAACAGTTTTTTCCTGACCAACCGATTTAATCAGTGCTCTTATAGCTACTAGTTGATTTGGATCCAGACCAGTTGTTGGTTCGTCAAGGATTAATACTTTTGGGTCATGTAATAACGCACAGGCTAATCCCACTCGCTGCCGGTATCCTTTTGATAATTGACTTATTTTTTTGTTTGCTTCGGGAGAAAGACCGGTCAATTTAATTACTTCTTCAATTCTGGATTTAGAAACTTTATAAATCTGAGCATTAAAAGATAAATATTCTCTAACATACATTTCTAAATATAATGGGTTATGCTCAGCCAAGTAGCCTACGTTTCGTTGTACATCAATCGATTGGGTTTTTATGTCAAAACCGTTTACTAACGCTTTTCCTTCAGAAGGCTCTAGGTAGGTAGTTAAGATTTTCATCATCGTAGATTTACCAGCTCCGTTAGGACCTAAAAACCCAACAATTTCGCCCTGCTTAATTTCAAAAGTAATTTCTTTTAAAGCATGTTGCTCATTGTAAAGCTTAGAAATATTGGAAACGGAAATAGACATGAAATGTTTTTTATCAAAAATAGACAATAAAGTTACTATGGAGAACGAGTTTTTATGATATTTATGTTTTGAGTTTATATATAAAATTCAGACGTATGTTTAATTTCTTTTAAAACAAATGTGCTATTTAGGACGCCAATATTTTCGATTTTAGAAAGTTTGGTCTTCACAAAATAGTGATACTCCTCCAGACTTTGTGTGTGGATTTTTAAAACAAAATCTACCTGTCCTGCCATATGATAACATTCCTGAACTTCATCTAGATTTTGGATTTGTTCTTCAAATTTTTCAATAAAAGCTTCATTATGGTAACGCATAGATACCTGACATATAGTAGTAACCGATCTGTTTATTAATTTTTTATCTAGAATCGCTACATATTTTTTTATATAGCCCTGCTTCTCTAACCTTCTTACCCGCTCATAAACAGGAGACGGAGTTAGATTAAGAATGACAGCAATTTCTTTAGCAGTTTTTTTTGAATCTCTTTGCAGTATTCTGAGAATTGTAGTATCAGTTTTGTCTAATTGTTCCATAAATCTAGTTGAAAAATTACTTCATAGCATAATATTAACTATATGATTCAAGTAAATATAGCTTTTAAAACATAACTTTAAAGGAAATATTACTTAGTTTTTTGTAATCTTCGGATATAAAAGTTGCTATGATTATTTTAGTGAGTAAATAACGCTTGATAGTGTTAAAATTTTAAGAAGGGATATGGGTACAAAAATCTTAGTAATTGGTGCTAATGGCCAATTGGGTTCAGTGTTGACTAAAGAGCTTCAGAAAAAATACACAATTGAAAATGTGATAGCTTCTGATATTAGAGCAAATGGTAACTATAAAGGAATATTTGAAATAATTGATGCTACTGATAGAGGTAGAATTCAGGAGGTAGTAGAAAGATATGGTATTACTCAGATTTATCATTTGGCAGCGATCCTGTCAGCCAAAGGAGAAGAAACACCCCTGACCACTTGGGAAATCAATATGAAAACGTTGTTCAATGTGCTGGAAGTTTCAATAAATAATAATATAGATCGCGTGTTTTTTCCAAGTTCTATAGCAGTTTTTGGAGAAGGAGCCTCATCAGAGAATACACCAGGTGATGCATATCTTAATCCTGCAACGGTGTATGGTATGAGTAAGGCTGCCGGAGAGAATTGGGCACAATATTACTTTCTCAGATATGGTCTAGATGTAAGATCTATTCGATATCCTGGGGTTATCGGTTATCAATCATTACCCGGAGGGGGAACAACGGATTATGCCGTAGACATCTATCATAAAGCAGTACTAAAAGAAGATTTTAATTGTTTCCTAAAAGAAGATGCGACACTCCCTATGATTTTTATGGAGGATGCTATAAGGGCAACAATTGAGATAATGGAAGCGCCAAAAGAAAGCATCACCATAAGGACTTCTTATAATATTGCAGGAATTAGTTTCTCACCAGAAGAAGTTGTTGCTGAAATTCGTAAATTATATCCGGATTTTGAAATCACATATAAGCCAGATTTTAGACAAGAGATTGCTTCGAGGTGGCCAAAATCAATTGATGATGCTTCTGCAAAAAAGGATTGGGGATGGCAATCTGAATTTAATCTGAAGGATATTACAGAAGTAATGATTCAAAAGCTACAGGAAAAATATAAAAAGGGATCCAAAAATAAAGAGATTTTAATGCTTTAGAACGTATTTGACCGAATATTAAAAAGTGAATAATAAGAATATAAAATAATAAGCTACTCATGTTTTCAAATATAAAAGACGATTTACAAAAAGAGTTGAATGATATTAAGTCCGCAGGATTATATAAGTCTGAGCGGATAATAACAACTCCTCAAGGGGCAGAGATAGACACTACAAACTCAAAACACGTATTGAATTTTTGTGCTAATAATTATTTAGGACTGTCATCCCATCCAGATGTCATACAAGCTGGTAAAGATGCAATAGATTCTCATGGATATGGGCTTTCTTCTGTTAGGTTTATCTGTGGTACCCAAGATATTCATAAAGAATTAGAAAAAAAGACAGCGCAGTTTTTGGGGATGGAAGATTGCATTTTGTATGCTGCTGCCTTTGATGCTAATGGTGGTCTTTTTGAACCCATTCTTACTGCAGAAGATGCCATTATTTCAGATTCATTAAATCATGCATCTATTATAGATGGTATTCGTTTATGCAAGGCAAAACGTTTTAGATATGAGCATAACAATATGGTTGATCTGAAAAAGCAATTAGAATCAGCAAAAGGATCCAGAAGAATACTAATTGTAACAGATGGTTCATTTTCAATGGATGGTACAATCGCCCAATTAGATAAAATTTGCGATCTAGCTGATACTTATAAAGCAATGGTTATGATAGACGAATGTCATTCTACAGGTTTTCTTGGCAAAACCGGTCGTGGAACTCACGAATATAGAGATGTGATGGGGAGAATTGATATTATTACAGGAACTTATGGTAAAGCGTTGGGTGGAGCTTCTGGAGGATTTACGGCTGCCCGTAAAGAAATCGTAGAAATGTTAAGGCAACGCTCTAGACCTTATTTATTTTCTAATACCGTAGCACCGTCAATAGTGGGAGCGTCCATAAAAGTATTAGATCTATTAACCTCTTCAACAGCGCTAAGAGATAAATTGGAAAAGAATACCAGATATTTTAGATCAGAAATGAGCGCGGTAGGATTTGATATTGTCTCAGGAGATCATCCAATTGTTCCGGTGATGCTATATGAGGCTACCCTGGCACAAGAGTTTGCTGCCAAATTATTGGAAGAAGGTATTTATGTTATTGGTTTTTTCTATCCGGTCGTACCGAAAGGAAAAGCCCGAATCAGAGTACAACTATCAGCAGGACACGAGCGAGAGCATCTGGAAAAAGCAGTAAAAGCTTTCACCAAAGTGGGTAAAGAACTGGGAGTGCTATAATTACTAACGTTTGTTAGTGTTTAAAAACGTAGAAGATTCGTATAATATTCAATTATTTGTTTAAAATATTTCATTGATTTTAATCAAAAATTTGATATTTAATGATAATGGGTGTACATCAATGAAAAAAATGAAAATTTATTTTATAAAGTAATAGTTTTAGCTACTTTAGCAACACAGTTAAGTACCGACAACAATGAATAATTTGTTTACTTGGAACCAATTTTATTTTTTCTTCTTTTATTTTAAAAGCAAGATCGGGTTCACTATGTAAGTAAATAAGCAAAATTTATAAAACTAGAATCCCGATGAAAATTCGGGATTTTTTTTTTGAGATAAAAATTTAAAACGTTTGAAATAAGTTATCAAGTATACTCTTGTTCGTGTCAAAATAGGAACGTTTTGGTTTCAAGCTCAAACAAAAATAGTCGAAGTGTAACTATTAGAAAACCATAGAAAGAGCAAATGAAAAAGAAAATTGCCATACAAGGAATAAAAGGTTCGTATCACCACGGAGTTGCACAAGCTTATTTTGGTAATGATGTGGATATAGATGAATGTTTGTCATTTCAGGAACTGGTGCATAGTTTAGAGGATAAGAAAAGCACCGATGGAGTTATGGCTATTGAGAATTCTATCGCAGGATCTATCATTCCCAATTATGCATATATTGATGAACACAATCTAACGATATGTGGGGAGTATTTTCTTCCAATTCATCATTGTTTGATGGCGCTTAAGGGACAGGAGATTTCAGATATAAGAGAAGTGTATTCGCACCCAATGGCATTATTACAATGCAAAGAATTTTTTAGAGGACAACCGCACATAAAATTAGTTGAGGATGCTGATACTGCAGATGTGGCAAAAAGAATTCAGGAACAGCAATTAAAAGGGATAGCTGCTGTTGCTGGAGAAACAGCAGCCAACATATATCAACTCAAAATTTTGGCCAGAGAGATACAAACAATTAGATCTAATAGTACCAGGTTTTTTATACTTCATACAAATGAAGGGTCTGGAGTTGATAAAGGAGAAATTAATAAGGCATCTTTAAAGTTTTTGACGGATCATAAAAGAGGAAGCCTGGCTGCTGTACTTAACGTCATGAGTGATTGTAAATTAAACCTTACTAAGATTCAGTCATTACCAGTAATTGATATGCCTTGGAAATATTCATTCTTTATCGATGTAACGTTCAGAGAGTATGGAGATTATCAAAAAGCAATTTCCATATTAAAAATTATGGCGTTAGAACTAAAAATTTTAGGAGAATATAAAAATCAGAACGGATGAGGATTCAGACGGCAAAACGACTAGAAACAATCGAGGAATACTATTTCTCTAAGAAACTACGTGAAGTAAGAGCTTTGGCAGCTTCAGGAAAACCTATATTAAACATGGCTATCGGTAGTCCTGATTTAGATCCTCCAAAAAAAGTAGTGCAAGCAATACAAAACGCAGTAGTTGTAGATGGTGCTCATAAGTATCAAAGTTATCAGGGTTTACCAGAGTTAAGGCAGGCTATTGCAGATTTTTATCATAATAAATATAAAGTAACGTTAAATCCTGAGAATGAAATTTTGCCTTTAATGGGATCAAAAGAAGGGATTATGCACATATCCTTGGCGTACCTTAATGAAGGAGATGAAGTTTTAGTTCCCAACCCTGGATATCCAACCTATACATCAGTAACCAATCTGGTCGGTGCAAAACCAGTACTTTATGATTTAGTAGCTGATAATAAATGGGAGCCTGACTTTGACCTGCTATCCAAAAGGGATTTAAGCAAAGTGAAAATTATGTGGATTAATTATCCTCATATGCCAACTGGTGCTAATGGAAATATCCAATTGTTTAAAAAATTAATAGATTTTGCGAGTGAGCATAATATTTTGTTGGTAAAAGATAATCCATATAGTTTTATTTTAAACGATAGTCCAATAAGTATTTTATCTATTAATGGAGCCAAAGAGGTAGCATTAGAGCTTAACTCTCTGAGCAAAACATTCAATATGGCAGGATGGAGAGTAGGAATGGTCAGTGGCAGTAAAGATAAAATTGATGCTATTCTTAAAGTAAAAAGTAATATGGATAGTGGGATGTTTCTAGGAATCCAAAAAGGAGCAATTGCCGCATTAAATATTTCGAACAGTTGGTATACAAGAATGAACACGATTTATAGGGAAAGGAGAGAGTTGATCTGGGAATTAGCAAAAACTCTAGGATGTACTTACGATAAAACTGCCGCAGGAATGTTTGTTTGGGCAAAACTTCCTAAAGGAGTTAATGCAATGGATTTTATTGATGATATCTTATATAACAAAAACATATTTATAACTCCTGGAGATATCTTTGGAAGTAATGGAGAAGGGTACATTCGTTTTTCACTATGTGTTACCAAAGAAAACATAAAAGAGGCAATTGGAAGGTTTAAAACAGAAAAATTGCAACTGTCAAATAATCATATTATTAATTAAAAGTCATAACCGCTAAATAGAATGAAAGTGTTCGTAATAGGAATAGGGTTAATTGGAGGATCATTTGCAATTGATATCAAAGCCGCTTTTAATGAAGCAGTGATTTATGGTATTGATAAAAGTGAAGAGCATCTGGATGAAGCTATTTCTTTAGGTCTGATCGATAAAAAATCAAATTTAGAAGCATTAGAGAAAGCAGATGTAGTAATTACAGCGATTCCGGTAGATGTCACCGTAAAACTTTTGCCGGTAATTTTAGATAAAATCAATGATGAGTGCTTGGTTTTTGACGTTGGTTCTACTAAAATGAAATTATGTAATTCTGTCAGTGATCACCCTAACCGAAGAAATTATTTAGCAGCACATCCTATTGCGGGGACAGAATATTCAGGACCAAATGCAGCTACAGCTAATCTGTATCGAGGTAAAACCAATATAATTTGCGAAGTAGAAAAAACAGCATTTAAATTACAGGAACGTGGAATGGAAATTTTTACCAGATTAGGAATGAGAATTCGATATATGGATCCAGCTTCTCATGACAAGCATATAGCATATGTTTCGCATCTATCGCATATCAGTTCTTTTATGTTAGGAAAAACTGTAATTGAGAAAGAAAAAAATGAAAGAGATATTTTTGATATGGCGGGGAGCGGATTTGCATCTACTGTCCGATTAGCAAAAAGTTCTCCAGAGATGTGGGCTCCAATCTTTAAACATAATAAAGAGAATGTCATTGAAACCTTGAAAGAATATATAGCAAATCTTACACAGTTTAAGGAATTAATGGAAGAAGATAATTTTGTCGAAATTTATAAAGAAATGGAAGATACAAACCATATAAAAACAATTTTGAAAGGAATTTCATAAAATAACTACCAAAAATAAATACTAATAGAGAATAAAATAGAGATGGAAAATAAGAAAGAGTTAAGAAACTGGCTAGATGATTATAATTTAGATCACCCATTAGTAATAGGAGGACCTTGTAGTGCTGAGACCGAAGAACAGGTAGTCAAAATAGCACATCAACTTAAAGACTCTGATGCCACAGTATTGCGTGCTGGAATCTGGAAACCAAGAACAAGGCCTGGGAATTTTGAAGGAGTGGGAGCTTTAGGATTAAAATGGTTGCAACGTGCTAAAGAAGAAACAGGAATGAAAATTGCTACCGAAGTGGCAAATCCTCATCACGTAGAATTGGCATTAGAACACGGAGTTGATGTGTTATGGATTGGTGCGAGGAGTACCGTTTCTCCTTTTATCGTTCAGGATATTGCAGAGGCCTGTAAAGGAATTGACAATCCTGTGCTGATAAAAAACCCTATCAACCCGGATTTATCACTTTGGTTAGGAGCCGTGGAACGTTTTTATACGTGTGATGTTAAAAATCTGGGGGTAATACATAGAGGGTTTTCAACGTATCAAAAAACTAAATATCGTAATATTCCGGAGTGGCAGATACCTATTGATTTGCAAAATCGCTTTCCGGATTTACCACTAATTTTAGATCCTTCGCATATTGCAGGAAGAAGAGATTTGATATTTGACCTTTCACAAACCGCGTTAGACCTCAATTTTGATGGGTTAATAGTAGAAACACACTATGATCCTGATAACGCCTGGAGTGATGCTGCGCAACAAATTACACCAGATACTCTAATTCAGTATATGAAAGACTTAAAAATTCGGAAAGAAATTGGTGTGGATGAAGCATACCAGAAAACATTGAGTGAATTACGCGCAAAAATTGATGTTGCTGACAACCAGTTGTTGGACGTTTTATCAAAACGAATGAAGATTTCTGATGAGATTGGTAAGGCAAAAGCAAAACAAAATGTTGCTATATTACAATCTAAACGATGGAATGAAATTTTAGGCAAAATGATTCTTGAAGGAGAAGAAAAAGGATTGAGCGAGGAATTTATTTTAAGGATCTATAAAGCGATACATCAGGAGTCGATCAACCATCAGAAAAAAGTGGTACAATCTTAAATATGTATAATATTTACTGGGTGTAGAGATTTATTTGCATCTTTGCATTTATGACAGGAACTGTATATAAATCTACCGGAAGTTGGTATACTGTTAAAGCAGATAACGGTATGGTCTACGAGTGTCGGATAAAAGGTAAATTTAGAATAAAAGGTATTAAAAGTACCAATCCTGTATCCGTCGGTGATAGGGTGGATTTTAAATTAGAAACCAATAACGATAGCGAAACAGGTGTTATAGAAAATATCCGGGAGCGCCGCAATTATATCATCCGAAAATCGGTAAACCTCTCAAAGCAAACCCACATCATAGCTTCAAACATTGATGTGGTTTTTTTATTAGTTACGCTTAATAATCCTCCTACGTTTACAACCTTTATCGATCGTTTTTTAGTAACGGCAGAGGCATATGATATCAAAGCAGTATTGCTATTTAATAAAGTTGATACCTACAATGAAGAACAGCTTTTAGAAATAAAATATTTAGCCGCTTTATACAGAGAAATAGGATATGAATGCATAGGTATCTCAGCAAAAACTGGTAAAAATATTGACGAGGTGAAATCTTTGATGAATGGAAAAGTCAGTATGTTTTCCGGTCATAGTGGAGTAGGCAAGTCAACATTGGTTAATTTAATCGAACCCGATTTATCTCTTAAAACAGCAGCGATTAGTGATCAGCATCAACAAGGTCAGCATACTACTACTTTTGCAGAAATGTATGATCTTAGTTTTGACGCCAAGATTATTGATACCCCAGGTATTAAAGGTTTTGGTATTGTTGATATAGATAAAGAAGAGCTGGGAGATTACTTCCCGGAATTCTTTGAACTAAAAGAACAATGCAAATTTAATAATTGTCTTCACATTAACGAACCTAAATGTGCGGTAAAGGCAGCTTTAGATAATGAAGAAATTCCCTGGTCCAGATATAAAAGCTATCTACAAATCCTAGAAGGAGAAGAAGAACATTATAGAAAAAACAACTATGACAATGAAGATTAAAATTTTTTCACGTTTTGGTGGTAACATTTTATTCTTATAAGACACTATATAATGAGAGCTGTTGTTCAAAGAGTTTCTAAAGCATCTGTAACGGTTGAAGGAGAAAAGATTTCACAAATAAGCCGTGGGCTTTTGATTTTAATAGGTATTGAAGAACAAGATACTAAAGAGGATATTGTATGGTTAACGGGTAAAATAAGTAAGTTAAGGATCTTTGGAGACCATAAAGGTGTTATGAATAAAAGTGTCAAGGATACAGATGGAGAAGTAATTGTAGTAAGTCAGTTTACATTACACGCTAGTACACGCAAAGGAAATCGTCCTAGTTATACCAAAGCGGCAAAACCAGAGATTTCGCTTCCTTTGTATGAAGAATTTATAAAGCAATTAGAGTTTGAGTTAGGTAAAAATGTTGGAACTGGTGTGTTTGGAGCGGATATGAAAGTATCGCTTCTTAATGATGGACCAGTGACTATTATAATAGATACAAAAAACAAAGAATAATAATCCCCCAAAATAAATTTTATATGCTAAAAAAAATACAACTAATTATAGTTGCTGTTTTTTTATGTGTTTCTGAGAGTAATAATGCGCAGGACGATCTTAGTTTACAAGCTGTTCTTATCGATTCTATGCTTACTCAAAATGCAAATGCTATTGTAAGATCAGAGGATGTTGTAATAGAAATTAATGCGGTCAATTCTATAACTGTGAAAACAAAACGTATTGTTACGGTATTAAATAAATATGGAGATCGCCACGCGAATTCTTATGAGCCTTATGATCCGGATACTAAAATAAAAAAGGTGCGGGCAACTGTTTACAATGCATTGGGGCAGGAAGTTAAAAAATTTAAAAGAAAGGATTTCAGTGATAGGAGTGTGTACGATGGATTCTCTCTTATTGGGGATAATCGATATATATACTTTGATCATACGCCAGTTAATTACCCATATACGATGGTTTATGAAAGTGAACTCGAGAGTAAAAATACAGCATTCATAGAACCCTGGTTTCCAATTGCAAATTATCAGTTAAGTGTTGAAGCAGCTTCATATAAAGTAGTGAATCCGGAGAAAATCCCGCTAAGAACAAAAGAGAGAGCATTTGATGGATATCCTATAGAAATTATAAAGGGTGATCAGGAAATAACCTATGTTTTGTCAAAGGTTCGGGCTTTATTCAAAGAATATAAAAGCCCTTTTTTTAAAGATCTAGCACCTAATGGAAAAGTAACTCTTGGAAATTTTTCTTTGGTTAATATTGAAGGTACATATACGGTAAAAGGTATCAAGGAATATGGGAAAGGGGTGAGTGAAAAATTCAATTTTATTATTGAAAACCAAATTGAAACGATTGAAGATGAAATATTCTTTTCTCCTTTATTATTTTTGAGGGATAAGAAAAATATATTTAAGTCAGATGATAGAAAATACCCAATAGACTTTGGATATAGTATTTCTAATAAATATATGGTGAATATTAAAATACCTGAAGGTTATGAAGTAGTAGAGTGCCCAAAAACATTGGCTTTTAAAATGCCGGATGATATGGGTAAATTTACATTTAGATCTAATGTGTTAAATGGAGTAATTCAGGTTGTAGTGGATGAAACTGTTACAGCTTCTGTGATTCCGGCAAACTACTACTCAACAATTAAGGAGTTTTATAATCAAGTGATACAAAAAGAAAACGAACAAGTAGTCCTTAAAAAAATATAAGTATGAATATCCAAGATGCACAAAAGGCAGTCGATGATTGGATCAAAAATCACGGAGTCAGATACTTTAACGAACTTACCAATATGGCACAACTAACAGAAGAAGTTGGTGAGGTGGCTAGAATAATTGCTAGACGATACGGTGAGCAAAGTGAAAAAGAAAGCGATAAAAACAAAGATTTAGGAGAAGAATTAGCAGATGTAATGTTTGTGGTGTTGTGTCTTGCTAATCAAACAGGAGTAAACCTTCAGGAAGCATTTGATAAAAAGCTTGATATTAAAACAAAAAGAGACCATGATCGTCATCATAATAACAATAAACTAAAATAATGTTTACATCAATAGTTTCTTCAAAAAAATATTGGGTTTCCGTAGTATTGTTAGGGCTTGTTTTTGTGGTCTTGTTTAGTATCATTGAGCATTTCATGCAATATGGTGGTTTAGCCTTTGATACTTTCCTAAATGAAAAAATAAATAATGGTCTTTGGATACGATATGTATTATCCAGAATCGTAGGTGGGTTATTGTATGGGATGATTCTTGGATATTATTTTGAATTAAAAAAACGCAAATCAAATCAATGATGAATTTGAAATTAAATAACATTTCGAATATTAAAAGTAACTCCTTGCAAATCACAGGATCCAAGAGTGAAACAAATAGGTTGTTAATATTACAGGCGCTTTATCCACAAATAGCGATAGAGAATATATCTAATAGCGATGACTCACAATTAATGCAAACTGCATTAGCGAGTAAAAATGAGGTTGTAGATATCCATCATGCGGGAACTGCCATGCGTTTTCTTACTGCGTATTTTGCGGTGCTGAAGGGTCGTAAAACAATATTGACCGGTAGCAAAAGGATGCAAGAACGTCCTATTAAAGTTCTTGTGGATGCACTAAGACAATTAGGATGTGAAATTAGCTACGAAAAAGAAGAAGGGTTTCCACCAATTAAGGTTATAGGAAAGCATCCGATAACTAATAGTGTTTCTTTGGCTGCCAATGTTAGTAGTCAATACATTTCGGCATTAATGCTAATTGCTCCTTCTTTGCCGCAAGGTTTGGAAATCAAGTTAGAAGGGAAAGTTACTTCAGTTCCATATATAAAAATGACATTAAGTCTGCTAAAAGATGTAGGTGTTTCAGGAACTTTTGAAAATAACATCATTACTGTTGAACCAAAAGAAATAGTTTCTTCCAAAAATATTGTCGTAGAATCGGATTGGAGTTCTGCCTCCTATTTTTATAGTATTGTAGCGTTATCAGACGATAAGCACGTAACGCTTGGGAGTTACAAACAGAATAGTTATCAGGGAGATTCGGCGCTAGCCACTATTTATAAAAAACTAGGAGTAGAAACTACTTTTGATGATCATAGAATTGTCTTAGAAAAAGTTTCTTCATCAAGTACAACAGAGGTTTTAGAATTGAATTTGGCGAACTCACCTGATATTGCACAAACAATCGCAGTTACTTGCTTTGGATTAGGGAAAGCCTGCTATCTTACGGGATTACATACGTTAAAAATAAAAGAAACAGATAGGTTAGAAGCGTTAAAAATAGAAATAGAAAAATTAGGAGGAGAGATCATTATAACACAAGATTCGTTAAGGTTGTCACCAAGTTCATCAATTAAACCAGATGTCAGAATAGATACATACCACGACCATCGAATGGCAATGGCGTTTGCCCCACTTGCTCTTAGAACAACATTGTTTATCAATGATGCAGATGTAGTTTCAAAATCATATCCTGATTTTTGGAATGATTTAAAGAAATTAGATTTTAAAGTATTGTAAGTAAAAATATATATGGTCATTTACTTGACAACCCCTGTGTCGAGATTGTATATTTGCATTTCCAAAAAAACAAACACGAATGAAGTTATCACATTTCAATTTTGACCTTCCACAGGATTTATTGGCAGAGTATCCATCAGAAAACAGAGATGAAGCACGCTTAATGGTTCTTAATAGAAAAGATAAAACAATTGAACATAAGCAATTCAAAGATCTTATAGACTATTTTGAGCCTAAAGATGTTATGGTCCTTAATAATACCAAAGTTTTTCCGGCCAGGTTATATGGCAATAAAGAAAAAACAGGGGCTAGAATAGAGGTGTTTTTATTACGTGAACTGAACTCAGAAACGCGTCTTTGGGATGTGCTCGTGGATCCTGCACGTAAAATTAGGATTGGTAATAAATTATACTTTGGAGATGATGAAAGCCTAGTGGCAGAAGTAATTGACAATACTACATCAAGAGGACGAACACTTCGGTTTTTATACGATGGGTCTTATGATGAATTTAGACAAAAGCTTACAGATTTAGGAGAAACCCCTTTGCCTAAATATATCAAAAGAGATGCAGAGCCAGAGGATGAAGAGCGATATCAGACGATTTATGCAAAAAATGAAGGAGCAGTTGCAGCACCTACAGCAGGGTTACACTTTTCTAAACACCTTATGAAGCGTTTAGAAATTAAAGGGGTTGATTTTGCAGAAATTACCTTACATGTTGGCTTAGGTACTTTTAATCCGGTAGAAGTTGAGGATTTGTCAAAACACAAAATGGATAGTGAAGAGGCGTATATAACCGCAAAAGCTACAGAAGCTATAAACAATGGAATTACCAATAAGAGAAGAATTTGTGCTGTTGGTACAACGGTAATGAGGGCGCTGGAAAGTGCAGTTTCTTCTGATAGCACATTAAATGAATTTAGGGGGTGGACAAATAAATTTATATTTCCTCCATACGATTTTAGTATAGCAAACAGTATGATTACAAATTTTCATACACCAAAATCGACCTTACTAATGATGGTTTCTGCTTTTGCAGGGCACGATTTTATTAAGGAAGCGTACGAAGAAGCAGTAAAAGAAAAATATCAGTTTTATTCTTATGGTGATGCTATGTTAATTATATAAGCGGCATTTTTATAAAATACTATATAAAAACGCTACTTTATGAAGATAAAATAGCGTTTTTACTTTACTGACCTTTTGTAAATAAGAGTGTTTTTTTGTATTGGCTGTCCAGCATAATATCGATATTTTTGTTGTATAAATCTTAAAATTAATAAGTTATAATGGTTATTTCATAAATAATAAGTATTTTGCGAATCTTTTGAGAAAAAAATTACGGTTTTTCCGTATTTTCTGATGGTTTTACGACGATTAATCAGGTGTTTTGTCGAAAAAAATAAGAGTAAGAATTTCTGATTCTTCTTTTTAAAATATTAATCGTTTATTGTGAATGCCTTAAATTAAAAAAGAGAACTAAACAATAATTTATGAGTAGAATTTTACACATCGTTTTATTTTTTATAACCTTCTTTTCATTTTCACAAACCAAAGTTGGTGATCTTCATTTTAATGATATTGACGTTTTTGAAAATAAGGAGTTAATGCTCAATGGAGCTGGTGAAAGAGAAAAGTTATATGCTATTGGATTATATCTCGATTTTGAAGTAGATGGAGTTGAGGATGGGCTTATGGTTGCCGAAAAAAATGCTACCATGGCACTTACCATAAAAACAATTACTGATATTACTAATGAAGAGATGAACAAAATTATCAGAAATGGATTAGAAAGAGCTACGGATGGTAATAGTTATTTAATGGAGGATCAAATTAGAGATTTCCTTAAACTTCTTCCAGATATAATTAATAAATACGAAATATTCAAAATTGTTTACACTAAAGATCAAAACCTTACATTATATCGAAATATTGAAAGACTAGGAGCGGTTAGAAATAGTTTAGAATTTAAACAAGCACTGTTTAAAATCTGGTTAGGTGACAATCCAGTAGATGTTGAACTAAAAGAAGATTTATTAGGATCTTTTGATGCAAACCCGATATTGGGTCAATGGAAAGCTTATGATAAAGAAACCGGAGTAGCGATCAATATCGTTCAATTATACATGATAAAAAACAAGGTTTTTGGATCAATACAAAGAATGCTTCGTCAATCAGAGAGAGATGCTGTATGTTACCAATGTGAAGGAAATGATAAAAATCAACCAGTCGAAGGATTGGTTATCCTCAAAGGTTTAAGGAATAAAAGCGAACTAAAATATACAGATGGTAGATTTACTGATATTAAAAGTGGAAAAGTATCAGATTGTCAAATCTGGATAGATGAAGATGATATAGACATTCTTAATGTACGGTACAGAGGAGGAGGTGGTGTACACCAATGGAAACGTGTTGGAAATTCACGTAAGGATAAACGGGAAGATTTCAGGACGGTAAAATTCTAAAAATAAAATCCGCCAGACATAATTCTTTAAATAGTTTATGCTTTCAGGTAGAGAGAGACATCTATCTTTTGCATACTTTTGCAAACTAATGAAAGCAAAAAAAAAAGATATACGTGCGCTCACCAAAGAGCAACTTCGTGAATTCTTCGTAGCAAGTGGGGATAAAGCTTTTCGGGGAAATCAGGTATATGAATGGTTATGGAGTAAAGGTGCTCATAGTTTTGAGAGCATGACGAATATTTCAAAAGCTACTAGGCAGTTACTGGAAAACAATTTTGTGATCAACCATATTAGAGTTGATCAGATGCAGCGCAGTACAGATGGTACTATAAAAAATGCTGTTCGTCTTCATGATGGATTAGTGGTCGAATCAGTTTTAATTCCAACTCCCACAAGAACAACGGCCTGTGTTTCATCACAGGTAGGATGTAGTCTGGATTGTAGATTTTGCGCTACTTCACGCCTGAAAAGGATGAGAAATTTAAATCCAGATGAGATTTATGATCAGGTGGTAGCTATTGACAATGAAAGTCGGTTGTATCATAATCGTCCGTTGTCTAATATTGTTTTCATGGGGATGGGAGAACCCTTGATGAATTATAATAATGTGTTAACGGCAATAAGTAAGATAACTTCTCCCGAAGGGTTAGGGATGTCTCCCAAAAGAATCACGGTCTCTACGTCTGGAGTTCCAAAAATGATAAAAAAAATGGCAGATGATAAGGT
Source organism: Aquimarina ulvae (assembly GCF_053613295.3). Taxonomy (NCBI): domain Bacteria; kingdom Pseudomonadati; phylum Bacteroidota; class Flavobacteriia; order Flavobacteriales; family Flavobacteriaceae; genus Aquimarina; species Aquimarina ulvae. The sequence goes on from NZ_JBSIBP030000001.1 coordinate 749,612, forward strand.
GCGATTTAAATTGGCTGTATCATTGCATTCAGCAATTGATGAAGTACGAACCAGTATCATGCCATTTAATGATAACTTTCCACTTACCGACCTTCGAGAAGCATTAGAGTATTGGTACGAAAAAACCAAAAGCCGGATCACATATGAGTATGTAGTTTGGAAAGGTATCAATGACAGAAAAGAGGATATTGATGCGTTACTCAGGTTTTGTTCTTATGTTCCATGTAAAGTGAATCTTATCGAATATAATCCTATAGATGATGGAGAGTTTCAGCAAGCTTCAGATACTGCAATAGAAAATTATATTATCGCATTAGAAGCAAGAGGGTTTGTAGTAAATGTCCGCAGAAGCAGAGGTAAGGATATAGATGCTGCTTGCGGGCAATTGGCAAATAAGACATAATTCTGTGCGTTTTGTTAATTATTTATAATCTGTTTTGACCCTCAATAAGGATTATACTATCTTCGCAACTAGTTAGAAAACAAAATTATCTACCTCAGATTGAAAGTCGTTGAGCAAATAAAACTTCCCATAATTGATGAGATGGAACTTTTTGAACAAAAGTTTTCTCACTCAATGTATTCTAAAGTAGCTTTGCTTAATAGAATTACTCATTATATAGTAAATAGAAAAGGAAAACAGATGCGTCCTATGTTTGTTTTTCTTGTTGCTAAAATGGTTTCTGGTGGAGAAATAGAAGAACGCACCTATCGTGGTGCCTCAGTCATTGAACTAATCCATACCGCTAGCCTTGTCCATGATGATGTGGTAGATGATTCTAATCGGCGAAGAGGTTTTTTTGCAGTTAATGCACTTTGGAAAAATAAAATTGCCGTGCTTATCGGTGATTATTTGCTTTCCAAAGGGATGTTGGTTTGTATTGATAATGATGATTTTGATTTGTTAAAAATCATTTCTGTAGCCGTTCGAGAAATTGTAGAAGGCGAGTTGTTACAAATTGAGAAAGCAAGAAATCTGGATATAACAGAAGAAATTTACTACGAAATTATCCGTCAAAAAACTGCGACCTTAATAGCAGCGTGTTGTAGTGTAGGAGCTTGTTCCGTAGAACCAAATTCGGACTCTGTAGAAAAAATGAGAAAATTTGGTGAACTTATAGGAATGGCATTTCAGATTAAGGATGATTTATTTGATTATGGAGATACAGCAATAGGTAAACCTACCGGAATTGATATCAAAGAACAAAAGATGACGTTGCCTTTGATTTATACCTTAAATCACTGCACCACAGAAAAAAAGAAATGGCTTATCAATTCTGTTAAAAATCACAACAAGAATAAAAAACGTGTCAAAGAGGTTATTGATTTTGTGAAAATGAACGGTGGATTAGAATATGCAATAAAAATCATGCATCAATTTAAAGAAGATGCATTAGCTATATTATTAGAATATCCTGAATCAGAGTATAGGTCATCTTTAGAATTAATGGTAAATTATGTAATCGATCGTAAAAAATAACTAGGTTTTCTTCTAACTTGAAATCTTTTAAGTGCTGTAGTTGGCTCAATACATGTTCAAGCTGCTGCTCCATTAATCTTAATAAGAGGTTTTTTTAAATTTATCAGGCAACCTTTTTATTTGTTAGCACGTCTATGTAAATAGAGAGTTTTAAATAATTGATTTTTACATTGAAAGTTATTCAGTTTTATAAAAACGAAACACAGCTTATTAAGAAAGCTTCAAATAAGCATCGTGATGCGCAGCGGCAGCTATATGATAAATATTCTCCTAAAATGCTAAGCGTCTGCAGACGATATATTAAAGATATTCATTTTGCAGAAGAAGTAATGCTAAGTGGTTTTCTTAAGGTGTTTACTAACTTGAAACAGTTCAATTTTACAGGAAGTTTTGAAGGCTGGGTGCGAAGGATTATGGTCAATGAATCGATTTCTTTTTTAAGAAAACAAAAACAGATAGTATTTACAGAAGATATTTCTGTTTATCAGGAAGCTTCTTGGAATAATATTAATATAGAATTAGAAGTAGAACAAATTCAGGAATTGATAGATAGTCTGCCAGAAGGTTATAAAATGGTATTTGTACTATATGCTGTAGAGGGGTACAAACATCATGAGATTGCTAAAATGTTAGAAGTGAGTGAAGGTACTTCAAAATCTCAACTTTTTAAGGCTAGAAAAATGCTGCAGCAAAAGTTAAATCAACAAAATAAAATTAGTAATGGCGCCATTAAAGTTTGAAGATAGTATAAAGGAGAAGTTGGAGCAGCGCACTATAGAACCTTCTGCCGAAACTTGGAATATATTAGAACAGCAATTAAATGATCAACATAGTCATAAAAAAGTAAAAAATTATTGGTGGTTAGGTATAGCTGCCAGTATAGCAGGTTTTTTAATTCTTTCAACAGTTTTTATCATGTCTGATGAAAAAATTGAACCAAGTAATAGAGAGCTTGTTGATGCTAGTGAAGATAGTTTTAAAGAAAAAAAATCTACGGATTTTGTAGAAATAATTCCCGAAGAATTAATCCAGGAGACCAAGAAAGAACAAGCTGATAAAGAAGCTTTTATTAAGTATACTAAGGTTGCAAAGAGTCATGATGGAGAAAGTAGCAGTTTAAAAAACAGCAAGCATAAAGAAGATATTCAGGAGGAAAATAATAATCAAAATAGGATCAGGGAACGTATCTTTAAAACTAGTACGACAACAACTATTGCAATTGAGTTAGATAAAGGTGTTTATGATGAAGGTAAATCGCTACAACTTATTACAAAAGCAATTGAAAGTAAAATAGCAGATGTTGTCGAAAAAGTGAAAGAACTTGAAAAAAATAACGAAACTGTTTCCGATGAAGAAGTTGATGCTTTACTTCGCAAAGCGCAGCTTGAAATCACAACAGAAGAAATTTTAAAATCAAATACAGTAAGTGCATCTGCATTGCTTCTAGACGTAGAATCTGAGTTAGATGAATCATTTAAAGATCGTGTTTTTGAAGCGCTTAAGACAGGTTTCGAGAAATTAAAAACTACTGTAGCAGAAAGGGATAATTAAACATTCATCAATCGAAGCTTACAGATCTCCTCTCTTTTCAATGAGAGGAAACTGTAAGTGAAATCTAATATTATTTATGAGAACAATTATAATGTTTGTCGTATTAACGACAATGATACTTAGTACCTGTTTTTTAAGTGCACAGGATACAGATAATAGAAATAAAATTGAGGAACTCAATCAGAAAAAAGAAGCTATTGTTACTTCTGAAAGAGAAGGGCTTAAAAAAGAGGTAGAATCAATTAATGAGCGGTTAGTAAAAGGGGAGATAACTACGGATGAGGCTCAGAAACTAAAGGAAACTGCAGCAGAAAGACGCGCATTGAATATCGAAAATCGGTTGGCAATAATAAAAAATAAAATTGCCTTACTAGAAAGAAATGATAGTGAATATCTGAACTCTGATAAAAGTAAAATTTCAATAGGCCTTGGAGCTAAGGATAAGGATGATGGAGATATCTTATTCGGTTTCAATGTTAATACCGGGAAGAAGACAAAGATAAGGTACGATAGACGTACATATTCCGATTTGGTAGTAGCCTTTGGGTTGAATAATGCAATTGTAGAAGGGCAATCACTAGATGATTCAGATTATAAAATTGCAGGGAGTCGATTTTTTGAGATAGGTCTGGTGTGGAAAACTAGAGTTTTCAAAAACTCAAACTTTATGAGGGTAACCTACGGGATTTCATACCAATCTAATGGGCTTAAACCAACAGATAACAGGTATTTTGTAGCAAATGGAGATCAAACTGAGCTGGAAGAGTTTCGGTTAGAGCTGGATAAGTCAAAGTTTAGAATGGACAATATGGTAGTGCCAATGCATTTAGAGTTCGGGCCTTCAAAAAGAACAGAAACTGAAGAAAAGTTGAGATTTTCAACGCACGGAAAGTTTAGAATAGGATTAGGAGGTTATGTAGGAGCAAATATCAGTACACGTCAAAAATTAAAGTATAAAGAAAATGGAGACCGAATAAAAGATAAAATTAAAAGAGATTATAATACAAGTGATTTAATTTATGGCTTAAGCACCTATATTGGTTTTGGTGATATGTCGTTATATGCTAAGTATGATTTATCTCCAATTTTTCAGAATGCATCAGTAGATCAGAACAATGTTTCTTTGGGGTTGCGTTTTGACCTCTGATAATTACCATAATCGGCAGGGTTCTCTGTAGATTTCAAATTTATGAAATTTAACAAATTCGAATTTAGCTTTAATTTCATTTTTAAGTGTTAGCCCATTTTGGAGGCAAAAGAGTTGTGATTATCCACAACTCTTTTTAGCTTTAAAGATAAATTACGTTTTGTGTTATCTAGATTTTATAGGGTGTTGAGAATACTCTGTTAAAATACTATGAGAAGTAGAGTTGTTTTCTTTTTGTTAAATAATACACAAATAAAAGGGAGTTGTTAAATAAATAAGTGTCGAGATATACCTTAGGTAATTTACGGTTTTAAAGTAATGGATTGATTGTAAGTATTTTATGACATGTATTTTTTTTATTCTTAATCTAAATAGCATATATTTAAAATCCATTTTGATAGTCAATTTATTAGGTTTTTTTTAAAAAAGTCAGGCTTGTATTAGCCCGTATACAGGTCAGTGAAATACTACTTATGCTAAAATTGGTATATAACAATGTAACTGTTAACCAAATTTTAGATATGAAAACAAAATTCTATTACGTAGCATTTTTTATGCTTTGCAGTTTTGGTATGCTTGCCCAAGTAGGACCAAAAGGCCCCTCAACAATTAGTAAAGCAGCTTATGTGAGAAACATTCCAGCTCTTTCGAAAATGGATAATATAATATCCGCAAAAAATTTCCAACACGTCGCTCCGGACAAAAAGAGAGGTCAAAATATGTTTGTTCCTGGTAAAGGGATACCAGCATATGGTCAAGATGATCCTCTTTTACAAACTCAAAAGAATAATCAAACGAGAATGGCTGTTAGTACAGAAATAGCTTCGTTTGATGCACACATAGGTACTGTATTAAATGATGCCACAGGAGCCATAGGTCCTAATCATTATGTGTATGCGTTCAATTCAGGTTTTGGTATTCTGGACAGATCTGGTAATGTATTGTTGCCAGAAGCTTCGTTAGGGACACTGTTTCCAGGAGAAACGTTAGGGGATCCTATTGTAGTATATGACAACTATGCTGACCGTTTTATTATCATGGAATTTAGTAATACACCAAATGGTATTTTAATTGCAGTTGGTCAAGGACCTGACCCTGTAAACGACGGATGGTTTACTTACCGATTTAATACAGGATCGTTTCCGGATTATGAAAAGCTATCTATATGGAGTGATGGATATTATATTACTGCCAACAAAGATCAAAATAACCCAAGTGCTAACGATGTGGTGTTTGCTGCAGAAAGAGATAAGATGTTAGTAGGTGATCCTAATGCAGGGTTTTTAGGTTTTCCACTACCAGGCGCAGCTACGAATGGTTTTTATAGTCCAGGTGGCTCGAATTCTACTGGTCCAAATTTACCTCCCGTTGGAGTAGGACATTCCATACTATATTTACAAGATGATAGCTGGACGGGAGTTTCTCAAGATCATATAAAAGTTTGGACTACCGATGTAGACTGGGTTAACCCGGGTAATTCAACAATTTCTCAACCTCAGGAAATTGATACTACACCTTTTGATAGTGTATTCGATGGCGGATCTTTCCAGAATTTGGATGAACCAGGAAATGGACCTGACATCGATGCGTTACAAGCGACTATGATGTATATGACAAATTATAGACGTTTTGGTACCCACAATTCTATTGTATTAAATTTCGTAGTTGACTTGGATGGAACAGATAGTTTAGCTGGTATTCGCTGGTACGAATTAAGGCAAACTGCTGACGGACAACCTTGGACAATTTTTCAGGAAGGAACTTATGTGCAACCAGATGGATTAAGTGCATTCTGTGGTAGTATAGCGCAAGATGCTCAAGGTAATATTGGTTTAGCGTATACTGTGGTAAGTAGTTCTGTGTTTACATCATTGAGATACACAGGTAGATTAACGAGTGATCCTTCGGGTACAATGACCCTCGCAGAGCAAGTTTCTGCAGACGGTGATGCGCAAAATAATAGAGGAGACGGTCGTTACGGAGACTATGGACAAATGACTATTGATCCGCTAGATGATATGACTTTTTGGCATATCAGTGAATATATGAAAGGTCCTGCTCCTAATGTAAGAAGAAGTCACGTAGTTGCTTTTAAACTTCAACCGGATACTCCAGATACAGAAGCACCAACAGTGCCAACAAACTTGGTGGCATCTAATACGACTGATGTTTCGACAACTATTAGCTGGGATGCTTCTACCGATAATATTGGCGTTACCGCATACGATGTGTTTCAGGATGGGGTTTTGGCGGCAACAGTTGCTACAACATCAGCAGATATAACAGGTTTATCTCCAGCTACATCATATGATTTTACAGTAGTAGCAAAAGACGCAGCTGGAAATGAGTCGGCAGCTAGTGCTGCATTGGCAGTAACTACAGAAGCTCCTGATACAGAAGCTCCATCAACTCCAACCAATCTCGTAGCATCTAATACTACTGCAGGACAAACCACATTGAGTTGGGATCCTTCTACAGATAATGTGGGTGTAGCAGCATATGATGTATTACAGGATGGTGTTGTGGTAGCGACAGTTTCTGAAACTACGGTGGTAGTTTCTGGGCTTACCGCAGAGACTACGTACGAATTTACAGTTGTAGCCAAGGATGCCGCAGGTAATGAGTCTGCGGCAAGCGATCCTCTTAGTGTTACAACTCCTGCTGCTTCTGGATGTTTAGAAGGTATTTTACCTCCTTATGCAGAGAGTTTTGAAGCCGGTATTGGAGAGTGGACACAAGGTTCTGGTGATGATCTTGATTGGATTGTAGGAGCTAATGGAACACCATCTAATAGCACAGGTCCTTCTAGCGCTATAGATGGATCCAATTATATCTATGTGGAAGCTTCTGGTAATGGAACCGGATTTCCTGATAAACAAGCAATTATAACATCTCCTTGCTTTGATCTAACAGGAGCGACTGCTGCTTCTTTCTCTTTTCAATATCATATGTTTGGAGCTGGTAATTTTGGCTCTTTAACTGTAGAAGCTAGTAATGATGAAGGAACTACCTGGACTAGTATCTGGAGCAGAATCGGTAATCAAGGTAATTCGTGGAGGACGGCCGATATAGATCTGTTTGATTATGTAGGCACTGGAGTACAATTAAGATTTAATAGAGTAACTGGTGGTACTTGGAGAGCGGATGCAGCGATAGACGATGTGCAATTGACTGCTGACGGTGGACCAGGTGGTGAAGATTGTGTTTCTGGAGACATAACTTTAAGTATTACTTTTGATGATTATCCACAAGAAACTTCTTGGACACTAACGGACTCAGAAGGAAGTGTTGTTGCATCAGAGAGTTATTCTACAGCAAATCCTGACGGATCTACAGTGACTGAGACGATTTCGGACTTAGGAGACGGGACATACACGTTTACAGTTTCTGATTCATTCGGTGATGGTATCTGTTGTAACTTTGGTAATGGCTCTTATACTTTATCTAGTGAAGCAGGAACAATTGTAACAGGTGGTGATTTTGCCAGTTCAGAGGCAACAGATTTCTGTGTGGAAGGATCAGTACGATTAGATACATATCCTCTAAGTGGTCTTCGTTCGGAAGATGCAGACGCTTTCAAAATTTATCCTATTCCGGCTAAAGGGACTCTAAATGTAGCAGCAGGTGATCGATCAATTGATAATATAAAGATTTTTTCTATGTATGGTCAATTAGTAAAAGAAATAACGAGCCAGGGAACCCAGAAACAAATAGACATTAGCAATTTAGCTTCAGGTACATATTTTATTCGTTTTGCGTCTTATGATGCAGAATTGGAGATAACAAGAAAATTTGTAATCGCAGAATAATCTAATTTATCAAGTTATAATTTAGCCACAAGGAGGCTGTCTTTTATAAGGCAGCCTCTTTGTTTATAGAAACAGTTATGAAATGAAATGGGTATCAAGAATTATACTATTTTTGTCTATTGTTTAATACCACATTAAGTGCTTCATGATCCATAAGTCAACCATAGATGCTGTTTTTGAAACTGCCCGATTAGAAGAGGTGATAGGAGATTTTGTGCAGCTTAAAAAATCAGGGAGTAATTTTAAAGGATTAAGTCCTTTTAGCGAAGAACGAACACCTTCTTTTATGGTGTCGCCAGTAAAACAAATCTGGAAAGATTTTTCTAGTGGTAAAGGTGGGAATGTAGTGGCATTCTTGATGGAACACGAACACTTTACATATCCCGAAGCGATAAAATATCTTGCAAAAAAATATAATATTGAAATAGAGGAGACCGAGCAAACTGATGAGCAAAAAGTACAGGCTGATGAACGAGAAAGCATGTATCTGGTTAGTGAGTTTGCTAATACGTATTTTCAGAAGACACTTCATAGAACAGAACAAGGCAAGGCTATAGGGTTATCTTATTTTAAAGAACGGGGTTTTACCCTAGATATAATTGAGAAATTTGGATTAGGTTATTCTACCGATAGTTGGGATGCGTTTACATCAGAAGCTATTAAGAAAGGATATCAGTTAGAGTTTCTTGAAAAAACAGGTCTTACCATTGTAAAAGAAGAAAAACAGTTTGATCGGTTTAAAGGTCGGGTTATGTTCCCAATTCAATCTATGTCTGGACGTGTATTAGGTTTTGGAGGAAGAATTTTAACCAATGAAAAAAAAGCTGCAAAATATCTTAACTCACCAGAAAGTGAAATATATCATAAGAGCAAAGTACTGTATGGTATTTATCACGCTAAGCAATCAATAGCTAAAGAAGACAACTGTTTTCTGGTAGAAGGATATACCGACGTAATTCAGTTTTATCAAACAGGAGTTAAAAATGTAGTTTCTTCATCAGGAACAGCGCTTTCGTCGGATCAAATCAGATTGATAAACAGACTTACTAAGAATATTACTGTTTTATTTGATGGCGATGCAGCAGGTATGAGGGCTTCAATTAGAGGAATCGATTTGATTTTGGAGCAAGGGATGAACGTTAAGGTATGTAGTTTTCCAGAGGGAGAGGATCCTGATAGCTTTGCAAAGCAAAATACACTGGAAGAACTCACCTTATATTTAGAAGAAAATGCCCAGGATTTTATAAGGTTTAAGGCTTCACTATTACAGGAAGAATCAAAAACAGATCCTGTTAAGAAAGCCGAATTAGTAAGGGATATGGTAGTTAGTATTGCTAAAATCCCTGATGTGATCAAGCGTGAAATCTATGTGCAGGAGTGTTCTCGTATTATGGATATTTCCGAAAATGTGCTTTTTGATACTTTGGCCCAAATTCGCAATACTGATAATAAAGATCAGCGCAAACAACAAAAAGAAATTACAAAACCATTAGAAGTTGTCAAGCAACAGGCCCAACAACCTAAGATAAATGAACAAAATGGCCTAGAAAAAAAAATCATCGAAATCTTATTGTTGTATGGTACTAAAGAAGAAGAATTCGAGGATCTCGTTATGAAAGAAAATGAAGAAGGAGAACTTTTTTTAGAACCAGAATTATATACTACAAAAGTTTTTGAGAAAATATATTTAGACCTTCAAGAAGATGAAATTGAGTTTACCCAAAATACATTTAAAGAAGTTTATAAAATTTTGATTGATCAATTAAATCAGCAAGATGATTTTAAAATTGAACATTTCATTAATCAAATCCCACCAGATGTTGCATACGAAATCACAGAAATTATGATGGATGAAGAACGTCATGCGTTACATAGATGGTCGGATATGGAAATTCATGTGAAGAAAAAGGAACATTCTGTTTCTCAATATGTTTCTGATACTATTCTTAATCTACGCAGATACTTAATTAACGAAAAAATAAATGAGCTTTCACAAGAAGTGAAAGCCCTAAATTTTGATAATAATCTCAATATTTTAGAAGATATAAGAGATTATCAGACGTTAAAGAAACTTTTATATCAAAAACTAAATCGAGTGATTTAATTAATGTGTAATAATCTAGACTGGTGAATTAAATCAGCCAAATTATCTACCTTAAGTTTTTTAAGCAATCTCGTTTTATAGGTACTTACTGTCTTTTCGTTTATAGATAAAGTACTAGCAATATCCTTATTACGTTTTCCAGAAGATAATAAATTCAATACTTCTATTTCTCTTGAAGATAATTTTTTGTACTTCACGACCATATTGTTCTCATTCGTATTGCCATTGGCTAACTGTTGAGTTAAATTGTCGTTAAGGTAGATGCCCCCGCGAGCAACACGGTCAATAGCCTTTTTAAGGGTCTTAGTTGCCACTGTTTTAGATAGATATGCAGAAGCACCAGCCTTGATCGCACTTAGTGCATACATTTCTTCAGGATGAGAGCTGAAAATAATAACTTTTATCCCAGTGAATTCTTTTTTAATGGTTCGCAACGCCATGATGCCATTAATTTGAGGCAAGTCTAACTCCATGATCAAAATGTCAGGAGTTTTAGTTTTCAAAATATCATACATTTCATTTCCGTTGCTTACTTTTCCGATGATTTCAAAATCTTCAGAATTTCTAAGCAAAGAAGCGATCCCTTTTCTAGTAATAGGATGATGATCTGCGATTAGTACGTTTGTCATTCTTGTTTACAATTGATAAATGTTAATTTTTAATTTAAAGGGGTTAACATCTCTAGGGGTAATTTTGATACTTGTTTCACGCAAAATTACTAAGAACTACTAGTCGTAAACTTGTTTTTATGAAATTATCGACAAAACGTTAATTAAATCAGATTAACGGGTATTTCACAGACTGGAATCGGTATCATTTTATGTTGGTTTACCGTATTTAAATGGGAATAAATCTTAAAAACTTCTTCTTCTCGATCAGAAAAATCACTACTTTTCTTACCTAAGTCCTTCATTTTCATTGCCCACTCCAGTTCGTCATAACTCGCTCCAATCTGATCTTCATCACTTCTACTATCACCAAACAAACCATCAGTTGGAGTAGCATTTTGTATCGAATCAGGTACTTGCAGTACCTTTGCTAATTCATAAACTTCGCTCTTCAGTAAATCTGCTATTGGACTAATATCAACGCCACCATCACCATATTTAGTATAAAAACCTACGCCAAAATCTTCAACTTTATTTCCTGTCCCGGCAACCAGATAGTTATTTGTACCTGCTAAATAGTATAACGTAGTCATTCTTAATCGAGCTCTGGTATTGGCAAGAGACAGGTTTAGCCTCGTTTCAGAATCACTTTTTGGAACTGCTTTTCTAAACTCTTCAAAAACAGGAGTCAAGTCAACTCGCGTATCTGATACTTTATCAAATCGTCTTTTTAGTTGTGAAATATGTTCTTGTGCTCTGGTGACTTGATTTTTTGCCTGATGTATTGGCATTTCTACGCATAAAACATTTAATCCTGTTTTAGCGCATAAGGTAGAGGTAACCGCACTGTCAATTCCACCGCTAATTCCAACCACAAATCCAGTAATGTTTGCGTTGATAGCATATTCTTTTAGCCAATTTACAATGTGGTCAATTACTTTTTCAGTTTGCATGTTTTTATTTTTTTGTAATGATTGTTGTTCAAGCCAGCCTCGCTTTTATAAGCTAATATATTATAGAACCTGATTTGATAATTAGTACCTTTGTGGTTATAAAATTAATAAAAAAAGATAGCGTTATTGTGTTAGAGCGATTATTTGTATAGATATTATAATATTTGAATGAAGTATAGTAAGTTTTTAAAGATTGGGGTAGTTTTTTGCATATTTTGTTCCTGTGTAGAAGAAAGTAAAATCGAAAAAGAAATAGCAGCAGTACCTGTAGAAATTGGTATCGAACGTTTTGATAGAATTTTTGCCAACGTCACACCCAAAAATTTAGCTGATGTAAAGGCAAAATATCCTTTTTTCTTTCCTAAAGAAAATAATGATAGTATTTGGATTCAAAAAACTAAAGACACCATACAGCTAGAGATCAATCAGGAAGTAGAAAAAGCATTTAGTAATTTATCTAAAGAAAAAGAACAGTTGGAATCTTTATTGCAACACATAAAATATTACTTTCCTGAAGTTACAGTGCCTAGAGTGATAACAGTAACGTCGAATGTAGATTACCAACGAAAGGTCATATTATCAGATAATTTATTAATAATTTCTTTAGATACGTATTTAGGGGCTGACCATCATTTTTATGGAGGCATACAAGCATATCTTAAGGATCGTTTTGTGAGAGGTCAGATAGTGCCAGATGTAGCTACCGTGTATGCAAAGCAATTAGTAGAAGTGCCAAGAGATAGAACTTTTTTAGCAAATATGATATACTATGGTAAAGAAATATATCTCAAGAACTTGTTTCTTCCTAATTTTCCAGATAGTCAGAAATTGGCATATACCGAGGATCAGTTGGAGTGGGCAATAGCGAATGAAGAAGAGATTTGGAGATACTTTATCGACCGTCAATTGCTGTACAGCACAGAAGCTGATCTTTTGCCTCGTTTTTTGTATCCGGGTCCATTTTCTAAGTTTTATCTAGAAGAAATTGATAAGGAAGCACCCGATAGGATTGGCCAATATATAGGCTGGAAGATTGTGAGTTCATATATGGAGAATAACAATGTATCTTTGCGGCAGTTATTATTAACAGATGCTGAAACAATTTTTAATACTTCTAAATACAAACCTGCAAGATAATGTCAAAAATGCATACATCAGAGATCAAGATCGATATAGAGTTGGACGAAAACAAAGTCCCGGAAAAATTAAACTGGACAGCTAAGGATGGAGGAATAGAAAATGCGGAGACGAAAGCAATGTTATTGTCAGTTTGGGACCATAAAAATAAAGAGAGTCTTCGTATTGATCTTTGGACAAAAGATATGCCGGTCGATGAGATGAAAATATTTTTTCATCAAACGCTAGTTTCTATGAGTGAAACTTTTAATAGGGCAACACAAGATGAAAAAATGTCCGCAACAATGAAGGATTTTTGTGACTATTTTGCAGAGAAGTTAGAGTTAAAAGAACGATAGTTTCTGTAGATTAGTTGTTACTTTTTTTAAAATGACAGCGTTACAAGAAACAATGGTCTCAGTATACAGTACTTGTTTGCTTTTATGGTTAGTTAGCATAGGTATTTAGTTTTTAAACGCGGAATTGCACACCTTTCTACCTTCTTCTGTATTTTTTTTAAGTTGAATTTATTAGAGATTTTAGAAAAAAATAAAGAAAGAGCCGAAAAAATAAGTCTAAAATTCTAATAGATGCTGAAGGAATTTGCTTGATAAAACCTTTCAAAGATTTGTAGGATGTTCTTAAATAAATAGATTTAAGTGCTAGCCATTTTTCGATTTATTTCTTCAATGTAACTCAATACTTCATCTTTACCTAATCCAGAAGAAGACGAAGTGATAAAATAGTTGGGCATCTCTTCCCAGTATGTTAGCATTTCATTGGTGTAAGCTTTGATGTTTTTTGGTAACTTGGTTTTTGTAAGCTTATCGGCTTTTGTGAAAATTATGGAAAACGGAATTTGATTTTCTCCAAGCCATTGCATGAATTCTAAATCTATTTTTTGAGGTTCAAGTCTAGAATCTATTAATACAAAGGCAGAAACTAGTTGAGTTCTTTTGGAAAAATAAGAAGTAATAAATTTCTGAAACACTTTTTTGGATGACTTTGAAACTCGAGCATAACCATAACCTGGTAAATCTACCAAAAACCAATTTTTGTTAATCATAAAATGGTTAATTAGTTGCGTTTTTCCAGGGGTTCCAGATGTTTTGGCCAGACTTTTACGACTCGTTAGCATGTTGATCAGGGAAGATTTACCAACATTAGACCTGCCAATAAAAGCATACTCGGGTACATTGTTCTTTGGGCATTTTGCCACATCGCTGTTACTCATCACAAATTCAGCGCTACTAATTTTCATGGTTCTGGTAGTTAGAAATTACGTTCTTGTAGCCAGGTATGTAATAATTCATTAAACTCATCAGGGTGTTCCATCATCGCTGCGTGCCCACATTTATCTATCCAATATAAATCAGAATCAGGTAGTAGTCGGTTAAAATCGTCTGCAACTTCGGGAGGAGTAACATTATCATTTCTACCCCAGATAATACAGGTTGGGGTTTTCATATTAGGAAGATCCTTCGCCATATTATGCCGTATAGCACTCTTAGCAATCGCAAGGGTTCGAATCAGTTTATTTCGATCATTTACAGTAGCGTACACTTCATCAACAATCTCTTTTGTTGCAATAGCTGGATCATAAAATACATTTTCTGCTTTGGCTTTGATATATTCATAATCACCACGCTTAGGATAGCTTTCTCCCATGGCACTTTCGTAAAGACCAGAACTACCTGTTATGACCAGTGCTTTTACTTTTTCAGGAAACATTTTTGTGCAAAGCAATCCAATATGTCCTCCAAGAGAATTACCTAATAGAATTACCTCTTTGTAGCCTAATTGATCAATAAAATCTTTAAGGTATTTAGCAAAAGTACCAACACTGGTTTTTATTAATGGCATTTCGTACAATGGAAGTTCGGGTATCAAAACTTTATACCCATTCTCTGGAAAAAAAGTACTGACACCATCAAAGTTGCTTAACCCCCCCATCAAACCGTGTAAAATTACGATTGGAGCGCCTTCGCCTAGCTCGAGATAATTGAATTTTCCGTCTTTCTTTAATTCGTGCTTCATTAATACTTCTTACAAGAATTAAAAGCAAATATAGCATTTTCATAATTAGTTTGAGGATTTTTTATCAATACTGCGATATGATTTTTTTAGATTTTTTTGATACCGCTTTTTTTTAAATCATTAAGGCGTCAAAACCAATATTTTAAAGAAAAAGTAATATTCTTTTGATCAAGAAAATAGTAAAGATTGCTAGGGATTTCAACGTGTGTTTTAAGGACAACTTATTAACAATGTGGTATATTGTGGTAAAAAGTGGTAATTTTTTCAATATATTTGACTAATTATAGCAGTAAGTAAATAAAAGTGGTAAATCTTATAGGTACATACGAGTGTAAAGCAGATGCCAAAGGGCGTCTGATGATACCTGTAGCATTTAAAAAGCAACTCTTGCCTGTGTTACAAGAAGGTTTTGTGCTAAAGCGGGCTGTGTTTCAGCCTTGTTTGGAACTATATCCGATGGCAGAGTGGAGTATTTTAATGCAGAAAATGAATAAGCTAAATCGCTTTAAAAAGAAAAATAACGATTTCATTCGACGTTTTACTGCAGGTGTTAAAGTAGTAGAGATTGATGCGACAGGACGCCTTTTGATCCCTAAGGATCTGGTTAGTTTTGCCGGTATTACAAAAGAATTGGTGTTGTCGTCTGCTGTGAATATTATCGAAATATGGGATAAAACTCAGTATGAAAAAGCAATTGATGACGCAGCGGTAGATTTTGCCGACCTGGCGGAAGAAGTAATGGGATTTGATGATGAAACAGATGGAATATCATAACCCGGTTTTATTAAAGGAAACCGTAGACGGGCTTGCAATTAAACCTGACGGGATTTACGTGGATGTGACTTTTGGAGGAGGAGGTCATTCCAAAGAGATTTTAAAAAGATTAGGTGCTAACGGTAAGTTGTATGCTTTTGATCAGGATAAGGATGCGTTGCTTAATGAAATAGATGATGATCGATTTGTATTGATCCACGAGAATTTCAGGTTTGTAAAGCGTTTTCTCCGTTTTCACGGGGTAAGAAAAGTTGATGGAATTCTTGGAGACTTTGGAGTTTCATCACATCAGTTTGATGTAGCAGAAAGAGGTTTCTCTACCAGATTTGAAGCAGATTTGGATATGAGAATGAATCAAGATAAAGGACTATCAGCGTATCATGTGATTAATGAATACGATGAATCGGATTTGAGAACCATGTTTTTGCAGTACGGAGAACTAAGAAATGCACCAAAACTGGCTAGAGCAATTGCAACATCCAGAAAAGATAAGCGGATTAAAACCAGTGCAGAATTAAAAGAAGTGTTACGACCCTTTATGGTAAAATATAAAGAACATAAAATATTAGCTCAGATTTACCAGGCGATACGAATAGAGGTAAACCAAGAGATAGAGGCTCTTAAGGAGTTTCTCTTACAAACGGAGGGTTTGTTGGGTGGGGGAGGAAGAATCAGTTTGATATCCTATCACTCTTTGGAAGATAGATTAGTAAAAAGGTATATCAGAAGCGGAATGTTTGAAGGAGAACCGGAGAAGGATTTTTATGGAAATATTTCTGTGCCTTTTAAGAAAATAGGAGGATTAATTATTCCTACAGATGAAGAAATTAAAGTAAATAACAGAGCGCGGAGTGCGAAACTAAGAATAGCAGAAAAGATTTGAAACAAAGAGTATATGACATATTAAAAGGGAAGTTTTTAATAGCAGATGATGCCATGAAAAACTGGCGAATGCTCCTTTTTCTGTCATTTTTGGCAATCATCATGATAGCTAGTTCCCATAATGCAGAAAGTAAAGTTCATGAAATTGCAAAACTGAATAATGAAGTACGAGAATTAAGAACACAATTTGTAGACGGCAGAACGGAATTAATGCAGTTAAAAATGGAATCGTCTGTCATCGAAAAAATGACAAAAAAAGGAATAAAAAGACCAACAACACCACCACAAAAAATAATAGTAAAAGATTAGAATTGTTTTGGCAGTTACAAATAAGAACATATTAAATAGGTTATACTTCATTGCAGGATGTATGTTCATCTTCGCAATTTTGGTTGTGGTAAAACTTGCAAAAACACAATTTGTAGAAGGAGATATGTATCGCGCTAAAGGAGAGCAACGAGTTTTTAAAACATTTGATATTCCTGCTAACCGTGGTAATTTATATGATAGTAAAGGTAATTTATTAGCTACATCTGTGCCTAAGTATGATATCCGCTTTGATGCGGTTACTGTTACGGATAAGGATTTTCGAGAAAATATAACCGATTTATCTAAAGCCTTATCAAAAGAGTTTGGCAAATCTGCAGAATATTATGATGATGTATTAAGGAGGGCCCGAGATAATAAAAACAGGTATTTTCTAATCAGAAGAAATTTGGGGTATTCTCAATACATGCGTGTTAAGAATTTTCCCTTATTAAAATACGGAGCAAATCGAGGAGGGTTGATTGTAGAGCAGCGTACTATTAGGGAACATCCTATTGGAAAGATAGCTGAAAGAACCGTGGGGTATGAACGCCGTGATGATCAAGGATATTACACCAGAGTTGGCTTGGAAGGAGCATATGGTCCCTTTTTAAGAGGTAAAGAAGGAAAGCGTAAAAAACAAAAAATCGCAAAAAATCAGTGGAAACCAATCGGCGATGCTAACGAAGTAGAGCCTCAGGATGGATATGATGTGATTTCTACCATAGATGTTAATGTTCAGGATATTACACATCACGCATTATTGGCTCAATTGGAAAGATTTGAAGCAGAGCATGGAACGGTTGTGGTAATGGAAACCAGAACAGGAGAGATAAAAGCTATTTCTAATTTAGGACGCACCAAATCAGGCAAGTATTACGAAAAATTGAACTATGCAGTTGGTGAATCGCATGAGCCAGGTTCAACGTTCAAATTAATGGCTATGGTTGCGGCTTTAGAAGATAAAGTAATCGACTCCAGTTATGTGGTGGATACAGAAAACGGTCGGGTAAAGTTTTACGATAGAGTAGTAAGAGATTCTAAATGGGGAGGATACGGAAAAATATCTGCAGCCAAAGCATTTGAGTTGTCTTCAAATACTGCATTTGCAAAAATTATAAACGAGAATTACAAAGATGATCCAAAGAAATTTGTAAATCGATTAATGAATATGGGGTTGCATAAAACCTTAGGACTGTCTATTAAAGGTGAAGGAAAACCTAAGATTCCTTACCCAGGTGATAAGGATTGGTATGGTACCACATTACCCTGGATGGCGCACGGGTATGGAGTTGCCCTGACCCCATTACAAACATTAGCTTTTTATAATGCGATAGCAAATGATGGAGAAATGGTGAAGCCTAGGTTTATAAAAGAAGTAAAAGCATGGGATCGTACCAAAGAAAGATTCGATAAAGAAGTGCTTAACCCTGCGATATGCTCTAAAGAAACGGCTAAGGTTGTTCAGGAAATGATGAAAAATGTCGTAATCAGAGGAACTGCTGATAATGTACACACTGAAAACTTTCAAATAGCTGGTAAAACAGGTACTTGCTGGGGTAACTATGGAAAAGATAGAGAAAGAGAGTACATATCTTCTTTTGCCGGATATTTTCCGGCAGATGATCCTAGGTATTCCTGTATAGTGGTTATTCATAAACCAAATAAAGAAAAAGGATATTATGGCAATATCGTTGCCGCTCCGGTTTTTAAAACAATCGCTTTAAAAGTGTATAACGATATACCGGTAGTTGATGAAGTATCGCCAAAAATAGTAGAAAGCCAAGAGATATCAGAAAGCTATGAAGAGTACTTTCAAAAAGCAAGAAAGTATAAAACTATTATGCCAAATTTAAAAGGGATGCCTGCTATGGATGTTATTTCTCTTTTAGAAAATATGGGATTAAAAGTTGAGGTGAAAGGCTCAGGGAAAGTAAAGAGCCAATCTATAGAACCAGGAACAAAAGTACAAACGAATCAAACTATTAGATTAGAGCTATCGTGATCGAGTTAAAAGACATTTTATACAGGGTACCTATGAATGCCGTTGTAGGAAATACAACAACAGGAATAAGTAAGGTTGAGTTTGATTCCAGAAAAGTCGAACAAGACGATATGTTTGTTGCAATTCGTGGAACCGTAACAGATGGTCATGATTATATAGAAAAGGCTATAAACCAAGGAGCAATAGCAATTGTATGTGAAACAATGCCCGAATTTCTGGTAGACGGCTTAGTATATGTTCAAGCAGAGAACGCACAAAAAGCATTGGCAATTATCGCTACGAATTATTATGGGGCTCCATCAGAGAATTTAAAACTGGTTGGCGTAACAGGAACTAACGGTAAAACAACGATTGCAACTTTGTTGTATCAGCTTTTCAAAAAGGCAGGGTATAAGGTTGGTTTACTTTCTACTGTTAAAATTATGGTAGATGATGTCGAATATAAAGCTACTCACACAACCCCAGATTCATTGACTATCAACCACTACCTGAAAGAGATGAATGATATAGGTGTTGAGTATTGCTTTATGGAAGTCAGCTCTCATGGAATTGATCAAAAACGTACGGCAGGTTTGATGTTCGAAGGAGGTGTTTTTACAAATTTATCACATGATCACCTGGATTACCATAGTACATTTAAGGAGTATAGAGACGTAAAAAAAGTTTTTTTTGATGAATTAGGAAGTAAGGCTTTTGCATTGACAAATAATGACGATAAAAACGGAAGTTTTATGCTTCAAAATACCAAAGCTAAACAGTATACCTATGCCCTGAAATCGTATGCTGACTTCAGAGGACAGATATTGGAGAATAGCTTAGGTGGTTTGTTACTAAAAATAAACGATAATGATGTTTGGGCAAAGCTTATAGGAAGTTTTAATGCGTACAACCTTTTAGCAATTTTCGGGACAGCAGAATTATTAGGATTAGAAACATTGGAAATCCTACAGTTAATAAGTGATTTAGAAAGTGTAAGTGGACGATTTCAGTACCTGATCTCTGATAAAAAGGTTACGGCAATTGTGGATTATGCACATACTCCGGACGCCTTGAAAAATGTTTTAGAAACGATTAATGACATACGAACTAGGAATGAAACGCTGATTACAGTAGTTGGCTGTGGAGGTGATAGGGATAAAGGGAAAAGACCAGTCATGGGTAATATAGCAACAACACTAAGTAATAAAGTAGTTTTTACTAGTGATAACCCAAGAACCGAAAATCCAGAGCAAATTATCGAAGATATTGAGAAAGGTGTAGAGCCGCAGAATTATAAGAAAATTATATCAGTAACCGATAGAAAACAAGCTATCAGAACCGCTTGTCAATTTGCTGAAGAGAATGATATTATTTTGATCGCAGGCAAGGGACACGAAACGTATCAGGAAACAAATGGAGAACGAAAAGATTTTAACGATTTCGAAATCGTAAGAGAAGAGCTAAAAAAACTAGGAAAATAAATCCTTTCTGTTTGATTTGTTTCAACAATAAAAGGTAAGACTATATATGCTATACTATTTATTTCAATATTTAGAAAGTGAATACCAATTTCCTGGAGCATCCTTGTTTCAGTTTATCACATTTAGGGCAGCAATGGCAATTATCCTATCGCTGTTGATTTCTACTATTTATGGTAAACGGATTATAAACTTTCTAAGAAAAAAGCAGATGGGCGAAAGTATTAGAGAGCTTGGGTTGGATGGGCAGGCAGAAAAAGCAGGAACACCAACAATGGGTGGTGTCATTATCATTCTGGCAACATTAGTTCCTGTGCTGCTCTTTGCGAAACTTGATAATATCTATGTAATCCTTTTGATCGTAACCACATTGTGGATGGGAGTTATTGGTTTTACAGATGATTATTTAAAAATTAAAAAGAAAGATAAAGAAGGGTTAGCAGGAAAGTTTAAAGTAATTGGTCAAGTAGGACTAGGATTGATTGTAGGTTGTACTATGTATTTTCATGAAGATATTACCATTAAAGAAGAAAAGGTAATGTCTGATATAGAACAGGTTTCAACTTCAGGAAATAAATCCGATTTTAATCCAGCGGTGAAATCAACGAAAACAACATTGCCGTTTTTTAAAAATAATGAGTTTGAGTATGCTAGTTTGATTACCTGGATTAGTGAAGATTTTGCAAAATATGCCTGGTTAGTTTTTATACCCATAGTTATTTTCATCGTTACCGCTGTTTCTAATGGAGCAAATCTTACAGATGGGATTGATGGATTAGCAGCTGGTTCTTCAGCTATTATTGTACTGACCTTAGCGCTATTTGCGTGGGTGTCTGGTAATATCATTTTCTCAGATTATCTCAATGTAATGTATATCCCAAATTCTGGAGAGATGACTATTTATATAACAGCATTTGCAGGAGCTTTGGTTGGCTTTTTATGGTATAATACTTATCCCGCACAAGTTTTTATGGGGGATACAGGTAGTTTAACGATAGGGGGAATCATTGCAGTGATCGCAATTGCTATTAGAAAAGAATTTTTGATTCCGATTGTATGCGGAATCTTTTTTATAGAAACAGTGTCTGTGATGATACAAGTGAGTTGGTTTAAATATACCCGAAAAAAATATGGAGAAGGAAGAAGGATTTTTCTGATGTCACCGTTACATCATCATTATCAGAAAAAAGGAATACATGAAAGTAAGATTGTAGCAAGATTCTGGATTATAGGAATTTTTCTTGCAATTATAGCAGTTGTAACCTTAAAAGTCAGGTAGTGTTGAATAAACTAGTTGTTTTAGGATCAGGAGAAAGTGGAGTAGGAACAGCAATTCTAGCGAAGAAAGAAGGGTTTGCTGTATTTGTTTCGGATAAAGGAACAATCACAGATCATTATAAAAAAGTTCTTAGAAATTTTGAAATCGAATGGGAAGAACAAAAGCATACAGAAGATAGAATTCTGAATGCAGATGTGGTGATGAAAAGTCCCGGAATTTCGGATAAAGTAAGCTTGGTTCAAAAACTACACGGTCTAGGAATACCTGTGGTATCAGAAATTGAGTTTGCTTCTGGGTTTACATCGGCAACAGTTGTTGGGATAACTGGAAGTAATGGAAAAACTACCACTACTATGCTGACACATCACGTGCTAAAAAATGCAGGTTTAGACATAGGTATGGCGGGTAATATCGGAGATAGTTTTGCCAAACAAGTAGCAGAAAACGACACTCCATATTATGTATTAGAGTTAAGCAGTTTTCAGCTTGATGGCATTCAGAAGTTTGCACCTCATATCGCAGTGCTGACCAATATAACTCCGGATCATTTGGATCGATATGATAATAAATTTGAAAATTATATCGCTTCGAAGTTTAGAATAACTATGAATCAAAAAGCAAGTGATTATTTCATCTACGACGGAGATGATAAAGTAATTACTACATATATAGAAAAGCATCCTATTCGTTCAAGATTATTACCATTCTCACTAAAGAAAAAGTTAGAAAATGGAGCGTATTTGGAAGGAGAAAGTATAAAAATAACAATAGATAACAACAAATTTATCATGCCAACAAAAGATTTAGCATTAGAAGGAAGTCACAATGTGAAAAATGCGATGGCAGCTGCCACGGTTTCGCAATTATTGAAAATTAGAAAGGCTACAATACGAGAATGTCTTGAGAATTTTCACGGTGTTGAGCATCGATTAGAAAACGTATTGAAAATAAACAATGTTCAATATGTAAATGATTCTAAAGCAACAAATGTAAATGCTACTTTTTATGCATTGGACGCTATGAAATCAGCAACAGTCTGGATTGTGGGTGGTGTTGATAAAGGAAACGACTACACAGAGCTATATCCCTTGGTGAATGAAAAGGTGAAAGCAATTATTTGTCTGGGTGTGGATAATACCAAAATAATTAACGCATTTGGTAATTGTGTAGATAATATTGTAGAAACGCAATCTATGAAGGAAGCGGTGAATATGGCGTATAAAATTGCAGAACGAAATGAAAATGTGTTGTTATCACCGGCTTGTGCAAGCTTTGATCTCTTTAAAAATTATGAAGAGAGAGGTCGACAATTTAAAGAAGCGGTAAGAGAGTTGTAATTAATGAAATAAAAATAACTAGTTAAAATAGAAAATAGATAACACGATAACGTGACTAAAGTTTTAAAAAATATAAAGGGAGATAAGGTTATATGGGCAATTGTAGCCCTGTTGGCATTGTTTTCATTTTTACCTGTCTATAGTGCTAGTAGTAACTTGGCTTATTTATACGGAGACGGAAACACTTTTGTGTTTTTGGTAAAACACTTTGCGCACCTACTTTTAGGATTTAGTATTATGTATTGGGTACATAAAATCCCATACCATTATTTTAAAGGGCTTTCTATTATTATGTTACCAGTTGTTGTCGTTTTGTTATTATTTACAATGGCTCAAAATACGACTATTGGTGGAGCAAATGCAAGTAGATGGATTCGATTGCCATTCGTAGGAGTAACTTTTCAGACATCTGCTTTGGCAGCTGTGGTTTTAATGGCTTACGTTGCCAGATATTTGTCAAAGATAAAAGACAAGAAAGTAACCTTTAAGGAGTCTTTGATTCCACTTTGGTTACCAGTTTTTATGATTCTCATGCTTATTTTACCAGCGAACTTTTCTACAACAGCGATTATTTTTTCCATGGTAATTATGTTGGTGTTTCTAGGTGGATATCCATTGCGATATATTACTGTGATTCTTGGAACAGGTTTATTAGCGCTTACATTTTTTATTTTAACAGCAAAAGCTTTTCCAGATGCTTTTCCTAATAGGGTGGATACTTGGGTAAGTAGGGCAGAAAACTTTTTTAATGATAAAGATACTCCGGAAGACTACCAGATAGAACGTGCAAAAATTGCAATTGCCAGAGGAGGAGTAATGGGAGAAGGGCCTGGTAAAAGTGTACAAAGAAACTTTTTACCACAGTCTTCCTCAGATTTTATTTATGCAATTATTATTGAAGAATGGGGATTGGTAGGGGGTGTTTTTTTAATGTTTCTTTATTTGATGCTGTTGTTTAGGTTGGTTATTGTGGCCCACAAAAGCTCAGATGTATTTGGGAAATTGTTAGTAATTGGTGTGGGATTACCCATTGTGTTTCAGGCATTGATTAATATGGCTGTTGCAGTAGAGTTATTTCCGGTAACAGGTCAAACACTTCCACTGGTTAGTAGTGGAGGGACCTCTATTTGGATGACTTGTATGGCATTAGGAATGGTATTGAGTATAAGTAGTAGTAGAGAAGCAATGATAAAAGAAAAGGAATCAGGTTTTGATGCTGCAGAGAAGAAGGATCAAAAAGCTAAAGAAGAAAACCCGTTAGAGGTTTTAAGTGAAGCCATATGAAGCAACAACTAAGGGTCATATTATCAGGTGGAGGAACAGGGGGACACATTTATCCTGCAATTTCTATTGCCAATGAGCTAAAGAATCGATATCCCGAAGTTTCTATAGTATTCGTAGGTGCCAAAGATCGAATGGAAATGCAAAAAGTTCCACAAGCAGGATATGAAATTGAAGGTTTGTGGATTAGTGGTATTCAGCGAAAACTAACACTTGGTAATCTATTATTCCCCATAAAACTGTTGAGTAGTCTATGGAAATCAAGAAAAATTATCAGAAAGTTTAATCCTGATGTGGTCATTGGCACAGGAGGTTTTGCTAGTGGTCCGTTATTAAAAATGGCGAATTATGCAAAAATACCTACAGTGCTTCAGGAGCAGAATTCATTTCCAGGGATTACTAATAAATGGTTGGCAAAAGGAGCGGATAAAATATGTGTAGCGTATGACAATATGGAGCGTTTTTTTCCGAAGGGTAAAATTATAAAAACAGGAAACCCGGTTCGTCAAGATTTGCTGGAAATAGAAAGTAAAAGAAAAGAAGCCATTGCGAAATACACACTAGATCCTGAAAAGAAAACAATTTTAGTGATAGGAGGTAGCTTGGGTGCTAGAAGAATGAATCAACTGGTCGAAAAAGAACTGGACTTTTTTACTAAAAAAGAAGTTCAAGTACTTTGGCAATGTGGTAAGTTATATTACGATGAATATAAGAAATATGATGATTACAAAGATGTGCAGGTACATCAGTTTTTAGACACGATGGATTTAGCATATGCTGCAGCCGATGTTATTGTGTCCAGGGCGGGAGCGAGTTCCGTTTCTGAATTATGTATTGTAGCAAAACCAACATTATTTATTCCCTCACCTAATGTAGCAGAAGATCATCAAACAAAGAATGCGAATGCAATTGTAAATAACAATGGAGCGAAAATGCTTAAGGAAAGTGAGTTGGATGAAAAGTTTCAGAAAACTATTTTACAACTATTAGAATCGGAAGCTATGCAGATAAAATTAACACACGCTATAAAGAAAATGGCATTGCCTAATGCAACAAAAGATATAGTGAATGAAATTGAACAAATCATTGTAAAAAATAGAGCGTTAACGAATGAATAAGGTCTTAAAAGACATAAAGAATATATATTTTATCGGTATCGGTGGTATCGGTATGAGTGCACTCGCACGGTATTTTAAGTTTTTGGGTAAAAATGTATCTGGATATGATAAGGCTCCAACTCAGATTACTACAGATTTGGAGGCGTTAGGAATTCAGATTCATTTTAAGGATGATGTAGAAGCAATTCCGGAATTATTTTTGAATTCTGATCAGACTCTCATTGTGTATACGCCTGCGATTCCTGAAACGCATAAAGGATTAAATTATCTAAGAAACAATGGTTTTTTAGTTAAAAAAAGAGCAGAAGTTTTAGGAACTATAACTCAGGGGACATATACGCTGGCTGTAGCTGGAACTCACGGAAAAACAACTACTACTGCGGTTTTAGCACATTTGTTAAAAGAGAGCGGGGCAAAAGTGACTGCTTTTTTAGGAGGTATTAGTGAAAATTATAATTCAAATTTGATTTTAGAAGGAGATGAAGTTGTAGTAGTGGAAGCGGATGAATTTGATAGATCATTTTTACAATTATACCCTGATATAGCTACAGTTACTTCTATGGATGCCGATCATTTGGATATCTATAAGAGGGCGAACGCTCTGGAAGCATCATTTGTAGAATTTTCTTCCCGAGCAAAAGATCATCTTTTGGTTTGTAATGGATTGCCACTTTCGGGTAGTACCTACGGAATAGAGGATGATGCAGATTATTGTGCTCAAAACATACGTATTGATAATGGTACTTATATTTTTGACTTAAAAACACCAACTCAGCTCCTTAAAGATTTACATTTAAACCTACCAGGTAAGCACAACTTGTTAAATGCCATCACAGCCTTTGCTATGGCAATGTTATACGGCTCCCCAACCGCTGCTTTGGTAAAGGCTTTATTTTCTTTTAAAGGAGTTCAAAGGCGATTTAGTTATAAAATAAAGACTCAGGAACTGGTGTATATCGATGATTATGCACATCATCCAACAGAGATCAATGCATTGCACCAGGCTATCAGAGAAATGCATCCGAGGAAAAAAGTGTTAGCAATTTTTCAACCACATTTATATAGTAGAACACAAGATTTTGCAGTTGACTTTGCCAAAAGCCTGAGTCAGTTTGATGAACTTTTATTATTGGACATATATCCTGCAAGAGAATTGCCTATAGAAGGGATATCTTCAGAATGGTTGCTGGAAATGATACCGTTGAAAAATAAAAAAATAGTACAGAAGAACAGTTTAATAAACGAAGTTTTAAAAAGTAACGCTCAAGTAATAACAACTATTGGAGCGGGTGATATCGGAGAAGAAGTAGAAGGTATAAAAAAGGCATTATTAGCAGTATGAAGAAAATTTTGACATATCTGAAATTTATTGGTCTTGTAGCATTGATCGTATTTCTTTTCGCATTTACAGGTAATCGAAACGAGAATAGAAAGATCAAAGAAGTAGAAATAGAATTCGTTGAGGAACAGAATCCATACATAAATGAATTGACGGTTAATAAATTGTTAATACAAAATCAAGTAGGGGTGACGGACGTAGGTAAAGAAATTTTAGTTTTGAATATTGTAGAGAAGGGGCTGGATGCACACAAAATGATTGAAGATTCAGATGTGTATCTTACTGTAAACGGACAACTTAAGGCAAGAATTAAACAGCGTACTCCAATTGCTAGAGTGAACGCAGTTGTTCCATTTTATGTTGATATCACTGGTAATACGATGCCATTATCAAATAATTATTCAGCTCACGTTCCTCTGGTAAGTAATGTTTCAGAACTTGAAGTTTCAGAAGTTTTTCCATTATTAAGGAAAATCCAAGAAGATGAATTTTTAAAGAAGCATGTGGTAAGTGTTTACCGAAACCAGAGTGGTGATTACGAGCTGGGATTAAGAGTATATGATTTCAAAGTAATTTTTGGTAGAGTAGAATTATTAGAAGGTAAGGTAAAGAATTTTAAAGCTTTTTATCAAAAAGCACTCAAAGATCAAAGCCTTGATAAATATAAAATAGTCAGTTTACAGTTTAGAAACCAAGTTGTGTGTACAATAAAATAATACCAATATGGGAAGAGAAGAGAATGAAATAGCGGTAGGTTTAGACATAGGAACAACAAAGATTGTTGCTATGGTGGGGCGATATAATGAGTACGGAAAGATGGAAGTATTGGGTGTGGGTAAATCCAAGAGCCTTGGTGTACATCGTGGAGTCGTAAACAATATTACTCAAACTATACAATCTATTCAACAAGCAGTACAAGAAGCAGAAAGTGTTTCTGGAGTAAAAATAAGTGAAGTAACAGTGGGTATAGCCGGTCAGCATATAAGAAGTTTGCAGCATAGCGACTATATCACACGTCCTAATGCAGATGCGGTTATTGACGAAGAGGATATAGACATGTTATGTAATCAGGTGCATAAATTGGTCATGTTACCAGGTGAAGAAATATTACATGTATTACCACAGGAATATAAGGTAGACGGACAAGCTGAAATAAAAGAACCCGTTGGAATGTATGGAGGACGACTGGAAGCTAATTTCCACGTAGTTGTAGGTCAGGTAACATCCATACGTAATATCGGTAGATGTGTGAAAAGTTCGGGATTAGAACTATCAGATGTTACTCTAGAACCACTGGCTTCTGCCAATGCAGTATTAAGTCAGGAGGAAAAAGAAGCGGGTGTAGCGTTGATCGATATAGGTGGCGGTACTACGGATCTGGCAATTTTTAAAGATGGTATCATCCGTCATACTGCTGTAATTCCTTTTGGAGGAAATGTAATTACCGAAGATATTAAAGAAGGGTGTTCAATTATTGAAAAACAAGCCGAATTGCTTAAGATCAAATTCGGATCTGCCTGGCCTGGAGAGAATAAAGACAATGAAATAGTTTCTATTCCTGGATTAAGAGGGAGAGAACCCAAAGAGATTACGCTAAAAAACCTATCTAAGATAATCCATGCGCGTGTTGTGGAAATCATAGAACAAGTGTTTTTGGAAATCAAGAATTACGGTCACGAGTCTCCTAAGAAAAAGTTAATTGCAGGAATTGTATTGACCGGTGGAGGATCTCAACTAAAGCATTTGAAACAATTAGTAGAATATATCACAGGCATGGATACGCGTATTGGATATCCTAACGAGCATTTGGCAGGGAATAGTGATCCAGAAACGACAAGTCCCATGTACGCGACGGCTGTTGGGTTAGTGATGGACAGCCTGGTGTATATGAGCAAACAGAAAAAATCAGCTACAAAAGAGGCTGTTGTAGAAGAAAGTATAAAAGAAGAAACTACAACGGTAGTTGGAGAAGGTATTGAGGAAGAAAAACCAGCAGTGGATGTCAGGCCTCGAAAAAACATCCTTGAGAAATGGACAGAAAAGTTTAAGGAGTTTTTGGATAACGCAGAGTAGGGCGGGAGTGTACATAAAATGTCTTTTAGACATTTTTTAGCAAGGAGCCAACGTTGAAGAGATGGATGATTTAAGATCCACTTCAAGGTAAAAAAATGTAAAATATTAAGAATAAAAGTAAGAGAACCAGAAAATTAGCAATTATGAGTAACAAGGAAGAGTTCGAAAACATTTCTTTTGATTTACCCAAGAATCAATCAAATGTAATTAAAGTTATTGGCGTTGGAGGTGGTGGTAGTAATGCCATTAATCACATGTTCCAGCAGGGAATCAAGGGTGTTGATTTCGTTATTTGTAATACCGATGCGCAAGCATTAGAAAATAGCCCTATTCCGAATAAGATACAGTTGGGAGTGTCTCTTACGGAAGGATTAGGAGCAGGCGCGAACCCAGAAGTAGGAGAACAATCTGCAGTAGAAAGCTACGAAGAGATTAAAAGAATGCTGGATACTAATACCAAGATGATATTCATCACTGCTGGTATGGGTGGAGGAACCGGAACAGGAGCGGCACCAATCATTGCCAAAATGGCTAGAGAACTAGATATTCTTACGGTAGGTATCGTTACCATTCCATTTCAGTTTGAAGGAAAAATGCGAAACGAACAGGCGCAGTTAGGTGTAGAGAAACTTCGTGATCAAGTAGATTCTTTAGTGGTTATCAATAACAATAAACTACGAGAAGTATACGGTAATCTAGGGTTTAAAGCTGGTTTTTCTAAAGCAGACGAAGTATTGGCTACAGCGTCCAGAGGAATCGCCGAGGTAATAACCCATCACTATACTCAAAATATTGATTTACGTGATGCAAAAACAGTCCTTAGCAATAGTGGTACGGCAATAATGGGGTCTGCTAATGCCTCTGGTGCTAAACGTGCCCACGATGCGATTGTAAAAGCATTAGATTCGCCCTTGCTTAATGATAATAAAATTACAGGAGCTAAGAACGTACTGTTATTGATTGTTTCTGGGAAAGAAGAAATTACCATAGATGAGATTGGAGAAATAAATGACCATATCCAACAAGAAGCTGGTCACGGAGCGAATATCATTATGGGGGTCGGAGAAGATGAATCTCTTGAAGATGCAATTTCTGTAACCGTAATTGCCACCGGATTTGATGTAGAGCAACAAGACGAAATCGTTAACACAGAGACGAAAAGAATCATTCATACTTTAGAAGAGGAACAACGTGCAACAACTCAGGATTTAACTCCTAAATCAACTACCAGGACTACTCCTGCAACTCAGAAAGAGGAGGTAAAAGAAGAACCAATTATCAAGCATGAGTTAATAGAAGAGGAAGAGGAAAATATCAATGAATCTCTATTACTGCCAACTACCGATTTTTTGAAAAATTTAGATGTAGTAGATGCAGAAGTAGTAAATCCATTTGGTAACGATAGTGAATTTGTCATTATCAATGCTCAAGATATTATAAACCAAATAGAGGTAAACGATGCCAATGAAGTAGCAGCTGCAGAAAAGGAAGAGGAAGATCAGTTCACTTTAGCATTTGATATGCCCGTAAGTGGAAATAAAGAAAAACGAGATCAACCGGATACAGAGGAAAGTGTCCCTCCGATTGCTGAAAAAGAAGAAGAAAAACCAATCGTTTTTGATCTTACAGATGATATTTTAGAAGTGGAAGTAAATGAACCTATAGAAGTAGTTCCTGTAAGTGGAATTGAATCTGGAGGTGTTCGAAAGTATAGCCTGGAGGAATATATGGAAGAAGAAAAAAGGCTTACAGAAGCGACACCAGAAGCTGAGGTAATGGAGGAAGATAAAGAAGTAGTTTTTGAGAAAAAAACTGTTGCTCCCGCTCCCGAATCAGAACCTTCTGAAAGTGCAGACCCCATTGATCAGCCAATTTCTGAAACGTTAAAAGCAAGAGCCGCAGAACGCAGAGCTAAAATGAAGGAGTTTAATTATAAGTTTAGAAATAATGCGTCTAATATTGATGATATCGAGAAAGAGCCTGCTTATAAACGTGCAGGACTGGACGTAGATTCTAGACCAGGATCATCAGAATTGTCGAGGACTTCATTGGGCACAGATAGTAATGACGATATTCAATTAAGAAAAAACAATTCTTTTCTTCATGATAACGTGGACTAAGAATTATTAAAATAGTTTTTCAGATAAACCGATAATCTAAAATAGATTATCGGTTTATTTTTTATCTTCGCATTCCAAAAGATTAAAAAAGGATTATTTATGAGTTTACAGGCAAAAGTAATGACTGCTATGAAAGAGGCGATGAAAGCTAAAGACACTAATGCATTAACGTCCTTGCGCGCCATTAAGTCTGCTATTCTATTGGCTCAGACGGAGAGTGGAGCTAAAGAAGAATTAAGCGAAGATCAAGAGCTGAAATTGCTACAAAAACTTGTAAAACAACGTAAAGACAGTGCTACTATTTTTGCAGAACAAGGCAGAGATGATTTGGCACAACCAGAATTAGATCAGGCAAAGGTAATCGAGCAATTTTTACCAGAGCAAATGAGCGAAGAAGAAATCGAAAAAGTAATTGTTGGCATTATCGCTAAAACCGGAGCTGATGGAATGAAAGATATGGGGAAGGTAATGGGAATGGCATCTGGGCAGTTAGCGGGTAAGGCCGATGGTAAGACCATTTCTACCATAGTAAAAAGTAAATTATCATAGTAAAAGGCATCTTTTTTCCTTCTTGAAAGGTTAGGCGTATATAAATCGGCCGTGTGGTGCAACTGAATACCCGCCCGATTCGAACTGACGTTAGTCTCGTTCGGGCAGGGCGCATAAAATAAATATATTATGTGTACGTTCTTTATAGTGTCAATTACGATCGGTATTATGTAGGGATGACAGTTAATCTTGAAAGAAGATTAGCTGAGCATAATTTAGGAAAAATGCAATCAACTAAGGCTTTTAAACCTTGGAAGATTGTTTTAAAAGAGGTTTTTTTGAAACTCGACCAGATGCTAGAATTAGAGAGAAATATCTCAAATCGGCTACAGGAAGAAGATGGAGAAAACAAAATATTAGGCCGCGTGGCGCAACTGAATAGCGCATCAGATTTCGGCTCTGAGGGTTGGGGGTTTGAATCCCTTCGCGGTCACAATTTTATATAAAACGCTTTAAACTAGATGTTTAGAGCGTTTTGTTGTTTTACCTAGATTTTAAAATATCTTGTAGATATCTGGTTCATAAAATTATACAGGTTTGGACTATTTTTAAAAACTCTTTTTTTAAGACGGTTCTAAGATATTCATCAACCTATGGTTGAGATATAGTTTTTCTTTCCCCACTTTTTCAGACCTTAAAAAACCAACTTCTTCAAGTAGCATTAAGTAGTTACCAACGGTTTTGGGTGTTCCTAACTTAGCTTCTATTAGGAATTTTCGTTTTGTGTATGGCAGTCTAAAGAGTATTTCTACTAGCTCTTTAGTATAAACCTTAGGCAGAGACTGTTTAATTTCGGTAGACATTACTTCCATTAACTCTGTTACATCTCTCAAACGCTTTAGTCCTTTATTTGCTGTGTACTCTACCATTTCTAACATATATAATATCCAGGACTCCCAATCATCATTTTCAGTGACTTGACGCAATTTAGTATAATACTCTGATTTGTTTTTTATAATATACTCACTCAAATAAATTGCAGGTGTATCTAGTAGTTTTTCGAGTTTTAAATAGAGTAATAGTAAAATTCTTCCAGTTCTTCCATTCCCGTCAGTAAAGGGGTGAATGGCTTCAAATTGATAGTGCATCAATGCCATTTTTATTAATGGATCTAATTCAGTTTTAGCATTTATAAAAGTTTCTAGATTTGCTAGTTTCTCTCTAATAATGGATTCTCCAATTGGTGGTGTGTAAATGGTATGTCCTTGCGTGTTTTTTAGGGCAGTTCCAGGAGTTGTTCTAATTCCTGCTGTATTTTTTTTAAATACTTTGTACAATTTTGACACATAAATTTGTACTTATAAAAGGACGCTTTTCAATATCTCGTAATCCATTGTAAAGCGCTTCTTTATAACTGATGACTTCTTTTGTAGCAGAATTATCAAACTTTTTATCAGCTACCAAAGACTTATATAAATCCTCATTAGTGGTAATAATGTTTTCTATTTCAGAACTCGCTTTTGCTTCTTGTAAGTGTATAGTATCTAAAAATAACGTAGGATTGGGTAAATTAGTCAACATTCCATTAAGTTGCGCTAATGCTCTACTAGCATCTATAGTTTTACGAAGAACCTTAGTTGTTTCCAGTACAGTTTTAGGAGGCAATAATGGTAA
Source organism: Aquimarina ulvae (assembly GCF_053613295.3). Taxonomy (NCBI): domain Bacteria; kingdom Pseudomonadati; phylum Bacteroidota; class Flavobacteriia; order Flavobacteriales; family Flavobacteriaceae; genus Aquimarina; species Aquimarina ulvae. The sequence goes on from NZ_JBSIBP030000001.1 coordinate 782,551, forward strand.
GCTATTATAAGGTTTAGTTTTATTGAAATTTGCCATTTTAATAAGAGTAATAATTACTTTCGTTATTTTAATAAGGGTAAATATGCATTAAAATTACTCTTATGTGTACCTATGAAGTAAAACTTACTCGCATTAATTATTCTATAAAATAAAATTAAACGTAGTTTTTATTAGTGATAATTGTTGATTTAGAGAGAATTAAGCAAATATCTTCTTTCAAAAGGTTTGAACTCTCTCCTGTCGAGGTCACTCGAGAGGACAAGTTTACTTTTTACTTGTTCTATTTTTGTTTAAATAACTGATTTTCAAAACGTTGTTTTTTGCTTGTTTTGGTTCGGTATTTTATTAAGAAAACAATTAATTTGAACGAAACACAGTTAACCATTTTGTTTTTAGATAAATAAAGGGGTTCGAATTCTGTCAATGAATTTAAATATGATAGAAAAATTCAGCATAGAATATTGTAGGAAAATTTTAGAACGATCTGGAAAAAAGTACCCTATTGATAAAGATGCTGAAGCTATTCGCGACAAACTATACCTGTTGGTTGATGTCGAATTGAATCATACTTTACCTAATAATTAAACCTTTTACTATAATAAAATAATCAGTGTTTAATAGTTGCAATTAGAAAACCTCTCATATTATATTTCTGTTATTACCCACTCGAAGTCTCTCTCTCTTTAATTTAGTTAAGTAAAATCTATTAACTTGTAATTGTTTTCATTAGATTTTTGATTCTATTTACAAACTACTATATATGAACTATTTAGCTTCGATATAACGATCTTGAAAATGCCTGTTTCGTATCAGGTAACATAAAAAAGCCTCACTACAGAGGCTCGAAATAAGTTGTTTTATAAAGAATTATGGTCTTGTGCACCAGCTACCAATGTGAGCAAATGTTTTTATTTAATTTTTTTGCTTTTCTATTGTTAATTTTCAAAAGGTAGATGCCTTTAGTCAAATTATCAATATATATGGGTTTATTGTTTGAAGTCATACCCTTAAGAATAATCTTTCCTGTGATATCGCTAATATGATAAGCAGTTAAGTCTGATAATCCTGAAATATTAATAATAACTGTAGATGGATTAGGAAATAATCTAGGTTCATCATGATCATTTTCAGTTAAAGAAAGTGTAGCCAGAGTAATTTTTGAAATTTTATTTTCATGGAAAACTACAATATATAAATCTTTATTGTTGATAGCCATTCCTGCAACCCCATCTAAACCAAAAATAACATCAATTACAGATGGATTAGAGATATCAAAACGTGATATTTTATCATTATTGAATTGAGAAAAATAAATGTTATTATCAAATAATTCAAGACCAAAAGCATTAGCGTTTACAACTGTAGTAAGTGATGTCGTAGGAGAGGTTATGTCTACTTTAGAAATCCTAGTATTATTTTGCTCAGCTATATATAAATCGTTACCAACTAAAAGAATTTCGTTTGGTTCAGCGATTCCAGTTATAAAATATGATGCAACTGGAGAAGAGTCCGTTACGTCTATTTTTGAAATTTTATCACTTGAATATTCAGCTATGTATAAATCGTTATCATTAATTGCAATTCCGTGTGGAGCATTTAAACCAGTTATAACATCCGAAGCTACTGGATTCATGTCGGTAATATCGATTTTAGAAATTTTATTCCCAGTTAGTTCAGCTATATATAAATCGTTACCAATGATTAAAGTCCCAACAGGTCCAGATAAACCAGTAATTATGTCTGTTTGAGCGTTCAGATTAACGAATGTTAAAAAGAGAAAAATAAAGTAGTTGTAGTTTAGTTTCATTTTTAATAGTTTTAAGTAATATTTGCCAGATAGACACTCCAGGTACAAACATTTGATTTCCAAATATTATCGCTTTTTTTTGTACATTGAAAATTGTTTAATACCCCAAACATGAAGTTATTAGTAACTGTCTACTTCCTTACCTTATTTTCGTATGCTCAAAAACCAGCTTTTGACCCTGAAAAATCTACAGGAAAATTATTTGAGTATGCAGAATTTACAAATGTTGGCAAATCTAAGTATGCTGTTCATGATATTATTAGGGACAGTCTTTTAGTTTATGAAAATTTAAAATCAGAAAATCATGATTTTGGTTTTACATCAGACACCTACTGGATTCGTTTCAAGCTAAAGAATAGCACTAAGGTTGCTAAAACCTATTATTTAGAAACAGCAAGACCTATCACAGATGTAGTCAATATATACGAAATAGGGCAAACCATTAAAGTACAAAGAAACGGGGATCAAATTTCTTTTGATCATAAGGCTATAAAGCACAGACAAATTGTTTTTAAGATTTTACTAAACCCCCAAACCGAAAAGGAGTTTTATATGAAGCTTTCCAGTGATGGGGAGACAATTAACCTTCCTCTTAATTTATCGAACGAATCAACATTCATAAATGATAATTACAAACAGCAGTTGTTTTTAGGACTTTTTTATGGGGTATTAGTATTAGCAGGCTTTATTTATCTTTTCTTCTACACGAGTTTAAAGAACAAAGCATTTTTATATTACGGGATTTATGTATTCTCAATTGCTTTAATGCAAGCCGCACTGGATGGTTTTGTTCATCAGTATTTCTTGCCAAACGGAGGGTATTTTAATAGTCGAATGGTTTTAATCTCTGCTTTATTTTCAAACTATTTCTTACTTAAGTATTGTGAATATTTTTTGAATATAAGATTACATCTGCCAAGTTATTTAAAATTGTACCGTATTATTTATGGAGTACTTGCTGTACTGTTTGTTATGATCTTTATAAGCTCAATGACCTTAGAGCTCGTATATCCAATCAGTAATCTTAATGGTCTTTTAAGTTTACTACTTATAATTGCTACGGTAATTACAATGCGTTTCAAGAAAATATCTGTTGACACGTATTTTTCAATTGGTATTTTTTTCTTAGTAGTGGGACTTTTAGGTTTTGTGCTGAACAACCTGGGAGTATTACCAACGAATTTCTACACCTTGAATAGTTCTAAGTTTGGAAGTGGTTTTGAGGTGGTTTTTTTATCATTATCCATGACCAATCTTTTAGGAAAACTGAGAGAACAAAAAGAAGAATCACAAAGATTAGCACTAAAAAAATCTGAAGAAGTTAGTGAGTTAAAGACGTTTTTTATGTCTAATATGAGTCATGAGTTGAGGACGCCTATTAATGCAATAATGGGGATTGTTGAGACAGAATTAAGGAATACAGCAAATACCCAAAAAGAACTAGAGAAATTTCAAATGATAAGAAACGCCTCCATTAGCTTATTAAGTAATGTAAATGATATTTTAGATTTTGAAAAAATTGAGAAGAATGAAATTAAGCTTACAACCGAAGTTTTTGACCCTTCAATTATTTTAAATCAAATTAGTAAAAACTGGGAATCGGAGGCGCTAAAAAAAGGATTAGCTTATCGTTTCGAAATAGATTCTGAACTTCCTACAAGAGTTACGGGTGATGCAGATAGACTACTACAAATAATAAATAATGTACTAAGCAATGCTGTTAAGTTCACCAATACAGGAGCGGTCGCTTTGAAAATGAAGGGTATACCTCAGCCAGATAATATGTGGTTGTTTTCTTTTCAGGTTTCAGACACGGGAATTGGCATAAACAAAAAAAACAAAGACATTCTCTTTAATAGCTTCAATCAAATGCAACTAAATCATAAACGTCAGTTCGGAGGAATAGGTCTGGGGCTTACCATTGCGAAGCATCTCATATCTTTATTTGAAGGGAGTATAAGGATTGAAAGTAAGTTAGATAAAGGAACCGATGTTTTTATTGAACTCCCTATAAAAGAAATTCATAACGAGGAAGTCAATGTAAGATCAAATGACAATCCGTTACGACCTCTACATATTCTGGTGGTAGAGGACAATAAACTTAATCAGATGGTAATGGGCAAACATCTGGAAAGTTTTTCTAGTATTAGTTTCTCTATTGCAGAAAATGGGAAAGAAGCTCTGGATATGTTGCAAGAAGAAACGTATGACTTGATACTTATGGATTTACAAATGCCGATTATGGATGGCTATGAAGCGACCAAATTTATAAGAAGTGGGAGTTTAGGAATGACAATTAGCAATATTCCTATTATTGCTGTTACGGCAGATGCTATGGAAGAAACCAGACAACATGTTTTACATATTGGAATGAATGATTATATGACCAAACCTGTTGTAAGAGAGTTGCTGCTAAAAAAAATCTTGTTATATAATTAATAGAAATAATATATGTTGAGATATGCATTCATACGAGAAGGATGGTGTATTGAAATTTTTAATTAAAAAAACATTCTGATAAATCGCAAAAAACCACTTCTAACTAATTTAACTTAAGAAGTGGTTATATTTTTAAGAAATTTAAGATGGTTTTTTTATGGCATAACTACTGTATCAATAGCATGTATTACACCGTTCGAAGCATCAACGTCTGTTAAAATTATTTTTGATTTTCCTCCTTTAGTATCAGTAAGAATTACACTATCTCCATCTAAGGAAGCGGTCAATTTACCACCTTGTACGGTAGTAATTGTAAAAGTTCCATCACCATCTTTTATTGCTTTTATGACATCAGTGGCCATGAATTTACCTGACACTACGTGGTACGTTAATATTGACGTAAGTGTTTCCTTACTTTCAGTTTTCAAAAGACTATCAACAGTACCATTAGGTAGTTTTGCAAATGCTTCATTTACCGGAGCAAATACGGTAAACGGCCCATCGCTGTTAAGCGTTTCTACTAATCCCGCTGCTTTTACAGCTGCAACCAAAGTAGAAAAATTTTTATTAGCTGCTGCCACCCCAACAATGGTAGGTGTCTGGCCATTTTTTTCTTGGGTTACTTCCTTAGCAGTCTCTTCTTCTACGGATTCATTTTTTTCAGTGTCTTTTTTGTTGTTGTTATTACAAGCTGCTGTAACTAGCAATCCACTTAATAAAAATGCAGTTAAAAATAATTTTTTCATAATTAATAGGTTTTTATCCAAAGTTAATGAAGCTTACGTGTTAATATACTTAATTTTTGTTTAAACTTTAGTTAAATATGTTAAACATAAATAGTTTTGGTAAATCGGTTTAGATCGTAGCATAGTGATTATTTTATCAATTGTCGGATTCTAGGTACTACGGGTGATGATGGTATTAGATAACTTTAAGTCAAAAAGGAGAAGAGAATTTTTTCATTATAGAAAAATAGCTATTTAAAATACCTGTTGATTGTTAGACTCATTTGGACTCTTACTCGAAAAATGATCATCGATAAGCGCTACTGGTTCTGTTTCTTTATGGGCAATTGAGAAGTTATATGGCTCATGCAATAATGGAAAGTGAATAAAAAAAGGAACTAAAACCAAAAAATCCCCAAAGGCACAGTTGTAAATTCCGGACTATACATACTGACTTGCCATAATACACTTTGTTCATCAATTGATTATGGTCATTCTCTGAGAATTTTTATAAAAAAACTATTAAAGCTTATAATAAATGTGCTCAAAAGATTTTTAAGTGTGCCTTTTTACGTTTTCAGCTGTCTAAGAAAATGATGATATACTTGTTACCCCAAAGGCAGCACACAAGAATATGATGGATGTTATATGGGAAGAAATATATTTTTCATTATAAAATAAATTATTCAGAAGCTATCTATTTAAAAGATAATGTTGTTTTGGTATTTTGATGAAAAATCATGTGCTCGTCTACTATTTGATAATCTTTATCAGACTCTTTTCGAAATTTTAATTCTACGGTATTCCAGTCGGATGCCCAACCTTTTACAATATTATTCAAGTAAATGATTTTGAGTTTATGTTTTCCTTTTTTAAGAGCAACAGAACTTTCTTCAGGGTGTTTTTTTATGACTTTTTTGTAATCTATAACAAGTTGGTCACCGATCCATATTTGATCCTGTGTACTAGAGAAATAATAGATTCCATCCTCTGGGATATCGATATATCCTTCTAAAAAAACGGCTTTAAAATTTTCCTTTTTAACTTCGTGTCCCCAATCATAGGTGTGATTTGCTTCTCTAATATTTTTAATAACTGAAACTTCAGAAGGAGTTCCCTTTTCAATTTCATCGATATCCAGAAAATGACCTTTTATGGTTTTGATTTTTAATCCGGGTGATAAGTCCATTGATGCTTTTATCGGTTGTAGGTAAGATTGTTTTACGATGTTAAGCGTTCGTGTTTTGCTTATTTTACCATGAGGTAGTACTGAGGCTATCTTCAACGTAGTTGTTTCATCAAATGTAAAAGCCTTGGTGTACTCACTACTTGTTTGTGTAGGATCAGATCCATCTGTAGTATAAACCATTTTTACTGGATGTGTGGTATTAAAAGGTAAGGTTACGCTATCCAGAAATGCAATATAATCAGACGAGGGCCCTTCTGGTAAAGGAATATGATAGTTAATGTTGTGATAATCTAGTATGGGATATAAGTTGTTTAGACGATTTAAAAAACTATTGAAGTTTTTATTTTTTTTAGGGGTCCAACCAGTTTCTGCAATGGCTATTAACCTTGGATATAATTGATATTCTGCAATATCATCATTGTCTGTTTGTTCTGCCCAAAGATTACCTTGTAATCCAAGAATGTGATGTCTTTTGTTTTCTTGTATTGCTTCAGGAATGGGGTTATAGTTATACGATTTTTGAAGCGTAGTATGCCCTCCAAATGCCATAGGTTCTACCTGTTTACTTCCTTGATAAAAATTAAGATATACATACTCTAGTGGGGTCATAATCACATCGTGCCCTTCATTTGCAGCTTTAATACCCCCTTTTTCACCTTGCCAAGACATGATGTTAGTAGTTTCGGTAATTCCTCCTTCCAGAATTTCATCCCATCCTATCATAATTTTACCGTGATCTTGTAGTATTTTTTCTATGCGTGCCATAAAGTAACTTTGTAGCTCTTTTTCATCTTTCAAATTTTCTTTTTTCATTAATTTTTGACATAATTCGGACTCCTTCCAGTTACGTTTTGGAACTTCATCTCCGCCAACATGAAAATAAGTATATGGGAATAAAGCTGCCATTTCGCGTATTACATTTTCTGCAAAAACATAAACCTCTTCTTTTCCTGCACATAAAATATTGTAATCCACTCCCCATATTTCCCTTATTTCGAAAGGTTTTTCGACACACGCAAGTTCGGGATATGATGCAAGAATTGCTCTTGCATGTCCGGGCATATCAAATTCTGGAATTACATCGATAAAACGTTCTTTGGCATACGCGACAACTTCTTTTATATCGTCTTGTGTATAAAATCCGTGGTAAATGTTACGTTCTGTACTTCCTCTCTTGGCACCAATTTCTGTTAGTTTTGGGTATTTTTTTATTTCTATGCGCCAACCTTGATCGTCTGTCAAATGCCAATGAAACTTGTTTATTTTTAGTGTTGCTAAAAAATCCAATTGTTTTTTGATGAACTCCACAGTAAAGAAATGTCTGGAAACGTCCAACAATACACCTCTCCACGCAAAAGCGGGTTCATCTTTTATATCTACAGAAGGGATAATAAACGTTTTATCTCCTTTAAAATTATCATTTGGAATCAGCGGTAGCAGTTGCATTAAGGATTGCGCTCCATAAAACAAGCCCTTAGCGCTTTTAGAAATTATCGAAATATGATCTTCATAAGTTTTTAATAGATAACCTTCTTCATTTAATTTTAGATCGTTATCTATTAGCAATTGAATTGAATTCTCCTTTTTTTGATCCGTGGTTCTGAGTTTTAGTCCAGTTCTATCGTTAATTACATCGATAAAGAATTGTGCAATTTTCGTTGTCTCATTATTTTTAGTAAAAAAGGAGGTTTCTTTATTTACAGTAAAAGTACCTTGTTTTTCTAACAACGATAAAGGCATCGGTGTAATTCTTGGACTCGTATTGACAGCCACTACGGGTTTTTCTTTTTCTTGACAAGAAATTAAAACTATGAATATGGATACTATATAGAAAATGGATCTTTTCATTAATTAAATTATTTTTTGCAATGGATGTTGGGTAGAAATGATATGTTTTATTAGGTTATTGATCGGCTTTTTAACGAAACTTTTTACAACAAAGCTGGTGTTAGAAAGAATATTATTGATAATATCCTGTGAATAGTATGCAATGGAACCTACAAAGTGAATTGGGTAATTCTCTAGTTCTCTGGAATATAACACAAGATAATCATCAATAAAAACCTGTATTCCTTGATGCAAAAGATTCTCTATAAAAGGATGTCCTCTATGCTGAAACATAAAGACTGCGTAGGATGCCAAATAGGCGTTAGGCTGTTTTAAGCCATATAAATTGCAAAAGAGTTTTTCTAAATCTGCTCCAAACATTGTTTTAAACCCTTCTGCAAGGTCAGCAGGCATGTTTTGCATATAAAAGCTTTTTAATAAGGCTTTTCCGAAATAGTTACCACTAGCCTCATCGGCTAGCAGATATCCCAGAGAAGGTGCTTTTTGGACTATTTTTGCTCCGTCAAAATAACAGCAGTTCGATCCTGTTCCTAAAATTGCAATTACTCCCGGAGTTTTTGTTGTAGCATGAACAGCAGCAATCAAATCTTCTTGAACTGTTATCAATTTTACGTTTTTGAAAATAGTATTGAAAGATGATTTGATTTTTTGACTACCAATTATTGTTCCACAACCCGCTCCGTAGAAATGGATTTCGTTAATAATATTTCTTTTTTGTGACATCTCAGTAACCTCAAGTACCACTTCTTCAATTTTTTTTTCAGATAGATGTAAGGGGTTGATCCCTATGGTGGTATGAGAAAACAGGGTTTTTCCAGATAGATCAATTATGACCCAATCACATTTGGTAGAACCACTATCGGCTATTAATATCATATCCTTTATGATTTGACTTCGTATTGAGAGTTTAATCGTTAGAGGTTACTTCAAAACTTTTATATACTTGTATATTTACTGTTGGAGTAGTGTTATGTAACCTTTTGATTGTAAGAAGTTTACTATAAGCTATCAAAAGTAATATCTCTTAAAAGCTTCAATGGCTTCATATTCTGCTAATCCAAGTTTGTCATATAGTTTTGCTGTGTTTTTATTTCGCTCTTCTGCTCGTAACCAAAATTCTCTAGAGTCTTCACCTTGAAACATAACTTTGTCCTTTTGTGATTGATGAAAAAGAATAGCATTTGTCTTTCTACTCACTTCATCAGGGCTTAATGGTACGGCCATTTCAATATCGTGAATATCCCATTCGTGCCAGGCTCCTCTATATAGCCACAACCAACAATCATCCATAAACGTTTCTTGTTTTACTATAGAAACTGTTTCCAGAATAGCGTCTAGACAAAGTTTATGGGTTCCATGAGGATCCGCTAAGTCTCCGGCCGCATAAATCTGATGGGGTTTTATATGTGTTATAATGCTTTTAATGATAGTAATATCAGCATTACCTATTGGGTTTTTCTTGGCTTTTCCGGTTTCATAAAAAGGAAGATTCAGAAAGTGAACCTTGTGATCAGGAAGTCCTAAATATCTAGTAGCACCATAGGATTCCATTCTTCTTATTAAACCTTTCGTTAATCTTACTTCGGGAGTATCTACATCTCCGGTATTTTTAGATTTTATAGTATTTATAATCGTATTAAAAACAGTACTATCTTCGGCTAAGTGTTGTGCTACCTCACCAAATTTTAGAGTTTCTTGATCAGTGACTGCAATGTTTCCAGAGGTTTGATAAGCTACGTGTACGTCGTGCCCTTGATCAATTAGCCTAGAAAATGTGCCTCCCATAGAGATTACATCATCATCAGGATGTGGGCTAAATATAAGTACTCTTTTCTGAGAAGGATTAGCTCTTTCGGGACGTTTTGTGTCATCTGCATTTGGTTTGCCACCAGGCCATCCGGTAATCGTATTTTGTAAGCGATTGAACATTTTTATGTTTAGCTCATATGCGGACCCTTCTAATGTTAAAAGACTGGACATTCCGTGGTTATTGTAGTCTTTATCGGTCAGTTTTAGTAAAGGTTTTTGCACTTCCTGACTTAGCCAGGTAACTGCCTTTAATTTAAGTTTAGTGGTCCAGATACATTGATCCACCAGCCATGGGGTTTTTATCCGCGTAAGATCTTCAGCAGCTTCATTATCAAGAACAACAGTAATGTTTTTATGTTCTTGTAAAAAAGAAGCTGGAATTTGTGAAGTTATTTCTTCTTCGATAGTCTTTTTGACAACAGATGCTTTTTTATGTCCCCACGCAAGTAAGAGAATACGTTTTGCTTTCATAATGGTGCTAATTCCCATAGTGATAGCTCTCTTAGGTACATTTTCTAGACCATTAAAATCTGAAGCAGCATCTCTTCTCGTTATATGATCTAACGTAATGATTCTGGTTCCTGAATTGCGATGGGATCCAGGTTCATTAAATCCAATATGTCCTGTCCTCCCAATACCCAGTAACTGAAAATCCAATCCACCAAGTTTTTTAATCTTCATCTCATAATCAATGCAGTATTGATCGATTTCTTCAGGGTGAATGTTCCCAGAAGGAATATTAATATTTTCTGGATTTATATCAACATGGTCAAATAAATGTTGATGCATAAAGTGGTGATAACTCTGTTGGTTATCTGTATTCATTGGATAATACTCATCTAGATTAAAAGTGATCACGTTATTGAAACTTAGTTCTCCCAAACGATATAAGGTTACTAATTCTTCGTATACTTTTATGGGTGATGACCCTGTAGCCAACCCCAAAATACATGGTTTACCTTCTTTTTGCTTTTGCTTTATTATGTCTGAAATTTCTAAAGCTGCCAGCTTAGATGCATAGGAGGAATCCTGAAATATTTCATTATGTATTTTTTCAAACTTGGTGTCCTCAAACTTACCAACTTGCCTGAATTTAATTTCTTTAATCATTTTCTTTTTTTAAGTTTTAAGGTGATTTAAACTTGTTTTTCTTGTTAAAATGATACTACTTCATGGGTATTTATAAAGGTTCTCATATGATCTCATTCGATATCCCACCAAATAGTGGTGGTCATTACATCGGGTCCTTGTCTTTCTATAGCTTCTTTTACCTTTGCTTCGTTGGCTACTAATTCTGTCGTTGAGTACTGTAATCTTTTAGGAACATTTCCGTTATTGGGTTCCGAAACGAAATAGGTGGTATTATCAGTAAATGCAGGTATTAAGTCTGTTCTTCTAACCAAAGACCAGGCTTCATACCCATTCATTAATAACGCTAGCCATCTTTGATTCCATACAGACGCTAATTGTTGTTCAGTGGATCCAGATAAAGTAGCAATGGATTGATTTGCTATAAATGTTTCAATATCACCAGCATCTACACCCCAAAAATTCATGCTTGCTCTGATGCCTTCTTGATAAAGTGCCTGTGGATTTCCTGGATACCCTAAAAGTGCGGCTTCTGCCTGTAAAAAGTAAGATTCGGCTGCAGTAAGTATTTGAGTGGGTACTACATTAATAACATCGGTCGTTGATGTTCCAATGATTTTTTGAGATGGAATAGCTAGATCTGCTCTTGGTATAATACCTCTTAATGAAATGGCAGTACCTTCAAAAGTGCCATTGGGAGATGGATCAGCCATCTCTGATAGTCTAGGATCATTGTTATCATTGAGCAAACTCATAAAGCGATCAGAGAATACCCATTTAGAACCTAATCCTGCAAACCCCCAATAAATATCTTCAAAACCTCCATCAAGAAATGATAATATCAATGCGGATTCAGACTTTTTTAAAAGCGCTTCATTAGAGCTGTCGATTAAAGTATTAGCAAGGCAATCATTGATGACATCATCAATAAGTGATTGTTCTCCGGCTTGTATGAAAGCATCTCTGGATCTGATCGCAATTCTTAATCGTAATGTATTTGCAAATGCTTTCCATTTTTGAGGATCTCCATTATAAATAAAATCGCCTTCTGCACCAGCTATTATTTCTGATGATGAACCGATTTCATCCATTTGAGTTTTTAACTCATTAAGAAGGTCAGTATAAATTTCTTTTTGGGCATCATATTTGGGTTGTGGGTCATTTAGAATCAATTCGTCGCCAATTACCTCACTGTACGGAATGTCTCCATAGATGTCGGTCATCTTTTGATAAAACCAAGACATCATAATTTTGGTTACAGCTGCACCATTACCATCCCCTAAATCATTATAGGTACCTAACAGGTTTCTGATGTTTAAAGATACTTTTTGATAAGATGCATCAAATATAGCGTTGGTATATCCTTGATTGTTTTGATAAGCATCACCAGCAAACCAAGAACCTTCTGCATTGTAACTAAATTGATTTGCAAATTGACTTGTATAGATTAAATTGCCTCTCCAGCTTAAGAAACGAGGTTCTGCAAATTCAAAATATTGTACTCCCGCCATAATTCCTTCTACAGTCGCAGTTTCGGGACTAACCGGATTCGTATTTATTTCTTCAAAATCTTCTGTACAAGAAGCGGATATAATTAGTAGTATAAGAAAACCAACAAATAGTTTCGGTGTGTGTTTTTGAGTTTTCATAATTCTATATGTTTTCATTATCGTTATTCATTTGTTAAAAAGTAAGATTTACTCTAAGTCCGTGGCTGCTGGCAGATGGAATTCCAAAAAACTCTACCCCTCCAAAACTCGTATTGAATCCTGTCTCTGGATCAAAGTTGTCAATGTTGCTGTGTAAAATCGCCAGATTTCTTCCTACATAGCTTATAGACAGATTGGAGAGATGCAATCCTTTAATAGTTTTTTCTGGGAAATTATATCCAAAGGTCAACTCTCTAAACTTAATAAAGCTTCCATCGTATACCCAGTTTTCTCCTATTTGGCCAAGTCTACCCCAGTATACCTGAGGATTTACACCTCGTTGTTGCACTTCTGGGTCTAATGTTCCATCAATAGTTGCATTTTGAGGAACCTCAATACCTTGTCCACCAGCAAAGAATTCCCTACCAGGCAATGTTTCAACGGCAGTACCTTGTGTATGTCTTTGTATTTCTGAAAGTGAAAACACATCACCACCAAATCTTGCATCAAATAAGAAACTTAAGGAGAATTGTTTGTACGTAAAAGTATTTCCCCAGTTTAAAAAAGCATCTGGAGCAACATCCCCAATCTGAGATATTTCGGTATTTATTACAGGTAGCCCGTTGGTGTCATAAACGATGTTTCCATTGTCATCTCTGGTAAACGTAGTGCCAAATAATCCTTGAGCACTAGAACCCACTTCTGCGGCTACTTGTACAATGTCGTTAAATTGTCTTACCAATATGTTTCTATCTACTCCTTGTGCTAATTCCTCTACTTCATTTTCATTAGTAGTGAAGTTCACTGTAGTCGACCAGCTAAAATTATCTGTCTTTATAATGTCTGCGTCAACAGAAAGTTCAATTCCTTTATTAGTCACTAGACCTGCATTAATAATCTGGTTTGCAGCTCCGCTTGATGGAGGTAGTGTTAATCTTAATATCTGATCTTCGGTTCTTATTGTGTAATAGGTCGCTGATAATCCGATTCTATTATTTATAAATCTAGCATCGATACCAAACTCAAGTGAATTAGATATTTCAGGAACTAAATTTGGATTATTAAGTTCTGGACCTGCACCGGCACCTTCTTCAGCATTTCCAAAAAAGAAAAAGCGTTGCCCGTTAAATAGATTAGAAGATACATTATAAGTATTTACTAAAGAAAAAGCTCCTGTAGCATTTCCTGTCTGTGCAAAACTACCTCTTAGTTTTAGATTTGATAGTATTGGATTATCCTGTAAGGAAGGAAAAGCATCAGTCACCACAAAACTTAAACCTACCGAAGGATAGAAAAAAGAAGCATCATTGATTGGTAAAGTAGAACTCCAGTCATTTCTAGCTGTAAATTCTGCAAAGAGGTAATTATTAAACCCTAAAGTCATAGATCCGAAAATAGAGTTAGAAGAGTTTCTGGCATTACCAGGCACTACACTAATACTTTCAAAATTATTTAGTGAGAAAAAGTTGGGTAGTAAAAAAGTCTCTCCAATAGCCTGTACTGATCTGAATGAGACATCAGAATGACTAAAACCTAAAGTAGCGCCTAGATTAAAATGACTTCCCAGATCAGTATTGTATCTAAAAATAAGATCATAGTTATTGGTTCTTGCGGTAGAGTTAGTATCAGAAAAACGTCCATTACCGGCAATATCAAATGCACCAAAGGGGTTAAATACCTGCTGATTGGTAGTGATATGATCCTGAGAAAGCCGCATAAGGGCTTTTAATCCCGGTGCGATATCTACATTTAATTCTAGAAGACTAATGTATCGATCAGTTTCATCTTCATTAAGTAGGGCGTTGGCAGTATAATATGGATTGGTGATAAAGGCTCCTGCCCAATTGTTTGGCGTACCATCAGGTTCTAAAAAATTAGTACTCAATAATGAGTTTGAAATATTTCTGGGTCTTAAGGAAAGAGCACGGGTTATATTGGTTTGTCCTCCTGTTAATTCTGGTCTGTTTTGGGCATCTTGGTGAATGTAATCTACTTTTCCTAAGATTTTTAACCACTTAGTAATAGATGCTCCAGCTTTGATACTAAAATTTTGTCTTTTCAAATTACTTCCGGGCACAATGGACTCATCATCTAATCTTGAAAAACTGAACCTATAATCGAATTTTTCTGTCCCTTGTGAAACAGATACAGAATTCAGGAAAGAGAATCCTGTTCTAAAAAAATCTTTAAACTTATTATCATTCGCAGCATACGTTGCAGTTCCTATACCATCAAAACGTTCTCTTTGCGATCCGTCCAATCTGGGGCCAAAGCTACTACCATTTGTAATGTCATATACTAATTGGTTTGTTGAGGTATCAAACTGGCCTTGACCAAATTCATTTTGAAATTTTGGAGACACCAATAATGAACTAGCAGTTACCGCAGAGTTAATTTCGACAGTTGGTTTGTCAGAACGTCCTTTTTTTGTGGTAATAACCAACACTCCATTGATACCCCTAAATCCATACAATGCAGTTGCGTTACCTCCTTTTAAAAGCGATATGTTTTCGATATCATTAGGGTTTAAGTTGGATAACGTATTTCCATAATCCAATCCCGAAGCAAAATCTCCTTGACCTCCTTGATTATCATCTATAATTACACCGTCTAATACTATAAGAGGTTGGTTGTTTGTTCCTAAAGAGCTAATTCCTCTAACGTTAATAGATACAGATGATCCTACGCCACCAGAATTAGAATTTATGTTTACACCAGCTAGTTTTCCACGAATAGCTGATCCTATATTAGGGTCTGCAGTCTGCGTGATAGTTTCCGATTTAAGTTCCTGTACAGAATATCCTAGTTTTTTTGACTCTTGTCGTATACCAAAAGCGGTTATAACTACATCTTCTAGTTGTTCTGCGTCTTGTTCTAAACTTACATTGATGATGTTTGATGAATTAACAGGTATTTCTTTGGTCTTAAATCCAATGTATGAAAAGACCAAAATATCCCCAGAAGAAGTGTTCATTGAGTATGCACCATCAAAATTGGTTTGCGCTCCGGAAGAAGTTCCTTTTATAATGACATTAACTCCCGGCAAAGGAGTGTTATTGGCAGCATCTGTTACTGTACCTGAAACCTTTTTTTCCTGAGCTAGGACTCCAATTATTGAAAATAAAAATGAAATTAAAGTGATTTTTTTTTGCCTCATGTTTTCCTTTTATTGATTATTTGTGATGTTCTAAATTAGGAGTTTGAAGGTTTTCTTTTTTTTTTTTTATCCGAACAACAGCATTTTAATAATGAACGACATGGAACTGTAGATAATCGTAGTTGTAAGATTTTTGTAAGAAACTTTTTTTTGTTTTTTATCTTATTTAATGATACTTTTTCACAGTTTTTTAATAAAATTAACACTGTTCTGTGTCAAACACTGAAAAAAATGTAATCCACAAAGGTGTGATAGAAAAAACCATTAAGAGAAAGTATCATATCTATTTTTGGATCATATATTTTCTCTTTAATGTGATTAGGTGGGGGAGTTATTTTAATGACTATTGGTACTCATTTAAATCCAATTTGGTGGAGTTTCCATTGCATTTGGTTGTCGTATATTTCAATATCTATTACCTGATACCAAATTACTTGTTAAGGAAGAAATACACATTGTATGTCACCTTTTTACTTTTTAGTTTAGGAATTCATTATGTAGTAAGATCATGCCTAAATTTTTGGTTGATTACAGAAAATATTTGGCCCGAAGCACAAGGAGAAAATGAGCCCTTTGGCCTGAACCATATTATAGCGGTTGTTTTAGGAGAATTATACGTTCTGGCACTTACTTTCTCAATAAAAATAAGTGTTGATTTTATAATGGAAAGAAATAAAAACCAACAGTTAACAGTGTTGCAGTATAATACAGAATTACAATACCTCAAAGCACAAATTCAGCCACATTTTTTCTTTAATACCTTAAATAATTTATACGCACTGACCATTAAGAAATCGTCAAAAGCATCAGAGGTTGTGATTAAGTTATCAGAATTTATGCAGTATATCATATACGATGCGAGCAAAAAAAAAGTTCCTTTAATAGAAGAAATAAAATATATAGACAATTACATAGAGTTAGAAAATATCAGATATGGAAATCAACTCAAAACAGAAATTAACATTAAGGGATGTATTGATGAGGTGTCAGTGACCCCACTTTTATTCTTGCCTTTTGTAGAAAATGCCTTTAAACACGGTTTTAAAGATAAAGGTGAAATGAGCTTAATTATAACATTTGAAGTCAACGATAAAACATTGATCTTCATAGCTGAGAATAGTTATGATCATAAAGCTTCTTCTGGGTTGAAAAGTGGCATAGGAATTAAGAATGTAGAAAGAAGATTGCAACTTTTATACAATAAAAATTATGAACTGAAAATATCAAATAAAAATACTAATGAGACGTATAAGATTACCCTTAAAATCCCAACCCTATGACCATTAAATGTATCATAATTGATGATGAATCTTTGGCAATAAGTGTCATAGAGTCATACCTCAAAGAATTTAAAAATATTGAAATCATTAGTGTTTTTAAAAACCCTTTAGAAGCTTTGCCGTTATTAGAAAAAGGAGGAGTAGATGTCATTTTTTTGGATATTAATATGCCAAGAATGAATGGTTTAGAATTTTTAAAAACGCTTAAAGATTATCCAGAAATTATTATTACAACAGCATACAAAGAATACGCTATCGAAAGTTATGAGTTAGAAGTTCTTGATTATTTAGTAAAGCCCATTCCTTTTAGCAGGTTTTTAAAATCAATCAATAAATTAATGTCAAAACTAATACATCTGGATAAAGGAAAACCTTTTGCAGATTTTGAACAAGATCCACATATATTTTTAAAAGTAGATAAAAAACTAATCAAAATTTTTCTTCGGGATATTCTTTATATAGAAAGCTTAAAAGATTATATCAAGTTGCGTAGTGTAGAAGGAACATATATTTCTCATAAATCATTGGCAAGTATAAGTGAGGAATTGCCATCAGAAAACTTTATCAGAATACATAAGTCTTATACGATTGCAATAGATAAAGTAAAATCTGTAGAAGGTAATCTTGTAGAAATTGATAATAAAAGAATTCCAATAGGACGCAATTACTCAATGCACGCTAAAAAACAAATATTAAAGAATAAAGGAAACCTTCTAAACGGATAGGTTTATCTGATCATCAAAAAAACTTAAGAGAAACTACTTTTTTAAAATATAATCGGTATTAACAAACGATAACAAATACAACCACATGAAATTAAGCACGCTAGACTACGCTATTATTGTAGCTATATTACTCACCACACTTTTGATAGGTGTGATCGTATCAAGAAAATCAGGAAAAAGCACTTCTGAGTATTTTTTATCTGGCAGAAACATGCCCTGGTGGTTATTAGGATTCTCGATGGTAGCAACTACGTTTTCTACAGATACCCCTAATTTTGTGACAGATATTGTCAGAAAAGATGGTGTCTCTTCAAACTGGATGTGGTGGGCATTTTTAATAACAGGTCTTTTGACTGTTTTTATTTATGCTAAA
This sequence comes from Aquimarina ulvae, assembly GCF_053613295.3. Classification (NCBI taxonomy): domain Bacteria; kingdom Pseudomonadati; phylum Bacteroidota; class Flavobacteriia; order Flavobacteriales; family Flavobacteriaceae; genus Aquimarina; species Aquimarina ulvae. The sequence goes on from NZ_JBSIBP030000001.1 coordinate 800,641, forward strand.
CTTTGGCGAAGATCCAATGTAAGTACGGATATCGAATTTTATGAATTACGTTATGGTGGAGCTCCGGCAAAATTTTTGAGATCATTTAGAGCCTTATACCTAGGTCTTGTATTTAATGTTTTTGCAATGGCTGGTGTTACGCTCGCTGCGATTAAAATAGGTAGTATAATGCTTGGATTAGAGCCTTGGCAAACGATTGTGTATGCCGGGGTAATTACGGTAATATTTAGTGCTTTAGGGGGTTTTAAAGGTGTGGTTTATACAGATTTTTTATTGTTTTTTATAGCCATAGGAGGAGCCATAGGAGCGGCATATTATTTGGTAAACATACCCGAAGTTGGAGGATTAGAGAATTTGATTTCACATCCAAATGTCTCAGATAAACTATCATTAATACCAGATTTTAATGATAGGGAGGCACTTATAACACTTTTAATTATCCCCTTAGCAGTGCAATGGTGGAGCTCTTGGTTTCCGGGTGCAGAACCTGGAGGTGGTGGATATATTGCGCAAAGAATGTTAGCTGCTAAAAATGAAAATCACGCCATAGGAGCAACTTTCTTTTTTAATATTATGCATTATTCTTTACGTCCTTGGCCTTGGATATTAGTTGCATTGGCCTCTCTTATAGTATTTCCAGATATCGCAAGTATCCAAGAAGCTTTTCCAAACGTGTCAGAGGACAAATTAGGTCATGATTTGGCATATTCAGCAATGTTGGCAAAATTACCAAGCGGACTTTTAGGATTGGTATTTGCTTCGTTGATTGCAGCGTATATGAGCACAATTTCTACACATCTCAATTGGGGCTCTTCTTATATCGTGAATGATTTTTATAAACAACAAATAAAAAAAGACGCATCTGAGAAAGAATTAGTAATGATAGGTAGATTGTCTACAGTAATTTTGATGGTGCTCAGTGCAATATTTGCGTTATATCTTAAAAATGCAAAACAACTTTTTGATATCATCATTATGTTTGGAGCCGGTACAGGACTCATATTCATTCTTAGATGGTTTTGGTGGAGAATTAATTCTTGGAGTGAGATTTCTGCAATGCTAATTTCAGGAGTTGTATCGCTAATATTCTCTTCCTCAATTGGTGATTATTTTTTTGGGAGTGATGGTTTTATGCCAGGTTGGGCAAAATTGCCAAGTATTGTTTTCATAACAACGATAGTTTGGATCAGTGTAACACTATTGACAAAACCTGAAAGTGTTAGTGTATTACGAAATTTTTATAAAAAAATACAACCGGGAGGACCTGGTTGGAAAAAGATTGTCAACGAGGCCAAACAAGAAGATGTAGAAATAGTAGATACTAATCAGGGTTGGAGTGTGCCATCAGGTATATTAGCTTTATTATTAGGTTGTTTTTTAGTGTATGGAATATTGTTTACTACGGGGCACATTATTTATGGTAATTTGCAAGAATCATTGATGATAGGATCCGGAACTGTGATTGCTGGTATTTTATTAATAAGAGTATGGAAAAAAATTGGTAAAGATCTTATTGTTTAGATAAAATTTAACGCACAATTGAATACAAAATTAGATTGAAGTCTCGACGCGATTTTCTTCTCTGACTAAAAATTTCCTGTTATGTTTTTTTCCTTGATTTAGAAAAGATAAAGGGATATTTAGTCAGAAAATAAAGCGGTTAAATTTCTTAAAAGTATCTTAAATGACGATCATAGGATTTTCACCTCGTAATATCTATGAAATGATGTCATTTATCTAATTAGTTTTTTGTGTTAAATAGTTATTTCTAATTTAAGATCGAGTTTAGCATAAACTTTTCAAAAACTTAAACACAAATCATCATGAAACTATTAAAACCTCTACTTAAGAGATCTTCTTTTTATTATGGATCTTGGAAAGTACCACTATTGATTTTATGTATCTTCTTTTTTAACGTAACCTGGGCTCAGGTAAATACAGGAGGAACAGCAACTACTAGCGATCATCAAAAGCAGGTGATCGGGTATATAACAAACTGGGATGCCTGGAAAGCAGCTAGTGCGGGAGTGCCATCTGCAGGAGCATTAACACAGTTAAATATTGATTACTCAAAATATACCATTTTAAATTATTCTTTTTTTGGAGTTGCTGCAGATGGGTCTTTGCATAGTGGAGATCTCAGAAATAAGGATATTTGGCAACCTGGAGCTATACAACAACCAGGTGATCTATTATATGGAGATGTTTACAGTAGTTGGGATTTTCATATTCTTTTTGGCGAGATAGAACCTATTCAATGGATTAACGAAACTGTTAAACAAAGAGCTGAAGCTTTGGGATACGTTGTAGAAGTAGGGGGCACCACTTGGTCTCATCCTGAATGGGGGCTTAGCGGAGTTTTACCATTACCTCTTCCTAAAGAAGGAAGTGGTGCAAAAGGTCTATTGGAGTTAGCCAAAACAAATGGAGTTAAAGTAATGGCTTCTCTAGGGGGATGGAGTATGTGTAAACATTTTCCTGAGATGGCAGCAGATCCAATAAAAAGAGCCCGTTTTATTGAAGATTGTAAAAAACTTATCAATATGGGCTTCGACGGGATTGATTTGGATTGGGAATATCCAGGACCTTTTCCAGGAATGAATTTTACCGGAACCAATGCAGATTATGCCAATTTTGAAAACTTAGTAGAAGAGATAAGAGATGCCATAGGTCCAGATAAATTAATTACGGCTGCTATGGCCGCAGACTATAAAAAAATAGAAAGGTTTAATTGGTCTAGACTATCGAGTACTATGGATTATTTTAATATGATGACGTATGACTTTAATGGAGGATGGTCTAATATAGCCGGACACAACGCACCAGTATACCCTTACGATGGAGCAGAAGCCCCTGATTTTAACTGGCAAACCTTATTGGATAAAATGAAAGGTATGGGTGTGCCTACCTATAAAATCAACTTCGGAGCTCCATTTTATGGCAGAGGAGTTGTTACTGACGGAGCGGCAGATTTAAATGCTCCTACAGTAAAGAGAAATGTTACAATTCAGCCTGATGGTCCTGTAAGCACAGCTTCAGATTATACCAACTGGCCTCAAGAGGTATATGATGGGACTCCTAATTACTTTTTTATAAAACAAAAAACAGGATCAGGAAGTGGTTGGACCAGAAAGTGGGACGATCAGGCAAAAGTGCCTTACATGACTAAGGGTAATTTTTTTCTTAGTTATGATGATGAAGAATCAATAACCGAAAAAGCTAAATTTATCAATGCTAATAATCTGGCAGGAACAATTATTTGGACAGTCTTTGGAGATCTTGAATTCTCTGGGTCTGCACAATCATTTGGTACAAAACTAAAAAGATGGTCTAATGTGAAATCACCTTTAGTTAATACGTTGAATGAAGTATTTGCTAGTGGAGGAGTAGGTAATCAGCCTCCTTCAATATCAATTACATCCCCAAGGGATGGTAACACATTTGAAGCAGGTACTACTATAGATATTGAGGCTAGCGCAAGTGATACCGATGGGAGCATTACGAGAGTTCAATTTTATCAGGGAACTACATTATTAGGAGAAGATATAACAGCACCTTATTCTTATTCCTGGAATAATGTGCCAACCGGGAATCAGGTTATTACAGCAAAAGCATATGATGATAAAGGTGCTAGTACTACAACAAGTATAAATGTTTCAGTGACAGGTATCGGTGGAAATGAATTACCAGTCGTTACTATTACATCACCTGCGCAAGGAACATCATTTACAGCTGGAGCAACGGTTACTATTTCTGCAGATGCTTCAGATGCTGATGGAACTGTAGATCGTGTTGAGTTTTACAATGGCAATACTATGCTTGGTGAAGATATGAGTGCTCCTTATACGTATGATTGGACAAGTATAGCTGAAGGTAACTATACGATTACTGTAAAAGCGTTTGATAATGAAAACGGTGAAGGAGCTTTTTCAGTTTCTATTTCCGTAACACAAGGTGGTTCATGTACAGCATCACCATATGCAGCTGGACAAGTATACGTAGGGGGTGATAGAGTATCCTATCAAGGAAATGAGTATGAAGCCAAATGGTGGACACAAAATAACGATCCAGTGACCAATCGCGAGAATGTATGGAAATTAATTGGACCTTGCGGAGGTGGACAAAGTGCTCCACAAGTGTCTCTTACCACTCCAACAAGTGGACAATCTTTTACGGATGGTAATACAGTTGCAATTAGTGCCAATGCATCAGATAATGACGGTACGATTTCCAAAGTAGCATTTTATGTTGATGGTACTGTTGTATCTGAGGATACAACTGCTCCTTATACAACAAACTGGACAGCTACTTTGGGCAACCATACCATTACTGCAAAGGCAACTGATAATGATAACCAAACCACTACTTCAACAGCTGTTAGTATAAGTGTTACAACTGATGGTGGATGTACTGGTAGTTCTAGCTTTAAAGTTGTAGGGTATATGCCAAGTTGGCAAGGTAGTGCAGGTGCAATACAATATGACAAACTAACTCATATCAATTATTCTTTTTTATTACCTAATAGTGATGGTAGCTTAAGACCGCTTGATAACCTTTCAAAAATGCAACAACTCGTTTCACTTGGACACGCACAAGGTGTAAAGGTACTGATCGCTGTAGGCGGATGGATGAATGGTAACGATTCTGCATTTACTACTTTAGCTGAAAATCCAACTACTAGAGCTACGTTTATAGACAACTTGGTCAATTTTGTAAATCAATATGATCTTGATGGAGTTGATATGGATTGGGAATATCCAAGAGAAGGTAATGAGCCACAAAATTTTGAGCTATTGATGCAGGAGTTGGGTCAGGCAATGCATAATCGCGGTAAATTATTAACAGCAGCGGTGGTTGTATCCGGATGGAATGCCGATGGAGTATTAAATGGAGTATTTGATGATATAGATTTCTTAAATATTATGGCATATGATGGACCGGATCACGGTTCAATGGCTCAAGCAACCGGTGGATTGGACTATTGGTTAGGAAGAGGGTTGCCAAAGGAAAAGGCCATACTGGGAGTTCCTTTTTATAGCCGTCCCCAAGCACAAAGTTACGCATCTCTTTTGGCGCAAGGAGCAGATCCAAATAGCGATAGCTTCCAAGGTAATAATTACAATGGAATTCCTACTATGAAAGCCAAAACGCAAATGGCATTAGATCGTGCCGGAGGTATAATGATATGGGAACTATCACACGATACTACGAATCCAAACACTTCTTTGTTAGCAGCAATAAATCAGGTTGCCGGAAATCCGTGTGAACCAGATAATCTAGCCCCGCAAGTCACTATTACTTCACCAAATTCTGGTGCAAACTTTACAGAAGGGAATACGATTAATATAACTGCTACCGCATCAGATACTGATGGAACGGTTTCTAAAGTAGCATTCTATGTTGATGGAAATATAATCAGTGAAGATACCGCTGCACCATACACAACAGATTGGACTGCTGTAGCAGGTAATCATACGATTACAGCACAGGCTACAGATAATGATAATGCAGCTACAACATCGACAGTTGTTTCTATTATAGTTACTGGTGGTAATAATACTGCTCCAACTATAAATATTACAAGTCCATCGGATGGTGCTTCTTTTAATGCAGGTGATAATGTAAGTATTCAAGCAAATGCAAATGACACTGATGGTAATGTGACTAAAGTATCTTTTTACTTAGATGGAAATCTAATTAGTGAAGATACTTCTGCTCCGTATTTAGCAAACTGGACAGCTACAAGTGGTAATTATACCCTTACGGCTCAGGCAACCGACAATGATGAAGTATCAACGATGTCCTCAGCAATAAATATAACTGTGAATACAGATGGCGGTGGCGACTGTGATGAAGCACAATACGTTGAAGGTGGTGGATATTCTGAAGGAAGTACAGTTCAAAATGAAGGGAATGTTTATGAATGCCGTTCTTGGCCAAATAGTGGATGGTGTGATGGAGCAGCCTGGGCATACGCTCCGGGGACAGGAACATACTGGCAGGATGCATGGACATTGGTTGGTGAATGTAATGGAGATACTGGTAATAATCAAGCTCCAACAGTAACGATTACAGAACCGTTTAACGGACAAACATACACAACAGGTAGTACTATTTTAATTAATGCAACAGCTTCAGATACAGATGGAGATATAACCAAAGTAGAGTTCTTTAACAATGGGATTAAAATAGGAGAAGATACTTCAAACCCTTATAGTCTTAGCTGGAGCAATATGGCTTCTGGAAGTTATACGCTCACAGCAAAAGCAACTGATAACCAAAATGCAGAAGGAGAGTCTGCTGCTGTTAACATAGTGGTAGGCAGCATAACTCCGCCACCTGCAGGTGATCTTCCTAAAAGAATTTTAGTGGGATACTGGCATAACTTTAATAATGGTTCTTCAACTCCAAAATTAAGAGAAGTATCCGAAAAGTGGGATGTTATTTGTATTGCTTTTGCAGAACCTACATTTGGAAGTAGATCTGATATGATTTTCAGTCCATATGAAATTTATGGTAGTACTTCCGAATTTATTAATGATGTCGCCGCAGTACAGGGAAGAGGACAAAAAGTACTTATTTCTATTGGTGGAGCAAACGCTACAGTAGAATTGAATACACTAGCAGAAAAGAATGAATTTATAAGTTCTATGACTTCTATTATCAATACTTACGGGTTTAATGGGCTTGATATAGATTTAGAAGGAAGTTCACTTTCTCTAGGCTCAGGAGATTCAGATTTTAGAAGTCCAACAACTCCGAAGATTGTGAATTTAATTGATGCAACTAAGCAAATCCGAAATAATATAGGTCCAGATAGTTTTATTTTAAGTATGGCACCAGAAACACTATATGTGCAAGGAGGATTTAGTGCTTATGGTGGAGCTAGTGGTGCATACTTACCTGTTATTTATGGATTACGAAATGAAATGGATTATATTCACGTGCAGCATTATAATACGGGATGTATGTTAGGGTTAGACGGTCTTTGTTATTCTTCATCTAATGCTGATTTTCACGTGGCAATGGCAGAGATGCTATTACAAGGTTTCCCGGCAGGAGGTAATCAGTTTCCTGCTCTAAGACAAGATCAGGTTGCCATAGGATTGCCAGCTAATCCAAGCGCTGCAGGAAGTGGATATACAGCACCAGCAGAAGTACATAAAGCACTTGATTACTTAATAAAAGGTGAATCATTTGGAGGTAATTATCAACTGAGAAACCCTAATGGTTATCCTAATTTCAGAGGGCTGATGACCTGGTCTATCAATTGGGATATTGTTGCAGGTTTCGGATTCTCTGATCCGCATAGAGCTTATTTAGATGCTTTAGATCAAAGAGATCCAGGGCAAGAATTACTAGAAAAGGAAAGTCTAAGAATGTATCCTAATCCTTTTACATCCAAGGTCAATGTTACTTTCAAACTCAATAAAAATAGACTAGTAACCGCAGTGGTTTATAATCAAATCGGTGTGAAGATTGCAGTGTTGAAAGATAATGAAACACTTTCTTTAGGAAATCATAGTATGCAATGGGATACAAATGGTATTCCAAATGGAATCTACTTTTTAAAACTTAGAATAGGTAAAGAAGTAAAAACCATGAAACTGGTTAAGCAGTAATATTCCCCATTATTTATTGAGATTTACCTCTTGCCGTATTTCAAAAGGGCAAGAGGTGAATTTTGTTATTGATAATCATCATGTAATTTTCTGTAATATAGAATCTTCATGTTTGAAGAGTTTACACAAAGTACTCTTAAATAAAACCTTATGAAAACTAAACTTATTACTTCAATATATAAAATATCGATCTGTATTTTGATTTGTTTCAATCTTTTCGGATCAAAAACATGGGCACAAACAAGCCCGGTAGAACAAAACGGACAGCTAAAAGTTTGTGGAACTAAATTATGCAATCAATATAACAACCCAATTCAGTTACGAGGGATGAGTACTCATGGAATTCAGTGGTACGGATGGGGCGATTGCTTAACAGAAAGTTCTTTAGATGTATTAGCAAATGATTGGGAAGCAGATATTCTTCGTATTTCACTATATGTACAAGAAGGAGGCTATGAAACAGACCCGATCGGTTTTACAAATCAGGTTTCTCGATTAATTGAAGAGGCTACAGAACGCGGAATGTATGCTTTAGTAGATTGGCACCAATTAAATCCTGGAGATCCTAATAGTAATCTGGATAATGCGAAGCGTTTTTTTACTGATATAGCAAATCAACATAAAAACAAGAATAATATCATATATGATGTCTGTAATGAGCCCAATGGATCTGGCGTAAATTGGAATAGAATCAAGAATTATGCAGATCAAATTATTCCGGTGATCCGTGCAATTGACAATAATGCCGTAATCCTTGTTGGTACTCAGGGATGGGCAACTTTTGGGGTTTCAGGAGAAGGAACATTACAAGATGTGATAAGTAATCCATTATCCTTTGATAATGTTATGTATACCTTTCATTTTTACGCAACAAGCCATAGAGATGCCTATCTCAACACCTTAGATCAAGCCTCAGATCAATTACCAGTTTTTGTAACAGAATTTGGTAGTCAGGAATTTACAGGAGATGGCCCTAATGATTTTACTATGACACAACAGTTTATTGATTTAATGAGACAAAAGAAAATAAGCTGGACAAGTTGGAACTATTCTGATGATTTTAGATCAGGAGCTTCTTGGAAATCTGGTACTTGTTCAAGTGGAGCTTGGACTAGTCAAAATTTGAAACCAGCAGGAAGCTGGATTAGAGATAAAATTAAAAACCCAGCGGATGACTTTCCTGGTGGTGATGACGGAGACGATGAGCAGGTGCCATATGGTAACATAGCTTGGAGCATTCCAGGAAAAATTGAAGCAGAAAACTATGATGTTGGTGGGCAAAATATAGCATACAATGATGATTCTGCTGCTAATCAAGGAGGATCTTATCGCAATGATGCGGTAGATATAGAACAATGTTCTGAAGGAGGATTTAATATCGGTTGGGTACAATCCAATGAGTGGTTAGAGTATACAGTGGATGTAACCACGGCTGGAGATTACAATGTGGCATGCAGAGTGGCCGCAATTACATCAGGTAGACAAATTCACTTAGAGATTGATAATCAAGATATTAGCGGAGCTATTAACATTCCTAATACTGGGGGATGGCAAAACTGGCAAACTGTATCAGCTAGCATTTCTCTAAACAAAGGAATACAAGTAATTCGACTATTCATGGATAGTAATGATTTAAATATCAATCACCTGATATTTAGTGAGCAAGTTGGAACTCCTAACCAAGCCCCAATTTGTGTACTGACTTCTCCATCAAACGATCAAGAATTCATGGAGGGAACATCGGTAACAATCAATGCAGATGCGTCGGATAGTGACGGAGTAATCTCTAAAGTTGAGTTTTACAATGGAACAACCAAACTGGGAGAAGATACAAGTAGTCCTTATCAATATACCATAACTAATGTGTCAAGTGGTATTTCTTATATTTTAAAAGCCAAAGCATTTGATAATGTAGGAGCAATAGCAGATTCAGCATCAATTGCCATTGTGGTAAAAACCACTGGAGGAGACGGTGGCGATGAAGACTGTGATGCACCTATATACTCAGATGGGAACGGTTATCAAACAGGAGATATTGTACAAAACTTTGATAAGAAGTACGAATGCTTAGTTGGTGGATGGTGCTCTATTGGAGGTCCTTATGCACCAGGTGGTACTGCAGATTGGGCCTGGCCTTCTGCCTGGAAAGAATTAGGACCTTGTTCAACTGGCGGCGAGGACAATCAAGAACCTACAGTTGCTATAACCCAACCTATTACAGGATCTGTTTTTCAAGAAGGGGAAACAATCACCATAGCAGCTAATGCAGCAGATCAAGATGGAGCGATCGATGCCGTAGCGTTTTTCATAAATGGCATAAAAATAGCAGAAGACACAACCTCTCCTTACACCGCCAATTGGATAGGTATAAGAGGAAATCAAACGATAACTGTACAAGCAACAGATAATGATGGAAGTACGGCAACAGGAGTTCCTGTAAACATAACCGTCGGTTCAGATACACCGCCACCGGGCTCAGAATTACCAACCAGGATTTTGAATGGGTATTGGCATAATTTTCAAAATGGTTCCGGTTTAATTCGCCTTAGAGATGTTTCAGCAAATTGGGATGTAATCAATGTTTCTTTTGCAGTATCAAAAATATCCCCAACAGATGGAGAAATAGAATTTCAACTGGATCCGATATTTAATAGTATAGGATATACCGTAGAAAATTTCAAATCAGATGTTCAGTTTTTGAAAAGTCAGGGTAAAAAGGTAATTATTTCTATTGGTGGCGCAGAAGGTCAAGTAAGATTAAACACAACTTCGGCCAGAAACAAATTTGTTACTTCTATGATTGCAATTATAGAAGAATATAATTTTGACGGAATGGATATTGATTTTGAAGGACAATCGCTATCGTTTGACTTAGGCGATACCGATTTCAAAAACCCTACAACCCCGGTAATTGTGAATACAATAGACGCTGTACAGAGCATTTGTAACCATTTTGGGAATGATTTTATTCTGACTATGGCACCCGAAACCTTTTTTGTTCAACTGGGATATTCCTTCTATGGAGGGATTTCGGCAGGAGCAGATCGCAGAGCAGGTGCTTATCTTCCACTTATTTATGCATTACGGGATAAATTAACTTTTTTACAAGTTCAATATTACAATTCGGGATCTATTACCGCATTAGATGATCGTTTTTATGCAATGGGGAATGCTGACTTTTATGTGTCTTTAGTGGATATGTTATTAAAAGGATTTCCGATTACCGGAGATAACAGTAAATTTTTTCCTGCATTGAGACCGGATCAAATACTCCTCGGAGTACCCGCTACAGTAAATGCAGGAAACGGATATACAGGATCACAAGGAGTGATTAATGCGCTGGATTATATAATTAGAGGCAATTCTTTTGGAGGCCAATATTCACTTTCTCAAACATATCCACAACTAAGAGGTGTAATGAGTTGGTCCGTAAATTGGGATCAATTCGGAAGTTTTACATTTTCTGATCCAGTAAGGGAATATTTGGATGGTTTAGAACAAAGAAATCCAGATCATGAGTTGTTAGAAAAAGAAAATGTAAAGATGTTTCCTAACCCGTTCACTTCAGAAGTTAATGTCACTTTGCAGCTGAATAAAAATAAACCGATTACTGCAGTTATTTATAATCAGATCGGTGTGAAAATCGCAGTGTTGAAAGACAATGAAAAACTATCTCCTGGAAATTATAATATGACGTGGAGCACGGATGGTATTCCGAATGGAATCTATTTCTTAAAACTTTCAGTAGGAAAAGAAGTAAAAACAATGAAACTGATTAAACAGTAATATTCACAAGTAACATTTCCTGAAATTCGCCTTCTGTCTGTAAATGGCTGGAGGTGAATTTTATTTTTGTAACTACGTTATAATTGCAGATCTTCACAATAGAAGAACTGACACAAAGGATGCATCATCTTTTTATTGCTCAATAAAATTGTTTATCATTATTTTTAAAAAGTTAAACAAAAATTAACAAAATACTATAATGTGTATTGGGAAACCCATTGTATATTTGAGAGGTGGGGGCTATTGAAATTATTTGTAAATAGATTTTACACGGACATCTATTACACATAGCGTATGAGAAAGGAAGCATATAAAATTCATATTATTGGTGCTGGTATCAGCGGTTTAATTGCAGCTCAGGTGTTAGAAAACTATGGATATACACCAGTGATTCTAGAAGCTACAAATCGTGCAGGTGGTCGTGTCAAAACTGATATCATAGATGGGTACCAATTGGATCACGGTTTTCAGGTGTTACTTACTGCGTATCCAGCGGCGCAGAAATATCTGGATTTTGAGAAATTGTCATTACAAAAGTTTTTATCCGGAGCCTCTATTTTTACTGATGGAAAGTTGAAAACCATTGGTGATCCGCTTCGCAGTCCATCCCTTTTGATTCCAACACTTTTTTCGAATATTGGGAATTTTTCTGATAAAATAAAGGTGCTACGACTCAATACGCTATTGAAGAAAAAATCAATCGCTGCTATTTTCAAAGAAAATGAAACTACTACATTAAAGTACTTGCAGAGTTATGGTTTTTCTGAAGAAATGGTTCATAATTTTTTTAGACCTTTTTTTAGCGGTATTTTTTTAGAGCCTGATCTGGAAACGTCCAGTCGAATGTTTCAGTTTGTATATAAAATGTTTGGAGAAGGATACGCTACACTTCCCAAAAATGGTATTGAAGAAATTGTACGTCAATTAACTTCAAAATTAAATAAAACAAAATTCTTATATAACACTTCTGCAAAACAAGTAATTGATGGAAGTGTTTCCTTAGATAGTGGAGACGAACTAAAAAGTGATTTTACGATCGTAGCTACACAAGCACATTCGCTGATTACTAATCTTAACAATCAGGAGATGGATTGGAAGTCTTGTGATACGCTTTATTTTGAAGTTGATCATAAGGTTATAGATAAACCATTAATTGGGTTAATTGCTGACAACGAAGCCCTGATCAATAATATTTTTTATCATACCAGTTTAAAAACTTCCGGAACTGCTAACAAAGAACTGTTATCTGTAACGGTGGTTAAAGAGCATCAACTGGATGAAAAAGAATTAATAGCAAAGGTTGTAAAAGAGTTGGATCAATTCTGTGGAATAACAGGATGCAGATTTATAAAACGGTATCATATCAAAAACGCTTTACCTAAATTGCAAAACCTACAGTACGAACTTTCAGAAACAGAAACGAAACTTACCAGTAGAATTTTTCTTGCAGGAGATCAATTACTTAACGGATCACTAAATGCGGCGATGATTTCAGGTGAGCGTGCTGCTTTAGGAATTATAAAAACCTTAGAAGATGGTCTGATTGTAGAACAGTTCACTTCCGAATTTACATAAAAACAGATCGCTTATGTCGTGTGTTTATATTCCAGTAACGTTTCTATGTCTGTGTATTCCAACACTTTTTGGTGACAACCTTCTAATACAATAAAAGGTGCTTTTCCAGCCTCTTTAGCCTGTAGCCATCTGGATATACACAAACACCACGTATCACCCGGTTTTAATCCCGGAAAATTCCAATAGGGTACCGGAGTAGAAAGATCATTTCCTTTAGATTTGGTGTATGCCAAAAATTCTGGTGTAACCACTGCGCAGATGATGTGTGTACCCGTATCTTCTGCAATAGTTCTACAAAATCCATCTCTAAAATACCCGGTCATAGGTTCATAACAACAGGGTTGCAATTCGGTTCCCAATACATTTAGTTCTCGAGCCATTAATTCTTCAGTTTTTATGAGAGTTTGTTAAATAGAGTCTACATGCGGAAACTTCTGGTCGTATTCCGATTTTAATCGTGTTAACTTTTTAAAGAAGGACGCATTTTCCTGATGAGTACGATTATTCCTGAAATGAACAAACTTACCTTGTGCGTGAATGCTAATACCATTAGTTTTATAAAGATAAAACTGATAATAAGGTATCACCCAGGTAAAGTTCTGCAAGCCCTTGTTAATCGCTATCAATATTCCACCAGGCCTCAACTCTATACTTCCATAGTTGATATCCGAAACGGTATTTAGATACTTCTTTAGATTAGGACTTACATCTTCTATGATCATACGTTTAGAACCAACACCGTTAAGTTTCAAAGAACTTAGTAGAGAAAAAGGTTTACCGACCATATCGTTGATAAGCTTTTTATTTTTTTTATGATGATATGTAGTGTCTAATAACATTGTTAAAATTCTTAATTAGTCTGAATACTGTGTGCCTAAAAAACTCTTGAGTGCGTTTTTCTATTTATTTTTTACAATAAACAGTTTGATACTACCAATCAATGTAATGTACTTTGTTTTATACTTTGGTAATCGTAAAAAAAGTGACTTGATTTTGATGGGTATCCCTACGGAGTCGCTTCATAGGATGCATCTTTTTACTATATTTTAAAAAACACGAACGCTTTTTCAATACACTCTTTAGCTGATTTTTCATAAAGATACAAAATGTTTAATTTTTATTAAAAATGTTTAAACAAAATTAACGATTTTAGCTCAAAGTTATAATGAAGCAAATAGCATAGGGTTATTTTTCATAGCAATTTATGATCCTGTTATCAGAACCTTAGCAAACTGTTTATTTAGATTCCCCAAAAGTCAACAGGTTACTGTCTGGATCAAGAATAGAAAATTCCTTTTGTCCCCAAGGTTTAGTCTCCAAGTTTCCATTAGGGTGGATTTTGATGTTGTTATCCAATAATACTTGGTAAAACTTTTCAATATCTTCAACTCGTATATACACCTGACCGTAATTTTGTTTTGGATCAAGCGCTTTGAACTCAAAAAAGTGAATTTCAATAGCATCCTTTTTTAGCATCAGGTATCCATCATAATCCACACTTCCTAATGGTTGAAAGTTTAACCCTTTTGTATAGAATTCTTTAGTTGTTGCTTTATTGCGCATGGGCAATTTTGGATGGATGCCTTTTAACATGGTAGTGGGTTTAATCTTTAATATCTGGAAGATACAAAATTCGATTAACTTATCTTTTTGTAACCTATGCAAGTTGTATAACAAAAAATATAATGTTTAGTGATTTGACATATTGTTTATGTAAATCTTCTATTGGTAGTGCGTGAAGTCGGTAGATTTTACGAAGCAGAACCACTGTAAACTTCCATTCCACCAGTATGACAAATATCATAGTTCCCTAACCGATCCTAAATTACTTTTAGGATATAAAATGATCAGACAATGAAAAATATCCTGCTTCCTACCGATTTTTCAGAAAATGCAAGAAATGCAATTGACTATGCACTGAAGTTTTCAAAAATGAGTTGTGTACGTTTTATATCCTTAATGTACAAAAAGTTTCTAACTATATGATGGATGATCTGATGGCAGCTCCGGCAAATACTTCTATCCATCAATCTGTGATACAAGGATCTAAAGAAAAACTTAGCACGCTCATAGAAGAGCTGCAACAAGAAATCGAACACGAGAATTATACATTTCACCCGATTACAGATTATGATGTTTTTACAGATGCTATCAAACAAGTAGTAAAGTCTAAGAGTATTGATCTTATCGTGATGGGTACTAATGGAGCAACAGGAGCCAGAGAAGTTATTTTTGGCAGTAATACCCTCAATGTGATACGTAAAATAGATTGTCCGGTACTGGCGATTCCTCAGGGATATACTTTTAGTGCACCCAAAACGGTGTTATACACTATTGATTACAATGATCATTTTCATACAGAAAATATAACACCTTTGGTAGATATGTTAGTAAAATATAAGGCTTCGTTAAGGATTCTTAATATCAGAGAAGATGATACGCTTACCATTGCAGAATTTGATGATAAAAAACACTTAAAAGACTTTTTTAAAGAGATCAACCACACGTTTCATTCGATTACCAATGTTCCTACATCACTGGCTATTGATAGTTTTGTGCAAATTATGGATGTGGATGTAAATACAATGTTTATTCACAAAGAAACATTTCTGGAACGATTCTTTCGTGGTTCAGAGACTTCTGGAATTAATTATGGCACCCGGGTTCCCTTGCTTATCATGCATCATTAATACAATCGAAAGCTTTTAACTGATGCTGTATGTTGCTCTTTTGATTATATATTTTTTAGCAGCATTTATAATTGTCATTAAACTAATACTCTACGGTATGCGTCCTACAAAAACTCTTGCTTGGATGCTGGCGATCTTTACGATTCCCGTGGGAGGTATTTTATTTTATTTTTTATTAGGTAGAAACCGAAGAAAATGAACTATTTCAATTAAAACGCACAGATGAAATCCTCTCCTATCTAAAAAAAGCCGAAAGTCATTATGAACCTATATCAGCAGAAGAATGTTACGAACATCAAAAGTTAATCAAACTTATTACCAAAAACTGTGGTTTTGCGCCTAGTACCGGAAATAAGCTGCAACTTCTTAAAGACGGAGGTGACACATTTAAAGCGATTTTTGAAAGCTTGCAAGAAGCAAAGTACTTTATTCACCGACAATATTACATTTTTGAGGATGGCGAATTAGCTGAAGGACTGTTCGGACTTTTTGAACAAAAAGTAAAAGAAGGAGTTCTGATAAGAATTCTGTATGATGGAATCGGAAGCCGGTCATTAAGCAAAAAGTATATCAAAAAACTTCGGAAAGCAGGTGTAGAAATTTATAGTTTTTTACTGGTTCGATTTGGTAAGTTTTTATCTTCCGTTAATTACAGAAATCATCGTAAAATTATCGTAGTAGATAACAAAATAGCATTTACGGGTGGTATCAACGTTTCTGACAAATATGTAAAAGGAGATCCCGACTTAGGTATTTGGCACGATATGCATTTACAATTAGAAGGCCCTATTGTACATAGTCTACAGGCAATTTTTGTGATGGATTGGTACCTGGTCAATAATGATGAAAAAATTTTGAGTTCTTTGTATTTTACGACCTATAAAAAAATGGGTACGATGACTGCTCTGTGCATAGTAGTCCGGATGAGAACTTTTCTGCTACGCAACAGTTATATTTTTCTTTGATTAATGAAGCAAAAAACTACGTTTATATTACAAATCCTTACATAATTCCGGACGAAACTATTTTGGAATCCCTTAAAGTGGCTGCCTTAAGTGGGATAGAAGTACGATTATTACTTTAGGATATTTCAGACAGCAAGATCGTACGCTGGTGTGTGCGATCTTATTTTGAGGGGCTTCTGGAATCTGGGGTGAAAATCTATTTGTTTTCTGATGGTTTTTGCACAGTAAAACCATCGTGGTTGATGATACCGTTTCTTCTGTGGGTATGGCTAATCTTGATATCCGAAGTTTTGAGCAGAATTATGAGGTAAATATTGTAATCTATGATGACGCTTTTGCAGAGGAATTAAAACATGATTTTTTATTGGATTGTAAACAAAGTATTTAATTAGACTGTGCTACTTTTGTAAAAAGACCCTGGAAAGAAAAATTTAAAGAAGGAGTGGCTAAAATTTTCAGTCCGGTTTTGTAGAAAATTCAGCATATGGAGACATCAAAAAATATTGGTTTGGTACTTTCTGGTGGAGGATTTAAAGGTGTCGCACACATTGGTGCTATAAAAGCAATAGAAGAAGCGGGTTTGATTCCAACTTTTGTTTCTGGGACAAGTGCAGGAGCCATTGTAGGCTCCTTATATGCCGCCGGATATACGATAGAAGAA
Source organism: Aquimarina ulvae (assembly GCF_053613295.3). NCBI lineage: Bacteria > Pseudomonadati > Bacteroidota > Flavobacteriia > Flavobacteriales > Flavobacteriaceae > Aquimarina > Aquimarina ulvae. The sequence goes on from NZ_JBSIBP030000001.1 coordinate 817,940, forward strand.
ATCAAAAAGTTTTTTGGTGATGTCCCCTTGTTTAAACTCAATAGATTTGCCAGAAGGAAAGCAGGATTTCTGGATTCTGAAAAATATCACGAAGATCTTATTGATTATTTTCCGCAAAATTCTTTTCAAAGTCTTCAAAAAAAACTATTTATTACCGCAACCAATTTGGTAGAAGGAACCGTGAAGGTTTTTAGTGATGGAGAGTTGATCAAACCCATTTTGGCTTCAGCAGCTTTTCCCGGAGTATTTTCTCCCGTAAAGATCGAAGGTCAATTGTATTCTGATGGAGGCATTTTGGATAACTTCCCAATAGAGCCTTTATATACACATTGTGACCTGATCATTGGTATTGATGTTACGCCGATTAAAAAACCAAAAATGTCAGATTTCAAACATGCGCATAATGTGATGCAGCGGGCTTATTATTTGCGGGCAATGCCAAACTCTGAAACAAAATTTAAACGATGTGATCTCATAATTCAGCCTAGACAACTTATCAATCACGGAATTTTTAGTAGCGGAAACCAGGATAAAGTATTTGATGTTGGATACCAAGAAGCAAAACAACAATTAGCGTTATATTTTGAGAATCAAAAAAATAATAGAAACAATGATTCAGGAATTGAAAAATAAGTACGGGCATCTCTTTGAAGATGCATTGTTAGCGGAGATCAATAAGGTAGCGACGTTCAAAGAGGTTTCTGAAGGCATGGAACTCATAAAACCCGGAAGTTATATCAAATCCATGCCACTAATTATCAGTGGCGCAATCAAAATACTAAGAGAAGACCAGGATGGTGATGAATTGCTGCTATATTTTTTAGAAAGTGGCGATACGTGTGCAATGACCTTTTCCTGTTGTATTGGTCACCATAAAAGTGAAATCAAAGCTATCGCCGAAAATGATTCTAAACTGATCATGATTCCTATTGGAAAAATGGAAGAATGGACTGCAAAATATAAATCCTGGAGGAATTTTGTTTTCGAAAGTTACCATAAACGACTCATGGAAGCCATTGAAACAATTGATAGTATTGCTTTCCTGAAAATGGATGAACGTTTATTCAAATATTTAAAGGATAAAACCAAAGTAAATAATGATGATACCTTACAGAATACACATCAGGAGATAGCTTATGACTTACACACATCGCGCGTAGTGATATCCAGATTACTAAAAAAATTGGAAGTAGAAGGGAAAATACAACTAAATCGCAATTCTATTCAAATTTTAAATTTTTAAAACGAAGAAGTATTATTGAATTACGATAGAAAACAGATTTCGACTTACGCAAGAATGACAACACCTAACCTATTCTTAATTATCTCTCATTCCAACGGAGACTGAAATCTAAAATGAATAGCAAAAGATTTTGATACAATTTCTCATTTTAATCCTATGTAACTAATGTTACTGTAGTTGGGTATACCAGCGGTTATTTTTGTCAAAAAAATAATTGATGGGAGTAATAGAGGTACTAGGATATTTGGGTGCACTGATTATCGGTGTTGTATTAGGCTTAATAGGTGGAGGTGGTTCTATCCTTACCGTACCTGTTTTCGTTTATTTGATGCACATCAACCCGGTAACAGCAACAGCATATTCCTTATTTGTAGTTGGAGCTTCATCCTTAGTAGGAGGCGTTAAAAACCTAAGAAAGGGGTTGGTTAGTATCAGAACAGCGATTGTGTTTTCTATTCCTGCTTTTATCGCGGTTTATGCAACCAGAAAGTTTTTGGTTCCCGCAATACCGAATGAACTTTTTTCTATTGTAGAGATTACGATCACCAAAAATATCGGAATTATGGTGTTTTTTGCATTAATCATGCTTTTGGCATCTATTTCTATGATAAAGAATAGAAAAGAACCATCGGAAAAAGAAATGACAATAAGTTATAATTATCCCTTGATCATCTTAGAAGGTTTTGTTGTGGGAGCGTTAACCGGAATTGTGGGAGCAGGAGGAGGGTTTTTAATCATTCCGGCTTTGGTTTTATTTGCAAAATTGCCGATGAAAAATGCAGTAGCAACCTCTTTATTGATTATTGCAATTAAGTCGCTGATTGGTTTTATAGGAGATGTAGAAAATCTGGATATAGATTGGAGCTTTTTATTATTATTTACAGGAATTTCAATAATAGGCATCTTTATAGGGATGTATCTATCTAATTTTATAGATGGTAAAAAACTTGAGAAAGGATTCGGCTGGTTTGTTTTGGTAATGGGAATTTACATCCTTATTAAAGAATTAGTATAATTATGCATTTGTAACAATTGTTACTGTATAAAGATAATATGAGTTGTATTTTTGAAGACAAGTAATAAAAACGATAAACTTCGATATATGAAGTACCACATAAAGTAGAAGATATGAAGATAGAACAAATATATACAGGATGTCTTGCTCAGGGCGCTTATTATATTGAGAGTGCAGGAGAAGTGGCGATTATAGATCCACTGAGAGAAGTAAAGCCCTACATCGAAAGAGCCAAGAATGACAGTGCGAAAATCAAGTATATTTTCGAGACACACTTTCACGCTGATTTCGTAAGTGGACATGTTACATTAGCGAAAGAAACAGGTGCAGAAATCATTTATGGGCCTAACGCCAACCCATCGTTTGTGGCTACTATCGCAACTGATGGGCAAGTGTTTACCCTTGGTGATATAACCATTGTTGCGATGCATACTCCGGGACATACGATGGAAAGTACTACTTATTTATTACGTGATGAAAGCGGTAAAGATCATGCTATTTTTAGTGGGGACACCTTGTTTTTAGGGGATGTAGGACGTCCTGATCTGGCGCAGAAAGCAGCTGATATGACTCAGGAAGAGTTAGCAGAAACATTATTTGATAGCTTAAGAAACAAGATTATGCCTTTGGCAGATGATGTAGTTGTATATCCGGCACACGGAGCAGGTTCTGCTTGTGGTAAAAACATGATGAAGGAAACTGTAGATTCCTTAGGAAATCAAAAGCAGATGAATTACGCGTTGCGTTCTGATATGACCAAAGAAGAATTTGTAAAAGAAGTTACCGAAGGTCTGTTACCACCTCCACAATATTTTCCGTTGAATGTGAAGATGAATAAAGAAGGATATGATGATATAGATGAAGTATTGGAAAGAGGTACAAAACCTTTATCACCAGAAGAATTTGAAGTTTTAGCAAACAAAACCGGAGCTGTAGTGCTGGATGTAAGACATCAAGGCGAATTTATCAAAGGTCATATTCCAAGATCGATATTTATAGGAATTGATGGTGGTTTCGCTCCTTGGGTAGGAGCTTTGATTGCAGATGTACAACAACCTATTTTATTAGTTACCCCTGAAGGTAGAGAAGAAGAAACAGTTACTCGATTATCCCGGGTAGGTTTTGATAAAACATTGGGGTATCTGCAAGGAGGTTTGGGGGCCTGGAAAAAAGCGGGTAAGGATTATGATACAATATCCTCTGTATCTGCTACAGAGCTTAAGAATGTTTTAAGCACTGAAACACCAGCAATATACGATGTTAGAAAAGAAAATGAATTTGTGGCTGAGCATTTGAATAAGGCTAAAAATTCGCCGTTAGACTTCATTAATGATTACATGAATGATTTTCCAGAAGATAAAACTTTCTATATACACTGTGCAGGTGGCTATAGATCAGTGATTGCAGCATCTATTCTAAAAAGCCGGGGAATTCACAATCTTATTGATGTGGCAGGTGGTTTTTCAGCAATAAAAGAAGCTGGTATGGAGACAACAGACTACGTATGTCCTTCAACTTTACAGTAAATCAAGAGTTAGAAATGTAAAAAATAAAGAATGAATTGGATATATGAACCGTGGCCCTGGTATGTTTCTGGACCCTTAATAACATTAGTGATGTTTTTATTACTGATGGTTGGAAAAAAATTTGGTATGTCATCCAATCTCAGAACAATGTGTGCCATTTGTGGAGCTGGAAAAACTGCTGATTTTTTTAAATTTAACTGGAAAGCACAGCGTTGGAATCTGGTTGTGGTTATTGGTGTAATTATCGGAGGTTTCATAGCTAAATATTACTTATCTCATCATACGAATGTTGATTTAAATCCAAAGGTAATAAGTGATCTGCAGTCCAAAGGTTTTACGAGTGCCGGAAATACATACTTGCCTGATATGTTATTTTCTAATGACGTTTTTGCAAATCCAAAAGGCTTGATCATACTGATTGTTGGTGGACTGTTAGTTGGTTTTGGTGCAAGGTATGCCGGTGGATGTACTTCTGGTCATGCCATTTCGGGTTTAAGTGATTTGCAAATACCATCACTTATTGCAGTTGTGGGTTTTTTTGTAGGTGGTTTAACAATGATACATTTAATATTCCCTTTAATTTTTTAAAAATATGCGTATAATTATATATTTAGCTATTGGTGTTTTTTTCGGAATCGTGCTGTTCAAATCAGAAGCAGCTTCCTGGTTTAGGATTTATGAAATGTTTCAATTTGCGTCTTTTCATATGTACGGAATTATAGGTTCTGCAGTTGGTCTTGGTATTATCGTCGTGCAATTGATTAAAAGATATAGCATAAAATCTGTTAACGGGGATATAATCCATATAGCGCCAAAAGAAAAAAGTTTTAGCCGATATATATTCGGCGGGATTATTTTTGGATTGGGTTGGGCATTGGCAGGGGCGTGTCCTGGCCCTATGTTTGTATTAGCAGGAGCGGGATATGTACCAATACTGATTGTTATTGTAGCATCTATAGCGGGAACTTTTCTATATGGTTTATTAAAAGAAAAATTACCACACTAATTCCCATAGTTAATTTATTTTCTAGTGTTCTGTTTCCATTGCCAGCAGCTCATATTATAAAAAGTAGTTTCGGTAATATTTGTCAAAACTCTTTTAGTGGTAGCGTCTTAATTTATAACAACTTCTATATAAGAAAACTCCAGTAATTGTTGTCATAAGTAATAATTTGGTTGGGTTTTTCCAGAAATGGGATTTTAAAATGTTTGCGCTATATATCAATACCTTCATTGTTCAGTTCTTCTTCAATGATCAAGAGGTTTTGGCCTTTAAACGCCCAGATCAATACTTTTACATAATCTCCTACAGCTTTTTTTATGTTTTCTGGTGCTGTGATATCGATAGATCCTTTCCAGATTAACTCTCTTTCCCTATCCGGACAAATACAGTATAAAGAAGTTTCTGCGTGATAGACCTCATACTCTTCATAATACTCGTCTTTATAATGGATATCCTGATTCTGATAATAATCGTCTTTAAAACTTTTGAAGTGTTTATCCAGATTTCGGTATGCTTGTACTACACTTACTTTGTCTTCTACCGCCAATACTTTGGATACTAAAATTGCATCAAAACCAGCATCCAGAAGTTTTCCTTCTATGGCCAAGAGATCTTCTTCAGTTTTTTGGGATTTGGTAAACGACTTTTCAAAATAATCAAGGCTTTTTATAGATGTAACGCCATTTTTTTTGAGCGCGGAAGTAAGTTTCTTTTCAAATGCTTTTCTTCCATTGATGTCAGCGGTCATTCCTATCACCAATACTTTATTGGCTTCAAAAGTATCAATGTCAGGATTTTTCCATACTTCGACAAGTTCACTGGATGAGCAACTCATTAGTAATACTGTAACCATTAAGATGACATATGTGTTTAGTGTATTCATTGTTTCTATATATTATACGATTAAGTCGGCTCACTACTGTATCTGTGTTAACAGATGTTTTTTCTATGAAACTCACAAAGAATATCCTTGTACAAATCCATTGCATATACCAGTGCATTTCACGCTTTGTCAGAATCTGTTATGACTAATTTTTTCCGTCATTTAGATCAAATTTATATAAAGCGTGATGGTTCAACTGCTAAACCTTGGTCCTCTTTTTTCCTCATTTCATTGGTTTGGTCGTTGGATCCTATCCGTTTTTCTGAAGGAATTACCAAAAATGGAATATTGGTATGATATGCGATCTGATTGATCACCGGTTTGAACAATAGGTTTTCGAAAAACGAATGTTTATTATGTACCATCACAAGCATATTTATAATATTTGTTTTTTGAAAATCTTCTACCGCTTCTATGACATCCATGCCATCTGCAATATGGAAAATATGGGCGTTTTCTTCAAAATATGTATCAATAAAATCTTTTGTTTTCTTTTGATTTTGATCAAGAGGAATTCCATAGTAAGCATTTAGCATATGAATTCTTGAGGTATTTAGGGTACAAATGTCTTTGATTAGTGGTAGATACTTATTAGTGTGACTAAGGTAATAATCTGTTGGAAACAATATCTCTTTAGGTTCTTCATATTCAAAACCGGATGGAACGACCAAAACAGGACATTTTACGTTTTTGATCGTATACATTGTATGTGTTCCGATAAAGATTTCTTTGGCTCCTGTGGCTCCTTTAGTACCCATAACTATAAAATCAATATTATAACGATCTACCGTATCCTTAATTTCGCTAATCAACATATTAAAAACTGAAATTCTTTCAAAATTATGTTTCGGGTTATTGAATTCTTTTGTTATTTTCTCTTCTGTATGTTGGACATCTCTTTTTGAATTCATCATAGCGATATCTTCCATTCCATAAGGCATAGGATTCTCTATAAGATATCCAACATTATAAGATACTGGTGTAAACGTATGCAAAAGATAGAATGTACATTCTTCGTTCTTAAAAAATTGTACTGCATACCGTATTGCATTAAATGCGTTGTCAGAAAAATCGGTGGGTAATAAGATCCGTTTCATGATTACTTTATTTTTAATTTCGTTGTAAATTCTGCATGGTTAGGAATGGTATTTTTATATGCAGTCCAATTTTGTCAATTGTCGATTCGTATAATATGCATTCCAAATAGGAGTGTCTGGAGTTGATCATCACTACCATGTTAATTTCATTTTCTTGAATAAATTTATTAATAGCTATGGTAACATCCGTTTCATAGAATGTATGAAATGATAGTGCTGCATCGGGTAAGCATTCTTTTAAAAATGCCTTATTATCCTTCTGCCGCATAGATAGCTTTTTGTATTTAGAGACATGTAAGAAGTTGATAGAAGATCTAAAACTTTTGGTTAGTGTATTTAGTAATTTCAATTCTCTTCTTTTAAAGGGAAACATATAATCAGCAGGGAACAAGATGTTTTTTGGTGGATCATAACTATATTCTTCGGGGATTGCCAATACAGGACATTTAACATATTTTAAAACCTGTAGCGTATTACTGCCAAATGTACTCTTACGGTCATCTGTTTTACCTCGGGTAGCCATTACAACGACATCAATATTTCTCTTGTCTACCAGATCATTTGCTTCATCGATTAACGTTCCAAAAACTGATATAGTTTCGTATTGATGCCTCGGGTTAGGAGAAATTTGATGTATGCACGAACGTATCTTGGATAGTTCTCGATCGGAAGCTTTATGTACCTTTGTTTTCAACTTTTCCAGAATTTTACGAGAAGTCAGCGTATCGTGGTCGTATACTTCATCAGCATATGCGTGAAAAATCAAAAACTCGCTCCTTTCATACTTAAATAGCTACAGCGCATATCGAATTGCATTCATTGCATTTTTAGAAAAATCGGTAGGGATCAATATTTTTCTCATGATACAGCTATCGTTAAGCGTTCTCTCAAAATTAGATAACTACAAGCATAGAAACTATGATTTTTATCACCAATACGTTTTAATTTAGCGTATTGTTAAGAAGGTGTGTGGTCGATTTTTTTTATCTTATAATAAAAAAAGAAGTATGAGAATTTCTGGAATGGCAATGGTTATTATTACGTCGCTATTATTGTTATCAATTAGCATTCTGGTAACGATGGATGTTGAGTTTGGTTGGGTGTTTTATCTTACCTGTTTTGGTCAGTTAATGGTCGTGCTGATGGTATATGCTGTATTGACAGACAAGTATACTACAGACAAAACTTTTGACGATTTCTATGAAGATCAACCGATAAACAAAGATCAAGAGTAGTTCAAGAATATATGGCAACACATCCTATTGTTGTGTTTCTTCTAATTTTGAATTTTTTTTAACTGGTATTGAAAAAGCGGCACTCATACCTAGTTCTGGTAGTACTAAAAGAGGAATTTGTGTATGGAATGCAACGGTTTTTATTACAGGCTCTCTGGTTAATTTGTCTACGAAACTGTGAGAGTAATTTAGCATTGCTAATAGATAAATATCAAGTTCCTTGGTGAATATCTTCAGTGATTTTGAAACAGAATCGCTTTTTGTTAAGGTATGCTGATAATACTTTATGTTTTTGAAATATTTTTGTAGCATTCCTAAGTTAAATTTTTGTTCTTCGGAAAGTGAGCCTTCTTCTTGCTGTACATAAACAATTCTAATTGCTGCTTTAAAGGATTTTGCCAGATCTACTAATGGTCTCAATTCTTCTTTACTGTAGAAATGGGTAAAGTCGGTAGCAAATGTGATTTCTGAAGGTTTAGAAGAAAAAGTAACGTCATTAGGAATAGCCAAAACAGGGCATTTTTTTATAGAATTGATGATACGAACTGTATTACTACCCATGAATACTTCTTTGGTTCCTGTCGCACCTTTGGTTCCCGTAATGATGAGATCGATTTTTTCTGATTTTACTACATCTTGTATTACATCTGTTAAGGATCCCAGGGCAGCAATGATTTCGAATTGATGTTTTTGGTTAGCGTTTGTATGCGTGATGGTTTTCCTGAGATGTTCCAGATTCGTTATAGCATTAGCTTTTACGGTGTTTTCAATACTACGTTCGGTAGGGATATCAGAAAGATGTACAGATTCATAAATAATTTTATTATATACATTTAAAAGATAGAAAGTACAGGTTTCGTATTTAAAAAGCGCTGCGGCATAGTCAATAGCATTCCAGGAGTTATCTGAAAAATCTGTAGGTAATAAAATCTTTTTCATCATCAATAGTATTAGAGTGATATATCAAAACTAAATCCTCAATGCCCCTAAAACTATGATATTTGTCATATTATATACGTACTGTCTTTTTCACTTTTGTAGCAAATTAAATGAGTATGATAGAATCCATATGCTATCACTGTGGAAATGATTGCGACGCCCTAGCAATTGCTTTTGATCAAAAAACATTCTGTTGCAATGGATGCAAAACTGTATATGATATTTTTTCGAATAATGATTTATCCTGTTATTATGACCTGCAATCTGCTCCTGGAGCCATTCCTAAAGAAATTGAAAAAAAATACGACTATCTCGATACTCCTGCCATTGCAGAAAGATTAGTAGAGTTCAATGATGGCAATATAGAGATTCTTACATTGTATATTCCGCATATCCACTGCAGTTCTTGTATCTGGATATTAGAAAACTTACATAGACTTGAACCTTCCATAACTAATTCTCAGGTTAATTTTCCTAAAAAAACAGTGAGAATCACTTTTAAAAATGAAAAAACATCGTTGAAAGAAGTCGTTATCTTACTCAATTCTATAGGGTATGAACCTTATATAAGTCTAAATGATTATGCCGAAGGACAAACGCATATCAATAGGAGTTTGATATATAAGTTGGGGGTTACCGGATTTGCTTTTGGTAACGTAATGTTCTTGTCTTTTCCTGAGTATTTTGAGGTGTCAGAATACTGGTTGGAACAATATAAGCACGTATTTCGTTGGTTAATGTTTGTATTTTCTATGCCGGTTGTTTTATATGCTGCACAGGATTATTTTATATCAGCCTTTAAAGGATTGAGATCCAAAATATTGAACATAGACGTGCCTATCGCCCTAGGGATTTCGGTACTTTTTTTAAGAAGCACTGCGGAGATTTTATTTGATTGGGGAACCGGTTTTTTCGATAGTTTAACCGGACTCGTATTCTTCTTGTTATTAGGAAAGTTTTTTCAACAGAAAACCTATTCATTTTTGTCTTTTGAAAGAGATTATAAATCTTATTTTCCAATTGCGGTTACAAAATTGATATGTGAAAAAAATAATAAGAAGAATAAAGAAGAAAGTATTCAGGTGTATGATATTAAAAAAGGTAACCGACTTCTTATTCGTAATGGAGAATTAATACCCGTAGATGCTATATTGATCAAAGGCGCCGCTAGAATTGATTATAGTTTTGTAACAGGAGAGAGTGCAGCGGTTATGAAAAAATCCGGAGATAAACTTTTTGCTGGAGGTAAGCAGCTGTATGGAGCCATAGAAATTGAAGCAACCAAAACCGTAGAGCAAAGTTATCTTACTCAGCTATGGAGTAATGATGTATTTAGCAAAGACAAATCGGTCTCTTTTACCAATCTGACTGATACAATTAGTAAATACTTTACTGTTGTCATTTTATGTATTGCTGTTATTGCGACAACCCTTTGGTTGTTCTTTGATGCTTCAAAAGCGATCAATGTGTTTACAGCGGTATTGATTATTGCCTGTCCCTGTGCATTGGCATTGGCAAGACCATTTGCTCTGGGTAATTTGCTACGAATTTTTGGAAAAAATAAATGCTATCTCAAAAATGTGGGTGTTATAGAACAACTTGCCAATATAGATAGTATAATTTTTGATAAAACTGGAACAATAACAACGAATACTTCAAGCAAAATAGAGTATGAGGGAATGCAATTGTCTGGAGAGGAGGAGTCATTACTCAAGAATACATTAAGAGCATCCAATCACCCGCTAAGTAGAGCATTGTATGAAATTTTAGAAGAACAAGACATATATACACTTGATGAATATCAGGAATATATAGGAAAGGGAATTGAAGCCAAATTAGCAGCACGTACTATAAAAATAGGATCGTCAAAATTTGTTGGGAATCCCGAGTTTTTAGGAATACAAAATACAAATGTCCATATTAGTAGTAATAACCAATATAAAGGGCGATATGTTTTTCATAACCAATACCGAAAGAATCTGAAGAATGTTTTCGATGTCCTTAACAACGTTTATGAATTGTCTGTACTCTCTGGTGATAATGAAGGCGAAAAAGTGCGCTTAGAACAATTATTTCCCAAAAATGTTTCCTTACTTTTTAATCAGAAACCAGACGATAAATTAAATCATATCAAATCATTACAGGAGTTAGAGAAAAAAGTGATGATGGTAGGCGATGGATTAAATGATGCCGGTGCTTTGGCGCAAAGTAATGTAGGAATCGCTGTCTCAGAAAATGTCAATGTATTCTCTCCTGCCTGTGACGCCATATTAGATGCATCTCAATTTGATAAGATTCCTAAATATCTCAAGATTTCTAAAAAAGTAATTAGGATCATTAAATCTAGTTTTGTGCTATCTTTCTTATACAATATTATTGGTTTGTACTTTGCCGTTACTGGGCAATTATCACCAATTGTGGCAGCCGTCTTAATGCCTGTAAGTTCTATTTCTGTAGTTGTTTATGTCACAACTTTGACCAATTGGTATGGAAGAAAAATAAAACTTCAGGAATCATGAATGTACCTAGTGATCATAATCCGATAGCGTATTTTCAACAATGGCTTCATGCAGTAGAAAGGCACGTCCTGAAGATGAAGTAAATTCTATATTTTTGTCAACCAAAAGCTTAGATGGTTTTCCTAAAAGTAAAATCGTGTTGCTTAAAAGATTTACTTGGAAAGGTTTTGTATTCTTTACTAATTATAATAGCGAAAAAGTAAATGCTATTGCCAATGATGACAGGGTTTCTATTTTGTTTAATTGGATAAAATCAAAACGAGAGGTTTTGGTTTCGGGTCAAGTAGAAAAGTTATCGGAAAATTTATCAGAAGGATACTTCGATTCCCGTCCTGAAGTAAGTAGGTAAGTTAGGAACCTGGGTATCAAATCAAAGCGAAGTAATAGCTTCTCGCAAAATATTAGAAGAGCGTTTAAAAAAATACGAAGTGCTATTTCAAGATAAAGAGATTCCCAAACCCGAATATTGGGAAGGATATCTTATCAAACCTACACAGTTAGAATTTATTGAGTACAATCCATTAGTGTGTTTTAAGTGGATCACTAAATATGAACTTCAATCTAATTACGACTGGTCTAAAGACCTAAAAATGCTTCATATAGTTTGTATTATTGATCTTCTGACTATTCATTCTTTGCTTAGCAGGTTTTCAGCACCTAATAAGAGATACAAAGGGCACCACCCCATAAAACCGGTGATCACCATTACTTCCGATATGGATAATAAAACGATCCCTAAGGTTTCTCCTATATAGTTATGGTAGAATAAATTAATCTACTGCAAAAATGGTTCTGGTAACCTAATCAATTTTTCCTACGCTTTTGTTCATGGTTACAACGTATCAATTATTCGTAACTTACTTCTAACAAAACTCTTAAAAAAAACAGGGAGTAAAAGCTGATAAATATCATTTTTTACCATTGGAAATAAGCTAACCTTTGTAGTATAGAACCAGCAGTTAGGTATAACCACAAAAACCTAAAACTTAAATACCAGAATTATGAAAGATATCACTAAAATTATTGTTCCTTTCGATACATCTACCACAACAGAAAGAGCTTTGGACTATGCCATAAGTTTTGCGGGAGATGACAAATCAATAGAAATATTGCTAACTCATATTAGTGATATGTCTGAGGGTATTTCGATCCATAATGTATTGGATGAAAGAATTGCACAAATTAAAAAAGACAATCCATCTTTTAGAGGTACACTTAATTCGGTTATAAAATCAGGAGAATTAGTTGAAAATATTCTAGAAACACAAAAAGAGTTTAAAGCTGATTTGGTGATTATGGGTACAAAAGGAGCTGAAGATGAATCGGCTACAACCAATACTTCTCGACTAACATTAGAAGCAGATTTTCCTGTAATTGCTATTCCTGAAACGATAAAAGAGTTTGGCGTAAAAAAAATAGCATTGATATTAGGACAGAAGGAGATAGAAGATGCAACGGTTCTTGGAACTTTATTAGATGTAGCAAGACGTTTTCATGCGCAAGTTCATGTATTAACTATTTGTAACGAAGATGGTTGCTATGGGTATACTCCTGCAGATGAAAGAAATGAAAATGCAATAGAATATTATTTAGAAAACTTCTACTCTCATCATACCTTTCAGGAGAATACAGATATTGAGAAAGGCATCTTTGAATATATAAAAGATAAAGAAATTGATTTATTGGCTATTCTACCAAGAAATCATGCTAAAAAGAATGGCCCATCAGAAGGAAGACTAACTAAATTACTAACACTTCATACAGATATCCCTCTTTTGACTATTGATTGAAATTCAGTATAAAAAATTTTAATTCAAAACTTGAAATACAGCTTTTTGATCACTGAATAATCAACTTCAAAAGAAGGTGTAAGATGTACATAATGTTAGTCATTTTTGTGATAACAATTGGTTTATTTATTTGGGGTAAATATCCACCTGATGTAGTAGCCTTGTTATCGATGTTAAGTTTATACTTAACAGGTGTTTTGGATGTTACTGAAACCTTTAGCGGGTTTAGTAATACAACGGTAATTATGATTGCCGCTCTGTTTATCATAGGAGAAGGCTTATCGCAAACCGGATGGACTGCGTTAGCAGGCAATAAGTTCATACAATGGGCTGGTAAAAGTGTTCCAAAATTATTAGTCATTGTGACTTTGGGATCAGGAGTGCTTTCTGGATTTGTTAGTAATACAGGTACTGTAGCAACCTTACTTCCAGTAACAATTTCTGCCGCTTGGAATATTGGAACACTGCCTTCAAAATTATTAATGCCAGTGGCATTTGGATCCAATACAGGTGGTCTGCTCACATTGACCGGTACGCCACCTAATATCATCGCCAGTAACGCTTTGATAGAACACGGATTTACCGGTTTTTCGTTCTTTGAATTTGGCTTAATAGGATTGCCTTTATTGGTCATAGCTATTGTTTATTTCCGATACTTTGGATATAAATTATTACCTAGTTATAAAACTCGGAATAAACCTGTAAATATTGATTCAGAACTTCATAAGTGGATCGAAGCGTATCGAGTAGACCAGAATTATTTCAGATTACGTGTGCGCTCTATTTCTCCTTTGTTAGGAACTAAAATAAAGGATTGGGGTTTTGAAAAAAAACACAACGTTTCCATCATTCGTTTGAAGCGAAGACATCCAAATGTATTTCAAAAGAACCCGGCATTTATCGAGTTCCCTGAGGAAGATACAGAATTCAAGTATCACGATATCATTACAGTAAAAGGAGAAACAGAAGCTATTAATAAAATCATGATTGAATTCAGGTTAGGGTTGTGGAAATTAGACCCTATCGAGGAGGAATTAAAAAACAACCTGATCAATCAGGAAGTAGGTATGGCAGAGGTAATTGTAACTCCTAAGTCTCTATTTGTAGGAAGGGAGATTAGGGTTGGAGATTATTTTGAGCGATTTAAGATACAATTATTGGGAGCTTCCAGAAATAATGAACCTTTAGAAGATAAAGAAATTAAAGTAAAAGCAGGTGATGCTTATTTAATCAGGGGATCTTGGCAGAATATAGGTGATTTAAAGGAAATGTACGAGAATTTAGTCATTTGTGGAAGCCCAGAAGGAATGGCAAAAAACGTCGAAACTCTTACTCCTAAATCTTATATAGCTTTAGGCATACTAGTTCTGATGATTGTTCTACTTGTATTTAAGATCGTTCCTGGTGCTATAGCTGCATTAATTTGTGCAGGAATTACGCTGATTACGGGATGTGTTCCTATTAATAAGGCTTATAAAGGAATAAGCTGGACCAGTGTAATTATGATTGCAGCCATGATTCCGATGGGAATCGCACTTCAAAAAACGGGAGCTGCTCAATTGGCCGCAGATGGTTTGGTAAAATATCTGGGAGCAATTCATCCTATTGCATTATTAGGAGGAGTGTTTTTATTAACAACAACTTTTAGCCAAACAATTAATAATTCGGCAACCGCAGTATTAATGGCGCCTATAGCGATACTTGCTGCGACAAATTTGGGAATTTCGCCAAAACCAATAATGATTACTGTGGCGATAAGTGCCTCTACAGCATTTCTTACACCGGTAGGAACTACAACCAACGCTATGGTTTTGTCGGCGGGAGGTTACAAGTTTCTTGATTATGTAAAAGTAGGAGCTCCTTTATTGTTATTGTTTTTTATAATAACCCTTTTATTAGTGCCAGTAATATGGCCTTTTTAACCAACATAGTATTAAAATTTAAATTATTTAGAAAATGGAAAATGTATTAGCCGCAAATGTTAATCTAGAGAAGTATGGATTAAAAGACACTACTGTCCGTTACAATCTTTCTCCAGAAAAACTTCAGGAAATTACCATCGAAAAAGGAATAGGAAGAGAAACTTCTGATGGCACACTAGCCATTAACACAGGAAAGTTTACAGGAAGATCTCCAAAAGACCGTTTCTTAGTAAGAGATGACTATACCAAAGATAAAGTTTGGTGGGGTAAAACCAACAAACCTATCGATCCGGATAAATTCGATCTTTTACAAGATGAAATTATCAATTACTTATCAGGAAAAGAACTATATGTAAGAGATGCGTATGTGTGTGCAGATCCCGAGTATAAAATGAATGTACGTACGATCACAGAATATCCTTGGTCAAATATGTTTATTTATAATATGTTCTTACGTTGTGAGGAATCTGAGTTAGAAAACTTTCAGGAAGAGTGGTTGGTATTATGTGCTCCCGGATACGAAGCAAAAGATCCAGCTGCATATGGAATCCGACAAGGAAACTTCTCTATCCTTAACTTTACCAAAAAAATTGCATTAGTTGGAGGTTCTGCATACACCGGAGAGATGAAAAAAGGAATTTTCTCTGCGTTAAACATGATTCTTCCTATAGAAAAGAACGTATTACCAATGCACTGTTCTGCAAATGTTGGAGAAATGGGCGATACGGCGATTTTCTTTGGATTATCAGGAACCGGAAAAACAACTTTATCTGCTGATCCTGATCGTAAACTAATAGGAGATGATGAACACGGATGGACCGCAGAAAATACCATCTTTAATTTTGAAGGAGGTTGTTACGCAAAAGTAATCGACCTAACAGAAAATAAAGAACCGGATATTTATAGAGCTATTAAACCGGGAGCAATATTAGAAAATGTTGTTTTCAAGGAAAATGGCGAGGTAGATTTTGAAGATAGTTCTATCACTCAAAATACACGTGTAAGTTATCCTATCTATCATATTGATACTATACAGCAACCATCATATGCTAAAAACCCAAAGAATATTTTCTTCCTGACTTGTGATGCGTTTGGGGTATTACCTCCGGTATCAAAATTAACTCCCGGACAAGCCGCATATCATTTTATTTCAGGATATACTGCTAAGGTGGCAGGTACAGAAGCTGGAATTACAGAACCAGTACCATCATTCTCTGCTTGTTTTGGAGAACCTTTTATGCCATTGCATCCAACGGTTTATGCTGAAATGTTAAGTAAAAAAATGGAAGAAGCAAACGTAAATGTTTGGTTGATTAATACCGGATGGAGTGCAGGTCCTTATGGGGTTGGATCTCGTATACGATTAAGAAACACGAGAGCTATGATCTCAGCTATTCTGGAAGGAAAATTAAACAAAGTGAATTTTGAGCAACATCCGATTTTTGGATTATTTATGCCGGAATATTGCCCTGGTGTTCCTACAGAAATTTTAGACCCTATGAATACCTGGACTCAAAAAGGTGCTTACATCAGTAAAGCAATTCAATTAGCACATTCTTTCCATCTCAATTTTGAAAAGTTTGCTAACCAAGCTTCTCAACAAATTATAGAAGGAGGACCGCTAATTGATGAGCACCATCACTTAGGGGAGCATATTTAAAATACGCTAACAATTAAATATTAATTTTCTAAATACTGTCAGAAGAGTGTCCCGCAAAATTTGGGGCACTATTGATGGCGGTATCAGCGATTTATGGCACATTTACTATTTTCCAACAAACCACCACCGCCCTAACCAGGCACATTATTATATGAGCTACAAAAAAACCATTCCTGTTTTCATTGGGATAGTTATTTTCTTTTTTCAATATACTATTTCACAGGAACAACAAACGAATCCTTTTGGGAATAAACCATTAAAATGGTACTTAAATGATGATCACAACCGGTGGTTGGGACTACATACGTACCTTCAGTTGTGGGCGAGAGTCAATCAGAATAATCCGGGAAGTCTCGTTTCTGAAGAAATACAAAATACAACAGCGGATATTTCCATACGTCGATTTCGACTAGCAATTAAAGGACAGCTTACAGAAAAGCTATTCGTTTATACTCAGTTTGGAACGAATAACCTTAATTATCTATCCAGTCGAGGAACTTCTTTAAAACTCTTAGATGCATATGCCGAATATAGTTTTTCTGAGAATTTTACTATTGGAGGCGGAAAATCTTTATGGAACGGTTTATCCCGTTTATCAGCACCCAGCACCTCCAAATTAATGATAGCAGATGTTCCATTTTTGGCACTTCCTACGGTGAATACAACCGATGACTTATTGCGAAATCTTGGTCTTTATGCAAAGGGCAAATTTCATAAAATCGATTATCGCTTCATCATATCAAAACCATTTCCTATTCAGAATGAAATTCAACCAGCAGAAGGAGTAGCAGAATTTGCAAACACGCACTCCGGTATGCAATATGCAGGATACGTAAAATATGAATTTTCACAATCTGAAAGCAATAAATATGCACCACACCGTGGGACATATTTAGGAAATAAAAACGTGTTAAGTGTAGGGGCAGGATTTAAATACCAACCGGATGCCTTGTGCTCATTAAATCAAGGAGATGAGCGATTTCATGATATGAATTTACTGGCAGCCGATATATTTCTGGACCTACCCATTAATAAAAACAAAGGAACAGCATTAAGTGCTTATTTGGGATTTTTTGAGTATAATTTTGGTCCTAATTACATACGGTCTATTGGAGCTAATAATCCAACTAATGGATTGAACCAAGAAAGCGCTTCTTTTAACGGAAAAGGAAATTCCTATCCCGTTATAGGAACCGGAACTTCCGTGCTCTATCAAATAGGATATCTATTGGGAGGTATAGGGAAGAACCGAGATAAAGGAAAGCTACAACCTTATGCTAGAGTTCAGTATTCTGATTTTGATCGCCTGGATGATTCTATGATTTCGTATGATTTAGGAATTAACTACTTTCTGAACAGGCACTTATCGAAATTTTCTCTAAATGCGCAAAACCGTCCGGTGTTTTTTGATTTCGGAAGTACTATTGAAAGAAAAGGTCGAAAGTGGATGTTTGTATTGCAATATCAGTCTAGGATAGAGTAAAGATTTTTTTTAAGTTTTTCTCCTGTTATCTCTAACGTAGTAGAGAAGCTGTTATAAAAAAATCACGAAATAATAACTTCGTGATTTCATGGTTTTTTTGAGTTGCTTCCTGTTGTCTTATCGTTCCGTTTGGTAAGTATATCTTTTGTTCCCGGTAATAATATTTCCTTCATAATCGTAGAATTGTGTAATGTAATTTACAAACCTACTATATTGAGGTGTACCACTGTTTCTTGATATATTTCGAATATTTTGTAAAGTTCTCATAATGATTGGTTTTTAGTTCCGCCAGAGATGAGTAGACGGAAGAATGTTATTGGATTATCTATAGCGTCTTTTTGCATTCCAGATGTCTCCGTTGGTGTTTTTTAATTTTTTTGTGATTTGATTGTTGTCTAATGTTCTCATGATTTCTTTTTTGATTGATTGAT